>CAYLLN010000068.1:0-40930 GCA_964384375.1 uncultured Pirellulaceae bacterium
AGTATCGCCGCGGCTTCAAGTTCTGCACCTACGCCACGTGGTGGATTCGCCAGGCAATCACGCGGGCGGTCGCCGACCAAAGCCGCACGATTCGCATTCCGGTCCACATGGTCGAGACGATGAGCCGCGTGCGAAACGTCTCGCGGCAATTGCTGCAAGATCTCGGCCGCGAGCCGACGCTGGAAGAAACCGCCCGCAAGGCGAAGACCACGGTCGATGAAGCCCGTCGCGTTCTGGCGATGAGCCGTTATCCGATCAGCCTCGATCGGCCCGTCGGCAACAGCGAGGACAGCCATTTCGGCGACCTCCTTCCCGACGGCACCGCCGAGAGCCCGGCTACCGGCGCTGGCCAGGAGATGCTCCGGACGCGGATCAACAAGGTGCTCAAGACGCTCAGTTACCGTGAGCGCGAGATCATCAAGCTCCGCTACGGTCTGGGCGACGGCTACAGCTACACGCTGGAAGAAGTGGGCCACATCTTCAAGGTGACCCGCGAACGCATCCGCCAGATCGAGGCCAAAGCCGTTCGCAAACTGCAGCAGCCCAGCCGGAGCCAAGAGCTGGTGGGGTTCCTCGACTAACCGTCGGGCCAAAACCTGCACTGCCGAATGAAGAGCCGCGACCATGTGTCGCGGTTTCTTTTTGCGCTGTCCAGAATGCTTGCGAACCAGAGGCTAAGCCGCTCGTCGAACCACTTGTCCCGCGCGGCGCTGAGTGACTTGCATCACGATCGTTTCGACGAGCGATTCGGTGGCGGCCGCGACAATCCGCTCGCGCATTCGGGCGACGGCGGGGCCTTCTTGTTCGATTAGCCGATCGGTTTCGGCCATGATAACTGACGCGGCCCGCGCCCGCAGATAGCCCCGCGATTCGGCCGGTCCGAGCGTCTCGATCCGCTCCACAACCCGCTGCCACACAGCCAGTCGGCTGCGGCCAGCCACCCGCTCGGCCATTTCCGTCAGGCGGTCCGATACGAGCCACTGAGCGAGCAATTGGGGCCAGGCCATGGGCGATCCTTTCCAGCGGGGGCGATGTCTTTGGAGTGGATCGAATCGTGGTAGCACGCGGCTTGACGGTCGCTCGCCGCCGTTGGCTTGGCGAAAGTACACAAGCTCTCCGGCTTCCATGCGAGCCGGTCAATCCGCGAGAGCTGGTTTGCTAATAACTCTCGATAAGCTCTCGTTAACCGTCAAGGTCTTCCTGGCTTGTGCGGATTGCCAGGTGCTGGCCTAAAATAGTCCGGTCCTGTGATAAATCCTCGGCATCCGACTGCGCCATGCAATTCGCCTGTCGCAATTTCCCTTGATCGACACGGCAAGAATAGGTGCGAAGCATAAGGAGAAATCATGCGATTGTTTGCAATCGTTTGCACTTTGGGGCTCGTGCCGATGTCGCTCGTCGCCGCGGCAGCAGCGGAAGACCTGGCTGAGGACCGCGCCGCCGCGCTCACCGCCGTTCGCCAGACCATTTCCAGTCGCAATATTCCGGCCCTGCCCGAAACGCTTGCCACCGCCGCAAAGCTGAAAGGTGACGACGCATTCGACGCAGAACTGGCGCGACTCGACGAACTGGGCGAGTACGTGACGAAGTTTTGGCAAGCGGTCGAGCGTGGCTGCCAGTCGCTCGAAAGCACGAGCGAACTAGAGGTCGGCGAGCAGCGCGTCGCCGTCGTCGAGTATGCCGATGGCCAGCTCGTGCTCCGCGTCGCCGGACAGAACAAGACCTATGCGGCCAAAGACATGCCTCCCAAGTTGGCCCTCACCCTCGCACAGCTCACGCTCAAGGAAGACGCCGCGCAAAACAAAGTGTTCTTCGGAGCGTTCCTCGCCCTCGATGCGAAAGGAGACCGCAAGCTTGCCCGCCAATACTGGGACGAAGCGGCCGCAGGAGGTAGCGATGTGAAGCGATTGCTCCCCGAACTCGATGTGCCGCTCCCCGCGCCGCCAGTCGAGATTCCGGCGATGAACCCCGTACTGAGGAATTTGCTTTCGGAACGTAACTGGCTGCTGCGCCAGCAGACGGAAAAGGGGTGGGGCCGCGATACGCTCGAAAAGCTCGGACAGCAAAACGACGAGGGACGCCTTGTCGTCAGCATTCCCACCGATGCGCTGTCGGCAAAACAGCTGCTCGCCAAGCGTCAGATCAGCGGCGACTTCGTTTGTCGAATGATCGTGGTCAACGACAATCGCTCAAATACCGCTGGCCTCTTTGCCAGCGGCGTCGAAGACGAAGGCTTCACCGTGAAATTGCCCAAGGCAACCCTGCTCATCGAACTCCGCCGGCAAAAGGGCGAGCTTTCCTGCGAGCTCAACGGTAGCAAGGCAACGCTAACGGTAGTAGGCAAGCCCGCAGCACGCCAATCCGGCTACGTCGGTCTGCAACTCGCACCCGGCAGCACGCTCACCGTGGCCGCGCTGGAGTTTGCGGCGAGGTAGATACTAATGGCCTGACGCAATTGGTCATCTGGTCGCCGGCTCCCGCCAATACGGCGGCAAGTCCGGCAGCGTAGCCGTCAAGATCGCCAGCACGGCCTGCCGATCGGGCGGACTTAGATGGGCGAACTTTTCGCTCCGATCCTGGCCGGACAGCACCTCCCAGATACGGCGCAAGACATAGTCGCGCGCCTCGGCAGGCAGGGCGGCAAAGCTCGGTGAATAGATCAGATAGCTGCAAGGATGCTTGAAGAGCCGGTGCTCGAGGTCGAAGTCGCGGAGCGAGCGGCCCTCGTTGTCGCGCGGCCCGCGCTTGGCAAAATCGGTTGCAAAGCTCGTGGTCCCCTCCAGCCTGGCGGTTAACTTCGCCTCGCCGCTGAACAGGAGGTATTCGACGAGCGGCTCGCAGGCGCTTTTGATCCGGCTCTTGGTGCTGTCCCAAACGTGGTCGGCCGGCTCGCCGAGTTCCCGATTGAGCGCCTGCTGCTGATGCATTGCCTGCCGCGTGAGAAAGTTGGCCTGGGTCAGGTAGTTGTGTCCGCTGGTCTGATGTTCGAGCACCATGAGCGCGACGAGGTCGCTGTGCGGCGAGAGGTAGGCTGACGCATCGAATCGCCCCTCCAGGCTCGTCACATTCAGGCCCGTGGAGTTGTCGATCGCGTCGGGGTTGGTTCGTCCGCGCACAATGAGGTTGCCCAGATGCTTTTGCTTGCCGTGCGTTCCGGTGATATACCAGCCCCCCCAGCGCTTCTCGAAGGGGCTGGTATGATCGATGCGGTAGCTGCCGGCCGAGAGATCAGGCAGGCCGCTCGCCTCGGTAAACACCGAGCGGACAACATGCCCCGGCACGTTTTTCGTCTGCGAGGAGGCATGACAAATGAGGCAGTTGTCCCCTTGCCGCCGGAGCGTCGGCCGCGTTCCTTCAACAGAGTCTTGATCGAGCGTGTAGAAGACCGCGCCCAGCTTGGGATCAGCCGCGGCAATCTCCAGCACATTGCCATTTTTGCAATAGCCGACGTACACCTCGTCGTTGAAATAGATGGCCCGAGGCGTGCGCGGGGCGATCCGATCGCGCTGCAGGCTGGTCTTGGAGTACACCAGCGTCTGTGAGGAAACCGGCACGTCAAGTGCGGCCAGCAGCGACGGCAGGTACCCCGTTTGGGGATCGAAGGTCAATTCCGCTTCGCTCGAATCCAGCCGCTGCGACAACTTGCTGACCGCATTTTCGGGCTGCGAGCGGCTATAAGCGATCGGTTCCAGTTCGAACTCCTCGCTCTGTGCGATGCGCGGCGTCGCGCAGATTGCCAAGGCGAGTCCGAATAGGAATCGAATTTGCCGAGGGGAATTCATACGCCAGCCTCCTGGTCTCGAACGGAATGGGCCCTGCGATCAGGCAGCGACGGCCGCGCGTGCCTCGGCAGTTTGATAGTGGCGCGTGATCAAGTCGTTTTGAATCCAGAGCAGTTTGTTGAAGGCCCGCAGTGTGCGAACTTCCGTCGAACGATCCAACCCCAATCCCAGAATGACGTTCGTCAGCGCGTCGGCGACAAAGCCCAGGAGCGCATTCATTTGCACGAGCGGCACATCGAGTTCCTTCGAGCCCGCCTTGGGCGTGTGAATTTTGCCGACCATGTCGAGATAGTTGACCATCTTGGCGTCGTAGTCGCGCGTGACGAGCGCCACCAGGTAACGTGCGAGGTGCTGCTTGCGAAACTGGATCATCGCGTGATCCTGCGAGAGCGAGTCGATGCTCGCGGGAACTTCCCCCTCATAGCCCGATTGCCGGGGAACAAAATGACGCTTCGTGGCATCGTACGAGAAGAGCTTTTCATAGACTGCATCGACCAGGGCCGGGACTACCGGCGCGAGCTGTGAGGCCGCCCCTTGAATGGCCGCGATGTCCGCGGCGTCAAAGCCCATGAACTCGCTGACATAGCCGACGCGATAGACGACGTTCTCTTCCAACCGTTGTTCATCAATTTGCTTCATGGTTCGCTCCTGGCCAGGTTGCTGATTGACGCTGGCGACAAAGGAAAGCTAAACTGGATGCGCACGTCCAGTTCCCAGTAAGGATATCGGTGAATAATTGGATGTCAATATCCTATTTAACTCCGGCGGGAGGATTTTGTGTTCTCGCAGACCGTCGAATATGCCCTCCGGGCAGCCGTTCACCTCGCAAGCGAAGCTCCCGCCCCCCGCACGACCGACCAGATCGCCGCGGCGACCTTGGTGCCGCGAGCGTACCTGTCCAAGGTGCTGCAAAGTCTTGCCAAGGCAGGAGTTGTACAATCGCAGCGCGGTCTGGGTGGAGGGATGACGCTGGCCAAGTCGCCCGAGGACTTAACGATTCTGGAGGTCGTCAATGCCGTCGAGCCGATCCAGAGAATCCGGACCTGCCCGCTGGAACTTGCGGCTCACGGCATTCACCTTTGCCCGTTGCACAGCCGGCTCGATGCGGCCCTGGCGACCGTCGAGCAGGCGCTGGGCGCGTCAACGCTGGCGGAGGTGCTCGCCGATCCGTCTCCGAGCATCCCGCTGTGTCCGTTTCCAAGCGTCAAGAGAAAACGGGTTGTCCAATTGAAGAAATAGACGCCGGCGCGAGTGTTAGCGGCTCTTCGTCCGTGCGATGACATTCTTTCTGGCCACATCCACGGCGTTGGCGACGCTCGTGGGCATCCCCTTGGGACCGCGGCGATGTTTTCGGTCGAAGGCTGTCAGTGCCGGGAGGCTTTTCTTGCCGCCGATCTCGCCAATGGTAAGCAGGATCGCGATGTGCGCCTTGCCGGGCCCCTCCAGCGGCTGTTTGAGAATGGCGAGTGCGAGGTCTTCGCCGGGTTCGCCGGCACTGTTCAAGCGGCGGCAAACGGCGCCTCCAAACGCTTCGTCCGACATTCGCACAGCCAGGTCCTTCGCGCCGGCCACGTTCCCTGTGCGAATCACACCAAGTAGTCCCGCTTGCCACTCCTCGGCCTTCTTGCTCGTTAGGAGCGCGACGAACTGGCTATCGTGCGACTTCTCGCCGCACTGGCCGATGATCTCGACAGCCGCGTGCCGAACGGAGGGACTGCGGTCGGCGAGCAGTTTGAGCGCGGCGTTCGTCGCCGCAGCGTGCTGATCCTTGTCCACTGCGGCACACTTTGATTCTTCGAGCCACGCGGCAGCATAACCTCGCGCCTCGGCCTCTTTGGAACCCAGATCAGTAACCGCCTGCTTGGCGAGCAACTTAGGCTCGATTTTGCGCTGCTCCAGCAGCCGGGCGATGCGGTTGTGCGCCTCGTCGTGCGGATGGTTCATGTGCGCGACGAGCACCGGATCGGCCGACGTACCCCAACTCGCCAGAATCTCCTCGGCCAGCTTGCCGTCGTCGAACGTATCGGTCAGCACGACGATCAGCGGCTCTAGCAGCCGATCGTCCGCGAGCTTCTGGGCGAGCTTCAAACATGGCTGTCGGTCGAACTTCTGCCCGAGGAGCACTTGGCCTAAGAGCGGCACGTTCTCGCTCGTTCCCCAGATGGGTAACACGGCCTGCGCGGCGTCGCGGAGCCCATCGCGGTCGAGGCTATTCAGCGCCTTCGCAACATCCGCCTGCCGCGCGGCATCGAGCGGTTGCTTCGCCAGCCACTCGGCCGCGTCACGAGCGGCGTCGGCGTTGGTTCCTTGCAGCCGGGTAATTGCGTCGTCGATCGAAGTAACTGGCCCGGCAGGAGCGGTATTCGCCGACGGCGGATTGTTCGGAGCGATTACAGCAGGAGCCAACTGCGGATTGACCGGCGAAGCGGCGGACGGTGGTGCTCCTAAACCCCCAGCGACATTCGGCGGTTGCCCAAATCCGGCCGGCTGACCACCAAATCCGCCAGGTAGCGTTCCAGGGAGTGGCGTCGTTCCCGAGGGTTGAGCGAGTGGCGAAGCTGGCAAACCACCCAGCGGATTTGTCATCCCTCCACCGGCGATCCCGGCACCGGGTAGCGGCGACGAAGCCGAGGCGTGAGGAGTAGCGGATGCGGAAGAAGCAGGTAGCGCTGGAGGTGCGCTCGCGATCGCCTTCGCCGGCGGCGTTGGTTTCGAGCCGCACCCACCAGCCGCCATGCTAAGGGCGGCAGCACACAAGAAAGCCCAAGCCCGACCTTGCGTTCCCAAGCGATCAATCATCGCCGTTTCTCCGAAGTGCGGTAATTACTCCGTGCGAGTTCGTTGCTCACTGGCGACGATTAGACGCGATTCACTTGCGGATTTCCACATCCGCCGTCGCCTAGCAAGATCCCATACCAGTTCGATGCGGAGGCTATCGCAGTTGGATCGAGCGGTCCAGTAAACTCAGAGGCACAAACGCACACTCGACTCACCTCGGCAAACCCGTGGGACGACAATCTAAAGGCCAACCAGCAGCTCACTGGCGATCATTGCGGCACGCCGAATCTTTCTATTGGCGGGCCTTTGCAGCCAAATTCCTCTTTTTCTTCAAGATCTCATAGCCGGCGTCGCTGGGTTGAAGTTCATAGTGCCGAAGCAATTCGCCGGTTTCACTCCATTCCTTTTCGCTAAGCACGATTCCGAACTCGCACAGTGACTCCGCTTTAGCCTTCCCGTCGGGATACCATTTTCTGGAGACTCCATGAATTCCGCTGCCGAGATAGTTTCCCTCAAACTTTAATTGGCCGTTCGCATACCATTCCACTGCTCTGCCGTTTTCGTATCCATCGACAAACCGCATCTCACTCCTTACTTGTCCATTTTCGAAGTAATCCCGTGCAATGCCCGTGAACGGTTGTTGATCGAGAGTGTGGAATCCATTCCCATCGCACAACAGTTCGTCGAAGCCGACTTCTTGCATTGCCCTGCTCGATGAACAAGAGACGAATTGCGCCAATCACGCGCGGGTAGTCCGCCTGCCACTTGCAAGACATCGATTCTATACTGACTCCATGACCGTCATCGAGATCGAGCACCTGGCGAAGTCGTATCGCGTCTATCAGAAACAGGAAGGGCTGTGGGCGAGCGTGCGGGGCCTCTTTCGCCGCGAGTATCGCGAAGTGCAGGCGGTTCGGGACATCAGCCTGACGGTGAAGAAGGGGGAGTTCGTCGCGTTCCTCGGCCCCAACGGCGCGGGGAAGACGACGACACTCAAACTCCTTTCCGGCGTCATCTATCCCACATCCGGCACCGCCACGGTTCTGGGTCACGTCCCCTGGAAACGCGAAATCGCCTATCGCCGCCGTTTCGCCCTCGTGATGGGGCAAAAGAACCAACTCTGGTGGGATCTGCCTGCCATTGAATCGTTTCGGCTGCACCAACAGATCTATCGCATCGAGCCGGCGGCCTTCCAAACGACGCTCGACGAACTGACCGACCTTTTGGAGATCGGCAAGCTCCTTCGCCAGCCGGTGCGCGAGCTATCGCTCGGCGAGCGGATGAAAATGGAGCTGACGGCAGCCCTGCTGCACTCGCCGGAGGTGCTCTTTCTCGACGAGCCGACGATTGGCCTGGATGTCGTTGCCCAGCACCGGATTCAGCAGTTCCTGAAGCACTATCAGGAGCAGCGGCAGATCACCGTGCTGCTCACGAGCCACTACATGAAGGACGTAGCCGCGCTCTGCAAACGGGCCGTCATCATTGCTCAAGGACAGATCAAGTACGACGGTTCGCTGGCCGGCATCATCGACAGGTTCAGCGGGCAAAAGCTCATCACGCTGCAACTGGCCGACGGGCAGGCGAGCGGCGACTTCTCTCGTTTCGGCACCGTCATCAGCATCGAGCCGCCGAAGGTGAAACTCCGCATCGAGCGGGCCCAAGTCGCCAGGTCACTCGCCGAAATCCTGGCCCAGCACACCGTCGAAGATGTCGTCGTCGAAGACCCGCCACTGGAAGAGGTGATCGCAGCGATGTTTTCGGAGGTGACCAAGGCCTGAATTGCATCACCGCTTACGCAAGACCAGCACGATATCCTGCGTATCGCTCGCAATCTCGGTCGGCAGGTCGAGGCGGTAGCGGAAGTCAAACGTGCCGACGAGTTCCAGTTCCGGCACCGTGGCGAGCAGCTTCGCCAGTTGCGGCGCGGTGTACGTGCGAAAGACGAGTTCATCGACGATCTGCCGCGACTGCGTGGGAGTGAGCACATCGAGCACCATGCGGCACTTTTCGGTGCGGCGGCGGAGGTCGAGGTCGAACGTCTTCAAGTGCGTGTTGATCACGAGGTGGCCGCGGCGGGCCGACCAGCGTTCCTCGTCGAGCGGCTGACCTTCGGTCGGCGCAAGGTGCAATCCGAGGACATACACGCCCCCCTTTCGCAACGCTGCCGCCATGCAGCGGAGATGGCCCCGTGCAGCGTCTTCGCTGAGCAGGTGCCGAAAGCTGTTGATCGTGTTAAATGCCGCATCGATTGGCCGCGGCGGCCGAAAGTTGCTCATATCGCCCACAAAGGCCGTCGGTTTGTGGCCATGTCGCTGGAGTCGCTTGTTGCAGAATTCGACGGCTCGCGGATTCAGGTCGAGCCCCGACACCTGGAATTCCCCCTGAGCCAGCCGAAAGAGCAGCCGGCCGGTGCCGCAGGCGGGCTCGAAAACGTGGCGAACCTTGCCTCGAACGAACGTATCGAACACCGCGAGCAGAAAGTCATACTCCGCCTTCCAGTCGGAGCCGAACACGAGATCGTAGTAGCGCGGGTAATCGTACAGATTGGCTGCGGTGGGCATTTGGTCGGCGCTAGTGATGTAAGTTTCGAAGCGAGCTGGACGAATATAGGCGGGTTGCCGCAAAGTGCCAGGGGACCGGGAGTGCGAGCAGCTTGCTTTTGCGTGGCAGCGGGTCTAATTTATAAGCTAATGATTCGCAGGCTAATGATTCTGAGCCGAGCCGCTTGTTCGTGGCGATGTGAGTGAATCTTGGCCGCGTAGCCCGGCGGTTCATCCGCCCAGCGAGGTCCCCATGACGGAACGCATGCTGGAATACGATTTCGAGAACAGCGTCGGCTTTTGGATCTGCACGACGTCGAACGCCTTTCAACGGGCGTTCAATGAGGAACTCGCGCCGCAGAACGTTACGTTCCGCCAGGCACAGGTTCTCGCCTGCCTGGCGCTGGAAGGGTCGCTCTCGCAAACCGACCTGGCCGATCGGATGCGGATCGAGCCCCCGACGCTCGTCGGCATTCTCGACCGAATGGAGCGCGACGGCTGGATTCGTCGCGACGGCGACAAGAACGACCGCCGCCGCAAACTTGTCGCGCCGACGCCCGCCGCCAAACCGGCCTGGTCGAAGGTGGTGACAGTCGCCAACCGCGTTCGCGAACAGGCGACGCGAGGAATGACGGCCACGCAGCTGCGGCAACTCCGGTCGCTGCTGGGCAAGGTGCAAGACAATCTGCAAGCGGGCGAGGTCGCCCGGGAGGCTGGCTAAGATGAAATCCTGGCTGTTTCGTGGGATCACGCTTGCGGCCCTCGCTGCCGCAGTGCTCGCGGCTGCGTTCGCCTTTTTCGGTGAAACACCGGAAGGCCAGGCCCAAGGCCCCAAAGGGGGCAAGGGTGGGCCTCCCCCGACTCCCAAGGTCATGGTCGTTGCCGTCCAGTCGGGCGAAGTGAGCGAGCAAAAAACTTTTGTCGGTACGGTGAAGCCCATTCGCCGCAGCCTCGTTGGCAGTGCCGCTCCGGGTCGCGTCGAGAAGTACCTGATCAACGAAGGGGACGCCGTCACAGCCGGCCAGCCGATCGCGATTCTCCGTCGCGGAGTGATCCAGGCAGAACTTGACGTTGCCAAGGGGGACTTGGCGGTACGACAGGCGGAGCTGGCCGAACTGGAGAAGTCGCTGAAAGACGAAATCGAGCAGGCCACGGCCAAGGTCGATATCGCCGAGGCGAACCTCACGTTTCGCAAAGGGAAGGTCGATCGGGCAAAGGCCCTTGTGAACTCGATCTCGCGTGAATTGCTGGAAGAGGAATCGGCAATGGCCATTCAGGCTGCCGGCCAGCTTCGCGACGCGCGGGCCACCCTGCGGCTACTGACCGAGGGGGCCCGCGAACAAAAAACGAACCAGGCTAAGGCTCGCGTCGTTGCGGCAGCTGCCGAAGTGCAGCGACTGACCGAGCAATTCGAGCGGCACACCATGTTTGCCCCGTTCGACGGTTTCGTCAGTGCCGAACACACCGAAGTCGGCCAGTGGGTGATGCAGGGTGATCCTGTCGCCGAAATTGTTGAGCTTGGGCAGGTCGATATCGAGATTGCCGTCGTCGAAGACTACATCGCCGCACTGAATACGAGCGTGACGGGGGAAGTCGAACTGCCGTCGCTTCCCGGCAAGTCGTTTACCGGCCAGGTCGCCATCATCAATCCGCAGGCGGACGCGCGCGCGAGAACTTTTCCCGTCAAAGTACGCGTCGATAATGTGCTCGAAGGGAGCCACCCCGTCCTAAAAGCCGGGATGTTCGCTCGCGTGACGCTGCCGGTTGGACAGCCGATTCCGCGGACGCTTGTTCCGAAAGATGCGGTCGTGCTTGGTGGTCCCGCGCCGATGGTCTTCGTTACCGACGGCGCGAGCGGCAAACCGATGGTCAGGCCCGTCCCCGTCACACTCGGCCCCGCCACTGGCCTCTGGATCAGCGTGCAAGGAGACGTGAAGGCGGGCGACCAGGTGATCGTGGAAGGGAATGAACGGGTGCGTCCGGGCATGGAGGTGCGAGCGGAGCCGAAGGAAATGAAGTTGCCATAAGTGTCACTGGTCACTTGTCATTCGTCATTTGCAAGCGAGTAACTGCAAGTGACAGGTGACAACTGACAAATGACCTTGTCCCATTTGCGATCAAGTTACTGCGATGAACTTAATCGAAACGTTCGTTCATAATCCGGTCAAGGTCACCGTGGGCGTGATCCTGGTGGTGCTCTTCGGCGTCATCGCGATGCTCTCGATGCCGATGCAGCTCACGCCCGAGGTGCAGATTCCGACGCTGTCGATCGAAACGATGTGGCCCGGAGCAAGCCCGCAGGAAGTCGAGCGCGAGATCATTCAGGAGCAGGAGGAGTTTCTGAAAGGGGTTGAAGGGGTCAGCAAAATGACCTCCGAGAGCATGGACTCGATGGGGCGTGTGATTCTGGAGTTTCCCGTCGGCACCGACATGCGTGAGGCGATGCTCAAGGTCAATACCAAGCTCGCCCAGGTTCCCGACTATCCGGAAGACGCCAAAGAGCCGGTCATCAACACGTCGAACGCATCGGATCGCCCGATTGCCTGGTTCATCCTCAGCGAGCGCGTGCCCGACCGCGAAAGTGCCGACAAGCTGGTCGGCCAGAACCCAGGGCTGAAGGCGGAAATCGACAAGGCGTACGCTGCCAAAAGCGAAGGACTGCGGATGCTCCGCCTGCGGCGTTTGACGGCCAAGGAGCCGGCAGTGGCGGTTTGGCTCCCGCCGGAGCGGGATATTTCGACGCTCCGCAAGTTCTCAGAGGACTTCATCGAAGCGACGTTCGAACGCGTGAAGGGGGTGTCGAATGCCAACGTGCTAGGTGGCCGCGAAGAGGAACTGCAGCTCGTTATCGACCCGCAAAAGCTCGCGGCTCGTAATTTGACGATCAATCACGTGCGGCAGGCGCTGCGCGGCCAGAACGAAGACACGTCCGGCGGCGACTATTGGGAAGGGAAGCGGCGCTACGTCGTCCGGACGCTCGGCCAGTTCCGCTCGCCGGAACAGGTCGAGAGCACCATCCTCAGCCGCGAAGGGGGGCTCCCGGTCTATGTCCGCGACGTCGGACGGGCCGAATTGAGCTACAAGAAGCCCGACGGTTTCGTGCGCCGATTCGGCAGCACGTGCATCGCCATCAACGCGATGCGATCGGTTGGTGAGAACGTGCTGGAGGTGCAGGAAGGGCTCACGAAGGCGGTCAAGGACCTGAACGACAACTTGCTCCGGCAGCAGGGACTGGAGCTGATTCAGGTCTATGACGAAACGGACTATATCTATTCCGCCCGTAATCTGGTGACGGAGAACCTTTTCTACGGCAGCTTGTTCACGTTCGCGACGCTGCTCGTGTTTCTGCGGAGCGGCCGCTCGACGATCATCATCTTCGCCCACATCCTGATCAGCACGATCGGGGCGTTTCTCGTTATGGCCCTGCTTGGCCGCTCGCTCAACGTGCCGGCGCTCGGCGGCTTGGCGTTCGCGGTCGGCATGCTCGTCGATAACGCGATCGTGATGCTCGAAAACATCTTCCGTCGGCATCAGCTGGGCGAAAGCCCCGAAGAAGCGTCGATCAAGGGGGCCAGTGAGGTGTGGGGGGCGCTGCTCAACGCGACCCTCGCAAACCTGGCCGTGTTCATTCCCGTGCTCTTTATTCGCGAAGAGGCAGGGCAATTGTTCCGCGATATTGCCATCGCCATCAGCGCCGCGGTCGGCCTCTCGATGTTCGTCGCCGTCGCCGTGGTGCCGACCGCCGCCATGCGCATTCTCAAGCCGCATGGGCCGGGCGAGGAGCGGCCACACGAGCAGAATGGTTCGAGCGGCCCGCATCGCCGCCGTAAAGGGTGGCGCGGCCTTCTCGACCTGTTGTGGATGCCCATCGCGCCGGTGCTCTCCTTTTTCGATCGCATTGCCCTATGGATGGTCGATCGGCTCCTCTCCGTGAATCGCACGCTCCTGCGGGGCGTGATGCCCCGGCTCATTTTTGTGGGAGTCGTGGTTGTCGGTTCGGTCGTTGCCACGTGGCTCTTCGTTCCCAAAGTCGAGTATCTGCCGGGCGGCAACCGGAATCTGATCATCGCGATCATGTTGCCGCCGCCGGGCTACAACCTGGAAAAGCTGCTGGAAATGGGAAATGTGGTCGAGAACGGCCTGCAGCCGTACTGGGACATCGATCCCAACGATCCCAAGCTGAAGACGCTCGATGCTCCGCAAATCGAGGACTTTTTCTTCGTCGCTCGCAATCGGCAGGTGTTTGTTGGCGTCCGCTCCGCTGATCCCGAACGGGCGGCCGCGCTCATTCCGGTCATCATGCGTCTGGGGGACAAGCTCAACGACGGCACCATTCTGATCGCGTTTCAAACGAGCCTCTTTGAGCAAGGTCTCACTGCCGGCCGCACGATCGACGTCGATATTACCGGTCCCGAGATCGAGAAGCTCGTCGGTCTGGGAGGCCAACTGTTCGCTCAGATTTCTGGCGCGGGAGGCGGCCCGGCGATCATTCCCGGCGCGCAGATCTTGCCCAAGCCGAGCCTGGATGTCTCGAACCCAGAAGTTTGGGTCACGCCCAAATGGGATCAGGCTGCCGATATGCAGGTGACGGCTGCGGACCTTGGCTATACCGTCGATGCGCTGGTCGATGGTGCTTACGCCACGGACTATTACACGGGCGGCGACAAAATCGATCTGCGCATTGTGGGGCAGGAACAATACGCCAAGAGCCTCCAAAGCCTTGCCTCGCTCCCGGTAGCGACTCCTACGGGCCAGCTCGTGCCGCTAGAAGCGGTTGCCAACATCAAGCTGGCCAGCGGCCCCGAACAGATCAACCACCGGACGCGACAGCGGGCGATCACGCTGCAGGTCACCCCTCCGCCGACGATGCCACTGGAAGCGGCGATGGAGGCGATCCAGAAAGAAGTGATCGAGAAGATGCAGGCGAGCGGCCAACTCGAAGGGGGCTACGGCATTTCCCTCGGCGGCACGGCCGACAAACTGAGCAGCACGTGGAACTCGCTCTGGAAAAACCTCGTCCTAGCCGTGCTCATCACCTACCTGCTCATGGCCGCGACATTTGAATCGTGGGTCTATCCGTTCGTCGTGATGATGACCGTTCCGATCGGGGCGGTCGGCGGATTGGCGGGGCTCTGGCTCCTCAACCTCTGGACGCCGCAACCGCTCGACGTGCTCACGATGCTCGGCTTCATCATGCTCGTCGGCACAGTGGTGAACAACCCGATTCTGATCGTCGAACAGTCGCTCATTCACGTGAAAGAAGACGGCATGTCGATCAGCCAGGGGGTCATCGAGAGCGTCCGGACCCGCATTCGGCCGATCTTTATGACGACGCTCGGCGGCCTCGTCGGTCTCTTGCCCCTCGTGCTCGCGCCGGGGGCGGGAAGCGAGCTTTATCGCGGCATAGGGGCGGTGCTCTTGGGTGGGCTCATGGTTTCAACCGTGGTGACGCTCGTGTTTGTCCCCTGCCTGCTCAGCCTGATGATGGAGCTTCGCGAGTGGCTCGCGCAGCGACTCTTCAGTCGGCGATCACATCCGATTCAACCGACCCTCCCCCCGCCGATTCCGCCGCGAGTTCCGGCGAAGGAGCTTTCGCTCCCGCTGGGCGAGTCCGGCCATCAGGCCTTGGGGTAACTCGCCCGGCAAGACGACTACTTCGCCAGCGACGGCGCGGCACTGGCCATGGCCAGGCGGAGCGGCGGCGCACCGGCCCGATTGAACCGTTTCCGTTGCGGCAGACGCGGCGAAGCAGGAGGGCCATTCACCGCGGGAAGTGTTCGTCGCGGAGCGGTCGCTTCATCAAGCGTGCTCGCTTCTTCGAGGGCCTCAGTCGCATTTTCCCCCTCGGCCAGCGTGCCGGTGAGGACGAGCGTGGTTTCTTCGATGACCGACTCATCGCCAGCCGTCGTGTGGCTCCCGCCGGGCAAGTCGCTGCCGTGAGGGAGTTCACCGCGCACCACCCGCACGTCGCGCGGGGCCTCAATGCCGACGCGTACCGACTGCCCCTTCACTCGCAGGATGGTGATGGTGACCTGGTCGCCGATCTTGATCTGCTGCTGCAGCTTCCGTGTGAGAACGAGCATGGCACACTCCTTTGTTGTTCCGGGGCGATTCAATGCTATAGACCTAATGCACCCCGTGTGCCAATTGCGCGGGAACTTGCGGCCCACACGCACAAGTGCCGAGAAATGCCGCGTTTATGCCCCCTTTGGCCTCTTTCGCTAGCACTGGACAGTTGGCAAGTCGCTTACAAATCGCCTGAAAAGCTTACCAAGCGGGGCCGCGACTTTGCGGCGCAGATAAAGCCTGCGGCGCCAATTCCGCAGGAAGTTTTCAAGAATTTCCCCTCGATGCAAGCAGCGGTTTTCCTGCGAAGGCCCAGGGCGCAACACTTGATCCTGATGACATTGAAATCGTAGCCGCTTGGGCTCGACTTGCCGGATGCTGCCAAGGCTGCCGGCTGGCAATGATTGCAGCCAGTGTGCCGGCGCAGGGCGAGCGCGCGGCTAAGCGGAGATGGGTCGGCCTAAGGGGAAAGCTAGGCGGCTAAGGTGCAACTTTGTGCAATGGCAAGACGATCTTCGGCCAACACATCCTTACGATGGGGCACCCGCAGGAGGTCTAGAGGGCGAGCCTTGCCTGGTGCCAAATTTGACATTAGCCAGTTTGCTGGGCAGCGAATGCCCGTAGCATCGCCTCTGCCCTAGTTCATTCAACGCCGTAGCGGGGCTTTTTCGGGCGGGGGTAGAATCGAGCCAATGCAATTCAGCATCCGAGCGTTACTGGTCTTGATGTTGATTGTGCCAGCGAACGCATACCTCGTTTGGCGCGCTACTCATCCGACCGGCGTACCACGCGACGATATCGTGGCAATCGTTCAAGTGGGAATTGTCCTGGCTTGCGCCATGGCAGTTTCGGCGTACTTTACGCACCGCAAGAAAAAAGCAACAGGTTCACGTAACGACTGTCACCCTTAGCCCACTTTTGCTTTTGCCTTGCCTGCCCGAAGGCTACAACCTGGAGCATGAATGCCACCCCCATGTTTCGCTTTACGATTCGCGACGTGCTATGGCTGACAGTGGTTGTGGCGCTCGGTGCGGGGTGGTGGGTGGACCGCAGTAGATTGGCTGGCAGTTTGGCAGATTCGCAAACGCGAGAAGCGTTGTTCCGTGCTCAACAAAAGATGGTTCTCGAATCGTCAATTCGGCCTTAACTGACAGCACAATCAGCCCCACCCACGCTGCCAGCACGGCCAAAAGTTCGCAGCATCCCGGCCAAAGAGGTAGCAGGCCGGCCGACAGTTTGCCGGGTAGAATCGACCGGATGCAATTCAGCCTGCGAAGTCTGGTGATCGCAACAGGCGTGGTGCCGGCGCTCGTCGGCTACGTCGCCATGTCGTTTCATCGTGGGTACGACGGCAAACTCCGCTTCGAGTGGCCCGACCCGATCATCACTTTTTGCTTTGCGGGATGGGTGCTGCTGTGGCTGTACCTGGGAAAGCCGCCGCTCTCGGCGCCTAATTCCTAGCCCCACCGCATTTGGCCGGCTGGCGGATTGCCGGGTAAAATCGGGGACTATGGAACCGATTCCCTACGAAGCGATCGGCTAGAAAGAGAGAAGCCGCAGCGCGAGAAAACCCACGCTGCGGCTCGTGTTTCGATCGAGAGGCGCTGGTCGGAGTTGAACCGACGATGGCGGATTTGCAATCCGCTGCCTTAGCCACTTGGCTACAGCGCCCTGTTGTGACCTATCGCGAGGCACTGCTGGGACGAGCCAGCAGTGGCACTCTCTATCCGCAAACCTAGGAAAACCGTCCCGGCCGGTCAAGTGGACCCGGCAATCCGCATAAGCCAGGCAGACCTTGCCGGTTCGCGAGAGCTTATCGAGAGTTATCGGCATGCTGGCTCTTGCGGATTGACCGGCGCAGGCGGCGGCCGGAGAGCTTGCGTACTTTCGCCAAGCCAACGGCGGCGAGCGAGTTCGAGATCGAACCTGCAAGGGAGCCGCTGCGCTGTGCATCGGTGTCGCGCACAATATGGCTGGCCAAACCTTTGAACCGGTGCGAAAAGGCGAGGAGTGATTGAAAGAAATCGCAGACTCAACACCGGGCAGTTCGCATAAGCCAATTGAGCGATCCAACAGCTGGGTGCCTGCTATGTGTGAAGCCAGCATGATTCACCCACATTTGGAAAGTTCGGGACGTAGATCAGAAGAAGGTGGAATTCTCACGAAAATCCTCCCCTGTTCACTTGCCGGAACCTGCTGTCACGCCAAGACTTGCGGCATGGGCGAGAATGCCGGCAATCGCCAAATTGCCCATCTTGCGACCAGATCTGTCACAGCCGCGGCGAAAATTCCTGTGTCGCCAGTTGACATTGTGAGCGGACAAGCGCACAGTATCCGAGCGCACAGTAGCCGCTTGTTCAGACCTCGTTTGGTTGTGCCTTGCAATTCGGCTGCCTTGTGGTTCGATCCAGCCTCCCCGATAACGGAGTGTTCGTCATGTCTGCCACCGCTGAAAAAGTGAACGAGAAGAGCAACCATCGCATGGTCAAGAAGGAAAAGTCTCGCCCCGATGACGGCAAAGCGGCCGTCGCGGCACTCATCAACGACAACGCAACGCTTAAATCGACCCTCCAGCAGATCGAGAAGCAGTTCGGCGAGGGGTCGATCATGCCCCTCGGCGGCGATAAGACGCTGACGATCTCAGGCATTCCGACCGGCAGCCTCTCGCTCGACGTGGCCCTCGGCGGGCAGGGAATTCCTCGCGGCCGCATCATCGAGATTTTTGGCCCCGAATCGAGCGGCAAAACGACGCTCGCCCTGCACGTTGCCGCTCAGGCGCAGAAGGGGGGCGGCATCGCGGCGATCATCGACGCGGAGCATGCCTTCGACCCGACCTGGGGCAAAAAGCTCGGCGTGCAACTCGAAACGCTGCTCGTCAGCCAGCCGAACAACGGTGAAGAGGCGATGCAGATCACCGAGATGCTGGTGAAGAGCAACGCGGTCGATGTGATCATCATCGACTCGGTGGCCGCCCTCGTGCCGCGGGCGGAATTGGAAGGGGACATCGGCGATACGCACGTCGGCCTTCAGGCCCGCTTGATGAGCCAGTCGATGCGGAAGCTGACCGGGGCCATCGCCAAGAGCAAAACCGCGGTCATCTTTATCAACCAGATTCGCGAGAAGATCGGCGTCAGTTACGGCAGCCCGGAAACGACTCCCGGCGGCCGGGCCCTCAAGTTCTATTGCTCCTGCCGCATCGACGTTCGCCGCATCGCCCAACTGAAGGACGGCGAAGAGGTGGTCGGCCAGCGGGTGCGGACGAAGGTGGTGAAGAATAAGGTCGCCCCGCCGTTTCGGGTCGCCGAGTTCGACATGATGCACACCTGCGGCATCAGTTACGAAGGAGACATTATTGATTTGGCGCTGGCCCAAAAAATCATCGCCCGGAGCGGCGCGTGGTTCAAATACGGCGAGGCGTATCTCGGCCAGGGGAAGGAGAAGGCCCGGGCGTTCCTCAAGGAGAACCCGGAGATTGCTGCCGAATTGCGAGAAAAGATCCTTGCCTCCGGCGCGCTGACTGGCGGAATTGCGACGGAGGGAGAGGGAGGGGACGAGTAGGTTCCGTCGCCCCGGCAGAATCTTATCGTGCATAAAATGCATAACTGCATAATCGCCATGACGACATTAAACTGCTATCCTGAAACAACTTAAGGCAAAGACTCAACGAGAAACATCTTTCAGAATATGAATGCATGATCGTCGTCGCTGTAGGATCGACGACGTAAATGATCGCCAGGGGAAACAACATGACGGCACTGGGTGTTCCACCACGCGTGTGGCACAGCCTTGGCGCGCTCGCGGCGCTATTGCTGTCGTTCCCTGCGCCGGCCCAGGATCGTCAGCCGTCGGGATTGGAAGTCGCCGCGGCACTTGAGCAGGTCGTCACCGACGCGATTGCCAAGGCAGAGAAGTCGGTTGTGGCCATCGCCCGCGTTCGGCGCGACGCTCCGGCCGCTCTGCGTTTGGATGAAGACCCCCCGCCAACGCTGCGGCTGCCGGAAGTAACCGACCCGACCGACCCGAGTTTTGTGCCGCATGAGTTTGGCACGGGCGTGGTGATCGACGCGAAAGGGCTGATCGTCACGAACTACCACGTGCTCGGCGATGTGAAGGCCGCCGATTTCTACGTCTGGGCCGGCCGCAAGCCGTATCCCGCGAAGGTCAAAGCCGCCGATCCGTGGCTCGACCTGGCCGTGCTCCAGATCGAAGCGAGCGACCTTCTGCCGATGACGCTGGGCAACGCTCGCGAGCTCAAGAAGGGGCAGTTTGTGATCGCGCTCGGCAATCCTTATGCGATCGCTCGAGACGGTCAGCCGAGCGCGTCGTGGGGACTTGTATCCAATCTCTCGCGGCAAGCTCCGCCGCCGAAGACCGCGACGCGGCCGAGCGAGGGACGCGAAACGCTCCATCACTGGGGAACGCTCATTCAGACCGACGCGCGGATGGACTTGGGATCGAGCGGCGGCGCGCTGCTGAACCTGAAGGGCGAGATGGTCGGCCTCACCACATCGCTCGCAGCCCTGTCGGGCTACGAGAAACCCGGCGGCTTTGCTTATCCGGTCGATGACGATTTTCGCAAGGCGCTCGACACGCTGAAGACCGGGCGCCTGCCCGAATACGGCTTTCTCGGTGTTGCCCCGCGATTTCTGGCCGATGCCGAGCGCCGCGCGGGCAAGCAAGGCGCCGTCGTCGAGGACCTCGTTCCCGCTACGCCCGCTGCCCGCGCGGGCCTCAAGCCGGGCGATCTTATCACACACATCGACCGCGAACCGGTGAGCGACGACATCGACCTGATCCGCCAACTGAGCGGCAAGCCGGCGGAGACGCTCGTGTCGCTAACCGTCGAACGCGGCGGTACGGCGACGCGTCGCGGCCGGAAGATTGAAGTACCGGTCGAACTCTCGAAGAAGCGGGTCGAAGGTCCGCGGCCTGGAATTGCCGAGGTTCCCGTTCCATCGTGGCGAGGAATGAAAGTCGAATACGCGACGGCCGCCCCTCTCTTTCGCGAGCAGTCGCGTGATCTCGATCCGGAAGGCTGCGTCGGCGTGATCGAAGTCGAGCGTGACAGCCCCGCTTGGAAAGCCGGCCTCCGCCCCGGCGATTTCGTTAGTTACGTGGGAAAGTCACGAGTGGACTCGCCGACGAAGTTCTATGAAGCGGCAGAAAATGAAACCGGCTCCGTCAAACTGCGACTCACGGCAGTCGAGGATGCGAATTCCGAACGTGTTGTGCTCGCTCCCTGATGGTCTTTCGGCCAAGGGTGATTTGCAGAGCGACGCCGGATCGTCACACTAGGCGGTATTACCTGGCTGGATTCCTGGCCGCGGTTTCTACTCTCGATTTGGCGGAGGTGCTTTATGGCTCGGGTTCTCCAAGGTCGCTCGCATTTTGGTTTCACGCTGATCGAACTTCTGGTGGTGATTGCGATCATCGCCATTCTCATTGGCTTGCTCGTGCCAGCCGTGCAAAAGGTGCGGGCGGCTGCCGCTCGGATGGAGCGAATTGTGGCCCTCGAGCAGTTTGCCGCCGCGCTGCACAACTATGAGGACATCGCCGACGGCCTCACGGAACAGACCGTGGCGGATATTCGCTCCATGCTGGCGGACGGGGCGATCAATCCCGATCTCATCGGCCGGCACCAGGCTCAGTACGCCGAACTGGCTGATGGGGTGGGGATGTTGATTGGCGACATGGAGGCCGCGCTCGAGAAAACAAGGGTTCCGCAGGAGCGGCGTGCATTGTTGGCAGGGATTGATGCGGCGCAAGACCTGCTCCGTGCGGCCGACCGGATCGGCACATTGCTCGACTTCCTGGCCGTGGATCCCAACAACCCAGATGACCCAGAGCCGATTGGCCTGGAACTGCGTCAGCGACTCGATCAATTGCGATCGGTGCGATCGTCCGCGGCGTTTTCCGCGGCCCTCGCCCTGGCGATTCCGGGGTGATTTCCCGGCAAATCGCTACAATTCCTCTCGCTGGCAGGGTAGGCTAGTTGAAGTGGCAGCGGCTTTTCGTTGCTGCTAAGGGGTCGCACCTTTCTATTTTTGTTGGCTGCTATGAAACGCATTCCGCTCGCTTCGCTTGCTGGATTGGTTGTGTTTGCCGGCTTGCTTTCGGCTGAGGATGCCCCCAAGCCTAAGGTCGATTCGGGTAAGGCGTTTGCCGAGGCACAAAAACAACTGCTCGCCAAGTTCGACCTGAACAAGGACGGCAAGCTGAGCGATGACGAAAAGCTCAAGGCTCAAGAGGAACTCAAAAGGATGGGAGGCCTTGTCGGCTCGGGGCTTGTCCCTGGTGGCTTTCCCGGTGCCGAAGAATTCCTGAAGAAGTTCGACAAAAACCGCGACGGCAAGCTGAGCGACGAAGAGAAGCTCGCTGCTCAAGCGGCCATGCAGAAGAATCGCCGCGGTGGTGGTCCGGCGACGGGGGTGGGACTCGGCGGCAATCCAGCCGGTGGGCTGTTTGAATCCGCACCAGTAGCCGGCGGCGCAAACCCCGCGGCTGGTAACGAAAAGCCCGGACGGAAGCCCAACCCGCTCATCAAGCAGTACGACCTCGACGGCGACGGCAAGCTAAACGACGAGGAGAAGGCGGCACTGCAAGCCGACCGCGGCAAGAAGAAGGCGAAGGGGAAAGCCGGGAAAACCAAGGCTGATAAAGAGGCTGAAGACAAGGAAGCCGCCGACGAAGCCAAGGCCGACGAATAGCCAAAGTTGCCGCTGGAATCTGCCTCGCATTACAATGAAAAGGCTGCCGCGGACGTGGTTCGCTGGCAGTCCCGCCATTGGCGGCCCCCTTGGCCGTTTGACCGCATTCTCTCCCGCCTGCGAGATGTCGGATGCTTCGTATTGTTTTTGCGTCAGCTTGTTTCGCTCTCTTGGCAGCTGTCGCCGCTTACGCGCAAGAACCGGCGAAGCCGGCTGAATCAGCTGCCGAGTTCGATCCGGCTCATGCCGAGAAGATGCATGAGGGGCTCAGCCTCTTCAAGTCGCAAGTGCGGCAAGTGCTGATCGATGCGTGCGTCGATTGCCACGGCGGAACGGAAGTCGAATCGGGGCTCGACCTGGCTACGCGCAAGGGGCTCTTACGCGGCGGTTCGCATGGGCCATCGGTCGCCATCGGCAAGTCGGCGGATAGCAACGTGGTCCGCTTCATCAGCCATAAAGAGAAGCCGTTCATGCCCGACGGCGGCGAGAAGCTGCCCGACGCGCAAATCGCGGCCATCGCCCGCTGGATCGACCTCGGCGCTCCTTACGACAAGCCACTCGTCGCCAATCCGCGCGACCCCGATGCCTGGATGGCGGCCGTCGTACCCGAGAAAGCCCGCGAGTTCTGGGCCTTCCAGCCGCTCGCAAAGCACGATCCGCCCGGGGTGAAGAACGAGGGATGGGTGAAAGGTCCAATCGATCGGTTCGTCCTGGCCAAGCTCGAAGAAAAGGGGCTCTCACCAAATGCTCCAGCTGACCGCCGCGTCCTCATCCGACGGGCGCATTTCGATCTCATCGGCCTGCCGCCACCGGCAGAAGAGTCCGCCGAATACGAAGCCGTCCTCGACAAATTGCTCGCCTCGCCCCATTACGGCGAACGCTGGGCCCGCCACTGGCTCGATGCGGCCCGCTTTGCCGAGAGCCACGGCTTTGAACAGGACTACGATCGGCCGCACGCCTACCACTTCCGCGATTTCGTCATCAAGGCGTTAAATCAGGACATGCCTTACGACCAGTTCGTCCGGTGGCAGTTGGCCGGCGACGAACTCGCGCCTGAAGAACCGATGGCGCTGATGGCGACGGGCTTTCTGGGCGCTGGAGTTTTTCCGACGCAGATCACGGCGAACGAAGTCGAACGGACGAGGTATGACGCGCTCGACGACATGGCCGCTACCACCGGCAGCGCGATGCTTGGCATGTCGATCGGTTGTGCCCGCTGCCACGACCACAAGTTCGATCCGATTCCGCAAGCCGACTACTACCGCTTTGTCTCCACGTTCACGACGACGGTCCGCAGCGACCTCGACGTGAACATGGACCCTGCGGGGTACAAGATTGCCAAGGCGAAGTTCGATACGGAGCACGCGCCGTTCGTCGCGGCTCGCGAGCAATTTGAGAAGGACCAGTTGCCGGGGCGATTCACCGCCTGGGAGCAAACCGAAGATGCAGCAAGAGCTCGTAACAGCGCTTGGCGAATTCTGAGCGTCAATGAGGCGAAGTCCAAGGGGAATGCCACGCTCACAAGGCAGGATGATAGCTCCGTGCTGTCATCCGGCGCGAATGCCGACTTCGACACGTACACGATCGAATCGGCCCTTCCCGCTGGGAAGTACACCGGCATCCGACTCGAAGCGCTATCGCATCCATCACTGGCGAAAGGTGGTCCTGGCCGCGCCGACAACGGCAACTTCGCCCTCACCGACTTCACCGTTGCCATCAAACCCAAAGAGGGCCCTGTCAAACCGCTTGTGCTCGCCAATCCGCAAACAACGTTCGAGCAATCGCCGCAGGGGCTGTTCGTGAAGAACACGATCGACGGCGATAAGAAATCGGGCTGGGCGGTCGATCCGAAGTTCGGCAAGGACCACGCGGCTGTCTTCGAATTGGCGGAAGAGTTGGTTCTCGACCAGCCGGCAACGCTCGTCGTCACGCTCGACTTTCAGAATAATAACAAGCACGCAATCGGCCGGCCGCGCCTCTCCGTCACATCGGTCGCCAAACCGCTGCCGGTGGAGATCGGTGGCATCTCGCCTGAAGTAGCCGTCGCCCTGGCCGCCCCTCCTAGCGACCGCACGCCCGAACAAGTAGCTGCCGCGTTAGCATTTTACCGTCCACTCGATGCCGAATGGGGGAAGCTCAGCGATGCGGAGCAAACACATGCCAAGTCCGAGCCGCAGCCGAACCTCGTCAAAGTGATGGTCTGCAGCGAGGGGGTGACGCCCATCCGTCACCATACGCAAGGGGCCGACTTCTTCGAGCAGACGTTTTTCCTCAAGCGCGGCGACTGCGATCAGAAAATGGGGGAAGCTCAGCAAGGCTTCTTGCAGGTGCTCATGACGACGCCCAACCGCGAGAAGGCGTGGCAAGTCGCTCCGCCCGCTGGATCAAAGCTTAGCTATCGCCGCACGGCTCTGGCCAACTGGATCACCGATACGGAGCACGGCGCTGGGCAACTTCTGGCTCGTGTCTTCGTCAATCGGATGTGGCACCACCACTTCGGTCGCGGCCTGGTTGCGACACCCAATGACTTTGGCGTGCAGGGGTCGCGTCCGTCGCATCCCGAATTGCTCGACTACCTTGCGAGTGAGTTCATCGCCAGCGGCTGGAAGATCAAGGCCCTGCACAAGCGGATGATGCTGACGGCTGCGTACATGCAAAGCAGCCAGTTCGACGCAGCCGATGCGAAAATCGACCCCGAGAACACGTGGCTCTGGCGGCATCAGCCGCAGCGGCTGGAAGCGGAACTGATTCGCGACAACATGCTGGCAGTGAGCGGCACGCTCGACCGGACGCAGTTCGGCCCTGGCACGCTCGATGAGGGGCACACCCGTCGCAGCATCTATTTCCAGATCAAGCGGAGCAAGCTGGTGCCGATGATGCAGCTCTTCGATCAACCCGAGCCGCTCGTGAGCGTCGGCGGTCGGCCGAGCACGACGATCGCCCCTCAGGCCCTGGCGATCCTCAACAGCCCGCACGTCCGCACGTATGCGCACAATTTCGCCACGCGTCTATTGCCGGCTTACGAAAAGTCCCCTGCGGAAGCCGTGAAGCTTGGCTACCTCACTGCCGTCGCCCGCGAGCCGGATGCGGAAGAACTAGCCGCTACGATCGCGTTCCTAACCGCTCAGGCGAAGTCCTACACCGACGCCGGCAAACCCGACGCGAAGAAGCTCGCTCTTGCCGACTTCAGCCAGGTGCTGTTTGGTTTGAACGAGTTTGTGTATGTGGAGTAGGATTGCAGAGGAGGAGTTGTGCTATGACACGTGTCGTGATTGATGCAGCCACTGTCGGACGGCTTCACGGATTATCCGAATCGATGGAGCTATGCGACGAGGCGGGAAACGTTTTTGGCCGCTTCGTTCCCGATGAAAATTCCACAGCGTTTCGGCAATGGCTGAGAAACCTCAATCCTGGCGTCAGTGAGGAGGAGATGGATCGCCGCGCTGAACGGGGACTCAGCGAGGGCCATACCACCGAAGAAGTTCTTCATCGTCTGCGGAGCCGTGGACAATGACGTTCCGCGTGACGTGGGATCCCGAAGCCGAAGCCGAGCTTCAGCGAATCTATGACAACGCAATTGACAAAGAGGGAGTTGCAAATGCGGCGACACGCATTGGTTCGGAACTTACCGCAGTGCCGCTCGAAGCCGGGGAATCGCGAGACGAGGACACGCGCATCCTCTTCAAGTTCCCTTTGATTGTTTGGTATCGAATTGATGAGCGGATGCGGGAGGTGGCAATCGTGCGGGTAGTGTCATTTCGACGTGCAACGTGACTGCAATGGAGTTCGTTATGCTTGACTATCGCTCACTCTCCCGCCGCCAACTCCTCGTCAGCGCCGGCGGTGGCGCGGGAATGCTCGCCCTGGCCGCGATGCTGGCTGATCAGGGGCTGCTCGTGAACTCGGCCGCCGCTGCGGAGGGGGCCGCGGCCGATCCGCGGCTGAATCCGCTCGCGCCCAAGGCGAGCCACTTTCCGGCCAAGGCGAAGAGCGTGATCTGGCTCTTCATGAACGGCGGACCGAGCCAGGTCGATACCTGGGACCACAAGCCGGAACTCGAGAAGCGCGACGGCAAGGAACTCGAAGGCTTCGACAAGAACACGGGCTTTTTCACGGCGCAGGTCGGGCCGGTGATGAAGTCGCCGTTTGCGTTCGCCCAGCACGGCAAATCCGGCGCGTGGGTGAGCGAGATTTTCCCCAAGATGGCCGAGCACGTCGATGACATGGCGATCATTCGCTCGTGCTACACCGGCAGCAACAACCATTCCCCCGCCCTGTTCATGATGAACACGGGGACGACACGGATGGGCTTCCCCTCGGTCGGCTCGTGGGTGACGTACGGCCTGGGAAGCGACAGCCTCAACCTGCCGGCATTCGTCGCGATGACCGATCCGCTCGGTCGCGGCCTTCCCAAGGGGTACTCACAGAACTGGTCCGCCGGCTTTCTGCCCAGCGTCTATCAGGGAACCTGGCTCAAGCCGCAAGGCGACCCGATCGACAACCTCTATCGCCCCAAGGACCAGACCGACGGCCAGCAGCGGGCGGCGCTCGACCTGCTCAGCAAGCTCAACAAGCACGCCCTCGCGCGGACTCCCGAAGAACTGGAACTGGCCGCTCGGATCGAGAGCTTCGAGCTGGCCTACCGGATGCAAATCGCCGCCCCCGAAGCGATCGACATCAACCAGGAGCCTGAATCGATCCACAAGCTGTACGGCATCGGCGACAAGCAATGCGACCATTTCGCCCGGCAGTGCCTGGTGGCCCGGCGGATGGTCGAGCGAGGCGTCCGGTTCGTGCAGATTTACTCCGGCGGCATGGAGAACGAGCGAAGCTGGGACGGCCACACGAACATCAAGGACAACCACAGCCAGTTCGCGGGCGAAACCGACACGCCGATCGGCGGCCTCCTGGCCGATCTCAAGCAGCGAGGCCTCCTCGATAGCACGCTTGTCATCTGGGGGGGCGAGTTCGGCCGCCTGCCGATCGTGCAGAAAGGTGGAACCGGCCGCGACCACAACCCGCACGCCTTCACTTACTGGCTGGCGGGCGGCGGCGTGAAAGGTGGCGTGCAATACGGCGCTACCGACGAACTGGGGCACAAAGCGGTTGAAAACCGCGTCCACGTGAACGACCTGCACGCGACGATCCTGCACCTCCTGGGCCTGGAACACACGAAGCTCACCTTCCGCCTGAACGGCCGCGACTTCCGGCTGACGGATGTGGCGGGGAATGTGGTGAAGGAAGTGCTGGCGTAGCCGTTGCGACCGCGCGGCAATGGCGTTCTGATTGGGTACCCGGCCTGAAGGCCGGGCCTAACCGGGTAAGCCTGCTGAAGCAGGCTGCACTTTGTTCACTCTGCTTGCTAACAGCTCATGGTCTTCCCCATCGGCGACGACAATCAGGATCGACGGAGCTTTCCCGTCGTCACCGTGACGCTCATCGCGATGAACGTCTTGGTGTTCGTCCTGTTTCAGTGGGGAGGAACGAACGACGCTTTTACGCTGGCGTATTCGACGGTTCCGGCCGAGATCACGTCGGGGAAGGATCTGGTGTCAGAAGACAAAACGGTGCAGGCGACGACCGCCGACGGGCAGCGGGTGCAGTACTTGCAGCCGGGACTGAAGCGAACGCCGATTCCCGTCTATCTCACGCTGCTCACGGCTGTGTTCATGCATGGGGGTTGGGCGCACCTGCTCGGCAACATGTGGTTTCTCTGGATCTTCGGCGACAATATCGAAGACGACATGGGGCGGCTGCGATACTCGATCTTCTATCTGCTGTGCGGTCTCTTGGCATCGCTCGCTCACGTCGCGACGAACTGGACGTCAGAAGTGCCGAGCCTCGGTGCGTCCGGGGCAATCTCGGGCGTAATGGGGGCGTATCTGCTCTTGCACCCGCATCGTCGCGTGCGCGTGGTGCTGCTCCGCATGATCACCGACGTACCTGGCTGGGTTGCCGTCGGCATCTGGTTCGCCTTTCAAGTCGTCAACGGCCTGTTCCTGATGGGAAGCGAAGGGGGCGGCGTTGCCTACGGCGCGCACATCGGCGGCTTTGTCGCGGGGATGGCCCTGGCGAAGCCGTTCATGTTGGGGCGGCCGGTGCGGCAAACTGCGCGTGAACGAGGCGACACGAGTTACGGCCGGTGGTGAACCAAAGCGAGTTGCAGTGGTTGGCTACGCCATCCACAGCCGCCTCGTCTCTGCGCGACCTGACAGCGACACAGGCTACTTCTGATAGACATGCACGCCGCGGAACGGCGGCACCGCTCGGTGCATGATGACCGGGGCGCGCCGCGAATGGACGACTTGTCCGCGGCCATTGCCAGATTGACGCGCCTCAGCCGAGACAGCGGCGACGGCAAGCGATAGGAATGTAGCGAGGAGCAGAATGCTGTTCTTCATGGTGATTCTCCGGGAAGGAAACCTTAGCACGCGGTTCAGCAGTTGCAACTCGCAGGCCAAGTGGGGTTCTGCGGCTTGAGCCGTTTGCGCAGCAGAATACTACTGGCGCCCTCGCAAGTGTGATGGGATCCCGTGTGGCATCACGGCTGGGTAATTGCCAGACTACTCAACGCTGAACGTCCGTTCGATGGTCGTGGTGTTCCCTTGCTTGTCCTTGATGCTGACGGCGATGCGGGCATCCTTGAGTTTGGTGAGCGGAGGATCGAGTTTGAGTTCCCAGCGGCCGTCGCCTAAGTCTTTGAACTGCGGCGCGAGGTTTTGCGTCGTGCGTTTGCCGTTCAGTTTGAAGTCGGCCAGGACGATAAGACTGTTCGGGTCGAGCCCCGTATAGTAGTCCGCCATGCCGATGAGAATGCGATCGAGCGGCTTCGTTTCATGCTCTAGTGGACGAGCGAGTGTAAGCACGGGTCGGTTGTCGTCGAGCATCCAGCCGTAGCCGCGGTTTTCCGGATGCTGCGAGTCGTAGTCGAGGTCGATCGGACAGCCGAGATCGATCCAGCGGGCGATCGTGTGGCGGTCTTCGTCTGTGAGCGATTGAACTTTGCCGGCTTTGACGGCGTCGGGCGGCGGCATGATGTTGCCGGTGAAATCGACGTCCATCCGGTGCGCGTGCCGCTCCGGATCGAGCTTTTCCCCTTTGTACACGATGTCGCCCGCCCCGGGCTGCGACTCGGAGGGATGATCTTCGTTGGCAAAGCCATCGAGCCGCTCGCCGAAGATTTTCCAGACGAGCAAGCTGCGGCGAGCCTGGAACTTGCGGATGTAGCGTGAGGCCTGCGGATAACCCCACGAGTCATACCGCACCGGTTTATGGCCGAACTTCGCCCGTTCGTCGAGGGCGAGGCGATAGTAAGTGCCGGGGAACTGGCCAAGGTGTTCAGCTTGGATTTGAGTAGCATCGGCGGCCAGATCGAGCTTGGCCGCGGGTTCTTTGCCCTCTTGAGACAAGTGACAAGCGGCGCAACTGCGTGCGAAGATCGGCGCGATGTCGCGGTGGTATTCGACGTTGGCGGGGCCGGAGTTGGCGAAGCGGAGCGTAGTGGAGTTGGCGGCATCGTATTTGATACCCGTCCCTCGCTCACGCTTCGGGTTACCATTCGACGCAACGAGCGGCGTTTCGCGCGTCAAATCCCACAGCTTGTAGCCGGGCTTGGCCGCTTCGGTGAGGGCGAAATGCGTCGGCTTTTGGCTGTGAGCATGGCAGCCGCCGCAGTCGGTGCGAACCTCACCGGGACGAAGCTGATGCCAGGTCTGTGCGTAGTTGAGCACGAGGCCGCGCGTATCGAGCGTCTGAAACGTGAACGCGGTATCGGCCGGAATCTTCGCCAAGAAGCTCGTGTCGGGGTTGCCGTCGGGATCGAGCGGCTGGTGCTCGCCCGAGAATTTTCTAAGCGGAATCTCGCCCAGGATGCGGAGACGCTCTTTGGCGTGGCTATGGAAGCGGCGGCCGCTGTGCGCGCCGCGCGGTCGGTCGGTCGTCGGCTCCATGGCGAGGATGCGGACGGCGTGGATCTCGTCGTTCGTGTAAAGGCCGACGTCGCCCCCCTGATTGTGCCAGGCGACCGGCATGCCGTTGCCGTGGCTCGTGAAAGCGTCGAGATCCTTCCACTGATCGTCCCCCCCAGCGAACTCGGCAGTCACTTTCCCCTGCGGCACGCGGCCGTTTGGGTAACTCTCGCGCTTGTAAAAGCTGGAAGTGCCGACGAGGCCATAGGGTGTGCCTGCGGGCAAGTGCGGAGAGAGTCGGCCGTCGTTGGCCAGCGGCTCGATTCGCTTCGGCTCCTTCATGCCGTAGATGCGCTCATACGAAACAACGGCCCGCGGCCAACACTCGTTGTAGTTTGTGTCGTTCTTGATGAGCAGCATGTACCCCGGCTGCTCGATCGGCCGGTCCCCTTTGGCGAGGTAGATGCCACCGTCGAGTTGCGGCAGGAACGTGTATTGATGATTGACTGGCCCGGGCGAATAGCACGTGAGCAAGCGATTGTCCGGCGCGCCGCTCGGATGCGTGAACTTGCCGACGGCAGGAGAGTTCTTGTCGCCGAGAATCGCGTGGTCGGCCGGCCCCTCCTGGTTCAGAGCAAACGGCGTGAACGACACGCTGCCGCTGGGCATGAACGGCAGGCGGTACCACTTTCCTTTGCCGTTGTCGAAGCGGCCGAAGCGCCACGGTTGGTTCCGCTCGTCGTGCATCCAGCCGGGGCCGAACGCAGGATAGCCCTCGGGCTGTGTGGGGGGCAGCTTGATATAGGCCCCGAAGCCGCTGTTGTTCTGGTTGTAGTATTCCTCGATGACGATCTGACCGTCCGAGAGTTGCGTCTGGAAGTGAAAGCCGTTGCTGGCGCCGCCCGGATCGAATGCGCTGACCAGCGGGTTCCAGTTCGTGCCGTCGGGGTGGATGGTCCAGATGCCCCACGAAATGTCGCTGCGGATGCCTTGCGATTCGAGCGTGCTGAACATGATCCGGCCGTCCTTGAGCACCACCGGGTGCAGCGCCCCGGCAATGTTCAGGTGGCCGATCTTCTCCACGTTCGTGCCGTCGTCGTTCATCACGAAGAGTTGCAGTGCGACAACCGGATACCCCTTCGGCGGGCGAAAGCCGTCGCGGTTGCTGGTGAAAACAAGCTTGCCGCCCGGCAGCGGGCAGGGGCCCATGTTGAAGACCCCGTACTGGAAATTCGTCTTCCCTTCCTCGTTTTTCCGATAATCACTCGACCACGGGGCCGCACCCGTGTTGGGCGAGAACCTCTGCGTGGTGAGCTGCACGATCTCGCGCGTTTTCAGATTGAGCTTGAAGATGTCGGCTCCGGCAGCCGGCGGATCCCACTGGTTGTGATTTCGCAGGTCGTAGAGATACGAGTAAAAGACCCACTGGCCGTCGAAGCTGATCATCGGGTCGGTGACCGAGCCGTTCCCTCCTTCGACCAGCACCTCCTCGCTGCCGTCGGGATGCAAGAGCATCAGGTCGGCCCCCGGCTCCAGCGTCACCGGCTGTGAGAAGTCGGTGAAGAACCGCTTATGCTTCTCGTCGCCGGCGCGGTCGGCCCGGACATAGACGATGTCGTAGTCGTAACCGGCGGTCTTGTCCGTGCTGACGTGCGGGACTTCGACCTTGATCGGGTCTGGGAAGAGGGGCTCGGCATCCTGAGCTGCGGCCGTCGAAGCCAGACCAAGAGCGATCAGCCACGCGTTTCGAACGTTGGGTTGAACCATCCACGACATCGTTCATGCTCCTGCGGAAATGGCCTCGGGCGGCAGCCGTTGACCCTCATTCTGGCATTTCAAAGCTGCAATCCCAAGCATTTTTGTCAGTTTTGCCCTTGAATCACTAAGCCGACGCGAATTTAATCCGCGACTCCTCTCAGGCGAACGAATCATGTGGAATCTCGCGAGGCTTCTCGGTCGGCTGATCCTCCCTGGCGAAACACCTTCGTCGCCGGGTCAGCTCGACTCATATTGGCATGCGCGGCGGAAGATGGCGTACTATCGTGAAGTGATTCGCCTGGCCCGGCAGTACGCCCCCGCGGCCCGGAGCGTGCTCGATGTTGGCCCCCACGGGACGCCGCTCGTGTGTGAACTCGATTGGATCCCGGAAAAGACAGCCGTGGACCTCGCCAAGGTCGAAATGCCGGGAGTGACTTGCCTCCAAATGGACTTTCTGGAGTACGAGCCCTCGCGGATGTTTGACTTAGTGCTGTGCCTGCAAGTGCTGGAGCACGTCCCACAGGCTGAGGCGTTTGCCCAGAAGTTGCTGGGCACGGGACACACGGTCATCATCTCCGTTCCCTATTGCTGGCCTGCCGGAGTGTGTAAGCCGCACGTTCACGATCCGGTCGATCGGGACAAGTTGCTGGGTTGGACAGGCAAGCCGAGCATCACCGACGTCGTCGTTCGCGATCGGCGGCGCGACCGGTTAATTGCGGTGTTTGAAGGGAACTGCCTGGCTGCAGCCGAGCGACGAGTCGCGTAGCATCAGTCCGGAGACAAGTTTGCCTCCGGCTAAGAACGAACAGGCGTCTAGCGATTGAACAGGAACGCCGGGCTGTTGATGAGTGCCCAGGCGAGATCCTGCACGCCGATCTGGCGGGCATTTTTGGCGGCGTCGGCGGCTTTGCCTACTTCCGCGGTCAGGCGAGCCAATTCGCCGTCGAGCGTGCGGTAGTGCGCGGCGAGCGTCGCGAGTTGCTCCGGCGAACGCTTGTCGGCGGGAACTGCCAGAGCCGCAGCAATCGTTTCGGGCAACTTCGTTCCCATGACGGGCCGCTCTGCATCGGTCACGCTGATGCGGAACTTGCCGAGAAGATGCATTCCGTCGGGGTACTGCTGAAACATCGCGATCGTCAACAGCGAACCACCTTCGTGGCCCGAATCGGACTTCGTCTCAAAGATCGCCGTGTGCGTCTTGCCGAACTGCGGCGAAACCGCCCAGCCCGTGTCCTCACTGCCGTCAATGGCGGCCGAAACGTGCCAGCCGTCCTGGCTGAAATCGGCCGAGGCATTTTGCAGCAACACTGGCTCGAACTTCATCGGGTCTGCTTTGGAGGCGATGGCGGCTCGAAACTCGCTCACCACGAAATTGCCATTCTGAGCGCGGCCGGGGCCGCCGGCAGGAAGTGTCGTGTCATTGATCGCTTCGAGTCGGATGGCGGTGATTCCCTTCAAATCCACGGGCGCAAGCAGCGAGTAAGTATCTTTGCCCGTAGCACCTGTCACGACGACCGACTTGTCCTCCTGCTTGGCAAACGTCGCGCCGACAATCGATTTCATTTCGCTTAGATCAAGCGGCGTCCAAACGAGCGGCTTGCCGACGCTGGCTTCCCAGGCGGCTTGCTTGGCGGGGATCGTCTTCTCGTATTCCGTCAGGGCAGCGGCAGCTTTTGCCTGTTCGGCAGCGGCAGCACTTAGCGCGTCGATGCCGAGCTTTAACTCCTTTTCGGTCGGCTTGCGGGCGAGGAAGCGGAGGAACACCTGCTCGATGAGCTTGGCGTCGTTCATCTCGCTCGCGGCGAGCTTGTTCAGAGTGCTGCCACCGTCAGCCAGGGCGTTGGCCACCGTCGGCCCGTTAATCAGTTTCATGATCGGTCCGAGGACCATGCCGCTCGACCGCTCGCACTCGCAGGCCGATTCGCGGACCGGCTTGCCGAAGTCGTCGAGGAAATCGTTCGACGCGCCGGCGTCGATCAGCTCGACCGCGCGGAAGCCGGCTGGAACGCCCGCCAGTTGCGGCGTCGCACCAGAAGCCAGGTGGATCGCGTCAAACAGCGATTCTGCCGTCAATCGACGCGGCAGGGCATGCGAGTAGTTGATGCCGTCATCCTCGTTCCACTTGTTCGTGGCGACAGAAAGCTGGTACGTCCGCGACTTGCAGATCGTTCGGAGGATGTGCTGCGCGTCAAAACCGCTGTCGATAAAATCCTTGGTTAAGGCTTCGAGCAGTTCGGGATTTGTCGCCGGGTTGCCGGCGCGAATGTCGTCGATCGGCTCGATGATGCCGGGGCCGAAGAGATAGCCCCAAAGTCGATTCACGTAACTCTTGGCGAAGTACTGGTTATCCTTCGACGTGATCCACTTCGCAAGCTGCTCGCGGCGAGCAGCATCTGTGGGGGCCACGTCGGCGTGCGAGTATGGGAATGAAGGCGGCGTCACTTGGCTGGTGCGGTCGTGCTTCACGTCGCCGGCGCCGGTGTCGTAGATCACTTCGACCAGCGGGACGGCTCCTTCGACCGCGCTGCCGCCGATGTTTTGGCCGGCGAATTCCGGCTTGGCCTTGCGGCCGACCTGGGCGAAATACTGCGAAAGATTGTAGTACTGGTCCTGGGTCCAGCGCTCGAACGGATGGTCGTGGCACTTGTTGCAGTTAAACCGCACCGCAAGGAACAGGTGCGTCGTGTTCTCCATCGCCGCGGTTGGGTCGCGGAGAATCTTCCAGTACGCCGCCGGAGGGTTGTCGAGATTCGAGCCGCTAGCCGTTAGCACCTCATACGCCATTTGGTTATATGGCTTATTCGACGCGATCGAGTCCTTGATCCAATTCCGCAGGGCGATTGAGCCTTCCTCGCCGAGGAACTTGCGATTCACCTGCAAGAGATCGGCCCATTTGTTCGTCCAGTGCTCGACATACTCGCGGCTGCCGACGAGCTCGTCGATGAGGGCATCGCGCTTGGCCCGGCTGTCGCCGGGAATCGCCAGAAACGCCTCGGTCTGTGCCCCGGTTGGGGGCAGGCCGGTCAAGTCGATATAGACGCGGCGGACGAATTCTTCGTCGGTGCAAAGCTCGCTCGGCACGATCTTGACCTGCTGCAGTTTCTTATCGACGAGCTGATCGATGTAGTTGAATTGCGGCCGCTGTTCCCAGGCGAAGCCGGTACGGTCACCCATGACGACGATCGTTGTAGCGGCATACGCACCTTCGTAGCGGACGAGGACCGGAGCCTCCCCGCGGCGGAGCGTCGTGAGCACGCCGCTCGTGTTGGCCTCGATGATCTCGATGTTGCCGCTTTCGATGAACGCCTCGCGAGTCACATCGCGGACCTGGCCGTCGGCATACGTCGCCATGACCGTGATTTGCTGCTTCATGCCGGGGAGCGGGACGGTCGGATTGATCGGGAAGACGTCGATCTTTGCCACACGAGGCGTGGCGAGGTCGAGCTTCACCCCCTGGCTGATCCAATCGCGGACGAGCAGGTAGTACGGATGATCGACCGACGTGCGGACACCGCCGACGTGCGGGATCGAGCCAGTCGCCTTTAGGAGCATGAGGCTTTGATCGGGGGCGGAGCGGTTGAAGCGGCGGCCACCGATGTCGTCGGTGAACGCGCGGTGATCGTACAAGGCGTCGTAACCGCGAAGCGATAGTTTGAAGCCCGCCTTGCCGTCCTTTGCCCCGTGGCAGGTTCCCTGATTGCAACCCATGCGGCCAAGAACCGGTTGCACGTCCCGGACAAAGCTGACCGTGTGTGGCGAAGTGACACCGCTGACCGTGACAGGCACAGCGATGGAGAGGCTGCCGTAGGTAAAGGTGACCTGATCGGCACCGTCGGCCTTGGCGCGGATGAGTCCGTCGTGGCTGACCGTTGCCACCGAGCCGGATGCCGAGGCGATGGCCATGCGGGTCAGATCGACCGACTCGCCGGTTTCGAGTTTGCCGGTGATCAGCAGTTGCCGATAGTCGAACTTGTGCTTCAGTTCGACGCTGGCGGGGCGTGCCTCGATGGCGACCACCTTCAGGCCATCGGGCAGTTTTTCGGTCGGGGCATCATCGCCACGAACCGAAAGGACAAGTGCCGACAGCGCCAGGGCGGAGGCCCAGCAGAGGATGCAGAGAGGGCGACGTAGGTTCATATCCACAGTCCGTTTGAAGGCAATCACTTAAAAGCAAATCATTTGAAACACAGAGTCACAGAGGACACAGAGCGGACATTTCCCTATCCCGCTCTGTGATCTCTGTGCCTCGGTGTTTCCATTCATTCGATCTTTGTACTACGGGTTGGCCGCGATCGGCTGCCCCGTCACTTCCACCGGAGTGAACCGCTTGATCAAGCTGCCGTCGGCGGCTTTGAGCAGGCGGATATCGCCGTCGAAGCCGCCAGCGACAACCGTGCTGCCATCGGGGCTGAAATCGACCGCATACATGCCACCTTCAGGTACATCGACCTGCCACAGCACAGCGCCATCGTCGGCCTTATAGACCCGAATCTGGCCGACACCGTCGCTGCTGCTGGCGGCGGCGATCTTCGTGCCGTCCGGGCTGAACGTGACGCCAAAGACGCGGCCGGGCATCGCACCATACTCACGCAGCAGGTTCGCGTTGTCGCCGATCTGCCGGGCCTGCGTGCGGATCATTTTGAAAACCTTCGGAGCGCCGTCAGAGCCACCGCAAAGCAACTCGTCCTTGGTCGGATGCCGCTCGATGCAAATGAGTCCGCCTTTGAGTGCGCCGGGCGTGATACTCGTGATGTTGTCGATAAACCGCTGCGTCGCCACCTCGACCAGCTTCATCGACATGTCGCGGCTGACGGTGATGACGTGGTCGGAATTGACCGAGAAGGTCGTGTCAAGCACCCAGTCGTTGTGGGCCCCGCTGAAGAGAACCTGCTTGCCGGTTTCGACATCGAACGCCCGCGTGGTATTGTCCGGGCAGCCAACCGCAACCATCTTGCCATTGGGGGACCAGCTTGCTCCGTAGCACGTGTCGTAGCCCAGCATGAGCGAGAGCTTCATCTGCCGTTTTTCGACATCCCAGATTTGCAGCTCGCCGAAGCGGCCGGGCGAACCGCCGCTAATCGCGAGGAGCTTTCCGTCGGGCGAGAAGCGGGCCGATTCGATCCGCTCGGATTGTCCGACCAGCCGGCCGGCCAGTCCGCTTCCGTCGGCTTTGTGCAGCAGCACTTCGTGGTAGCCAGCGACGGCGATCAGGTCGCCGGCCGGCGAGTATTCAAGCGACTTGAGCACCGGCGGGGCCATATAGACCGGCGGGTGATCGTTGTCGTACTGCGGGCGGTTCGAGGCGGGCGTGTCGTCCTTCGCCCCTTGCTCGATCCAGCGGGTGATCGTGGCAATCTCGGCCGCATTGAGCGGCGGAGCGTCCTTCGGCATATCGGCTTTGCCATCGACCGGCGTGATCTGAGCAATGAGTTGCGACTTCGCCGGATCGCCCGGCACGACGGCCGCTTCGCCGGTTTCGCCACCTTTGAGCAGCGCGGCAAACTCGGTCATCACGTACTCGCCGCCACGCTTGGCCGGCTGATGGCAGCCGGTGCAGTTTTTCGCGCGCAGGATCGGTAGCACGTCGCGGAAGTAGCTCACGTCGCCGACCGCCGGCTTGACAGCTTCGTCAGCAAGTGCCACAGGAGCGAGAAAACCAACGAGGCAGAAGCCCAGCAGGGAGCGCTGTTGCATGGCAAAACTCGCGGGCGTGCATCGGCGGGGAGGGCAATCGGGCGGGGCGACGAATGCCGCTTTGTGGAAAGCAGGCACGCAGAGCCGACGGGCCGTCGCCACCCGCCGCAAACTGAATGATAGCAAGGGGATTGAGCGAAAACAACTGTTTCAAAGTGATCAGCCTACTTGCCACTCGACAAAGCCTTTGCCGGCTCGTCCCCCAAGGTTAGGATAACAGGCTTTCATCCAGTGCCGCCCCTCTCGCCCGGACCATGCTTTACAACACCCGCCGCCGCCTCCGCTTGACCGAAGCCGAACGGGCTGAGATGCGTGCCGCCTGCCGCTTTAACGCCCAACTGATGGATGTGGTCCGCGAATTTCTGAAGGCCGGCGTGACCACCGGCGAGATCGACCGCCTCGTCGAGACGTACACCCGCGACCACGGACACACTCCGTCGCAGAAGGGATATCCCGGCCAGAAGGGGCCGTATCCGTTTAGCTGTTGCACGAGCGTCAACGACGTCATCTGCCACGGCCTCCCCGGCGAGTATGTGCTCAAGGAAGGGGACATCTTGAACGTCGATCTGACGTCGTTCGTGAATGGCTGGCACGGCGATTCAAGCGAGACGTTCGTCATCGGCATGCCGAGCGACCTGGCCCGCCGCGTCACGCAGTGTGCGTTCGACTGCATGTGGCTGGCGATCGACAATATCCGCCCCAACGGCCGCGTCAGCGACATCGGTGACCCGATCGTCCGCCACGCGCGCAAGCACGGCTTTTCCGTCGTCGAGGAGTACGTTGGCCACGGACTGGGGCGTCAGTTCCACCAGCCGCCGACCATCCCACACAGCCCCACGCCCGAATCGCGTCGCCAGCGGATCGAGCCGGGCGTCTGCTTCACGATCGAGCCGATGATCAACACCGGCACCAAGGAGACGGTGCAGAACAAGCGCGACGGTTGGACCGTGCGAACCAAAGACGGCGGGCTCTCGGCCCAGTTCGAGCACACCATCCTGATGACCGAGACAGGCCCCGAGGTGCTGACGCTGACGAAGAAGGGCCCGCAGAAGGGGCACAAGTTTTAGGTCACTTGCTGAAAGTCCGCCCCATCATGCCGCCGCTCACCCGCGTGCTCGAATCGTGTCTGTGCGTGACCGAATTGGCGGCAGCCGAGCGGTTCTATGTCGAGGTACTGGGTCTCACGCTGTACGCTAAGCAGGACGGCCGGCATCTGTTTTTCCGCTGCGGCGAGCAGATGGTGCTCTTGTTCGACGCTGCATCCGCCTCGCAACCGGCCACGCACGGCGGCCTCGACATTCCTACGCACGGCACAACGGGCGAAGGGCACCTCTGTTTTGCCGTGCGCGAAGCGGACCTTGATGGCTGGCTAGCGAAGCTCACGCAACATGGTGTAGGGATCGAGAAGGATCTCGCCTGGCTCGGCGGCGGCCGAAGTTTGTACTTCCGCGATCCGAGCGGCAATTGCCTGGAACTCGCCACGCCCCGAATCTGGGGCCTGGCGGAGTAACGGGCCGTCTGCAGCAATTACGAGCAGCGGATGAACAAGCCGAACCGCAAAGCAAATCTGCTCGCCATCATTGGTCCAGGCATGATCGTAGCCGCGACGGGCGTAGGTGCGGGCGACCTCGCCACCGGCGCCTTCACGGGGAGCATGCTCGGCGTTGTGGTGCTGTGGGCCGTCGTCGTAGGAGCGACACTCAAGTACACGATCAACGAAGGACTGGCGCGCTGGCAACTTGTCACCGGACAGACGCTCCTCGAAGGAGTCGCCAGGCATCTGGGCCGCTGGGCAATAGCCATCTTTCTCGCGTACCTCTTGTTCTGGAGCTATTTCGTCGCGTCGATTCTGATGAGCGCTTGCGGGGCGGCCACGCACGCGATGGCGCCGCTCGTCGATGCTCAGACCGACAAGGTGATCTATGGCCTCGTGCATAGTGCGATCGCGGTGGCACTCATATGGCTTGGCGGCTATCGCTGGTTCGAACGCGTGATGAACGCCTGCGTGGCGATCATGTTTGTCGTCGTCGTGGGCGCCGCCATCGCCATCGGACCCGATTGGCCGGCCGTGCTCCAGGGACTTTTCGTCCCGCGCATTCCCCATGCGGACGGACAGGGCGTGAGTTGGACCATCGCACTCATGGGGGGCATCGGAGGCACCGTCACCGTGCTCGGCTACGGCTACTGGATTCGCGAGGAAGGACGCATGGGCGAAGAGGACATTCGCACTTGCCGGCTCGACCTTGCGGTTGGATATGCGATGACAGCCCTGTTCGGCCTGGGAATGGTCATCATCGGCAGCGAACTGCTCGCGATCGACGAAGACCCGAGCAAAGGGACGCGGTTCGTTCACAAAATCGGCCAGGAAATGTCCGTACGGCTGGGTGCGATTGGCCCCATCGTTCGTTGGGCTTTCATGCTGGGCGCATGGGCCGCCGTCTTTTCGAGCCTGCTGGGCGTTTGGCAAAGTGTGCCGCTCATCTTTGCCGACTCCTGGAGACTCCTGATCGCCGGCAATCGCGAGCCAACCGAGCCACTCGACCTAACGCGAACTCGCCCTTACTTCGTCTATCAACTGGCGATCGCGACGATTCCCGCGGTCGGTCTCTTCTACAGCTTCGTCGAGCTGCAAAAGTTCTACTCGATCGTCGGCGCGTGCTTCATCCCGATCTTGGCCGCCGTGCTCCTGGTGCTCAACAGCCGAAGTTCGCTGCTGGGTAGGTGGCGGAACTCGTGGTGGTCGCTGGGGGCGCTGATCGCGGCACTGGCCATGTTCGCCTGGGCGGCGCTATTGGAACTTCAGAGCCAGTTTGCCGGTTAACGGTGTTAACCGATCAAATCGCTGAGATTTGCCATTTTTACATCGTGTTAAGCTGCGTAAACATTTCCGTCTCAGAATGTTGACATCCGAGCTGCAGATTTCGAAAATGCGGGTTGTAACGTCTATCCCGCACCTGGAGTTTGCACCATGTTTTCGTCAATGCTCGTCGCCGCCACGCTGACCATCTCCCAACCCGCCATCACCAAGACCACCCCGGTCGAGGTGCTGCAGGCCTGCCGTTTCGACGCCGCTTTGGCCGACGAAACGCTGCTTCATCACTGGGTCGAACTGACCGCCAACGTTACCGAGATCGAGCGAGACGGCATCGGCGGCTACTTCGTCCGCGTCGATGGCAACACGCACGAATCCGACTTTATCGGCCGCGTCGAGATCGTCTGCCACTTCCGCGGCACCTCGCGAACCGACCTCGCCCGCATCAAGCCGGGCGTGCCTGTGACGATTCGTGGCGTGCCGCGCGAGCTGACCGATCACCTCCATTTTCCCGTCGATCGGAACGTGGTCGTGAAGATGAAAGAGTGCGAACTGGTGGCGGGAGCGGAGTAGAACAGCCGCAATGCAAATTGGCGTCGCGCTGGTGCGTGGGGAGTTCACCTTCTACTAGAATGGCACGCATTGACTGTTCATAACGCTCCGCAACGCTTCATGCAAACCGACGACGATTTGGATGCCGTTCATCGCCTCCGTGAGGCGTTTTTGCAGATCACGCACGAGCTATCGAAGGTCGTCATCGGCCAGAAGCAGGTGATCGAGGAGTTGCTCGTGGCGATGTTTGCCCGCGGGCATTGCCTGCTCGTCGGCGTGCCAGGGCTGGCGAAGACGCTGATGATTCGCACGGTCGCCGATTCGCTTGCCCTGC
>CAYLLN010000069.1:0-39663 GCA_964384375.1 uncultured Pirellulaceae bacterium
CAAAAGAGAACACCACTGCATTGGTCATTGAGGCTTGGTCATTGGTCATTCGCCATTGCCGCAACTACTTTTACTCGATGGCCCCTACGCCGATTCCACTGCGGTGCTGGCCACGAAACTCCGCCAGCTTTCGTACTTCGGGTTGTTGAGCTTCATCGCCAGGATCGGGTTGATCTTCGGCTCGATCGGCTTGGTGATGAGCGGCATGTGGGCCTCTTGCGGCGTGCGCCAACCCTTCTTCGTATTGCACGGTTGGCACGAGCAGACGACGTTGTCCCACGTCGTTTTGCCGCCGCGGCTGCGAGGGATGACGTGGTCGATGCTCAATTGGGCCAGCGGCATCGAGCGGCCGCAGTATTGGCAGCGATGACCGTCGCGAGCAAAGATATTTCGCCGGTTGAACCGGAGCGACTTCTTCGGCACGCGGTCGTACGCAAAGAGGCGGATGATCCGCGGCACCTGAATCTCGAAACTGACGGCCCGAATCCAATCCTCGTGCGGCTGCTTTTGTTCGAACGCGCGAAACGCACTCATTTCGCACCACGCCGCAAAATCGTAGTTGGCATAGTACCCCGCAACGATGTCGATTACTTCCGCCCCGTCGCGATACAGCAGGATGAACGCCCGTCGCACCGTCACGACGTGGACCGGCAAATAAAAGCGATTCAGCACCAGCACGCTCGAACTGAGCACGCGAGTGGCAGCGGCATCGGGCGATGGAGAATGTGTCGCGTGGCTGAAGACAATGGCCCTCCGACCCGCGGGCGCGTTGTGAGCCGCAGCCCTGAACGAGTTTGTCAGCGCGAGCTTGTCGCAGACATCGTGTCGTGGCGGGACATTGGATGGCCGCCGCCGCGACGGATTACCTTCATTCTAGATCGCCGGCCGCAAAGTTGCCAGTCAACTTGGCCGGCGTGCTAGCCTGCCAGCCGCCGACAGGGAAAAACGCCCGCACACATTCGCCAATTGCTGTCACACGCCGCGCGCGTTTGCTTTCCGCACCTTGGCAGCAAAGAAATCACAGCAATCGTCTTGTCGCGCCGCTTGCGGCGACATTAGGATGAACTTGTGGCCTGCATCGTGGGCCGCACGCGACTCGCGCTATCATCCGGACGATTACTACCAGGACGAGGGCCATGATCCATTTCTCGTGCGACCGCTGTAAGCGAACGATCGATGCCGAGGATGAGCTTCGCTACGTGGTGCGGATTGAGGTTGAAGCGGTGATGGATCCGATGAACGAGCAGGAAGCCCTGGACGACCGCGATCACCTGATGGAAATCGACGAAATCCTTGAACGTGTCGATGCAGCTGATTGCCCGGAAATCGGCGACGACGTGTATCAGAAGCGGCGATTCGACCTCTGCCCGCAATGCTTCCGCAAATTCACGCAGAATCCGCTCGGCCGCGAACGGCAAGCGTCGGCCCCGCTGGGATATAGCCAGAATTAGCCTGAGACCGACGGGGTTTGTAAGAATCATGGCCCGTCGCTACTGCCGCTGGCCGAGTCCGGGAACGTGCTTGCTGACGGCTCTTGCGGCATGGTGTCTGTTTCGGGTCGTCTGGCCCGCCATGAGCCGTGGATCGGATGTGTCGCCTCCGCGTGAGACGCTCGCATCTAGACCGGGTGAGATTCAGAGCATCCTTGACGGCCGCACGCTGCTGGTACAGCAGGGTGACTCGAACCGCACCTTTGCCGTGCGGCTCATCGGTGTGGCACTGCCCGAGAGCGAAGCGGATCGCCAGTCAGCCCAGAAGCAACTTGCCGCTTTAGCACCATCTGGACCAGTGCTCGTTGAACTCGATAAGCGGCGCGTGGCCGATGACGGAACCTGGCTCGCCTACGTGTACGTCGGCAGCGTACTGCTCAATGCCGAGATCCTGCGCACGGGCACCGCGAATCACGACGTCTATCCGGGCGATTCGCTGTCGATCGCCCAAACGCTCAAAGCAGCCCAATCCGAGGCGAAAATGAACGGCCGCGGCATTTGTCGAACTCAATAGCTGCGATTGTTTCTCACTCTGCCCAGTCCAACCCCGTCTGCTTTTTCATCCGCTGCTCGTAGTTGCCGAGGAGGCCGCCGATGACGTCCCACCGCGCGTGCCGGCGGACTTCGATGTCCCCTTGCTGGTTGACCCGCACGATTGTGTCGTCGAAGACATCGGCGCTCGAGAGATCGTCCACGTGCAGTTCGTCGTCGGAGATCAATTCCTTCAGCGTCTTGCCGGTCATCTCGATGAACTTCATGGTCCTCTCCTGCTTCGTCCGCCGGGCAACTCCGCGAACCGTCGCGATTGCCTATCCTCGGCTGCAGTGGTATGCCGCTTCCCGATCGGAGGTTCGCCCCTGGCGGACCTAGCCGCTGGCTCGTCCATTCGTTATCTAGTTCATGCGTCGCGATCGACGCTGCTGCTGTTTGAGCTCACGCCGTGTCACTGGATCGGCGGTCGGGGCGTGGCCGCCAATGTTGTAGTCGATCAGTTCGAGCGTGCTGCGGCGAACGACGCGGTTGCTGGCGTCCGATTCGGTAGCGGAGTGGCTGACGACGCCGCCGGGCACGTCGTCGCAATGAGCCTCAACCGTCACTTTCGTCCCCTGCGGCGAACTCCGCGTTGTTTTCAGAATCGCTGCCGGACGCACCTGGCCATGCACCTTTTGCGGCATCTCCAGAGCGATCGTCTCGACGAGCGTCGTGCTGCGTTGGTCCTCCGTGGCGGCCTCGGTGACCGTCTCTCGCCGTAATTGATACGGCGAAATGCTGCTGACGTAATGAATGGTGCTCGTCCTTTTGACGCCGTCGCTTTCAAACGTCGCTCGCCGCACGTCGCTGGTTACGGTTCGCCCGTCGATCAGCAGGTCCTTTGTGCCGATTTTCTTTACCTCAACCGACTGCCCGGCCGGCTCGCCGTAGTAGCCGTGGCGAACCACTTGCGGCTGCGAGGCGAACTTCTTGCCGGCGACTTCGACCGTCGATTCAATCCGCAGCGAATAACCTCGAGGCTCGACCAAGACGAGCGTAGTTCGTGTTTCGGTCCGTGTGATTCCAGCGACCTGTCCCTTCTCGTCGAGCGTCTCCGTCACCACGCGGACGCTCTTCCACGATCCCACGGGAAAGCGGCCCCAAGGATGCTGATCTCGGCTGATGTCGCCTTCCTGGGCCGAGCAAAGTGGTGCGCAGACGATCGCTCCGAGTGCAAGCAACGTCGGTAGTCGCAGCGTAGATGGCATAGGCAACAGCGAAAGTTGCACGTGAGTTTAACCTCCGACGACGCGGAGTACGACCACTTTTCGGGCAAAAGATCGCGCCGACCCGCACCAACGGGGAGCAGACATCCACTCGTGCGGGCTAGGAAAACCTTGCCGGCGGACTGACAAGCCACTTTTCGACCTTTATCGGGTGGGCTGCAGCAATCCAGCTACGGCGAAGACTCTGCCCGCTCGCCAACCAGTTTGACAGTCGTTGTCTGTTTGCTCGTCAGCGTCACGACGATCGTCGTTTCGCGGTATGGTCGCTCGGTCGTAAGCGACTGGTTTTGCTCCGCAGAGACCAATCGGCCGGAAGCCGGCGAGAAGAGGAAGTGCCCCGTTTGCTCGTGCGATTTGAGTGTCAGCACGGGTTTGCCCGTAGCGGCCTCGGCCACGGGTGCGGCTGGTTCAATCGTCGCAGTGAATTCAACCTTCGGGACTTGAACGCCTCCGTGCTCGACCGTGCCAGCCAGCTTGTAGGTCGTCGTCTGCTGGAATTTGCCGAGCGATGCGTCGAGTTGGCTCGTGGCGCTCCAAGTATCGCCATCGGCCAACAGATTCTCGGGAAGGACCGCCAGCGGCTGGCGAAGGAGCGTTTCGATTGCCTTCCCAGAAAAAACACCGGATTCCGCGCCCGGAGTGGGATCGGCGAAGAGCGTCTCAGCGGCGGCGTTGGCCGGCTTGGCGTCCAGCACTTCGCCGCGAAGCGACATCCTTATCGTCACTTCCGCGCCGAGCAGCGGCTTCACCGCATCGGCCACCTCGCGGGCTTGTCCTGTCGGTCGCGTCTTCGCGGATGAGTCGTACTCGATTTTGCCCGCTTTCTCCGATTCGAGGCGAAACTCGATCCGGCGAATGGTCTGCTTGATTGTTGCTTCGTTGTCGTCCGCGGCAGTTACGTCCCAAACCAACTCCATCCCGAGGTTGATCTTTGTCTCGGCCTTCTTGCCGCTGAACGAGACCACCGAGGTCGTTTCCTGCTGCGTTTGCACCACGAGCGACTCGCCTGCGGCCAGTTTCCAGCGGAGTGCTGTTTGCCCGCGCGCCGGAGAAGCGATGAGCAACAAAGCCAAACAAACAGCGAGCGACAGGCATCCGAGTAGCAACCGGGCCATCTATTCATCCAGGCAGTAGAGGTACTTGTTCGACCGAATCAGCAGGCGGCCATCGGCCACGACCGGGGCAGCGTGGAAGATACTACGTTCGTCGTCGCTCCGCAGGTCGTTCGTCGAGAGCAGCTTGAATTGGGGCGACGCCGCGACAACGAATGTTTTGCCGCTCCGATCGACGACAAAAATCTTGCCGTCCGCCAGAATCGGCGAAGAGTACAGTGTGTCCGGCCGCGGCAGGCGCTCCTGATAGACGATCTTTCCCGTGGCGGCATCGGCACAGTACATGATCCCCTGGCTGTCGCTCACCCAGTACATGTGCCCGTCGTGATAGAGCGGCGAAGGGACGTTGGAGTTCGTCGTGCCGGTCCAGACGCGGTGGGAGTCTGATACGTCGCCACGTCCCCCCAGCCGCACGGCAAATGCTGCACCGGACCGACCACCGATCCAGTAAGACACGCCGTCGTGAACGACCGTGCTCGGAACCATGTACCAGGGAATGCGGGTCTCGCACGACCAAAGCTGCTCACCCGATTGCGGATCAAAGCCGAGCACCTTCCCGCCGATGGCTACGAGCAATTCCGTCTTGCCATCCTTCGTCTTGCCAAGGACCGGCGTGTTCCACGACTCGTTGATGCCGCGAGCCCGCCACACTTCCTTGCCAGTGTTCTTATTAAAGGCGAAGAGCGATTGGCTTTCGACGCTGGCGTTCACGATCACCAGATCGTTGTAAAGGACCGGCGACGCGGCCGAGCCCCAGCCATTGAGTCCGCTCCCCACGTCCGCTTGCCAAAGCTGCTTGCCGGCAAGATCGAACGCAACGACGCCCGTCTTCCCGAAAAAGCAATAAATCTGCTTGCCGTCGCTCACGGGCGTGCTCGACGCGTAGCCGTGTTCGTCGCGAATACGGTCCTGCTCGGGAAGCTTGGCGGCGATGTCCTTCTTCCAGAGTTGCTTGCCAGTCTTGCGGTCGAGACAGACCAGGTGCCGCTTGAGGTCGCTTGGGTCCCCACCTTCGCCAGGCACGTTGTAGCCGCTGTAGGCGGTCAAATAGATTTTGTCGCCTACGAGGATGGGGCTGGACGTGCCGGCGCCGGGGAGTTCCGTTTTCCAGGCGATGTTTTCGCTGCTGGACCACTTGGTTGGCAGGCCCTTTTCCGTCGAGACGCCTTGTCCACCTGGCCCACGAAATTGCATCCACGACTCCGCGGCTGCGGCAACCGATCCCAATACGAAAATGAGTGAAGTGACAAGCAGCGAGCGCATGGATTATCTCCGAGAAGGCCCCGGCAGTAGATGGTCACGGGAAACGATAGCGTAACGCATGACCCGCTGTTGATGGTAGCATGATGGCTGCCCTGAGGAGACAGGGTAATGTCTCGACCTGTGACGGATGACAAGTGACCTGATTCCCATGCGGATTGCCCAACTGAACCACGTCGCCTTGCATGTTGCCGATGTCGGCCGGTCGGTCGCGTTTTACCGCGACGTATTGCGACTGGAGGCGATTCCCCGGCCAGGGTTTACGTTTCCGGGAGCATGGTTCCGCTTGGGAGATGACCAAGAGCTGCATCTGATTGGCGACCGGACGCGGGAAGTGATCTCGCACAACCGGGGCAACCACTTTGCTCTGCTGGTGGACGATCTTGATGCCTGGGAGCGGCACCTGGTCGCAGCCGGCGCGAACTTCGTCCCTCGGAAGCTTCGCCCAGACGGGGCCTATCAAATCTTCGTGATTGACCCCGATGGGCACTATGTGGAGCTATGCACACCGCCGGGAGTCGACGACGGAAGCGGCGCTAGCGAGCCGTACTAGTGCCGGCACGTCTTGCGCGTCCGCTTTGTTCCGCATCCCCCCGCCGAAAGCGGTCGATTTTTCGACAAGTTCCGCTCAAGCCCGATTTGGCGATTTGCTGCTGGCGACTAGAATTACAGTAGAGCCAGTGTTTGGCTCCCGAACATGTCACCGGCCGTCGCCAGCCATGTCCGATCCGCAACGCGTCCGTCGCCAACAAATCCTTCGCGAAGCCGAAGGATACCTGGACCTGATTACGGTCTTTGGCGACCGCATGCCTTGCCGGCCGGACGTTCGCGATCGGCTCGCAGAGCGGGTGCTCGAAACGCTCGACCGGATCGACAATCCCGGCGGCCGGAAGGCGCACGTGCTCTTCCTTCGCGGCCAATCGCTTCGGGCGATGGAGCGGTTTGTGCTGGCGGTCCCGCCGCTTCGTGAAGCGGCCGAGATCGAGCCGCAAAACATCCACATTCGCCTGGCTCTGGCTTGGTGCTATAAACGCTGCCGCCGGCTCGACATGGCGATTCAGACGCTCGAAGAAGCGATCGACGCTGATCCCGGCTACGCGATCCTGCACTACAACCTGGCCTGCTACTGGAGCCTGGCTGGGAACGTAAAGCTCGCGGTGTCCTTCCTGTCGCAGGCATTCGAACTGGAGCCGAACTACCGTGACCTCGTGCTCACTGAGCGGGATTTCGACCCGATCCGCAATCATCCGCACTTTCAGGCGCTTACGGCGGTGATTGTGTAGGCCGATTCCGCGACCAATGGTCGCGGCTATGTGAAAGATCGTCGCGGCTCGTACTTGCAGCAATCTACCGGGCAGACATCGTGGCTGGGCCCGAGATTGCCCAGGGCCAAACGGGTTGGATTGTCGGTCAGCCGCTCAAGGACAAGCTCCCGAATCATCTGCACGAACCGGGGATGCGTCCCGACCGTGCCCGCACGAACGAAGTTGATTCCCACCTCTGCCGCCTTGTGCCTGGCTTCTTCGTCGAGATCGTACATCACTTCCATGTGATCGGAAATGAAGCCGATGGGGACAACGACAACATCACGCACGGGAGGGCGAGGCTCCTGCCGAGCCGCAAGTTGCTCGATCGCCGCCACTACATCCGGTTCCAGCCACGGCTGGCTCGGCGGTCCGCTGCGGCTTTGAAAGACGAGTTGCCAGTGCCTGAGCTCCAGCCTCTCGGCGACGAGACGTGAGGCCTCGCGGAAGTGGTTCTCGTACTGGCAGTTCTGTGCCATCGCGAGCGGGATGCTATGAGTCGAGAAGAGCACCTCGGCAGCGGCGCGCCGCTCGATCGGAATCTCTGCCAGTGCGTCGCGGACCCGCTCGATCATCGGCTCAATGAAGCCGGGGTGATTGAAGAACATCCGCAGCTTGTCGATCTGCGGTGCTCCCTCGCCCACTTCGGCCTGTGCGGCGGCAATGTTCTCGCGATACTGCCGGCAGCCGGAGTAGCTGCTAAAGGCGGACGTAAAAAACGCGAGGGCTCGCCGGACACCGTCGGCTTTCATTTGCCGGAGCGTGTCGGTGAGGAGCGGATGCCAATTCCGGTTGCCGAAGTAGATCGGCAGGTTGATGCCTTCAGTGACGAAGTCCTGCTCCAAAGCCGCGACGAGGGCCCGGTTCTGAGCATTGATCGGACTGAAGCCGCCAAAATGCTGATAGTGCTCGGCGACTTCCAGCATCCGCTCGCGTGGCACATTCCGCCCACGGAGCACGTTCTCTAAAAACGGCATCACATCGTCCGGTCCTTCTGGCCCACCGAAGGAAACCACCAGCACTGCATCGTATCGAGATTCCATGCTTGCACTTTAGCCGCGCGGCGAGGGGCTTCAAGCATGCGAGAATAGATCAGAGAGTCTCGTGCCTGCCTGAGGAACTGCGCCGAATCTGCTATTCTGACATCATTTCAGCCGCCCCGTGCCGTCCGCTCACCTCCCCTACTTGCATGATTGTCACCATCGACGGCCCCGCCGGCGCGGGCAAAAGCAGCATCGCTCGCCGCTTGGCCGAACGGCTGGAATTTCAGTTTCTCGATACGGGGGCCATGTATCGGGCCGTGGCGCTGGCCGCCTTGCGAGCAAACCTGGGAGATGGCGATGCGGACAAAATCGCCCGCCTGGCCAGTGAACTCTCGATCGACCTGCGGCACGAGCGGACGCTGCTGGGTGGCGAGGACGTTTCAGCCGCGATTCGCACCAGCGAGGTTTCGGCAGCGGTTTACCTGGCTGCCGACAATGTGGCCGTCCGCCGCCGGCTCGTCGAGTTGCAGCAGCAACTCGCCCGCGGGCAGGACACCGTGACCGAGGGACGCGATCAAGGAACAGTCGCCTTTCCGGAGGCGGAGTGCAAGATCTTCCTGACCGCGTCGCCCGAAGAGCGTGCCCGTCGCCGACATGCCGAATTGGCCGCCCGAGGTGAGCAGGTAGCTCTACAGGACGTTCTTGCTCAACAGGCCGACCGCGACCGCCGCGACGCCGCCCGGCCGGTCGGAGCGCTAGTGAAAGCCGCTGACGCGGTCGAGGTCTGGACCGATGGCCTCGCACCGGAGCAGGTCGTCGATCGACTCGAAGCGATCGTACGCCAGCGGATTGCCGGCAAATAGGAATGTTGGACAATCGCTCGTCCTACGAATCCAACTGCCCCTCCACCGCAAGCTGGTGGAAATAGTGCGGCACCTGGTCCTGGTTGTCTAGCAGCCAATCGATCGTCGGCTCGCAGGCCATCGCCTTGTGGATCGCTTTGGCGGTCGCTTCGCGGTTCGTCTGGAAGAGCAACTGGTAATCGACCCCTTCGGCATCGAGGATCGCCGGGTCGAGCCAGACCGAGACGATGAGCCCCAGGTCGTTCACCTTGCGGCGGGGAAGATCGCCGGCCCGCACCGCGTCAAGCACGCCGTGGGCGGTCGCGGCCTGGACGGTTCCCATGAGGATGTTCGTGTATTTGCTGCTCTTCACCGTCACCTTGCTGACCATGACGGTCGCCGGGCGGATTTGCACGTCGCTGTTGAGGATGGCGAAAACTTTGGAATGCCCCTTCGCCTGATCGCCGATCAGGTTCGCGATCGCATAGCCGACCGGGCCGTCAAGCTCGCCGATGACGACCTCCGGCTCGGCTGCCGACCAGGCGGGCTCGGCCTCGACGAGAGCTTCGCCGGTGCGGAGGACGATGCGGCCTTTTTTTGCCGCCTTGAGTTTTTTCTGCTTCTTCGCCATCGTAGGGTTCCTCACAGGAGAGCATCAGAGTTGAGCCAGCCACCACAAATTCCGTCCCAGATCATACCGGAAACGGCCGACTACGTGCGGCAGCTGCACGCGGGGGACAGTTCCGGCCACGACTGGTGGCATATTGAGCGCGTCCGGACAACGGCGCTCGCGATTGGAAGCGAGGAAGGTGCGGATTTGTTCGTCGTGGAGCTGGCGGCACTGCTGCACGACGTTGCGGATTGGAAGTTTGCCGGCGGCAACCACGAAGCGGGGCCGCGAGCCGCACGAGCCTGGCTGGAGAAGCACGAAGTCCCCGCGGCAGTGACCGATCACGTCTGCTCGATCATCGCCGGGCTATCGTTCAAAGGGGCGGGCGTGCCGACACCAATGGCCACACTCGAAGGGCAAATCGTGCAAGATGCCGACCGGCTGGATGCGATCGGAGCGATCGGCGTCGCCCGGACGTTCGCCTACGGCGGGCACAAGGGGCAGCCGATCTATGACCCCGATTCGCCGCCAAAGATGCATGGCTCGTTCGAGGAGTATAAGAAAGGGGGCGGCTCTACGATCAACCACTTCTACGAAAAGCTGCTGCTTCTGTCCGAGCGGATGAACACGGGGACCGGGAAGCGGCTGGCGGCTGGGCGGCAGGCGTTTTTGGAGCGATTCCTGGAACAGTTCCTGGCGGAATGGAACGCTGAGCGATAGAGCACAGCTCACAAGAGTCTCAGTGCCGTTCGCTCCGGCCGCTCGCTGCCGCTAGGACAACGGCCACGACAATTCCCACCACGATCAGGCCAATGACGCCAATGATGACGAGCTCGAAGAAGCCAACGCCGATCATGCTGTATTCCTCCAGTTAGTTTCGTTTGTCTTCTCGCCCGCGTGCCGATGCAGCAACCGCCACGACCACTCCGACGACCACGGTAACCACCACCAGGGCGACAACTGCCAAAACCGCTAACGAAAGTGTGCCCACAACTGGTCCCTCGAAAATCGTGAATGCTCCGCGAGTGCGAGGCTTGTGCCCTGCGGGCAATTCGCTCGCGGCCGGGTAGAATTGTAACTCCTATGGCAAAAACTGCGAAATTTTGGCTGGTCAAGAGTGAGCCCGAGTCGTTTTCGATTCAGGATCTGGCGAAAGCGAAAGACCAAACTACTTTTTGGAGCGGCGTGCGGAACTATCAGGCCCGCAACATGCTCCGCGATGAAATGCAGCCGGGCGACCGCGTGCTGTTCTACCATTCGGGCGGTGACGAACCTGCCGTCGTCGGCACGGCGAGCGTCGTTCGCGGTGGCTATCCAGATCACACGGCCTGGGACAAGAAGGACTCGCACTACGATCCGAAATCGACCCCCGAAAAGCCGATGTGGTACATGGTCGATCTCGCGTTCGAGCAGGTTTTCGCCCGGCAACTCACGCTCGCCGAGTTGCGCGGCGTGCCGGCATTGGCGAAAATGGAATTGCTCCGCAAGGGTTCGCGACTTTCCGTGCAGCCCGTGCAGCCGGCCGAGTTCGCCGCGATCCTGAAGCTGGCAAAAGCGAAGTAAGTGGGCCTATACTGTGCCATCAAGAGCGGGATCACTTCGGAGCGGCAACCATGTCGCAACGGCATACTTGGGACGATCTCCTCATCCAGAGTCTGGATGAGGCCGACGTGCAGAAGTGGCTCGGCTACTGGTCGGGCTGGCTGACTGGAGAGGTCCAGTTTGTCGCCATGTCGAAATTCGGCGACTGGTTCCTGCGCCGGCGCGACGGCAGCACGGACGAGCTATCGGTGATTGAAGGGACGTACGCGACCGTGGCCCAGACGCCGGAGGAGTTCACACAAGCGATCAATTCATCGCGCTGGCAAGAGGAGCATTTGTTTTCAATGCAAGTGCAGACCCTCGTCGAGCGGGGGATCGTGCCGCCCTCGGGGCAATGCTACGGCTTTGCGCCACACCCCGTGTGGACGGGCAAGATCGAACTCGATCACGCGATGCTCTTGCCGATTGGCGCGTGGCAGAGCATCTGTGCCCAGACGCTCAATCGCGAGCGGCCGGGGAAGTGACGCTACGTTAGTTCCGGCTCGATGACCCGCATCGACTTCCACTTCCCTTGCTCGAATCGCAGGAGATACGTCACGCCCAGGGCCAGAATCCAGACCGTCAGCACCCACCACCAGCCGTAGAGGGCGTAGCCGCTTTCCTTCCAACCGAAGGCATCCTCGAGCCAGTAGCCGGCGGTGAGGAACAGCACGGAGATGATGCAGGAATTGACCAAAATGAAGCGGACGTCCCCCGCACCGCGGAGCGCGCCGACGAAGACGATCTGCAGCGCGTCAAAAAAGCAGTACATCGCGACGAACCGCAGGAGCATGATCGTCGTCTCGCGAACTTCGGGGAAGCTCGGATCGTCGGAAAAGGCCGTGTGCAGCGTGAGGAACCAACCGGGTACCACGAGATAGAGCACAGCGAAGATGCCCGTGTAGGCCCAGCCGAGAATCATCGCTGTCCAGGTGGCGCGGGCGGCCAGGTGCGGCTTATCCTCGCCCAGCTTTTGCCCGACGAGCGTGCTGACCGCGATGTTCAGGCCGATCATCGGCACGAAGGCGACCGCGTTGATTGTGAAGGCGAGCGACGTGGCCGCCCCCGCGACGGGACCGACCGCAACGACCGCGTTGGTGAGCAGCGTAAACGCGCCGGCTTCGACCAATTGTGGCAGGCCGCTCGGAAGGCCGAACCGCACGAGGCGACGCATCAGGCTCCAGTCGAGCGCGTGGTCAGAGAGGCCGAACTCCTGACGCTCGGCCGGCCGCCGCATGAGCAGCCAGAACATCAGCACGGTTGCCCAGTTCGAGAGGACTGTCGTCAGAGCCGCCCCGGCGATGCCCAGCCGCGGGAATCCGAATGCGCCGAAAATGAACACGTATTCAAGCGAGATGTCGAGCAGTGTCCCCGTGCAGTTGACGAGCATGACGATGCCGGTGAGTCCGCGGCCGGTGTAAAAGCTCGACTGGGCGCTCGAGATGACGACCGCCCCCGCACCGAGAGCCAGCACCTGAAAGTAGATGAGCACGAGGCGACGGATTGCGGGATCGTCGTACCCCGCCAGGCCGACGAGCCACGGGGCGGCGGGAATGGCGAGCAGAAACACAGGGACGCTGGCCCAACCAAACCAAATGCCCTGGTTCACGGCCCGGCCAATGCGCTCGCGGCGGCCCGCCCCGTAGTACTGCGCGACGAACGTGTTGACGTACGACGCGATTCCCATCGGCAGGCAGATCAGCACCCAGTGGAACATGCCGCCGGGGAGCGCCGCCGCCGTCGCTTCCTTCGAGTACCACGAGAGGTACAGCCGGTCGATGAACCACATCACCGACCAGAAACAGGTCTGAATGACCAGCGGCAGGGCGATGGCGAGCACGTCCCGGCCGCCGCAGGGGCGCGACCACCAGCCGGTCGCTTCGACGGTATCGGCAGAGGGAGTTGCAGCCGGCGCAGCGATATTCGGCTCGGTCGCCGTCGAAGGATCGCAGGGGTTTTCGCTGCCTAACTGCATAAAGCGCAGGAGTTTGGGGAGTTTGCGCAGCATGTTCGGACACCGAGCGCGGACCGGTAGATTCTCGCGGCAAGTCCGGTCAGGACAAGCCTACGGGTAGGCGGGTTCGCCACGTTTATCACTGCATGGCCACCATTGCTCCGCTCGGGGCGCAAGCTAGGCTAAAAGGAAATGCTCGCTCACGCCGCTGCCGTCGTTCTCTTTCTGGCGCTGGCAGCCGCGCCGATCGCCGGTGCGACAAAGTGGCTTGTCAGGAGTGGCATGAGCCCGCTGCAAGGGCTCTTGTGGCTGCACGCACTTCTTTTGGCCAAGCTCCGCTGGCGCGTGCGCTGGGAGGGAGAGTTGCCGCTGACGGACGGTCAAGGTGCCGTGCTCGTGTGCAATCACCGCAGCTCGGTCGATCCGTTCTTCGTGCAGACGGCGACGCGACGCAAGACGCACTGGCTGGTGGCTCGCGAATACTGCGAACATCCGGCTTTCGGCTGGTTTCTGCGAGCGTGCGAGGTGATTCCCGTGGGGCGTGGCGGCGTCGATACGGCGGCGACGAAAGCGGCCCTGCGGATCGTCAAGGAAGGGGGCATCGTGGGCATGTTTCCCGAAGGGCGGATCAACATGACGCGCGAGCTGCTTTTGCCCGCTCGCCAAGGCGCGGCGCTCGTGGCGATCAAAGCCGGCGTGCCGCTCGTCCCCGTCTTTATCAGCGGCTCCCCTTACGATCGCTATCCGTGGAGCCCGTTCTTCCTGACCGCTCGCGTCACCGTGAGATTCGGCGAGCCAATAGCAATTCAGCTACACACGATTGGAGAGGATGATGCCAGCGAAGCGAAGGAACTGCTGCTGACTTGCCTTCGAGAAATCGCTCGCCTGGCAGGTCAACCTGAGTTCCAGCCGAAACTTGCAGGCCGGAGCTGGAAACCAACTGCCGAGGAACTGGCCTCCGCCCAGGAGGCCAGTCGCAATGAGAAACTACGGAGAACTGAATAAGCGATGCTAGGGCATTCCCCGACCACCACCGCTACCGCCTCTCGTTCGCCCCTTCGCTCCGCGAGCCGGAACACCCCCTCCGGCTCCCGGGGCAGACATAAGCCCCTCGAATCCCTCCGGCATTCCGGCGGCGCCATCGGGCCCCATCATCATGCCCTCGGGGCCCACGGGGGCTGCGTTGGGATCGGGTTTTGGCAGAAGCAATACGCGATAGTTCTCGATATCGTCGGTTTCGTTCTGAACGTGCAAGTTTCCGGACGCATCGAAAATTAAGAGTTCGCCAGGAGCCTTCAAGGGCTTGTCGTTCTTGCGGTCGATGGCAGGAATCAGCTCGCCACCTTCCAGGTCCGCCACAATCGCGTCTGTGCGGAAGTTGTACTTTTCGAGATCGACGATTTCGTGAGTCACCGGATGAATGACCTGCGCGTCCTGTACGAAATTCAGGATTGAACCGCGAAACACATCCGCTTCGGCAGGTACATCGACGACCTTGTCCGGATCGAACACCGACGTCAGAACCTTGGCCTTGGGCTGGCTGTTGGGTACCTTCGGCTTCCCATCTACGACGGCTACCATCGCCGGCTGTTCCACCGTTCCGACAAAGTACTGTTTGGTCGCGGGCAACGATGCAACGGGGCTCGCTTCGCTCCAATCAGACTCAATCCAAAACGTTCGATAAGGCAAACCACTTGCCTGCTTTGGCTTCGCGGCGTCGGCAGCGTCAAGCGCCTTAACACGTTGGCGAACTTTTTCATCCAGCGAAGCGAGCGTGGGTGCAACCATCCCGGCCATCGGATGATTGGGGTCGTGCAACAGCACTTTCAGACGGTAACGGTAAAACTTGCCCGGTTCGACGTTTGTGTCCGTGAATCGAACCAATTTATATTTTGGTGGCGCGATGGTGGCACCTGATCCGTAACCGTCTCCATAGCCCGAGCCATAGCCGCCACCCATGCCGCTGCCGCCCGAAGATCCCATGCCTCCCGCAAACGGCATGGACGATGGGCGCGACATGCCTCCGCCCGGCATTCCCATGCCTGACGACATGCCTCCTGGCATTCCTGGCATCCCACCACCCGGCATTCCTGAGCCGAATCCCGGGGTCGCGCTATCGCTGCCAGAAAAGCCACTGCCACCAACATTAACTCCTGGCATGACGGGAAGATCGTCCGTTGCCTCCGCTCCCGCGGCACCTTCCTTGGGAGCAGCACCCGGGAAAATGATGCCGTCATTCATACCGGGACTGGCCATCTGGCTTGCCAGCGGCACCTCCGCATGGGTGAGCAGACGCCAAACGTCTCGCTGCATGAAGGGGGGAGCGGGATGCGTTAGCTTGGCATCCAAGTAGGTGGGATCCACAATTTCGTTCAACACGCCCGACCAATTTCCAGGGACGACCGTATTGCCAACCTGCCTCCCAAGCTGCTCGTAACTCGTTGCTAGAACATTGATTTTCGTCCACGCAAGCCCCGCCGGATCGGCCTCCAAATCGGCGACAGGGACTTCGGCACGTTCCACAAAAAAGCCCAAGTAGAACGGCTGATCGCGCTGCGCTTCGTAGTCGAGCGAGCTGCCGAGCGAATTCAAGAACTCCTCGGCTTGCTTTTCAAACGGTACGACCGCCTTGATCACCATGGCCTGCGTGTGACGAGCAATGGTGAACTGATCGCTGGTCTGATAGCCCAAAATCGATTCGGGATTGATCCCTGCCAGCGAGCCCGTTGCTGAACCCATTCCCATGCCCATGCCGGACCCGCTTCCCGAACTCATCATGTCTGCCATGGTGGATGCCATATCACTGCCACCCCCCGCAGGCGGACCGTAACCGGACGAACCACCGGAACCGCCTCGCCCGCCGCGCCCCGAACCACGACGCGAACGACCTGAACCACTGCGTCCATCCGTCCCGGGTATCCCGCCGCTGGCGTACGGGTCTTCCATTCCGCTGCCCGCGGTGCGCCGCGGCGGTGGGCGGCGGACGGGCTTCTTCGCCGTTGCAGAATCCTCCGTTGGTTCCTGGTACAGAGGATCAAGTTCATCCATGCTGCGAGGATACGACGCGAGCGGCCCTACAATGGGCTCCACTTCGATGTGAATCGGTGGGTAAAGCGTTGGATCCAGACGCGGACTGAGCTTGGGAAAGTTTGGGGGACTGAGCGGTTGCGGCAGGAAATATTTCGCTGGTTCGGTATCCAGCAACGTAACGCCGACGAGATCGACAATGTTGCTGTCCACCTGGCGTTCCATCGCTACGTCCCGCTCCCATCGCTGTGCATCGTCGATGAACGTTCGCGTCTGGTTGCTGACCTGCTTCAGGCCAGAGGGTGTCTTTCCCGATTCCAAGCCAGGAAGCGAATAGCCGGCATAGACCAACCACGCCATCACGCCCAGCACCACAACGAGCACGATTTTCTCGACGTGATGGACGAAGAATGACTGAATCGCTGCCGCATCGAGTTTGACTTTCGGCTTTTTCATTGCCATACGCTCCTTAAAACCCCCTCAGATTCCCCTGCGGCCCCCGCACTTCACTTATCTTCCATTCTGGCGACTCAAATCACTCGGCTCCCAACCGATCATGGCACCGACCCCACGGCTGGAACAATCGCTGCCGGCGGAACCGTACCTGTGGGCACTGGCGCTTCGGCTGGCGCCGAAACCGGAGTGGCTGCAGGCGTCGTTGCTGGCTCGGCAGGCGTCGTACCAGTAGCCGGTGCTGGTTCCGTGCCGGGAGCCGCCGTGGTGGTTGCGGCGTCTTCCAATCCGAGCTGGCTCTTATTCACCGGGTTGTAAACGTACACGATGCCGTACAACTCCACGACGACCAGGTTTTGATCGATGGCCGCCGTGCTGCTTTCGCCGCCCACGGGCCGACTTTTTGTGCCCGGCATGCCCCCCATCGCTCCACTGCCATAGCCTCCGGACCCATAGCCGCCAGACATCATACTAGCACTGTCGGGACTGCTCGCACCTCCCATGCCCAGTCCGCCGCCCATTCCCGGCATGCTCATTCCCCCTGGCATGGACATTCCCGACCCCGACCCCGCCATGCCACCCTCCCCGCCGTATCCGCCATACCCGCTGCTGCCGCCGCCGCCGCCGGCAGCCGCCGGCTCTCGGTTGATTCGGACCTGGCGCACCTCAACCGGGAGACGTGAATTTCCACATTCCGAGATCAGACGATTGAGCCGACGCTGATCGATCGTAAATCGCATGCGAACGGGCATTCGTTTCGCCACGGCAAGAAGAGCATCCGCGGGACTCTTCGAGGTTAGCGCATCCCGTAGCTTCTTCGGCTCCAGCGGTTGGTACTTTTCATCCACATAGCGCCCAAACGCCGGGTCGGCGCCAAGCATGGCAGGCCCACCCATCCCCGGCACGCCCCCAAGCATCGCATCACCGGTTGCAGCAGTATCAGCCGAACCTGAGACACCGGCTCCACTCATCGCCGCGGCCGAACCGGCGGAAGAACCCATGCCGGCGCCTGGCCCCATCATCATTCCGCCTCCGCTGCCGCCTGCAGTGTCCATTCCGTTGCCTGCCATCGAGACGCCTACCGGCGAGATTTGCCCAGCGAGTCCCATCGCACTGCGACCGATGCGGACGAAGTCGATCATCTTGACCGTTGCTTCGTGTCGCCCCGTTGCGTCTTTTCCATCGGCATCGCGATTGGCAGCGCGAACAATGTCCATGATGTTTTGCAGAATCCACAGGTCTTCCTGGGCGTATAACACTTCCAGCGTCGAAGGGGGCTCTTCGCGTGTAATGAAGCCGAAGTGTGTCCCCAGGAGTTCCTGTTGATTCGTCGGGCTCCAAAGGACGATCGATTTGTCCTCAGCCATGGCCGCCGGATTGCTGCCGTCGCCGGGAAAACCGGAGCCGCCGCCGGGGATCATGGCGCCCGGCCCGGAACCACCCAGTCCTGAGCCACCCAGTCCGGAACCGCCAAAGCCTGAACCACCCAAACCAGAACCACCCAAACCAGAACCACCCAGCCCGGAGCCACCAAAGCCCGCACCGCCGTACCCGCTCCCTCCAATTCCGTCGCCCGCGCCTGCGCTAGCGACGGCTGTCCACTGGGCGCCGATCGTCTTGGCGAGCGTGGGGATTTCATCAGCGATAAAGTTGCGGTACATCCGCCGCTCTTCGATGGGTAAATCCTTTTCGATCGGTGTGGGGGGCGGCGGCACGATTTCGATCGGTCGCAGCTTATCGACACGTCCACGAAACTCATCATCAAACGATTGCGGCCAAACCAGGACGGTCGCCTGCTGGTCGTATTGCAACTGCCACCCGCGCATCACTTCCACGCTATAGCCGCGCAAAAGTTGTGCCATTCCTTCCGCAGTCTTGGGATTGGGATGCTTCGGGTTGCTGTTGCGAACCGACGTCATCGCGTCAAAGTTCTGCTTGATCGCAGCGAGCTGTTTTTGCTGCTCGGCAGCCAATTTGCCCGTGGCCAGCCACCAGCTGGCTAGGCAGACGATCAAGATGCCGCCGCACATGATCCAAAAGGAATACTTTGCGACAACGGCCAATTGCTCTTTTAGCTTGTCCATGAGTGTTGTTCCTTACATCGGCACGTCGGGAATGGCGGGGATCATCGGCACGGGGGCTGCGGGCCCCTGTCCAGCTGGTACAGGGCCTGGCACGGTGGGCATTGGCGTCGCAGCTGGAACACCAGCGCCAGGCTGGGTCGTCGCCGCATCAGGTACGGCCGGCGGCGCCGCGGGTGTCGTTGCATCGGGAACTGCGGCAGGAGGAACAGAGGCCGGAGGCAGCGGTCCAGCGGCTCCCGGAACCGTTGTGGCCTGACCAGTTGGACTGGGAGCGACAGGCGCGGGAGCAACTGCCGACGGAGGAGTGGTTGGCGCCGCGACCGGGGTACCCGATGCAGCAGGACCGGCCGCGGGTGTCGCCGCCGCTGCCGCTTCGGCAGCTTTTTGCCGCTCCAATTCCGCCTTCTTCATGTTTTCAATTCGCACATTCAGGGGCGTTTCAGCCCAGCAGAATTGCACAATGAAATCGTAACGGGGAACAAGGAAATACTCGGGATTCTTCGGATCAACGGCCGTTGTGCCTGGAACGCCACCAACACCCGATCCCGCGGCGCCTGATCCCGCTGCGCCTGGAAACAGCGAGCCAGGAGAAGAACCACCCTCGGAGCCGAATGATCCGCCCGGCATTGTCATGGGAGGAATGTAGTTAGGGTTGGCAATTGGAAAGTTCTGGCGAATCGGCGGGTCGCGAGCCAGAATTGCAAACCCGATGCCAAGCTCCTTCATGGTGAACCGTGCTGGGGGCAGATTGGGGCCGAGCGGCAGTTCGATGGAGCCATGCTCCAGATTCTTAATGAGCGTGTCCTTGACGTGCTGGGCACCGGTAAAACGCCGCTTCGCCGGGTCGCTGCTGTTAAAAAAGTGATAGCCCTTGAGCTCGATTACCCAGCCTGGGCCCTTGGGACCGGCAACGTTTACTCCTGAAACATCCGTAGCAGCTCCCCCCCCAAAGCCGCTGTCCGGCGTCGTTCCAGTAGCAGAAGGTGTTGGGGTAGCGGCTGGCGTGGTTCCGCCCGCTCCCGGCGCTGATGAGGCAATCGCTTGCGAGTTGAGCTGGAGCCACTTGGTTTTCACGTCGTTAGAGAACCACGTGGCCAAGTCCGGATAGAACTGCGATTCGATGTATTCAATCTTCAAGTCCCGCCGATCGGTAAACGGAACTTTGCTGGGATCGGGCACAACGGAGGGATGCACACCTTCCTGCATCGGTGGCAGCGATGTATTGATCGCCCGCATCACTTCCAGCCACAGCAGACGCCGGTCGGCCGACCCCACCACTTCACTGCCGATCTTTTTGAGCAGGTCGAGCTGACCCATCTGCTCGGTATCTTTGGAAAGCTGCGTTCCGCTGTAGCTGGAGACACTCTTCGCCTCCGTGATGGCATCTTTCCATTTGACGCCGTCCACCATCTTGTCCTCGTGCACCTGATTGAGCACGACCGAGTAAGCCACGTAATTGAGCGCACAGGCAAGTACCAGCGCGCCCACGCCGGCAATCGCCCAGGGCTTCTTCGCCCGGATCATCCGCTCCGTGAGCAGTTCGCGAGGCAGCAGGTTCGTCGCGAGCTTCCCTTTGTTCAGCCCCTGCAAGCAGAGGCCGTAGCACGCGCCGAACGCCATCAGGTTGTCTTTGAACGATGGCGAGGTGACGACCGACGAGCCCGACAGCTTCTTGAACGATTCGATCTCACGGACTTCATAGCCCAAGTGCTTCGACAGGTACTGCACGAGGCCGGGGAGCTTCACCGTGTTGCCTAGCATCACAACGCTGTCGATCTTCGCCTTGCGATCGAGGCTTTGGAAAAAGCCGATCGAGCGCTGCACTTCGGTCACCATGTCGGCGAAGACCGGCCGCATCGCCTGAAAGACCGCCTTCGGGTCTTCGGCTTGCTTGGGATTCCGCTTCAGGTGCTCTGCCTTGGCGAAGGTGAGCTTCAGATCCTTCGAAAGCTGCTTGGTGAAGTGATTGCCGCCGAGCGGAATGTTCCGCTGCCAGACGCGATAGCCGTTGGTAACGACCAGGTCGGTCGTGTCGGTGCCGATCGAGAGGACGATGATCGACGGCGGCGGCGCTTCGGCGTTGTATTCCTCCCCTTCGGGCAAATCCTTCGTCACGTCGTAGCCGACGTAGTTGTAGATGGCGATCGGCGAAAGCTGGATGTAATCGACCTCGATCTCCGCCTTGTTGAACGGAGCGAGGGCCTTTTGCACCTGCTCGCGCTTCATCGCGAAGAGGCCGATTTCCGTATCGAGCGCGAAGCCATCGACCTCCTGGCCGCCAGCCATCCGCTGGTAGTCCCAGATGACGTCTTCGAGCGCGAACGGAATCTGCTGCTTCGCCTCGTACTTGACGATGTCGGCGATCTTTTTGACATCGACCGGCGGCGGCTTGAAATAGCGGGCGAGGCCCGATTCGCCAGAAACCGAGATGGCGACTTTGTCCCCCTTCACGCTGTTCCGCGAGAGGAACTGCTCGAGGGCTTCTTTCACCAGTTGCGGGGCGTCGGCATCCGGCTGCGTGAGCAGCTTGGGATACTCGATGTAATCAAATCCGTCCGCAACGACCGAGTCTCCATCCAACTTGCATCGCAAGGCCTTCAGCGCACAACGGCCGAGGTCGATGCCCCAAACGGCAGCATTCTTTGCCATGAATCTCTCCGCTCACGATAAGGCGAACAGCGCAGGCTCGTTTAGCCGTAACTGCTCAGCAGCCAAAGCCCCTAAGCAACTCGCGCGCGATCGCGGCTCCAAACCCAGTAGCCCCTGAGAATTAGGATAAGAGCGACCGGACATGCTACTGTCGGTGCCGTCGATTCCCCTGTTCCTTCCTCTTACTCTACTGATCGTAGGGCGCGGAAGTCAACCAATTTTGACCCAATTCGGGCCGAGAATCCGGCACAGTCGCTCTTTCCCCTTCCCTACGCGGCAAATGGGGCGGTGGCCCAACGAGGAACAGCTTACTTGGGCGGTAGCGTGGCGACAAACCGCTGGCTCCGCTCGATCCACGCCCGCAATTGGGCATCCGAGTCGAGTCCGTCCGCCTCGACCATCACCCACCCCCGCATCGGCCGGCCGGTGATGTCGAACTCCCGGACGTGCGGCTCGCCGAGGGCAGCCTCGTAATTTGCCGTCTCCTTCGCATCCCCCAACCGAACGATGAGCGAAGTCTCCCAGATGCCGACGAGCATGTTCCCGCCGAGCAGAAAGCCGACGCCACCAAACATCTTTTTCTCAGTGATCCCGCGGGTTTTGCCGAGCAATTGGCGGACGCGGTCGACGAGGGAACGGCTGTAAGGCATTGGCTTTTGCCAAACGTCGTCAAAACGGTCTGCGGGCGAATGTCAGCGTTTGACCAGAGAATGCATCTTCATCCTCTTCGTCACCCAGTGGGGGCGGAGCGGCTTCGATCTTGTTGTTGTTGATGAAGCGGACCCGCATTTCCTGTTCGCCCCCTTTTTCCATCGTCACCTTGAGCACGAGGACGTCCTTCTCGGCCTTTACGAATTTCCATATCCCCTTGGCTTTGGCCGATTGGCCCCCCATGTAGGCCTCGACTCTGCATTTGCCCCCTTGCTGGAACTCGATATTCAGCTTTGGCTTCATGGCGGCGGCAAGGGCCTCGGGAATGCGAGCGCCCATGATCGATGTACCCCCCTCAGGTTCTTCCAACTCCATGTCCCAGGTGCCGATCAACTTCGACGCAGGGCTACAGCCAACGAAGGAAGTTGCGGCAAGAACCAAAAGCAGGGAGAAGATGCGGCGGTTCATCGGTGGGCCCCCAAGAGTATGACGTGCGGGAATGCGCACGATCTTAAGGGAATGCCGACGGGCTTGTACACAAGGCCGCCGCGTCAAGGCATCCGGCGCGACCAATGGTCGCGGCTATATTGCCCCAGGACTATCCGACCAGCTCGTGAATCGGCTCCGCTCCTTCAACGCCCACGAGCTTCTGATCGAGGCCACTGTAAAAATACGTCAGCCGGTCGGGATCGAGACCGAGCTGCGTGAGCATCGTCGCGTGCAGGTGCTTCACGTGCATCGGCCGCTCGACCGCGGCACTGCCGATCTCGTCGGTCTTCCCGACGCTGACGCCGCCGCGAATGCCGCCGCCGGCCATCCACATCGTGAAGCCGAAGGCGTTGTGGTCGCGGCCGGTTCCCTCGGCATATTCGGCGGTTGGTTGGCGGCCGAATTCGCCACCCCAAACGATCAGCGTGCTATCCAAGAGGCCGCGCTGTTTGAGGTCGGCCAGCAGTGCGGCGATCGGCTTGTCGGTTTCGCCTGCGTGGAGGTTGTGATTCGCAACGAGATCGCCGTGGGCGTCCCAGTTGTCGTCGTTGTGGGCGCCGCCGGAGTAAATCTGCACAAACCGGACCCCCCGCTCGACGAGCCGCCGGGCCAGGATGCACTGGCGGGCGACGGTGGAGCAGCGTTTATCGTCGAGCCCATACAACTCGCGGATGTTCGCCGGCTCATCGGCCAGGTCGGTCGCTTCGGGGGCGGTGGCCTGCATCTTGAACGCCAGCTCGTAAGCTGCGATGCGCGACGACAGCGCCTGGTTGTTACCGTGAGCCGCCGCGTGCTCTTCGTTGTAATCGCGGAGCGTGTCGAGCAATCGCCGCTGCGACGTCTCGGTCAGGCCGCTGGGGCGGGCGAGGTCGAGAATGGGCGTTCCTTGCGAGCGGAAGATCGTCCCTTCGTAATGCGCGGGCATGTAGCCGCTGGCCCAGTTCTTGGCTCCGCTGATCGGGCCGCCGCGCGGATCGAGCATGACGACGAAGCCCGGCAGGTTCTCGTTCTCGCTCCCCAGGCCGTAGTTCACCCACGAGCCGAGGCACGGGCTGCCGCTGAGGATTTTGCCCGTGTTCATCTGCAGCATGGCCGAGCCGTGAATCGGCGAATCGGCGGTCATCGAATTGAGGAACGCGATGTCGTCCACATGGTGGGCTAGATTCGGAAACAGGTCGCTCACCCACTTACCGCACTCGCCGTACTGCTTGAACTTCCATCGCGGCTCGACGATGCGACCTTGGTTCTTGTGTCCGCCCCGGCCGAAGGTTTTCACCGAGATCGTCTTGTTGTCCATGCCGACCATCGTCGGCTTGTAGTCAAACGTGTCGATGTGGCTCGGCCCGCCGTACATGTAAAGGAAAATGACGCTCTTCGCCTTCGCGGGGCGGTGCGGCGCCTTGGGAGCGAGCGGGCTCTTGAACGCCGTCTCTCCGTCGGCGGCGACCGCTTGCTTGGCGAGAAAGTCGTCCCCCAGCATTCCGGCCAGGGCCACGCCGGCAAAGCCGCCGCCGGCTTGCCAGAGGAATTCGCGACGGGTGCGGTGGCAGAAGTTGGGGAGCATATAGGGTTCAGGGTTCGGGGTTCAGGTCGTAGGGTGCATGAGTGCAACGAAATGCACCAAGGTCGATGCTACAGGTGCATTTCGCGTTGCTCATGCACCCTACATGGTTACTCCAAATACACAAACTCATTCAGGTTCAGCGATAAGAGGCAAAACTGCCGGAGGGCCTCGTCGGCGGATGCCTTGTCGGTTTCCTGTACCGTGGCGATGAACTTCACGCCGCGGTCGATTTCCGCTTGCTTCGGCTCGCGCTGCGACACGCGGCGGAGGACGAAGGCGACTTGCTTCGCGGCATCGTCGCCGCCTGCCTTCTTGGCCACTTCGGCGAAAAGCTTGGCCTGCTGGTTCACGAATTCGCTGTTGATCATCCCCAGCGCCTGCGTCGGCTGAGTCGTGGTGAAGCGGACCGGGCAGGGGGAATCGGGATCGGGTGCGTCGAAGGCCGCCAGGATCGGTACGGCGAGCGAGCGTTTGATGTGGACGAAGACGCTCCGCGAGGCCGCTTCTTCTGGCGACGAGCGGCCCCAGTTTGACCCCGGCATCGACTGCCCGGCAAGTACCTCGCGCGGAATCACCGGATAAACGCTCGGCCCTTCTTCCTTGGCCAGGTTCAGGTTGCCGCAGGCCGCGAGGATCGAATCGCGAATCTCCTCAGCCGTCAGTCGTCGCAGGTCAAAATGCGAGAGCAAGTCGTTTTCGGGGTCGATCTTCACTGCGGCCGGGTCGATCTGGCCAGACATGCGGAACGTGTTGGAGAGCAGGATTTGGCGGTGGAGGTGCTTGAGGGACCAGGGCTCGACGTTCTCGCTCCGCGGCTGGGCAAACTCGCTGGCCAGCCAGTCGAGCAGTTCCGGATGCGTCGGAGGCGTTCCCATGTAGCCAAAGTTGCTGGAGCTGCGAACAATGCCGCGGCCGAAGTGATATTGAAACACCCGATTGGCCATCACGCGGCTGGTGAGCGGATTGGCCGGGCTGGCGATCCAGTCGGCGAGCACGCGGCGGCGGCCGGATGAATTTGCTCCAGCAGGGAGTGGCGATATCTGTGGATCGGGCGTACCGGCGGCGAGCAGGACCGATGGGAAACCGGGCTCGACGCGGTCGCCGTGGCTCTGCGGATTGCCCCGCAGCAGGATGAATGTCTCTTTGGGCTGCGAATGTTCTTTCACCGAAAGGGCCTGTGCCGCCGCTCGCGGACGTTCCCGCTCCAGTCGGCCGCGTGCCTGCCGCAGTCGAAGGTACACCTCAACGTCTTCTTGGCTGATGAGCGTGCCGGAGTGCTTCCGCAACAGGCGAATCCGATTGCCGGGGGACTTGAAGTCGTCCCGCTCGCCGCCGGGAAGTTTGTCGGCGATTTTGTCCTCGATCTCCCGCTGCTGCCGCTGGTTCTCGGCGATGCTCGCCTCCCATTGGGCGATCAGTTCGCGGTGCTTCTCCTGCTCTTCTTCGCCGCCGATCGACGTGAGCGAGGCATTGGTGACGGAATCGTCGCTACGATCGCCGTAATGCTTCACGCCGTGGAAGAATGCCAGGAACTTGTAATAGTCGCGCTGTGGAATCGGGTCGATTTTGTGGTCGTGGCAGCGGCAGCAGTTGACCGTGAGACCCAGGAACGTCTGCCCCGTCGTCGCCACGATGTCGTCCAGGCCGTCGTAATACGCCAGCAGCGGATCGGCCGGCTCGTCATCCCAGAGGCCGAGACGGTAGTAGCCTGTCGCGATGATCGTGTCCGGCGTCGCGGGATCAAGTTCATCGCCCGCCAATTGCTCGCGAATGAACTGGTCATACGGCTTGTCGTCGTTCAGCGAGCGGATCACGTAATCGCGATACCGCCAGACGAACGGCTTGGGGTTGTCGCGCTCGAAACTGTTCGACTCGGCATACCGCACGAGATCCAGCCAGTGGCGGCCCCAGTGCTCGCCGTAGTGACGCGACGCGAGCAAATCCTCGATGACTCGCTCATAGGCCGTTGGCGAATCGTCGGCCAGGAACGCCTGCACCGCCTCCGGCGAAGGGGGCAGGCCAGTGAGGGCGTAGTATGCCCGCCGCAGAAGTGTTGCCTTATCAGCCGGCGGGGCGGGAGCGAGTCCTTTTTCTTCCAGCTTCGCCAGAATGAACCCATCGAGCGGCGTCCGCACCCACTCCTTGTTCTTTACCGTCGGCACTTCCGGCCGAGCGACCGGCTTGAAGGACCAAAAGTTGCGTGCCGCCTCATCGACCACCGGCGGGCCGTGATGCACCATGTTGCCCCCTTCCCCTTCGGGCCACGGCAGGCCGAGCTTCACCCATTTGGTGAGCGTTTCGATCTGGCCCTTCGGGAGCTTCCCCCTCGGTGGCATCTCGAACGACTGGTAGTTGATCGCTTCCAGGAGCGACCCCTCGCCCGGGCTTTCCAGCGACACGACCGGGCCGTTTTCGCTTCCGGCTAGCACCTTCTCGCGGCTCGTCAGGTGAAAGCCACCCTGCACTTTCTTTTCGCCGCCGTGGCAACTGATGCAATTCGCCTTCAGGATCGGCTTCACCTCGCGCTCAAAGAATTCGAGCTGCTCGGCCGGAAACGCGGGCGCTTTGGCCGGTTCATCGGCGAGGGCAGGTCCGCCAAGCAGCCCCAAGCAGGCCAGCCCGAGTAAGAGCGTCAACGACAGCGGATTCCGAACAAGGCGAACCAGCACCGGCATGAGCGAAGCCTCCCGCTGTCCTCTATCAGAGCAGAAATGACGCCGCGAATCTTCCGACTCGCCCCTTGTGCCGACTTTTTTTCAGTGTGAAAATAAGTCTAACGACACCTCTTATCTAACGCAACATGCCGCCCGAAGGTTCCAAAGCCACCGCCTCCCTTCTGCGGCATCTGAACGCCAGGGGCGTTGTCGCCGCCCTCCAGCACCACGGGCCCCTCTCGCGCACCGATATCGCCCGCCACACCGGCATCAGCCACCCCACGATCACGCGGACGGTCAGCGACCTGCTCGAAGCTCGCATCCTCGAGGAAGGGGAGCGGCACCAGCCCGCGATGGGGCGGCCATCGAAGGTGCTCCGCCTCGCAACGAAATCGGTCTCGGTGCTCGGCCTCGTCGTCGGAGTGCAGACGTGCGAGCTCGTTTCTGCCGGCCTGGATGGTTCGATTCATCCCGGCTCGTCGCGCGTCTTCATGACACCGCGGCGCTACGGCGATCTCGTCCGCGTGATCGCCGCCCATGTCGATGACTTCGCCTCGCGCACCGGCACGAGCCTGCTCGGCCTGGGCGTCAGTATGCCGGGCCTCCTCTCGCGGCGCGACGAGCGGACGCTCGTGTCGCCGAACTTGCCGCAAACCGATGGCCAGCAGCTTGGCCTCGACGTATCCGAACAGACCGGCCTTGATGTAGCGATCCAGCAGGAGATGCAAGCGCTTTGCCTGGCCGAACGAACTTACGGCGCGGCTCGTGGCACGGCGGACTTTGCCTTGCTCGATGTTACCGGCGGCCTGGGCCTCGGCGTGGTGCAAGGAGGGCAATTCATCGTAGGGCACAGCGGCCTGGCGGGGGAACTCGGCCATATCACGGTCGATCTGGCCGGTCGCGACTGCGGCTGCGGCAATCGGGGCTGTCTCGAAACGGTGGCGACCGACGCGGCCCTTTGCACGCTTGTCGGCGAGCGTCTCGGGCCCGATTATTTGCCCGAAGTTCTCTTCCCGCTGCTCGCCCGTCGCGAAATCAAAGCCGACCAGGAACTCGCGCTTGTCCTCGACTATTTGTCGGTTGGTCTGGCGGCAGTGATCAATCTATTCAACCCCGAAAAGCTGCTCGTCTTCGGCCGCATGTTCGACATCGGATCCGACGTCTTCCCGCGGCTGCTCGAACTGACCGCCAAGCGAACCCTTGCCCCGTCGCTGGCCGATTGCACGATCATCCGCGCCCAGTCCAACAAGCAACTCGGCGCCATCGCCGGCATCATCCACCGCCTGACGAGCACGCGCGAAGCGTAATCGGTTCGCCGTGTCCTACCGCAGCAGATAATACAAGTAGCCATCCTCCGCACCGACGAGCAGGTCGCGCTTGCCATCGCGATTCAGATCGAACGTCGTTGGGCTGGTGTCGTGCGCGTCGAGTTTCGTCTGGGCCAGTGGACCGCGATTGTCGAGGATCGTCAGGTCGTTTTTCGAGCCGGAATTACGCAGGAAATCGGCGTTTGTGCCGTTGAGCAGGAAATCGAGCCGGCCGTCGCCATCCCAGTCGGTGCAGCAGAGCTTCCTCCGCCCGCTGCCGCCGCGCAGTTTCACGTTGAGTTGCAGCGGCTGGCCGGTTGCCTGATCGACGAAGATGCGACGCGGCGGCTGGAGCGTGGGCTGTCCAGGCTTGGGCGAGGTTCGTTCAAACAGCGACAAGTACCCTTCCTGATCGAGCATCACGAGGTCATTGAGCCCGTCCCCCGTGAAATCGACGACGACCGGCGTGGTCCGCCACTGCGTGACGAGTTGGTTCCCCTTCGGCTGCCACCAGGTCCACGCTGGCTTGGGCGTCGTGTCGGGCCAGGCGACTTCGATCGGCTTGGCGGATCGCAGCTTCGCCGCTGTTTTGGTCCCCGCATTCTCGAACCACACGACTTCTCCCCAAATTGAGTTGACGATCAGATCATGCACTCCGTCGTGATTCCAGTCCGACACGCTCAGCGTCGTGTATCCCCACTTCGCTTCGCACGGTCCCTGAATCGAACCGTTCGGGCCCGCCTCGATGCGAATCGTCTTGCCGTCGGCTTCCAAACGCCGCGGCGCGGCCCACTTCGGCAAGCCGCCATCGCCCGGACCAAGATTTTCATAGAACTGGATGTAGCCGGCGGTGTTGCCGCTGATGATGTCCTCGTCGCCGTCGTCATCCCAATCGACACCGACGGGCGTCGCCAGTGCGCCGCACTTCACGCGGTCGGCCTGTTGCTGGAAGTAACGCGGCGGCAGGAAGACGGGTGTGCCGTCAGTGATCTTCCCTGCGTGTTCAACGAGCGCCACGCGCCCGTCTTCGTCCCCAACGATGAGATCCATGTCGCCGTCGCCGTCCCAGTCGATCGCCGCCGGGACGATCATCTCCAGGTCCATCACCAGCGGCTTGCCGTCGTGCATGAGCTTCCGCCCCGCGGCATACCGTGGCTCCTTCCGGCTGCCAGTGTTCTCGAAGTAGGTGAACGAATCGCGAAACTCGCCGCAGAGCAGGTCCAAGTCACCGTCGCCATCGAAATCGGTAAAGTTCGGCGACGGCCAGCCGAAGGTCTCGACCGGCTTGCCGTCCGCCTCGACCTTCCGAGGCTCGGCATACTTCGGCTTGGCCGTCGTCCCCTCGTTGCGAGCCAGATAAACATATCCCCGCAGCGGCCCACGCAGCCAATTCCCTTCCGCGTCGTAGCCATCGTCCCAGCCGTAATCGGCCCAGTCATCGACACCAACGACAATGTCCAAGGCTCCGTCACCGTCGTAATCGACGTGGTGCCATGTGTTCTGCCGAATCTTCCGCCCCGGCGTGTGGACATTCGCCGGCAGCGGCAGCTTGACTGGAGAGTCGAACCGTTTGGCAACGAAATCAGCGAACTCGCGACCCGGCACGAGCACTCGCGGCTGCCCAGCGATGTGCGAGACCCGGATAAAGTGATGCCCCGGCCCAATCTTTACGCCCGGTTTAAACACGGGGAATTTCTCGCGACTATTCGCCCCGGGATTCTCGAAGAAATACGTCCCATTGCTTGGCTTGTCGGGGCACGAGACGACAAGGTCCAAATCGCCATCGCCGTCAAAATCCATCGGCAGCGGGAAGGCCCAGAGGCCGACGCCCAAATCGACGACGAGACAGGGGTTCTGGTACTTGAGCGGCACAAGGTCTTGTGCTGCTGCCGCTTGCAGCAGAAGGCCGATTGCCACCAGTGCACAGACATAGGTCGTCAGGGGTGATGAGTAGAATCTCACGCGGCTGTCCTTCGAGAGTCGAGTCGTTCAGTTCTGGTTCGGATGAGTCTCCCTTCCACGACCGCGCCGTGCAACCGCCGTGATACACTCGCTCCCTGAATCAGGAGGTCCAACATGTCTGCCGACGATTTGCCAATAATCACCCTCGCCATGATGCGCGACGTGCTCTACGCCGCCGTCGTCTGCGACGCTCTCGACGCGCTCGGCTATCCGCGCCAGTCGCCGCGCGTCCCGATCGCTCCGCTAACGACAATCGGCGTCCTCATCGGCCGCTGCAAGACGACGCTCTGGGCCGACATGGCCCATGTCGATCCGAAGCCTTACGAACTCGAACTCCAAGCCGTCGATTCGTGCCGGCCAGACGACGTGCTCATCGCGGCGGCGGGAGGGAGCATGAGGTCGGGATTGTGGGGTGAGTTGCTTTCGACGGCTGCCCGCCGCAGCGGCTGCGTGGGAGCGATCGTCGATGGTGCCGTTCGCGATACCGTCAAAATGCGGGCGATGGGCTTTCCCGTCTGGGCTCGCGGCGCCTGCATTTACGACAGCAAGGACCGGAACCGCGTGATCGACGTCGATGTGCCGGTCGAGATCGACGGCGTCCGTTTCTCACCGGGCGATCTGGTCGTAGCCGACGCCGATGGCATCGTCGTTGTGCCGCAGGTAGTCGAAGAAGCCGTCGTCCGCCACGCGTGGGACAAAGTCCATGCTGAGAACACGGTCCGCGACGCGATCGCCGGCGGCATGACGGCGACAGCGGCCTTCGCAAAGTACGGCGTGCTCTGAGGGGTGGCCCCATCGGCTAACAGCCGCTAATGTACATCTGTGGGGCGGGCATCTTGCCTGCCGAGTCAGGCAGGCCGCCTCTCCATGCCGATCAACCGCCAATTTCTCGACTGGAAAGAGCCGGCCTTGCCCGCCGCAGCCCGTTGGCTGGTCGAGCGCTACAGCAGCGGCAGCAGTGACTCTGGGCAACTCGATCTGAGTCGCGTGATCATCGTCGTTCCTGGTGCCCGCGCCGGTCGGCGTTTGCTCGAACTGCTCGTTAGCGAAGCCGACCGCCGCTCGCTCGCGTTGACCCCGCCGAAAATCACAACCGAGCACGAACTCCCGGAGCTGCTTTACGAGCCGCAGCGGCCGTTCGCCAGCCAATTGACGCAGCAGCTTGCTTGGGCGGAGGCACTGCAAGCCTCGCCGGCAGCACTCCGGCGGCACTTCCTGCCGGTTTCCCCCGCTCCCAGCGACAATGCCCGCTGGCTGGAACTGGGCGTTTTACTAAGAGAACTGCACAGGGAACTTGCTGCAGATGGCCTGAACTTTCAGGACGTTTTAAAGGCCGGCGACCAACTAGCTGACTTTGCCGAGCACGACCGCTGGCAGGCCCTCGACGACGTGCGACAGCGTTATCTGAATCGACTCGACGAACTGCAGCTTTGGGATAAGCAGACCGCGCGCATCGAAGCAATTCGACTCCGTGAGCCACAAACCGAGCGAGACATCGTCCTCATCGGCATGGTCGATCTGAATCAGGCCCTGCGGCAGATGCTCGACCTCGTCGCCGACCGAGTAACGGCGCTAGTGATCGCACCACAACAGCTTGCCGAGCGATTCGATTCGCACGGCTGCGTGGTCGCCAGCGCCTGGGCCGAGGCTGAAATGCCGATTCGCGACGAGCATGTCGCTCGCGCCGATGGTCACGCCGATCAGGCCGAGGCGGTTTCTCGTTGGCTCGCTTCCCTCAGTGGCAAGTATCGGGCGGAAGGGATCATCGTCGGCATACCCGACGCCAGTCTGGCGCCGCAGATCGAGCGGCAACTTGCCCAGTACGGCGTGGTGACGCGACGTTACGAGGCCCGCAAGCTTTCCGAAACCGGCCCCTATCGCCTTCTGGCGCTGGCTGCCGAGCTGGGCGACCGGCACCGCTTTCGCGACCTCGCCTCGCTCGTCCGACATCCCGATCTGTTCGATTGGCTTAAGGGCAAACTGGCTGCAGCCAACATTGCCGACCCGCTGACGGCACTCGACAACTTCGCCACGAAGAAGGTTCCCGCGACGCTCGATGAAGATCGCCTCAAGGACGAGGAGGACTATGCCGCCGTCTTTGCCATCCACAGCGCGACGCAGGAACTTCGCCGGCTTCTTCCCAGCAAGCCCCAGCCGCTAACGGAGTGGGCCACTGCCTTTCGCAACGTCCTCGAAGCAATATATGGCCGCCGCGAACTCGACCGATCCGAGTCCGCCGATCGGCTCACTCTCGCGTCGATCGAGCACATTGATGGTGCCTTGAACGAACTGGCCGAGATTCCCGAGAAGCTGAACCCGCCCGTTGGCCTTCGCGAAGCGTTTCGCCTCATCGTCGCTCCGCTCGCTGGAACGTCGCTCCCGCCGCCGGCTGCGGCCAATGTCGTCGAGCTGCTCGGCTGGCTGGAATTGCCGCTCGACGATGCGCCGGCCCTCGTCGTCACGTCGTTCAACGAAGGCTTCGTTCCCAAGTCGTCTGCTACGCAACTCTTCCTGCCTGACCGCTTGCGGCAGACGCTGGGGATGCACGAGTGCGATGACCGCCGCTACGCCCGCGATGCGTATGCGACCTCGGTATTGCTTCATTCCCGCGAGAAGCTGCAATTCGTCGTTGGCCATCGCGACGGCGATGGGAATCCGCTTTCCCCGAGCCGCCTGCTCTTTGCCACCGACGACGATACGCTCACCAAGCGGGCGCTGTCGCTCTTCGGCGGACCACCCCCGTCGCGTCCGCGGCGCAACATCCTCGCGCCCGACGGCAAGGCCCGCGCGAAGAGCGACCTGCCGATTCCGCCGCCGGTGCCGCCCAAGCAGCCGCTCGATCGCATCAGCGTTACCGCGCTGAAGAGCTATCTCGCCTGTCCTTATCGCTACTATCTCCGGCATGTGCTGAAGTTGGAGTCGCTCACGGACTCATTGGCCGAACTCGATCCGGCCGCGTTCGGCAATCTGCTGCACGACGTGCTGCAGCGATTTGGCAGGGCCGACGATGCCGCGCGACTCCGAACCAGCGACCAGCCCGACGCGATTCATGAGTATTTCAGCGACTATCTCGACTCGCTCGCTGCCGCCAGGCTCGGTGTGCGGCACGCCCGCCCCGCCGTCGCCGTGCAGATCGAGCAGGCTCGCGCCCGCCTGCGCGGCCTGGCCAATTGGCAGGCGATGCGCAACGCCGCCGGCTGGCAGATCGTGCATACCGAAGACACGGATGCGAAGCGGCAGCTCGAAGTCCCCTTCCAGATCGACGCCGAAAGGGCGATCAAGCTGCATGGCCGCATCGACCGGATCGACTATCACGCCGCGACGAAGACGCTCGCGATTCTCGACTATAAGACGGCGGACGCCGCTCTCGATCCTCACCGGACGCACGTCCATCAAGGGGAGTGGATCGACCTGCAGCTTCCGCTCTACCGGCACCTCGTGCATGGGGCTACGCTGCCGAACATCACCGTCAGCGACTGCGACCTGAAGCTGGGATACATCCTGCTCCCCAAAGATGTGGCCGAAATCCGCGAGGCGATGGCCGAGTGGACGAGCACCGACCTGGCCACGGCCGATGCCGTTGCCCGCGATGTGCTGCGGAACATTCTGGCGGGCAATTTCTGGCCCCCCACCGTGCCGCCTCCTGCCTTCAGCGATGACTTTGCCGCCATCACGCAGGACCACGTCCTCGGCGGCTGGTCGGACCGAGAATCGCCCGCGGAAGGAGACGCGGCATGAGCGGCAAGCCCACGACTCCTTTGAATTTCGGACATACCGTCATCCGCGCCAGTGCCGGTACAGGGAAGACGTATCAGCTCACCAATCGCTTTATCGGCCTGCTCGCGGCCGGTGTTCCAGCCGAGCGAATTCTGGCGACGACCTTCACGCGCAAGGCGGCCGGTGAGATTCAGGACCGCGTGCTGTTGCGCCTCGCTCAGGCAGCCAGCGATGCAAAGTCGTGCCAGGAGCTTGCCTCGGCGATCGGCGATAAGTCACTCACCCAGTCGCGTGCCCGCGAACTACTGAAGCACACCGCAAAGAACCTTCACCGCCTGCGTGTTGGCACGCTGGATAGCTACTTCCTGCAAATCGCCGGCGGCTTCTCGCTGGAGTTGGGCCTTCCTGCCGGCTGGACGATTTGCGACGAGCTGATTGACCAGAACATTCGCGATGAAGCAATCGAGGAGGTGCTCGGCCGAGGCAAGCTGGCCGAACTGCTGACGCTCGTCAACCTGCTGGCCAAGGGAGAAGCCGTTCGCAGCATCAGCCGGATCATCGAAGACACGGTGACGAGCCTGTTTGTGCTCTATCGCCAAACCGATGCGGCTGCTTGGGAGCGAGTGCCGCAGGCGAAGGGGCTGGCCGACGACGAGTTGCAGGCGATCATCGGCAAGCTGCAGTTGTATCTGCTGACCGACAAGAACTTTGCCAAGGCTCGCGACGCGGATCTCGCGCTCCTGTCTGCCGCCGATTGGAAGGAATTCATCGGCAAGGGGATCGCCGCGAAGTTGCTCGATGGCGAGTCGATTTACTATCGCAAGCCAATCCCGCCCGATCTGGCGGCGATCTACGAGCCGCTGCTGAAACAGGCCCAAAGCGTGCTGGTCGGACAGGTGGCTCAGCAAACGGAGGCGACGCACAAGCTGCTGGCCCGCTTCGCCGAGCACTACGCGGACCTCCAGTCGCAGCAGCGAGCCTTGCGATTCGACGACGTGACTCATCGCCTCGCAATTGCAGCCGCGGCAGCCGATCCTGGCCAATGGGCCTTCCGCCTGGGCGGCGCGATCGAACACTTACTGCTTGACGAATTTCAAGACACCGCTCCGGTGCAATGGCAAGTGCTGCGTCCCCTGGCCCAGCGATTGACGGGCACATCAACCCGACGCGCAAGCGAGGATATACCAACCCGAAGCGTGAGCGAGGGGCTCTGCTCCTCCTTCTTCTGCGTCGGAGACACCAAGCAGGCCATCTACGGCTGGCGCGGCGGACTGGCGGAAATCTTCGACGCGCTCGACGGCGAACTAGCCGGCCTCGCGAAGGATACGCTGGCCACCAGCTACCGCTCGTCGCAGCCGGTGATCGACGCGGTGAATCAGGTCTTTTCCAACCTGACGAACCATCCGAATCTCGACAAGCTGCACGCCGGCATCGCCGCGTGGCAGCAGCAGTTTCCGCCGCATTCGACGGCCAAAGGGAACCTGCCAGGCTACGTGCAGCTGGAGTTTGCACCTGCCGCTGGCGACGATGAAGACCACGATGACCGGACTTATGCCTTCGCCGCCGACGCGATCGCGCGGCACGTGGCCGACGCACCGCAGTGCTCGGTTGGCGTCCTGGTGCGAACGAACGCAGCTGTCGCCCGCATGATCTTCCTCCTGCGGCGGCTGGGAATTCCGGCAAGCGAAGAGGGAGGGAATCCGCTGTTCGATTCGCCCGCAGTCGAAGTGATCCTTTCGCTGCTGGCCCTGGCCGATCATCCGGGAGACAAGGTCGCTCGCTTCCATCTCGCTCATTCGCCGCTGGCGGGCGCACTCGCGTTGTCGAATCATGCCGACGACCGGGCTGCCGCGGAACTGGCTCGCCGTCTCCGCCGGCAGTTGCTCGACGAGGGGTACGGCCCCGTCGTGTTCGAGTATGCCCGCCGGCTGGCCGCAGTGTGCGACGCTCGCGATCAGAGCCGCCTGCAGCAGTTGGTGGAACTCGCGTTCGACTACCAGGCCGCGAGCACGCTCCGCACTCGCGACTTCATCGAGCTCGTCCAGTCGCGCCGCATCGCCGACCCCTCGGCAGCTGACGTCCGCGTGATGACGATCCACCAGGCGAAGGGGCTGGAATTCGATGTGGTCGTGCTGCCGGAGCTCGACGGCCAAATTGCCGGCCAACCACCGCCGCTGGTCGTCGGTCGACCCGGTCCGACGCAACCCATCGACGTCGTCGTGCGCTACGCGAGCGAAGCGGTTCGTAAGTTCTTGTCGCCCCGGTTGCAGGAGCTTTTCGAGGACGATGCCCGCCGCAAAGTGTTCGAGTCGCTGTGCGTCTTGTATGTGGCGATGACGCGGGCCGTGCATTGCCTGCACATGATCGTGCCGCCGCCAAGGGCGAACGAGCGTTCGCTTCCCAAGACGTTCGCGGGCCTCTTGCGGACGACGCTGGGGAGCGGGCAGACGGCGGGCGTGCTGTATCAAACGGGCGATCCGACGTGGTTTGCAAAGCTCCCAAAACCGCAGCCAGTTTCGTCGGCCGATGACGCCCCAGCGGCAATCCGTCTTGCGCCGCCGCGGCCCGATCGCGAGCGAGGACTGGAGCGCACCAGCCCCTCATCGCTCGAAGGGGGCCGCAAGGTCACGATTGGCAAACTTCTCGAAAGCAAATTCGACGCCTACGAATACGGCAGCTTGATCCACGCCTGGATGGAGCAACTCGAGTGGCTCGAAGACGGCTGGCCAAGCGACGAGCGGCTGTTTGCTATCGCCTGCAAAGCCGCTCCGCGACTGGCCCTCGATCGCGCGAAGCTCGTGTCGGATCTCGATCGCCTCCGCGAGCAACTGGCAGCAAAACCGATTGCCGCTATGCTCAGCCGCAAGTTCTACGACAAGCCGGCGAACCTGAACCTTGCCGATCCCTCGGCCGCGTCATGGAAGCCGGGCGAAATTGAGCTCGAAGTTCAGCGCGAGAGGTCGTTCGCCGTCCGTAGCGGCGACGAAATCCTCTCCGGCAGCATCGACCGGCTGGTCCTCATCCGCCGCGGCGGAAACGTGATTGCCGCCGACGTGCTCGACTACAAGACGGATGCCATCGCGCCAGGCAACCAGTCGCTGCTGGCCGAGAAGACAGCGTTCTACGGCCCGCAACTGAACGCCTATCGCCTGGCGGTGAGCAAGCTGTACCGGCTCGATGAACGGAGGATTGGGGCGAGGTTGATCTTCCTGAATCCCGGCACGGTCTGCGTCGTGGATCGACCATGACGGATCAGCAAGTTTTCGCCCTCTTCGTCTATGGCACACTGATGCGCGGGCAGTCACGCGAGCGGTGCTGGCCGCACGCGCCGCTGGCGGTCGAGCCGGCGACCGTCCGCGGCGCATTGTACGACTTGGGGCCTTACCCCGCGATGATCGCTGGCAGCGACCTGGTGGAGGGCGAACTGTGGCACGTTGCGCCGGAACACATCGAGGATACGTTGCGAGCCTTGGATGCCATTGAAGGCTATTCAGGAGGCGATAGAGATCTGTATCGGCGAGTGTTGATCGACTGCGAAACGAGGGGTGGCGCGATGGAAGCGTGGACGTATCACTACGCCCGGCTCGATCGGCTTCAGCTTGCTCGGAGAATCCAGCCAGATGCTGACGACTACTGCCGCTGGCGACGTCAGTAGTGATAGCGGCAAGCGAGAATGCGGAATCTTCGCGTCCGTTACTTGGTACACAAGGCGATGTTCATCGTCGATCCGCCGCGACCAACAGCCGGCCAGTTCGTGCTTGAGCGGTTCGGGCTTTCCGATTCCTTTGAACGGCTCCTTCTGCGTTTCCTCAATGAGGCGAAGCAAACGCAGGGCCTTCTTGCGGTCGTGCTGGACCCACCAGGCAAAATCCTCAAAGCCGGCTGGATCAAATTCCAAGCTTCGCACGGGCGTCCTCAAGCGAAATGCCGTCGGTTCGTTCGATTGCCTCCTCCAGCCGGCGCTTCATCGTGGGACTTTTGAGCAGATATGCCGTTTCGCGTTCCGATTCGATTTCCCGCCAAAGTTCGATGGGTACGAGGACGCCGACGGCTTTGCCCTCGGCATCGGAAACATATTGAACTTCGGTGGACATAGGCGCATTCGGGCTGGCGTTGTACTCCATTCTATCTTCGGGAGTCATTTTGACCAATTCTCATCCCCAAAACCGATCAAAATCCATCGCCGTCGCAAAGATCATCAGCGACAAGAGCGCGAGCACGCCGGCAATCGTCAAGCGAATTTGCAGCCGTTCATCGACCGGCTTGCCCCGAATCCACTCGGCGATGAGGAACAGCATGTGTCCGCCGTCGAGCGCCGGGATCGGCAGGAAGTTAAGCACGGCGAGGTTGGCCGACAGGAGCGTGAGGAAGATGAGCGTCTTGGGCACACCCTCTTCGGCAAACGTCCCGGCGGCATAAATGATGCCAAATGGTCCAGAGAGACTTGAAAACGGAATTCGTCCGGTTGCCAAGCCGCCCAAGACTCGGACGACCTCGCCGAGACGATCCTTCGTTTCACGAACCCCTAACGAAAACGCTTCAGAGAGGCTTGTTGCCCGCAGGGTCTCCTTCTGTGCATACAACGCCAAGCTGCGTGATTCGTCGAAAAACACGGTTGAATTGACCGGTTGCAATTCGGCAGACGCAACTTTGTCGCCGCGCTTGTAGGTCAGCTTGACCTTAGTCTCCGGCAGTGCCAACTGCAACCGCGAAAACACGCTCGTCCAACTGAAGAGCGTGTCGTCGAGCACAATCGGATCGAACGCTTTGCGGCCCCCCACTGCCGCTGTTTCACGATTGCGGGCTTCGTCGCTGATCGGAACAAAAAGCGCCTCGGTAATCACGTCACCTGCCTTCAAGCCAGCCTCCTCAGCTGGGCTCCCTTTCACCACAGCAGCAACGACCGGATCGACACGAAACGCCACTCCGACCGACTCAATCGAAACAATTCCCATGGAGAACGAATCGTTGAGTTGTCGCGGCAGCACTGGCGTAACCGTCAGTGTCTTTTCCGTTTGCTTCCCTTTGCCGTCGCCGCGCAGAACGGTGAACTTGATCGGCTCCAAGTTTCCCGCCTGGGGCGTGAGGCGCTGGCCAAGGGAAAGTGGATCGCCGACCGGTTTCCCATTCACCTGCGTGATTATGTCGCCGGGGAGAAATCCAGCGTCCTCGGCTGGTGAGCCAGATTGCACGGTCGTCACGGGGCCGATCTTCATCTCCAAACCCAGCGTGCGTTTCGGACGCTCGGCAACCACAATGTCGATCTCTTGCGGCTTGGCGGCTGCCGCACCCGGAGAAGCAGAGTCAGTGGGTTTTTCCGAGCGCGCGACGGTAATGGTGAGCGGTCCACGAGGATGCTGCACAAGCAGCTCGTTCAATTGATGATCGGCGTCGATTCGTTGGCCGGCAACGGCAACAATCAGATCGCGGTCCGCCAAAGGTTTGTCGGTTTGAGCATCCAAATGGGCCTGCGCCGGACTAATCGGCGTGATCTCTCGCGTGAATTGCTGCACCACTCCCAGCGTCGGTTGCTTCACGACTTTGCGGAGAAAGTCGCTCGGCACAACCTCAAACCACTTCGGTTCGCCGGATGGAGTGCGCACCAATATCGGCAACTTGCGGTCGAAACCGTTGAGCACTACCTCGCGCCGCAGGTCGTCCCACCGCAGATGTTCCGAAGGCTCACCATTCTTTCCGAACTGCAGCACCTGGCTCCCCGGCGGAATATTCGCGGCCCAAGCCGGGCCGTAGGGGGCTGTTCCACCAATAACGGCCGGGGCTCCGGGCACGCCAAGGCCATAAGCAATTGCCCCGAGAATTACCGCGAAGATCAGGTTCATGATCACGCCGGCCGAGATGATCGCCATGCGGGCCGGGACTGACTTCGCTGGGAAGCTGCGCGGGTCGAGAACAACCTGGCCGGCTTCGTTGGTGATCTTCGTCCGGTCGGATTCGTTTTCGGCATTCCGCGGGTCGTCATCCTGGCCGAGCATCTTCACGTAACCGCCGAGCGGCAGAATGCCGATGCCGTATTCCGTCTCGCCCCACTGGAAATGGATGAGCTTGCTCGGAATCTGAAAGCCGAGAATCTTCGGCATCGGCACATCAAAGCCGATGTAGAACTTGTCGCACTTCACGCCGCACGCCTTGGCGACGAGGAAGTGCCCCAGTTCGTGAACGAAGATCACGAAGCCCAGGCCGAGGCCAACTTGA
>CAYLLN010000070.1:0-38020 GCA_964384375.1 uncultured Pirellulaceae bacterium
CTTCGTCGTGGCCGTACTTCAAAATCGCTTCAAACACGTTCTTGCAGCGTTCCATTACGTCTCCAGTCAAGTCAATATTGTCAGCCGGGCCTGTGGGCTTATCGCCTACGGAAAGTTGGGGCCGGCGTGCGGTGGCGAAACACTCGCTCCTACATGCACGCCAGGCTCGGCAGAGCAGATCAGGTTGGGTCGCGTTCAGGCTCTCATGCGGGGGAGAGGTGAGCCGGGGTTATCCTGTGCGGCTCGGCGACCAGCCGTGAAGCGACCAATTATTCTTGGAAGAGGCCCTTTCGTCAAGCTTTTTGGAGGCTCAAAACCGAGATTTGTGAGGGAAGAATGCCTGCCCCTATGCAACTGAGACCAGTTAGCGAAGCTGTGCGGCCTGCCGCAGAGAAAGGAGGCAAATGAGGCAGCAAACGCCGCGAAAAGCGAGCTGCCTCTGGGATTGGCCAATGCATCGATGTCTGTCGATAGCTTCGGCTCTGATTTCTCTAGGGAAATCACAGTGCCTTTAGCGACTAGCGAAGGTGACCCCGAATCGCGATCGGTGGTCACAGCGGAACCACCGTGTCAAGCGGGGGGCGTCGAAAACCGTCTTGTGCCCGTCACATGGCGAATCGAATTCGAGAATGGAAGACGGTCGCAGAATCTCCTTCTACAATGCAGCACAGAGTCGCTCGGCCGGCAGCAATTCAGGGGTGTCGCACGCAACAACTTCGCGAAGCGTGCGAACTGGACACTTAGTTTCTGAGACAAATTATGCCTTGGATTCGCCGGAAAATTGCCCTTGCGCCGCGCCCTCGTGGTTGCCATCTCGTCACGCAGGACGTCCTCGCCGTCTTACCTGAATTGCCCAGGTTCCGCACGGGGCTCTTGCACGTCTTCATTCAGCACACGTCCGCGTCATTGACGATCAACGAAGCCGCCGATGGTGACGTGCGGACCGACATGGAGCGCTCGCTGAATGCGATCGCACCGGAAGACTTCCCCTACCAGCATACGATCGAAGGACCCGACGACATGCCGGCCCATGTGAAGGCGTCGCTCATGGGATCGTCGGTGTCGATTCCCGTTGGCGACGGTGAACTGTTGCTCGGCACTTGGCAGGGGATCTACCTCTGCGAACACCGCAACCGAGGTGGCAGCCGAAGCCTGATCGTGACGCTCTGGGGAGAGACGTTTTAGTTCACAACACGGCGCTTCGCGCCGCGCTCGCCAATTCATCCACCCACCAGTCGATCAGTGTCGCCTGGTTGGCGTTGGCGTCCACATGCGCGGTCGCATCGAGACAGACGTCGATGCACGCGGCTGCCGCTTCGGGACCGGGGAACCAGCGGAGGGCGGTTTTCAGGGAGGCAGCAAGCTGGGGATCGTTGCCAGAAGTCCCCTCGCTGACGCATCGGGCTCCGATACCCTCGCTGGCGCGTCGGGTTAGTGTAAGCAAGAGCTCGCGATAGAACTCCTCCGCCAGCGACATCGCCAACTTCAATCGCGATCGCTTGGCCGCGGCATCCTTGCCTGCATCGTCGGCAAATTGCCCGACGAGTTTAGCCGCGTCGAGTTGGCTGTAGTCGCTTTGCGACAGAAAACTGAGCAGCGCGCCGCGGAAGTCGATCACCGATTCGTTACACCAGAGGGCAGCCCGCTCCACGCTTCCCTCGCTTTGCGCCGCGGCTCGGCGGGCAACCTCCGCGTCCGTGCAAATTTGCTGCTCCAGCAAAACCGCCTCTACGTCGCTTTCCGCCAGCGGTCCAAACCGGACGACCTGGCACCGCGAGCGAATCGTCGGCAATTGCCGCTGTTCACTCGTGCCGATCAGGATCAGCACGCTCTTAGCCGGTGGCTCCTCGAGCGTTTTGAGCAGGCAATTGGCCCCTTCCTTGTTCAGGTAGTCCGCATCGTCGAGGATCGCCACCTTTCGTCGGCCGGAATAAGGCTTGAGCGAAATCTGGTAGCAGAGCCCCTCGCGCATCCGATGCTCTTTATCGCCGATCAGCGCCTCGACCGGGATGAATGCCTTGTCTGCTGGCTTGCCGAGCACATGCACATCGGGATGCGTGCTGGCCAGCACCTGCCGGCAACTGGGGCACTCGCCGCACGGATCGAGTGCCTCCTCCGGCCGCCGCTCACAGAGCAGCGACTGCGCCAGCCGCTGCGCGAACAGCCTCTTGCCTATTCCCGGGCGACCGACGAACAGGAACGTGCTCGCCAGCCGGCCGCGGGAGACAGCCCGGCGGAATTGATCGAGGATGTCGGTATGGCCGCGGAGCATAGGAGACAGAGGACAGAAGGTTCAGGGTTCAGGGTTCAGGAGTTGGTGAGCTGCCGCAAGGACTTGCTGATGAATCGCGTCAATCGCCTGGTCCGCGTTAATGACGGCGATCTGCTGTGGGAAGCGGCCCGCCTCAGTAAGAAAGCCTTGCCGGACCCGCTCCAAGTATTCCAGCCCACGCGACTCCATTCGATCGGGCGAGCGGCCCATCCGCGTCGCGGCCTTAGCGGCCGGCATGTCGAGCAGGAAGACCAGATTGGGCAAGATGCCCCCGGTGGCGACTTCGCCAACGCGCCACACCTCGTCGGGCGATAGGCCCCGGTTGCCATGCGCTTGATAGACGACGTTGGCAAGCAAGTACCGGTCGCTCACCACGTCCTTCCCTGCTACCAGTGCCGGACGAATCACTTCCTCGACAAGCTGCGCCCGCGACGCCATGTAGAGCAGCATCTCGGCCCGCCTGGCGATTGGCACATCGTGCTGTCCGAGCAGCAGCTTCCGCAGCTCTTCGCCCAGCACGGTCCCGCCCGGATCGCGGCACGTGACGACCTCGCGCCCCTGTCCGCGGAGCCAGTCGCAAAACAGGCGAATCTGCGTCGATTTGCCGACGCCATCGACGCCATCGAAGGAGAAGAACATGGCCCGATTGTAGCGGGCGTGAGCGGGTCGCGTGAGCGGCGATTCGCAGGCGAGCGGCCAGCGTTAGCTGGCCGATGGTGACGACTTGCCAATCGATACCGGTAGTGAAGCGACGGCATCGGGAGGCTCACGCCTCCCGCTCGCACAGCAACTACCGTCCCCGCAGCGGATTTGCCACGGTCGGCGTGGGAGCGCGGTACGTCGCCGGATCAATCGCTCGCGTGACGACCGGATCGACGGCTCGCGGCGTCGGTTTCGCAGCGACTGGCCTCGCGACAGGAGTGACGACCTCGACCTCCGCTGAAGCCTTCACCACGCCGGTGCCGATTGCCGATTCAACATCGTCCCCGCGACCACTGGTCGCGGCTTCCACTGCCGAAGCAACCGGTGTTGCCGCTCGCGGCATCGCCCGCGTCTCAATCGGCGTGGGAAGCGTCTCGCTACCACCTCCCATCGGCGGCTTGGCGGGAGTCGGCTCCGGTGCGGGAAGCTCCTCGGCTCCCGGCATCGACTCGACATGCACACCGTCCATCACGTTCCCCTGCGGCATCGCCCCGCGGCTGATGACCTTCGGCCGCGTCCAGCCGTAGTCGATGTACAGGCCGGCGTCACGCTCGCGAGCGCGGGCCGTCGCATCCCAGTACGCCTTTTGCGGCCACGGACCTTCCTCGAACGCAATGCCGTTGTATTCGAGGATCGAGCCCTTCCGCGTGTGCAGGTCGGCGATCGACTTGTTGTATTCGGTGACAGCCGACCAGAAGGCCGACTGGGCCAGGGCCCGCCGCCGTTGGGCTTCGAGAACCACGTCGAGCGTGATCTTGCCGCCGCGATAGAGGGCGTCGGTTGTTTCCACTTCTTCCTGCGACGCCTTCCAGCGGTTGGCGTTCGTCTGCGCAAGTTGGAAGTTCGCGTCCAGATTGCGGACGCTTTTCGTCAGGCCGTGCGAAATGTCGAGCTCGTACTCTTCGAGCAACGCCTTGTCGCGAGCGAGCAACAGCTGAGCGTGGCGCACGCCGGCCAGTTCGCGGCGGAAGCCAACGGGCATCTGATATTGCAGCAAGAGGCCCCACTCCTGGAAGTCCCCGTCGGTCAGCTCTTCCCAGGCGGTCGAGCCGGCTTCGGGGAAGTCCTGACCGTTCCTCTCGGCGTTGATCAGCTCGTCCCCCACGCCCAGCCAGCGATAGAACGCGCCGACATCGAGCTGCGGGAGCAAGCGATTGCGGGCGAGGATCAGCTCCATTTCGCGCTGCTTGATCCGCCACCGCTGCTGGATGAGCTCCGGCCGGCGAGCGATCGACTCGGCCAGGATTTCGTACCATTCGTATTCGACCTGAGCGAGCGTCGGATCATCTTTCGGGCGGACGAGCCGGCCGTCGGTTGCCGACAGACCCATGATGAGCCGCAGTTCGTTCTCGGCGTTGTACAGTTCGCGGAGGGCCGTTTCGACCTGAGCCCGGAACGAAAAGTATTGCTCTCGCGACTGAGCCTCGGCCTGTAGGGCCTCGCTTCCTTCCGTGAATTTGTCATAGACGATCCGCCAGGTGATCATCGCGCTGTCGCGACCAACCTTCGCCGTTTCGAGGTTCCGATAGGCTAGGTAGAGATCCCAGTACCGGACTTCGATGTTATTCACCATGTCCTGCAACTGGGACTGCATGCTCATCAGCTCAATGTCCGTCCCGATGCGGGCGAGCACGACGGGCATCCGGTTGATCTGTGTGCCGGCTCCACGGAGCAGGGGATGACGGGCTTCTACTTCGAGAATCTGCGTCCAGGTGCTGTTCAGAGCCTGGAACTGGCCGCGCGTGTTCCCCCGGTCGTACTCGGTCTGGCTCCGGAAGAAATACTGCGTACCCGCCGCACTTCGCTTACTGATTTGCCCTGTCAGGCCGCCGTTACGCAGATCCTGCGTCTGGGGAAAGCCCGCGAATGCCGGCGTTACGTTCTGCGGCCGGTCGGTTGAGCTGGCGATTTGCGAGCCGGGTGTGCCGATGACGCTGACTTGTGCATCGAAGTCGGCCAGGGCCGCTTCCACACCTTGTCGCACGCCGCCGGTACCGCCATCGACGCTCGGGCCGTCGGCGGTCGGCTGACCGAACAGATTGAACTGCTGGAAGCCGGGATTCGATTCGACGATCGCCGCATCGTAAGACGATGCGAAAATGCGGCCAAGCGAGTTGGTGACGATCGAGCCTTCGCCCGTGCCGGCGGTGATCGTGCCGTTCTGCAGGCGCGACGACTGGCCGCCGCGGAGAATTTTGCTGTTGGCGAGCGAGATCGACACGCAATCTTCCAGCGACAAATCCCAAAACTCTTTGAACTCGGGATTGCTGAGTGTCAGCGGCTTCTCGGCATGTTCGACTTCCGCGAGCGGCTGCGTGTGTAGATCGGGGTGCTCCGCCTGTACGGCCTTGTCCAGATAATGCGACAGATCACCGTCTTCGTGCAAGTAGAACGGCTGCGTGGGATGGCAGCCGGTAGTGGCGGCGAAGATGCCAGCGACTGCGGCGGCCACGTGCAGGATTCGCCAGGAAGCGACTGGGCGGCTCATCGATTTCCCGTCCTTGGGGGTTTGGCCGGCGTGCCGGTGACAGCACACGAGCCTGCGGTCAGGGTGCCGGCTGCTGGCGCCTCGCGTGCTGCGCGAGATGCTGGCAAATCGGCGACGGTTCTGCGGTCAGGCCCCCCTGACCGGCTGCCGCGAAGGGCGACGCATCAAGCGCACGCCAAAGCGCGGAAATCGGTAGCCGTGTTATCGACGGCCTAACCGGTAAACTTTGGTGAAATGTTTAGAAGTGAAAGAATGGGCGGGGAAGCCGCTAGCAAATACGCGATAGCCTGGGTGAGTGGTGAGTCAGTGAGTGGTGGAAACTTGCAAGTACCACTCACCTACTCACCACTCGCTTTCCTCACAAGTACATCCCCACCAGCCCGCCCGACTTCTCCAGTTCTGCTTGCAGCTTCTCCATGCGCTGCTTGGTCTTCGCCAAATCGCCGGCTTCGATATAGCGATCGAACTCGGCTTTGATAGCATGCGTGACCGTCCGGTGAAACCACTCGACGACGGGGGCGGTGAGCCAGTCGCACGTTTCGCGGACCAGTTCGACGGCGAGATCGCAGCGATCGGTCCGCAGATCGGTCTGGTCGGTGATCGCCGTCCCCTCGAAGCGGAACTCAATCATCCCGCTATCGTCGCGGTTGGTCAGATGGAACTTGCAGGCTGCGTTGTACAGAAAATAGGTGTTGAACGTGCCGTGCTTCTCGATCGCCTCTTTGATCCGTTCGCACCGCTCGCGAAACTTGGGCGAGGCATCGAGCGGAATATCCATCCGCCCCACGCTGCGGAGCGGGAGACAATCGAACGTGATTTCAACCCAGCGGTTCATGCCCAGATTGTAGCGATTGCCGACGCGACGTAGAAGCGCTGCTGCTAAACGATTGGTAGAGGATCAGTTTGAATGCTGGGAAGCCATTTCGGTCCATCACCGCAAAAATCCAACCACGTCATCCGGGTCTAGTTCCTCTTGCTGGTCGGTAGCGATCCAAAGGTATCGGACGAGTTCTCTAACTCGGGAGCGATCCACTCCTTCGAGCGCTTGTGCGAGACCAGGGACAGTTTCTTTCACTTCCTGAACGCTCGACTCACCTGACTCAAGTTGGTCAGCCAAGGTGCGGATACGTTCGATGATGCTTATGTTTGACACTGACTTGGTTCCGGCAGCCCGACTCCATGGTTCGGGTATGCACAAACGCTCAAGCAAGCAATAAGACAGCTATTAGCTCGCCGGCAGCGTTCTGGACGACATCGTACTGAATGCCGAGCCGACTCGCTATTCTGCCATCCTCTTCCAACTCGCTCCAACCGGATCGAAACCGGCGGGGAATCGCGTGCTATCGTCGTACTCGGGGGGCGTTGTGAAGCTGCAGCCTTGGAGGGTGGCGCTGTCGAGCTGCGAAAGGTCGGCCCCTTGGAACTGTGCGCCCTCGATCGTGGCCCCTTGAAAGGCCATATTGCTGCCGATGAGTTTCGCGCCGCGCAGCTTGGCGCCCGACAGCGAAACGCCTTGAAAGGCCGTGTCGTCGCCGTGAAGCGTCGCACCAAATAGATTTGTCCCCGCAAACGAAGACTGCTGAAAGGCCCCTTTGCGGCCGGAAATCGTCGCACCCGCCAGGTTGGCCCCGTCAAACGTGGCCGCTTGAAACGCCGCGCCTTCGCCCGTGAGCGTTGCCCCCTGCAACTCAGCGGAATCAAACTTCGCGAGTTGAAATGTCGCATCGGTACCTGACAGCTCTGCCCCGCGCAAGCGTCCGTTCGCCAGCGACGCTCGCTGGAACGCACTCTCTCCCGCGGCAAACGTGGCAGCTTGCGTTTGGCCCGTTCTCTCACGCCAGACGGACGACATCCAGCCGCAAGTCAGGGCGACGATGAGCATCGCGCCAAGGGCCGTGCGGAGGGAAAAGCGGAGCGGCAAACGGCGAGATTCAGCGGTCATCGAGACCTCCTCCTTGGTTTCTTCCCAGCGGGGATGTTGGGATGAGAACGCAAAATTTTCCCGGATTTGCTGTAACTAGGTCAACGGCATTCCGCCTAGTAGAATCTGGACACCTCTTCCGCCCTGCCATTCGCCAAACCCAGCTTCCCTTCATCCGGAGCCGCCCCATGCTCGCTCGACTTCATCCGCTCATGCTTCTAACGATGCTCCTGGCGACGCTCGCAACCTTAGCCAGCGGCAATTTGGCGGCCCAGGCACAGACGCTCAAGCGGACCGCGACCGAGAAGTCGCTAGGGAACGTCGATCTCTCCACGTACGACAAGAAGGATCCGAAGTTCTGGGTCAGTCCCAACGGCAAGCACGCGGCCTGGCTCTTGGCCAAGAACAAGATCGTGATCGACGGTCAGGTGAAAGAGCACAAGCGCGACCTCTCCGACAAGTCGTTCCGCTTCAGCCCCGACGGCGAGCACTGGGGCTATGCCGTCTATATCGAGGACAAAGGAGCGACCGTCATCGTTGATGGCGTCGAGCAGAAAACGGGCTACAACCAGATTCTGTTCAACCCGTTCTTCAGCCCCGACGGCAAGCACGTTGCGTATTTCGCCAGCCAATACGTCGGCGGCGACATGCACGAATACCTCGTCCTCGACGGCAAGGAAAGCCCGCCGTTTGAAGATACCAACCGGGATATCTACTTCACGCCCGACAGCAAAAAGCTGATGTTTATCGCGGAAGTCGGTGGCAAGTCGATCCTGCGGACCCAGGCGATCGATGGCCAGGAGCCCCCCACCGATATTCCGGCCAACATGTATTCGCGCACCGGCCTCTTCTTTGGTCCCGGCGGCCAGATCGGCTTCGTCGCCAAAGTAGGAGATGACCAAACGCTCTTCTACGACGGCAAAGACGACGGCCTCCGGTTCGACGAGATCAAGCGCGACATCGTCTTCAGCGCCGACGGCAAAAAGATCGCCTACATCGCGGAGCCGAGCGGCTTCGACGACGTCGCGGTGATCGACGGCAAGGCCAGCAAAGTCTATGGCGGGTTTGAGGACATCATGCCTGGCACGCTGGCCCTCAGCCCCGACGGCTTGCGCAGCGCGTACAGCGTCAAGAAGAGCCGCGAGCAGTTTGTCATGCTCGACGGCAAGGAAAGCAAAAAATACCGAGGCGTCGGCGGGGCCATCTTCAGCCCCGACAGCAAGCACGTCGCCTATCAGGCCTCCGCCAACGGCAAGCTCTTCATCGTCCTGGACGGCCGCGAGGGGCAGGGGTACGACAAGCTCGGCCAGCCGGAATTCAGCCCCGATAGCGCCACCGTCGCCTACTGGGCCCAGTCCGGCGGCAAGCAGTTCATGGTCGTGAACGGCAAGCCGCAAAAGGCTTACAGCGCCGTCGGTTCGCCCGTCTTCTCCCCCGATAGCAAGCGGCTCGTCTATCTGGCCGAAGTCGATGGCAAATGGCTGCTCGTCGATGGAGGCAAGGAGGGGAAGGGTTACGACGACTTCGACTCGCTCTACTTCAGTGAGGACGGCCAGCGGGTGGCAATGATCTTCAGCGCCGGCGACGAGCAAACGGTCGTCGTCGATGGCACGGAAGGGAAACGGTACGACTCGATCGTCACCATTGCCGGCGGCCGGCTCCATTTCGCCACGGGCGATAAGCTGCACTATCTGGCGACGAAGGGGGACGAGCTGCTGCTAGTCGAGGAGACGATTGGGGAGTAGCCACTCGTCCAAAGACGAGGAAAATACGCCGTGGTTGGCTGCCCTCCAACCACGGCCACCCGATTCCACAGCCACATCCGATGAAAAAAACAGGGTATGTATGAATGAGCAGCGGAGGAGAGACTGGCCGATGGTAGTGGCCATGGCAACAACCCTGCTGCTCGCGCCGCTCGTGCTGTACGTCGGCGGGTATTTCGGTTTGGCAACCACCGAGCGCGGCACCTGGATTTTGGACAATAACGTGGTCGTTTACAGGACGTACGACGTGCGGTGGCTGGCATTGCTATTTGAGCCCGCAGGCCGGCTGGAGGAGCGCCTGATGGAGTATGAAGTGGAAATTAGATCGAAAGGGGACGGCTTCCGCAGCTAAGCGGCGAATGGTGCCCTTCCCAACCAGATTGGCGCGGACACTGGCTCGCCGATGATAGCAGCGTTTGGCGGAGCGAATGGCGGCGATTTCTAGGAGGCGGCACGATGATTCGATTCATTCTGGTTACGCTGCTGTTAGCGCTGATCGCCGCGTGCGACCACCGGCCGCCCAGCGGAATTACGACGTCGGTCGCCCCGTCAGGCCCTGGTGCGGCACCTTCCGCGCCGCCACCGCCGCCGGGAATGGCGCCGGTTGCTGCACCTGCCGCCGCACCGGTCGCGGGTCGCCCCTCTCCGCCGGCAGCGCCGCCCGCTCCGCCGACCGTGAACGAGCATCCCGACCTGGTAAAGTTCGATAGCGACTGGGGGCCGCATGGACCATACGAGCGGGACCAGCAGGTTCGCGGACATCCGGAGACGCCGGAAGCGAACGAGCGGCTGGTCGGAGAAGTGATCGACGCCCTGAATGCCGCAGCCGACAATCCGGCGGCCCAGGAGCAGGCACTGATGACGCTGCGGAATACGTACTTGAGCAAGGCTCGCCGGTCCGAAGTGAGCGCGCTCTTGGAGACGCTGCTTGGCAGTCCGGCCCAGCGGATCCAGATTCTGGCGGTCAGCCAGTGCAGCACCTGGGGAACACCGCAGAACTTGCCGACGCTGGAAACCCTGGCTTCGCTCGACGATCCCTACGTAAGCAGCTTCGCGGTCCACGACATCTACTGCATCACGAACGACTTGTCGCGGATCGGCAAATACCTGGTACTCAAGCATGGACGCTATGGTGCTGCGTGGTCATTCCAAGTGGCAAAGTCGGGCGAGGAATATGTTTGGCCACACCTCGATTCGCCCGATCCGGAGGTCGTCTCGTTCGCCTGCGCGCAGCTCTACCACGTCGGCACGGCGCAAAGCGCACCGCGACTTGCCGCGCTAAAGCGACATCCGGACCCCAACGTCAGCGGGTACGCTCGGGCGGCGATCAATGGGATTCAGCATCGGGCGAGGCGGTAGGGGAAGCGAGTGCCGCCGTGATTGGCTGAGCCAACCTTTCGTACAATTTTGACAGGCGGGACGCCCGCCCCACATTACTTCAGGCCGCGGAAGATCCGATACGAGAGCGGGTTGCGGGTGCTGGTGAATTCGCCGTCCCCCTTTTCGGCGAGCGCGGCACAGACGGTTTGGAACTTTGCATCGACGTCGTCGGCGAAGTGAACGAGCATCGCCTCCGGCGTCATCGGTGGTTTGGGCGATCCCCATTCGGCCAGCCGCTGGTGTGAGACGATGATGTGCTCCAGACGCAAGAGCGTTTCGGCAGGCAGCGAGTGGCGCGTAGCTGCCTCTCGCACCAGGTCGCGGCCGAGAAGGATGTGGCCGATCAGTTCGCCGCTGGCAGTGTATTCCGCACCGGCCGGTGTGAGCTGCATCTCCTGCACCTTGCCGATGTCGTGCAAAATAGCCCCGGCAATCACGAGATCGCGCGACAGCGGCGGATCGAGATCGGGATAGTCGGCGCCGTATTTGTCGGCCAGGAAGATCGAGTTGCGGACGACGCTATGTACGTGTTCCAGCCAGCCGCCGACCATCGCGTGGTGATTCCGCCGGGCGGCTGGCAGCGTGAGCAGGATTTCGCGATGTTGCTCCAGCAGTTCGGCCGTGAGGGCGGCAAGGTTCGGCTCGGCAATCTGCCGCCGGGCGATTTCCAGCAAGTCGGCCAGAAGTGCGGAAGTGTCGAACTGCGTTCGCGGCTGGAACATGGCCGGGTCGAAGCCGTCGGCCTGATCCTCCGGCGTGACGGGGCGAATCTTGCGAATGTCTAGCTGCGGTCCGTATTTCGACTCGGAATAGACGGCCCGTACTTTGTAATACTGTCCCGCCTGCCACTGGTCGCGGCAAGCGTCGTGAAAAGCCGAGTCTTGCCAGACCGGCACGGTCACTTCGCGTGTCGCATCCCGAAACGAAACGCGAAAGAACGGCTTGCCGTCGCGCGTCGTCCCTTCCGCCTTGGCCGACAGTAGGACGAACGCATCGGCTTCCTGGCCGGCGACCATTTCGGCCAGCGGAACGAGCGGGATTGGGCGAGGCATCGGAGGGCTCTGGGTTCAGGTTCCGAGAACGGTGGACAGGTGAGCGAATTGTAGTCTGACCGAGGGGGAGGATGCAGCAAAGGACGGAATTGGGCGGTCGTACCGGGTTTTTGGTTGACTCTGCACCCACCCGATGAGTACGTTAATGATTGAGGAGTGACAGCGCTACAGGGACACGCCACGCGCACGAACCGACCAAACCGCTTTTCTGGTCGTCTGCGCGGGTGCAGCGCTATTACCTCGCAGGGGAATTGCACATGCCGCGGCCAAGGTGGCCGTCGGCTCAGGAGCAGAGAGTCCGATGACGCATAAACCGTGGATGGTTCGTCTGGTCGTTCGCGCTGGGGTGGCGAAGGGATTGTTGGCCAAGGGAGTCTTAGCCGGAGGTTTGCTGGCGGGAGGAATCCTGTCGCCGAGCAGCGTCCCTGTTCTGGCCCAGGCGCCCGCAGCACCGGCCGCTCCCGCGGCGAGCTTGCCGCCGGGAACCGTGACCGACGATGAGAGCGGGTACAAGATTCAGGTTCCGTACATCGATCCGAAAAAGAAGCCGGCCGAGGTGGGGCAGCTTCGCATTTCGGAAGGGAAAGCCCGCACGTTCGCCTGGCAAGTGCTCGGCGGAGCGCTGCCGCTGAACGACAACAAGGTCGCCTTCGACTTTTACTACAACAAGATCCTGCTGCCGAGTTTCACGCAGACGCACGAAGCTTCGCTCAACGCCTTGCCGGAAGAGCGTCAGAAGCTGTTTCGCGATCACTTGGAGAAGAGCGCACCAAATCAGGACGTGCATCGCTATCTCGTGGATCTGATCTACGACGCGATGGTTCCCGTCGTGCAGGAGAATTACCATCCTGCCGTCCGGTACAACGCGATGCTCATCATCAGCGGCCTGAACGACACCGATACGGTGCGCGTCGGCGCCGCGAGAATGGCCCCCGAGCCGATGGTCCGGGCTTTGCCTTTCATTTACGAGCAATTCAAGAAGCCCGAAAACACCGACGCAATCCGCGTGGCAGCACTGCTGGGTTTGGTGCGGCATCTGGAATGGGACAATTTCCGTGGCGATGTCAGCGCCCCAACTCCCGCCATCAATCCGGCGACGCGTGCGGCGATTCTGAAAGACTTGCTGGACTTGGCCCAGCAGAAGGATCCTCCCGCAGGGCGCAGTGTGGAAGGGCACGAGTGGTTCCGCCGCCGTGCGATCGACGGCTTGACCAATGCGAGCTATTTCAAAGTCGATGCCGAAATCGCCGCAGCGCTCGATGCGATTCTCAAGGACGAAAGCGAGTCGATTGCGATGCGTTGCGCCGCGGCCACGGCCGTTGGCAAGATCGCCTATCAGGCGCCCGTGAAGCTTGACCCGACTCCGACCGCAAAGGAACTGGGCTATTTGGCTCTGCTCGCCTGCCACAAGGAACTGACTCGCGTCACGGAGATGAACAAGCAGGAGTACGATCGTCTCACGCGGCTGCAAGGGGGCGTCGGTGGATACGGCGGTTCTGGCGGCGGTATGGGTATGGAGGGGGGCTCCGGAGGAATGATGCCGCCGCGAGGAGTTCCGGGCGGAACGGGTGGCGAGGGGGCCAGCGTTTACGCCGGGCCGCGTCCTGGCGGCACGGTTCGTCCGAAGGGGCCTGGGGGCGCCGGCGGCAGCGGTGCCGACACGGCCCTGGGATCGGGTGGCGGAATGATGATGGGGAGCGGAAGTGGAATGATGCCCGGAGGGATGATGGGTGGAGCCATGATGGGCGGGGGTTCCGGTTTGTCCGGCCAGAAGGTTGCCGACCCGAAGCAATACCGCTTCGACTACGTTCGCCGGCGCATTCGCGGTCAACTCTACGCGATCGAAGTGGGACTCGTTGGTCCCGAAGGATTTCAGAAGTATCTGGCGGAGCAAAAAGCTGCGACGACGCCTGCTCTGCCGATGAATGCAGCAGCGCCGGCCGCTCCAACCACGCCAGTTACTGCCGTCCCGCGCGGCGTCTTTGACCAGGCGAAGGACAAGGCCGAGAAGGACTACGTCAAACAAGTGATCGACGGCGTCGTCAAGCTGGCGAGGGCGGTGGAGGAAACCGACACCGAGTTCGTGGATCTCGATAAGGAACTGCGGAAGCAGATGCCAGCGCTGGAGAAAATTACCAAGAAGATCGCCGCTGCCGCGCCGGTCGCTCCGGTTTCCGATCTGCCAGAGATGCCCGTCCTCCCTGCCGGTCCTCCGGCCGCGGCCCCTCGGGCAACGCCTCCGGCAGCAGCACCTCCCGCGGCAACGCCCCCAGCGGCTTCCCCGCCGGCTGCAATACCTCCTGTTGCTCCGCCAGCAACGCCCCCAGTTGCTGCACCGACGCCGATGCCCGCGGCAGTCTCGGCGCCCTGAGCGAGTCTTCCTGCCAGGTGCGGAATCAAACCGGCGTTCTCGCGACTTTGCGGGAACGCCGAATCGCGGCGACATGCATCACTGGCCGAACCGCCACACCACCGCGTCACCCGGCGCAAGTTCGCAGATCCCGCAGCTCCGGTCGGCCTTCTTGCCCCCCACGGAGTACGTCCAGTTTTTCGCCCCGCGTCCTTCGTTTTCGAGGCCGTCGATCGCGGTGACGAACGCGAATTCATCTTCCCCCTGATACGCGAACTTGATGCCGCGAGAGTGCTTGCTCGCGGCTTGCAAAGCGCCGAGCACTGTCAGCTTTTCGCGGTGCTCGATGTCGGTGAAGACTTTCTGCACGCCGTCGCCGTAGTCGATCGTCAGACGGATCGGCTTGGCAGCTTCGTCGGCCAGAGCCGGCACGAGTGCAAGCAGAATCGTAACCAGCGTGATACCAGCAGCCACACGGCGATGGACCGTCAGAGGTCGGTGTTGCATCTTCATGGCTCGTTCACTCCGCGACTTGTTTGAGAAGCTCTAATACGCCTCTGCGGATCGTCCGCTCGGCATCCGGCACCAGGCACGACGTGCGTGCCCGCCAGCAGGTATATCCGCCCAGCGGATGCAGCGCCGGGGGCGGGATGTACCCTTCGCAGCCATTGGCCAGTTCCACGACGAAAGTCGTCTTGATCGGGCTGTGCTTCTTCAGCCACAACCCCGTGCTGGCGTTCGTTTCGTTCGGAATCGACCCGATTGCCAGATCGCCGATCCGCAGCGCCTGCAGCTTCAGCTGACGCGTCGGCGGCATCTCGGAAAGGAGCACCGTTTCGCGGGCGTACACTTCGGGCACGTCCTTCGGCTTCCGCCCCTCGAAAGTCTTCATGAATTCGCGGGCTTTGGCGATCTCTTCCTCGCTCGGCATTCGCACCGGCACGGTGAGGAGCGATTCGGCCATCTGAATCGGCACCCAGTCGTGGTACTCGATCCGGCCGTAGGCTTCCATCGCGGCCGCGGCGACCTCCGCAGCGACGCCCTCTTGCGTGAACTCGCGGCGAGCCAGGTCGGTGTAATCCATCAGCCACATGTCGCCGCTCGTGGCGTTGGCCAAGGCGGCCATGAAAGTAGGCACACTCCGTGTGCCGTCCGCCTGCGGTTTGGCCACCTGTTTCGCAATTTCGTCGCAGAACAGGGCAAAATAATCGGCCGACACCGGCTGCGTTTTGCCCACATAATGCAGCGAGTAGGCCGAATACACGGCGAGCGGCTGGCCGGCCTTTGTTTGCAGCGAAATCACCGGCACATCCGGATCGGGCTGTCCTGTGGCAATGATCGCATTGGGGTTGTTATGACCCGGATGCATCATCACGGTATCGTCCTTCGTGCCGCCGAAGGGGTTCGTCGGCGCCACGCCCGGCTTCATCAGCCAGTGCCGGCAGGCGACGTTCTTCGTATCGCGGCCGACCGCCCAGCCGATCCGCGCCGGCTGCAGCCGTTTGTGGGCCTCCGCGATCCCCTTGGCAATCTGAGGCGGTAGAAAGCGGGAATAGTCTTCGTCCGCATCAGAGCCGAGGCAGCCATGCACGCTCGGCGCGGTGTGCGTGTGCGTCGCCGAGATCAACATGCGACTGGCGGGAATGCCCGTCGCCTTGCTCGCCATTTCCTTGGCCTCGTCGAGCAAGTGCCGCGGGACCATGCAGCTATCGACGACGACCAGGGCGACCTGCGTAGTTCCGTCGTCGAGCACGAGGCACCGCGCGTGCAGCCGATCGACGATCTTGTCTGCCGTTCGCTCGGTCATGCCGCCGTTGACGATCACCGGCAGCTTGAGCGGCGAAATGTCGATCGCGAAGGCCCCCGCGCGAAAAACTTTCCCTCCTTCCACCGGTTTGTCTTGCGCCATGATGGTCGATGCAAGCGTTATGCCCAGTGCGAAAACGAAATAGCGAAAGGCGCTGCGTGGCATGGGTTATTTCTCCCGAAGGTTTGCCCGCGAGTCTAGCACCTCGCACTCCCGCCGGCAGCGGGACTGGTTCACGGGACGCCAGCATTCTTTCCCAATCGCCCCCCGCCCGATAGCATTCAGTACGAGCCACGGACGAACCCTCCTCTCGATAGCCGATCGCCTCTCATGTCAAACGCCCTCTCGCTATCGTTCCCGCAGCCCGACATTGCCCGGATCACCTTCGACCTGCCGGGCAAAGGGGCAAACATCCTCTCGTTGTCGGTGCTGCAAGAGCTTGACGGCCTGCTGAATCAACTCCAGTCTCGAAAGGACCTCGCCGGCCTCGTTATCCAGTCCGGCAAGCCCGGCACGTTCATTGCCGGCGCCGATATTCGCGAGTTCCTCGCCTCGCTCGGCGCCCCCAAGAGCGAAGTCGTCGCCATGTGTCAGCGGGGCCAATCGCTCTTTGGCCGCCTCTCGCAAGTGCCGCTCGTGACCGTCGCGGCGATCGACGGCATCTGCGTCGGTGGCGGGGCGGAGTTCGCCATTTGGTGCGACCGGCGGGTCATGACCGACAACCCGAAAACCGAGTATGGCTTTCCGGAAGTGAAGCTCGGCCTCTATCCCGGCTGGGGCGGAACCGTCCGCGCGCCGCGAATCGTGGGCCTGGCCAACGCGGTCGAAATGATCACCTCGGGCGAGAACGTCGATCCGAAAGCTGCATTCACAATGGGACTGGCCAGCGACGTCGTCCCAGCTGAGAAACTATTAGATGCGGCCATCGGCGTCATTCGGGCCGAGCAGACTTCTGGCCAGTTCAGGAAGGACCGCGAGCGCTGGTCCGGGCCGATCGCCGTCGATTCGACGGAACTCGGTTTCCTCGGAGCGACCGCTTCGGCCATGATCCAGCAGGAGACGAAGGGGAACTATCCCGCACCGGCGGCGGCTCTGGAACTGATGCTCGAAACATGCCAGATGCCCGCTGCCGAGGCCCTCGATCGCGAAGCCGCCGGCATGGCGGAACTCTTCGGCTCGCCGGTCAACGCGGCCCTCATCAACGTCTTCTTCCTGACCGACCGGAACAAGCGGGATACGGGGCTCGACAAATCGGGAGTCACGGCTGCCACCATCAAATCCGTCGGCGTTCTCGGCAGCGGCATCATGGGGGGTGGCATCACGGGGGCCGTGCTCAAGAGTGAAGTCCCCGTTGCCCTGACCGACGCCAATGCCGAGGCCCTCGGTCGCGGCGCGAAGCAAGTGCTCGAAGAAGCCGCCTACAACAAGAAGGTCAAAGGCCCGGATGTGGCCAAAACGCTCAAGCTCGCGCCGCTCCTCTCCGTGACACATCGCCTGGAAGAGATCGCCACAGCCGATCTGGTGATCGAAGCGATCGTCGAAAAGGAAGACGCGAAGAAGCAGCTCTACGCGAAGCTGGAACCGCTGCTCGCCGAAACGGCGATTCTCGCGAGCAATACCTCGACGATTCCGATCACCAAGCTCGCCACGGGCCTGAAACGCCCTGACCGTTTCTGCGGCATCCACTTTTTCAATCCCGTCCGGCGGATGAAGCTCGTCGAAGTGATTCGCAGTAAACAGACGAGCGATGAAACGGTCGCGACGGCTGTAGCCTTTGCCAAGCGGATCGGCAAGTCGCCGATCGTCGTCGGTGATGGTCCCGGTTTCCTCGTCAATCGGCTCCTCTTTCCGTACATGAACGAGGCGATCGAGCTGTTGCTCGACGGCGTCTCGATCAAAGAGATCGACCGGGCCGCGGTCGCTTTCGGCATGCCGATGGGGCCGATCACGCTCTACGACCTCGTCGGGCTCGACACGGCCATGTATGCCGGCATGACGATGTACCAGGCGTTTCCCGAGCGGATCGTCGCCGCCCCGCTGGTCCCCGCCCTCGTGAAGCAGGGCCGCCTCGGCCAGAAATCCGGCCGTGGCTTCTTCAGCTATCAGAACAAGAAGGGAAAGGCCGAGGACGATCCGGCCGTCGCCACGATCATCGCCGGCTACCGCCGTGGCGAGCGCAAATTCACCCGCGACGAGCTTATCCAACGGCTCTTCCTGCCGATGCTCCTCGAAGCGACGCGAATGCTGGAGGACAAAATCGTCCGCGACGTGCGCGACGTCGATCTGGGGCTGATCTTCGGTCTCGGCTTCCCGCCGTTCAAAGGGGGCCTCTTGTACTGGGCCGATACGATTGGCCCGGCCAAGCTGCTCGAAATGATCAAGCCGCTGGAACCGCTCGGCCCGCGGTTCACGCCGACGCCGCTGCTCATCGACATGGCCAAAACGAATCGCAAGTTTTACTCGCAGTGAGCACACGACAATTTCACAATGCCACTCTCCGTTTTCCAATACCAGCCTCCGACTCACTTTCGCGAAGTGATTGACTTGGCCGACGACTACGGTCATACGTTCGGCAGTGAAGCGTCGTCGTTTGGCATTCGTTTTGTTAACGGTGATCCGATTCACCTGATTTACAGGCTGAATCAAGCCGATCCGACAGTCTCCATTGGGATTCCCAATCTTCGTTGGCTGCCCCTGTGCTATCACTTTTCTTACGCGAGCTTCGACGGAAAACTGATTTACCGCGTGCTGAACGATTTAGAAGTTGAAGTGATTGCCCCAACGGAGGCGGTTTTCGATCCAAGTTTTCCAATGCCAGATTTTCCGCATTCCTTTCCGCTATCTTCGGTGTCCTTCCGCAAGGTTCCCTATGAGCCGACGATTGCGGAGGACGCACTAAAGCTCGCGGCCGTATTCGGTCTGGATCGACTGTCTGACTCCGAAATGCAGCGGGCCGTAGTGATTGCTGACAAGACATCAGGCACGATCAGTGATTGGGGGCTTCCGGACTGGGAACCAAGAGACATCCTTCGAGCGGCACACCGAGAGCCCTTTTCGCAAGGCAAACCATCGAAGTCATGTGACAACCCGGACTGCACCGCGGAAATCGCCTATCGTACAGAGCCAATCACGATCGCGATCGATAGCGAAGCCGTTCGCGAAGTCACAGGTCAATCAACGCTGACACTCGAAGCGCGCGATGTTCGGCGGAATTCGATGCGTGTCTTTGCGATTCATCAGCCTGAAAACGGCGACGATCGCGTTTGGCCGCACATGCAATTGATCTTTGAAGTCTGCGAAGCATGCCACTGCATTCGAGTCACCAATCAAGCTGATTGAATCGAGTGAGGAACCTATGAATCACGCCGTCATCATCGATTGCGTTCGCACTCCCATCGGCCGGGCCCACAAAGATCGCGGCTGGTTCCGCGATGTGCGGAGCGACGATCTAGCCGCCCATTGCCTCCGGTCGCTCGTCGAGCGGACCGGCATCGACCCGGCAGAGATTGAGGACGTCGTCCTAGGCAACACGCAGCAGACCGGCGAACAGGGGCTGAATGCCGCCCGCTCGATCGCCCTCATGGCCGGCCTGCCGGTCGAGACGGGCGGGGCGACCGTCAATCGCCTTTGCGGCAGCAGCTTGCAGGCCCTGAATCAGGCGGCCCACTCGATTGCCGCCGGCTTTGAGGACGTGCAGATCGTCGGCGGCCTCGAGCACATGCAGCACCTGCCGATGGATCACGGCCTGGACCTGAACCCCAAGCTCTTCCAACGGACGAGCAAAGGGGCGCTGCTCATGGGGGTGACCGCCGAGTTCCTCGCTCAGACACAGGACATCTCGCGAGCCGATCAAGACGCATTCGCTCTTCGCAGCCATCAAAACGCCGCGGCAGCTCATGCCAAAGGGGAATTCAAACGGGAGATCGTGCCGCTGTATGCCCGCGACGAGGAAGGACGCCGCTTTCTCGCCACGGGCGATCAGTGCGTGCGAGCCGATACGAGCCTGGAGGCCCTGGCCGCCCTCGAACCGGCATTCATGCCCAAGATCGGCACCGTGACCGCGGGCAACAGCTCACCGCTCAATGACGGCGCAGCAGCGCTGCTCGTCATGTCGGAGGCGAAGGCAAAGGCCCTGGGTCTGAAGCCACTCGTGCGCGTGCGAGCGACGGCAGTAGCTGGCGTCGAGCCCAGCGTCATGGGAACCGGTCCCGTGCCGGCCGTGAAGAAGGTGCTGAAGCGGGCCGGCCTGAAGCTCAGCGACATCAACCTGATCGAACTGAACGAAGCGTTCGCCTCGCAGGCCCTCGCTTGCATTCGGATGCTTGGTATGGACGAGAGCAAAGTGAACGTCCGGGGCGGCGCGATTGCCATCGGCCACCCCCTCGGCGCGAGCGGCGCTCGGATCGCCACGACGCTCATCAACACCATGATCGACCGTGATGCCAAGCTCGGCCTCGCCACCATGTGTATCGGTCTGGGGCAGGGCATCGCGACCGTCTTTGAGCGGGTGTAGGATAGTGACGCCGCCATGTCCTATCCCACCCAAAATCCGCACAACCCGCTCGGCTATTCGCCCGTCCCCCAGCAGCCGCAGCGGTCGGGGGGCGGGTCGAAGTGGCTCATCATCCTGGGCGTCATTGGCGGGGGTGGTGTGCTCGTGCTCCTGGTCTGCTGCGGCGTGGTCGCGTCGTTCTTCAGCACGCCGAAGGCCTCCGCAGCCGCCCGCCAGCCGTTTTCCTATTCCGACGTGCCGCTGCCGGCGTTTGGCGAGCGGGGTCCACCCGAAGCAGTCGATGACGGCGTCTTCCGGCAGAAGATCGCGGTCGGCACCGACCGCGATGGGTTTTACTCACCAGCTGGACACGGCGGCGAAATGCTCCTCTTCGCTCCGCCTGGTCCGCATCCGCCCAAGTCGCTGCCTTGCATCCTGATTACCGGAGCCGGTACGAACCTGCTTTCTGGCGTCGTGCTCGAAGGGGAAGGGAACCCCGACGAGTATGTCCCCTACGTCGAAGCCGGCTTCGCGGTCCTGGTGTATGAACTCGACGGCCCATCCGGCGAGAGCGAGGACATCGGGGAAATGCAGCGGGCCTTTGCAGCGTACAAATCGGCCAAGTCGGGCCTCGTGAACGCCCGCAACGCCCTGGAATACACGTTGACGAAGCTCCCCGAAGTCGATCCGGCCCGCATCTATGCCGCCGGGCACAGTTCCGCCGGCACGCACGCCCTCCTCTTCGCCGCCCACGAGCCGCGGCTTGCGGGGGTGATTGCCTACGCCCCCGCGTGCGACGTGCCGAAGTGGTTTGGCCCACGGCTCTGGATGATGTCGAAGCTGATTCCCGGCACAGTCGATTTCATCACGCAAACCTCGCCGACGACGCACCGCGAACGGATCAAGTGCCCGACATTCCTGTTTCAGGCCGAGGACGATTCGATCTGCGAGATTGCCGACACGCGGGCCTTCGCCGACGCCCTCACCAAGCAAGGGACCAATACCAAGTTCGTCTCCGTGCCGACCGGCGACCACTACGACGCGATGATCGACGAGGGAATTCCGAGTGCTATCCAGTGGCTAAGCGAACGCAAGTAGGTTCCGTCGGTCCGGCGGGACTTCGATTTCACCGACTGACCTATGTCCACCGCAGCCGTTCCCCCTTTTGAAATGGTATCGACCGGCCTCCCGCCCAGGGACCGCGTCGTCATCGACCCCCGCTACGCCATCGCCGATACGAGCGAAATCTACTCGCCGGCTCTCGTCGTCTTTCGCGACCTTGTCGAGGCCAACCTCGCCGAGATGATTCGCATCGCCGGCTCGGTGGAGCGACTGCGGCCGCACTGCAAGACGCACAAGATGCGCGAGGTGATCGAGCTTGCTTTGGCTCGCGATGTGACGAAGCACAAGTGTGCGACGATCGCCGAAGCCGAGATGCTGGCCGAGGCGGGCGTTCCCGACATTTTCCTCGCGTACAACCCGGTTGGGCCGAACGTCCGCCGCGTCGTGCAGTTCGTGCAGAAGTACCCGCAGGTGAAGTTCTCCGTCACTGGCGATCACCCGAGCCCCCTTTCGCATCTGGCCGCGGAGCTCGATAAGGCGGGCCGCACGGTGGAGGTGCTGCTCGACGTCGATACGGGGTTGCATCGTACGGGCCGGCCCGCTGGAGCTTCCGCCAAGTGGCTCTATAAGCAGATCACGCGGCTGCCAGGACTCGTCGCCGGCGGTTTGCACCTCTACGATGGGCACAATCACCAGCGCGACCTGGCCGAGCGGCGGGCCGCGGTCATGGCCGTGTGGGAACCAGCGGCGGCAATGCGCGACGAGCTGGTGGCCGATGGCCTGTCCGTGCCGCGAATCGTCTGTGGCGGGACCGCGTCGTTTCCAATCTTTGCGGAAATCCAAGATCCGACCATCGAGCTTTCTCCCGGCACCACGATCTTTCACGATTACGGCTACGGCGACGCCTTCCCCGACCTGCACTTCCAGCCGGCGGCCCTGCTGCTCACGCGCGTCATCAGCCGGCCGACCGACAATCGACTGACGCTCGACTTGGGCTACAAAGCCGTCGCCGCCGAGAACCCTCTGGCCAATCGCTTCCGCTTTCCGGAGCTGCCGGATGCGAAGCCAGTGCTGCAAAACGAAGAACATCTCGTCCTCGAAACGCCCGATGCCGACCGGTTCTCGCCGGGGGACGAGCTGCTCGCGATTCCCAAGCACGTCTGCCCCACGTGCGCCCTGCACCAGCAGGCCTACGTCGTCAGCGGCGGCCGCCTCACCGGCACATGGGAGGTCGCAGCGCGGGACCGGGTGATTACGGTGTGAGAATGAGGAGCAAATCTGTGGACGACGGCCTGGATTTCGATGAGGTTATTTATCAACTCGACGATTTCGGGCTCTCCGACGCAGTTTCGTGCGCCATTGAGTACGAGTATGGATACGAGTCGCTGGTTAACTGGTCCCCAGCCATCCCACGATCGTTCCGTATTGTACACGTAACATGGTCTACCACTGGATTTCTTGAGGGCGAAGGGTTTGCGAGGTTCATGAACCTGGATTGCCATCATTCGGCATATGCCGAATGTTTTGAGGTAATCGGGCTCCCAAAAATAGCTGCCGCTATTCGAGCCTCTCTTGACCTCGTTCCGGGCGATTGCCTCGGCGACACTGACAAGCTCGCTAGTCACTTTGGCAGTTGGGAAAACTTGGAGAGACTGATGGAACCCACGCAGAAAATCTTGTTTGCAGCTCACGATCAGTCGATCTCGTCGGTCGCGAAATTCATCCGATGCAACAAGTCCGACTTTGCGGAACTTCTACCCACGATTAGTTGGCAGCATTCCTACCTCTCCAAGTTCCATCCAGACGTATTGAAGGAGTACCACAGACGCTTCAGGCAGGGCATGGAAGAAACGGATGGGCAGTGAGTAATTCCTTCTTTCGTGGCTTGGGTTAATTTAGCAGTTGTGGGCGTGGTGCCCGAACATTCTACGGCAGCTTCCGCCACTCCTCGCGCAACTTCGGCAGCTTCTCGTTCAGTTCGTCCCGAAAGCGGTCCGGCCACTTCGTCGTTTCCAGTTCTTTGAGCGAACTGTCCGCGGCGGCTCGCTCCTTCAAATGGACCTGCGCCCCGGCCAGACCGAGCAGCCCGCCCGGCTCCAGCTTGCGAATTCGCGCGACCTCGCGCCAGTGATACGCTGCGTCGGGCCAGCGGTCTTGCTCTTGGCGAATCTCGGCCAATTTCGCGTGTCCCTCGCTCTCGGTCGGCAGCATTTCGACAAGCGATGTGCGAGCCCGCTCCGCCTCCACCGGCTGTTCGAGGCTCTCCAGCCGCTCGGAAAGCTTGACCCACAGGTCGATGTCGCGGCGGGCCAGCTCGACCGAAGCGAAAAGCTGCTCGGCCGCTTGTGGTTCCATCATCAGCGCGTCGTAGCAGGCCACTAACTGCGCGTGAATCGCACCGTCATTGGGCGCGAGTTCCACGGCCAGCTTGTACTGCGCGAGTGCCTTCTCAAACGCGGAGCGCTTGAAGTACACGTCCGCAATCGCTTTTCGCACGATCGGTCGGTCCTGATTTTCGGCAGCGACGATTTTGTCGAGTTCGGTCACATACGCATCGAGGTCAGGCGACTGGGCCAGCACTTCCTTGAGTACGTCGAGGGGCTGCACGTTCCCTTCGTACTGCCCGGTGCGGACGTTCCGGCGGGCAATGCCGTCGCCGGCCGCTCCCCAGGCCACAATCGCCGCGGCTGCATCATCGACCGCGAGCTTCGTTTGTTTCAGGCCTGCACGAGCGTACGCCCGCTCGACGTAGTACTGCGCGATGGTCTGATCGCCGGTCGTTTGCTTGTTAAGTGCGTCGGTCCGCCGCTTGATCGCTTCGTCGAGATACGCCACGGCCTGTTCGAGGAGCAGGTTTTCAAGACAGCTCCGGGCCAGATCCGCCGCGACCGACTCGTTCCACCGCTGCTCCGCGTGGAAGAACTTATCGGTCTCGGCGAGCAGCGTTTGCAAGGCCTCCGGCTGCTTCGTCTGGAAGTAGGCGTGCATCAGCCGGATGCGGTAGTACAAGCTTTCGGGGTTGGCCTTCACCAGCGGTTCGAGGAGGCCGATCGACTCGCCAAATCGCTTCTGTTCTTGCAGCCACAAGGCGAGCCGCGAGCGGCCATCTTCGTCCAACAGACCGCGTCGCTGGGCATCGAACATCACCGCGATTGCCCGATCGGGCCGATCGATGCCTGCATACAGATAGTTCGCGATGTACGTTATCGCCCGGAGCGAATCGCGGCTCTCGGCGAGCACTTCCTCGGCGACGCGGGCGAAGTCGTCGGTTTTCTCCTGCCAAAAATGGCCATACCCGCGGTGATACAGCACCCGCTGTCGGTCGTTGAAGGTGGTCAGTTCGCGTCGCAGCTCACGAAGCACGATTGCGAGCAATCGCGGTTCGAACTCGCCGAGCTTCCCGCGGACTGACTCCTGATCGTGCAGCTGGCCGATTTGCCAGCCGAATTGCCGCCAGCCATCCTGCCCGCGGCGTTCGATCCACGACGGCTCGTTTTCGAGCCGGGCGATGTAGAACTCCAGTGCCGCTCGCGAGCCAGCCGTCCGGTCGATCGTTTGGCCCACCTGGCGGACCATATCCTGATAGTTGTCGATCTGCTTCTCCAAAAGTCCCGGCAGCTTGTCGCGGCCGAAGGCGACTGCATCGGCCCCGGCCGCGTCGATTTGGGCATATTCCTTAGCCGCGCGGAACAGGTCGCACAGGCGATCCACGGTGCGATACCGAACATTCTGATCGGGAGTTCGTTCGGCTGCGGCAATCAGTTCGTCGCGGCTCAGGCGATAGAGCTGCACGCCTTGGCCATACGACGTGCTCCCCTTTTCTTCGATGGCCCGAATATGCACGCCGTAGAGGCGGATTGTCAAGTCGTCGGCCAGGCTCTGGTTCGCAGCGCGGCTGATCTCCCCACGATAGATTTGCTCGGCTCGGACGAAGCTGCCGCCAACCATCGCCAGATCGGCCAGGAGCGAGACGCTGTCGATTGCGGCACTCGTTCGCTTGTTGCCGCTGGCTTGCAGGTGCTCGGCCAATGCAGGCTCCAGCTCGTCGATCGCCAGCGACCGCTGGTTGCTGTCGCGCAGTGCATCGGCCAGGGCGTGCGCAATCATGAGCCGGTCGTAGGCCTGCCCGCGGACTGCCTCGTGCAAGGTGCGGAGCACGCTAATTCGCTCGGCGGCCAACGTCGGCTGCTTGATCTCTCGCAGATCGGCCAGCATCTGAGCGAAGAGCCGCGGCTCGCTGGGGGACCATTCCGGCTGCATCGCCCGCTGCAAGGCGGCAACCGCGGCCTTGGCGTGCGGACCGGGCTGGTTCTTCAGTTCTGCCGCGCGGCGCTCGACGAGCATCGTGAGCAGGTCGAGGGCCCGCCGATCGACCGGCGTCTTGGCCCGCTCACGAACCTTCGCGACGTGGGCGAGTAATTCATCAGCCGTCGCTTCGCGGTCGATCACGTCGAGCGTGCTCTCGCATTCTTTCAGAAAGCGATAGATGCTGCCGGCGGATTGGCCGACGACCGCATCGGCCAGCGCCGCCAGCAACCGGAAGTCGCGCGACTTCTCGTAAAAGCTGCGAACCTGATAAACGTGCTGGCCGGGATCGGTAGATTTCTCGAACAAGGCCTGCAGGGCCATCAGCACCTGCGGATCGATCGTGCCGGGACTCGGGCCATCCGTGTTTTCCCACTGGCGGCGATGCGAATCGACAAAGTCCCGCAGCCGCCATTCGTCCATCTGTTTCCATGCGGCAACGAGCATCGCCGTGTACTGGTCGTCGTGCTTCAGCGTTTGCTGCCAGGTGGCAAGCACGCGATAATCGGCCGCCTCGAGTGCGTCGGCAGCAACCAGCGGCTGCATCAGAGCGACCGCTTCGTCAAGCTGCCCGAGCTCCGCCTTGAGATAGGCGAGGGCCCGCTGCCAGACTTGCGGCCGGTCGGTCCCCTTCGACCACACAGCAAGCTGTTCCGCCAGCGGCTGCGGCCGGTCGAGTCCGACGAGCAGGAAATACTTCGCCAACCGGGCGTCGATGATGGTCGGCTTGTCGGCATCGACCGCGGCAACTTGCTCGTCCAGATGCTTCATGAGCCGGTCGATTTCCGCTGCCGGAGCATCCTTACGAACCGCAAGCGCCAGGAGCATCGTCGTCACGCGGGCCCGCAGGGCGGCATCAAGTTGCACAGCAAGGTCGGGCTGCTCGTCGTTGGCGGCCGCTGGTGTGGGCGAACCGAGCAGTTCCCAGCAATTCTCAACAACGCTGGCAATGCCGCGATCCAGCCGCACTTCGAGCGTGAGGTGCTCGACGAGGAGCCACGGCATGAGGCCATCCGCACGTGCTGCGGCTGCCCCCTTCAACTTGGCGGAAAGGTCGGAACGAACGAGTTTGCGATTCTCGGTCCGCTTCTTTTCGAGTTCTTCGCCGGTCAACTTGTCGGGCCGCTCGATCGCACGCTCCAGCACTTCGTTGCGAGCCTCCTCCATCCGATCGATCCAGCGATGCAGCGCGACGATCCGATCGCGCAGCAGCTCGGGCGGTGTTTCGCCGGACGACAGCTTGTCGATCAGGCCGAAGGTTTCCGTTTCGATCTCTGCGGTCCAGCTAATCTCGAACAAGGCGTCGAAGAGGGCCCGAGCACGAACCGGCCGTTCCTCGTCGTCGGCCTTTTCCAATCGCACCCGCAGGAAGGCAAGTTTCTCGTTGAGACCAATCTGCTCGTACACCCGCAAGAGCGACTGGGCAAACGAGTCGCGGATCACCGGATGCGTCTCGTTTTCCCAGCGCGGCCGGATCGCAGCGGCAACGACCTTCCAATCGTCGTCGGACACGCTCTGGGCATACGGAATGACCCAATTGAGAAGCAGTTCCAGGCGGCTGGGTGCGAGCGTGCCGGCATTCTCCTTGAGCCGCGCGAGCAGCCGCTCGCCCAGCAGCCGAAACTCCTCGCGATTGCGGAAGTTCGAGTCGTTGCAAATCTGCGCGACGAAACTCTGCCCGTCCATCCGGTCCACATGCAGTTCGACGAGCTTGATCAGATCGGGCACGAATTGCACGTCGAGATCGCCGCCGGAGACATAGCTGTTGTCCCCCGTGGCCGTTTCGATAGCGGCCTGCGTGCGGGAGACAACCGCCTCGTCGAGCGGCTCCGCGGCGAGTCCCGCCGCCAGCCAGTCGTGCATGAGCTGCACGGCCTCCGGTTCGCGGCGCGTGTAGATGAGTGCCGCCAAATACCGCTCGTAAGCATTGGAATCGATGGGGTTGTGCTTCAGCCACTCGGCCACGATGGCGGCTTGGTCGGTATAGCGCCCTTGCTGCTGCAAGAGGCTGACCCAAGTATCGTAAAGTTGATTGATGTCGGTCGGCGGCCAGTTGGCGTTTGGAAGGCTAATGGCCGAACGAAGCGATTCATAAGCCGGCTCGTAATCCCCTTGGTTCGCCAGCTTCGTCACCAGGACGCGAATGTTGCCTGTGTCGTCAGGGAAGTCGCGTATCAGTTCACGCAACAGGGCAATTTCTTCGTCGCTGCGCCCGGCGTTCTGCAACTGGTTGCGACGGTACTCCCCCCACAGTCGCGGACCTTGCAGATGCTCCGGCAAGCGGGCGTAGATCGGCTTCAGCGCGTCGAGCACCGTGAGCTGCTCTTCGGCGGAAAGCGTCTCGCCGGCAACTCGCAAGAGGTGCGACGCGAGGACCAGTTCGCCGCTGCGTTCCTTCTCGGCCAGCGACTTCGCCTTTGCCAGGACGGTTCGGCGCAGTTCTTCGTTCCGGCGGCTCGCTTGCAGGAACCAAAGTTCCAGCCAGATGCCGAAGGTCTTGTCGCCGATGAGCTGTTCGCAGCGGGCGAGTTCCGCCGTTGCCTCGGGCCATTTCTGATCCGCGGCCAGGTCGAGTAGGATGGTCAAGCGATCTTCCAGAGTCGCCTTTCCCGCGGCAGCGCGATCCTTGGCTTCCTGCAACTTCGGCAGCGGCCAGCGAAGCGTCAGGGCTTCGGCTCGGGGAGCAAGCTGCTCCTTGACCAGCCCTTCGATCCGAGCGGCCCGCACAACCTCGAACTTGCGCGTGATGACGTTGTTGTTGCGGCCCAGGGCGTCAAAATGCTCGACCTTTTGAGCTAGCCAGACGCCGGCGACCTCCACGAAGTCGCTCGCTCGCGTCCCCCCTTGAGGCTTGCCGAAATGGAAATACTCGATCGACAGGGCCGCGCCCTTCGCTTCGTCGATCAGAATTCGCGTCTCGTGCTGTGGGCGGAGCGGTTCGATCAAGACGAGCAGCGACTGTCCCTCACGCGGTTTCTCGACGCGCGCCAGCCGGTCGCGAAACTGCCGGGCCAGGTCGCTCTGCCACCACTCGCCGGCGCGGTACTCCTGCGGAATGTCGGTCGGAGCCGACTTGCGAACCAGAGCCAGTTCATACGGCACCGACAGCACGCCGCGCTCTTCGGATGTTGCCCAATTGATCGTCGGGCCGCTGTTGTCGCCCGCTTCCTTGAGCACCCACGACTTCGCCATTGCCAACCGCCAAGTGCTGGACTTGCTGTCGATTCGCCCGCGCTCCTCGAAGTACGAATCGTGCTGCTCGTCGATCAAGAGGCCCCCTGCACCGTCTTCGAGCTTCGTGAGGTCAATCGTCTGCTTGAGCAGACCGGCGACTCGCTGGGTTTCGTCGGACCAGAGCGACTTGAACTCCCGCGGCGGCCGGGCGGGGCCGGTTGCGGGGGGAAGATGGATCGGGAACGGGGACGTTGACGAAGAAGCCCATCGTTCCTCGCTCACTATGCTCAGCTTCTTGCGGTCAGCCTCGTAGTAGCCGCGACGCGCCTGCTGCCGCTTGCCGAGCATGAGCGCCGTGCCGTCCACTTCGTAGTCCACGTCGTACAACGAGATCTGCCGTCCGTTGAACTCGCCGAACATCTCGATGTTTAACGCGACTTTGTCGTCATACAGATCCTTTTTGGCCTTGAAGAGTTGGGCCATCACCTCGCCCGATTCGCGGCCACGAGGAGCGTTGGGCTTGGGGTCGTGAATGGTTGCACGCAAGAATGCAAAGTCAGGGGATTGGACTGTCGTTCCCCAGATTCTGTTTGGCGCGGCCTCGCCGACGGACAACTCTTCGCCCGCCATTTCGAGGCCCAGTCCGCCATTGACCGAGAATTCCAGGTGGTCGCCGAGCAGCAATTGTCCCCGCCCCGACATGCCGCCCACGCCCCCCATGCTGTAGCCGCCTCCCCAAGCCAACAGGTTTTCACCGCGCGACGGTGTCCCGAAGTAGGAGAAGTCGTTCGAGTAGAACTCCTCGCCATCGACGATCACCGCGCGGTCTTCGTAGTGGGAGAGTTCTTGTGCCGCCTCGATCACCTCGCGATCGCGTCCCAGATCGGCCAGCAGCGACAGCACGTTCATCCGCAGCCCCTGCCGCCAGAGGCCGGCTCGCTGCATCTGCTGCTGGACGAGTTGATACTGGGCCACGTCCCGCGCGTCGGCAAAGAACCGCTCGCCGTCGCGCACCATAAACCGTCGCTTCACCTTGAACCGCTCCCGGTCGGCATCCGTTTCGAGGATGAGCAGCGACGTGTACGGCGTCATCAAGTGGAATTCTTCCGACAAATTGATGATCTCGTCCTGCACCTCCTGCGATGTCCCCTGGGCGAGCAGTTCGTCGAGATGCATCCGGGCCCAGAGACGGGGGATGAAGGAAGCGTCGGAGGAAGGGGCGCGGGACTCGGGGCTCGGGGTGAGGGCAGCGGAAGTCGGAGATCGGAGGTCGGAGGTCGGAGGGATCACGAACGTCGTCCGGTAGGTTACTGATTTGCCGTCGAGCGTGCCTGTGGCGATGACTTCGCCGTTTTGCTCGCTGTTGGTTGGCAAATAGCGGCCGAGCACAATCTGCTGCGTGCCGGCGGGGACGTTTGGCAGCACGCGGGGATAGACGCGGGCTGTGCGCAGCCCTTTGAATTCGAGTTGGATGTTTCGCAGTGCCGGACGAGTAATCTCGGCCAGCAGGTTCTTGGCCGTTTGCTGCGCGCCGACTTCGCCGCTTACTTCCCGCAGTGAACCGCCGCCGATGCCGGCAATGCCGCGGAGCACGGCCTGGTCGTAACTGCTGCTGACGGCAACGGCATGCAATGTTGCCCCTTTGCCACCGACCAGCCGCTGCAGTCGCTGGACGAACGCGGGGCCATCCATGTCACCCGTCGTGACGATCCCGTCGCCCAGATACACCACCTGCGTCCCCGACTGCACATTCGCAGCGACCGCTTCAAACGCCCGGTCGAGGTTCGTCCAGCCGAGGGACCGCCGCTTGGTGAGCTGTTCGCGAGCGACAACGACAGCCTTCTCCTCGGCCTTCTGCGGTTCGGTGAAGGCCCACGTGCAATCGACGTCGCACATCGCCAAGTTGAACGTGTCTTTCGGCGAGAGCGAGCCGAGCAGTGCCGCCAGGACTTCCGCCTGCGTTTTCCGCGACGACTGATCCATCGACGCGCTCGTGTCAGCCAGAATCAGCAAGTCCAAAGGTTGATTGTCCGGCAGCACGTCGCGCTTCCAGCCAGCCGCGTCCGCCGGCGGCTGAAGCTGCAAGAGGAAATAGCCGTCGTCGCCGCGCTGGTGCGGGATGAAGACGACATCGGGAGTTTGGCCAGCCGTCTGCACGAGGACTTCGAAGTCGCGCGTTGGTGTGTATTTCTGGGCCGAGAACTCGATGCGGGCCGCGTGCTCGGTCAGTTGGTTCCGCGTTTGGTGCGTGGGGCAGGTCACGCCGGCCAGCGGCTGCGTGCTGCTCACGGTCACTTCCAGATCGAGTTGCCGCAGCGGGTTCTGCCGCAAGAGGTCGCTCTGTAGGGCGTAGCAGTAACGGTAGCTATCTCCCTGCCGCGGCAGCACCTGCGTATAGACGATCTTGATCCGCTTCTCGCTCTTGCCCGGAATTGGATAGACGCGGGCCTTGAAAATGTTGCCGCCGGTCCATTCCAAGAGGCCCGGATCGCGCTTCTCGCGGAGGATCGTTTCGTAGATCTCGCGGGCCCGCTGCTTCTCGACGATATCGGCCTCGACAAGCTTGTCGCCGATCCACATCCCAAAGCCACTGATCGATGCATCGGCCGGCAGCGGGAAATGGAACTGCCCCTCCAGCACGCCGCTGGTGTGATTGACGAACGACTCCTCGATGGTCGTTCGGGCAATCTGGTCCCGAATCTCGACCGACACCTTGTGATAGCCGACGGTGAGCGGCACACGGCGGCCATCGATCGTGGCAATCAGCGAGCCGAGCGACTCGCCGACAGCCGTCCCCTTGTAGCCGGCGAGCCAGACGGGGGCTTTGTCAGTGGTCAGTAGTCCGTTGTCATTGGCACGGACGAGAACGACGCCGCCCACATCAAGCGTGGACTTGTTTGGTCCCGTCAGTTTCACGATGCCGCTGAAGTTGTCGCTCTTGGCCGCAGGCGAAATCTCGGCAAAGCCCGAATGCAACGTGATCTGATCGGGCTTGGTCAGTTGCACCAGCGAGCCGGGGCCGAGGATCAGCGTGGTCTGCGGAGCAAGCTGCACGGTGACGGCATTGGCCCCCTGGAAATCGGTCCGGAGCCAGTCCCCCAGCCGCAGAATCGGCTGATCGCAGACCGGAGTCCAGCGCGTGCTCGTCAGCGGCCGCAGGGCAACATTCCCTTGCCAGTTGGTGACCTTCCCGATCCGCCCATCCTCGGTGAGCGTGGCGGCAACTTTGAGCTTCGATTCGTCGAGGGGCTGGTTGAAGGAGGTGAAATGCAACTCGCCGACCGTCGCCCGAGGACTTCCAAAAAAACCTTCCGTGACCTTCAGAGAAACAGGCAATTTTGTTTTTGAATCGACGGTTGCTGTCAATTCAATGTCCCCTTTCACCAGGGGGATGCATTGAAAGTAGAGCAACTCGCGTCCGTTCTCGAATCGCTTGTCAATCGCGCGGTTATTGGCGACGCTTTCAACGTCCATGTTGATTAGTCCCAAAGCGTCGATCGCTAGAAGCGTGTCCGAAGGACCAGACTTTTCGAGAATGGTTGCGCGATTCTCGGATTCTTCGACATCCCAGCGTCCGAGTCGATTAGCAATCACGTAGTTGACGTCGCTCGTTTCGATCCGCATCGAATCACGAGTGGCGAATACTCTGCGAGGGCTGCCTGCTTGAATTAGCTGCGCTTCATAGGACTTTGCTTGAGCGACATTCCGCATCACGTCGCCGAAGGTGAGTTCCGCAACAGCCCCCGGCGAATTGAGACGGCTGACGAAAAACCCCGCCATGACGACGGCGGCGGTTGCAGCCAGGCCCATGAGGGCGCGGAAGAAGAACATCGTGGAGTTAGCGGGAGTGGAGAGAGTGGTTGGATGATTGTCGTCAGCGGAATTGGATGCTTCGCCAGCGGCGGACGCATTGCGCGACCACTGGTCGCGGCTAAGTGTGGCAAACTCCGCTGCCGAGCGCTCGCGCAGCGCGGCGAGCAGCGCGCCGTCGGGGAGCGGAGCGTCAGCGGTCGTCGCTGCAAAGAGCGGCGCGAGATCGTCGGTCGGTTCGCGATGATTCGTGTTCATGCCTCGGTCACTTTGTCGCTACGTGTCCCTCGCCGACGCTTCGGGTTAGTGTCTTGTTGGTTAGCCGTTCATACGCTTCACGGAACGCTCTTCTCGCTCGCGCGAGCTTGGAACTGACCGCGTCAATCGTGCACTCCTCGGCCTGGGCCAGTTCGTCGAGCGATAGGCCGTCCTGATATTTGCCCACGAGCAGCGTTTCGTAATCGACGGGCAGTCCGCTCAGCACCTGCCGCACAGCTGCTGCGGTTTCGGCCAGGGCGAGCACATCCTCCGGCAGCCGGGACTCGCTGCGCGACCCCCAGCCGCCCTCTCCTCCTGCCTCGGGCCGAGTCTGCTTCCGCCGGAAGTGCAGCGCCGTCTGTCGCCGAGCAATGCCGCTAAGCCAGCCCCACAAGCTGCCTCGCGCAGGGTCGAACGTCCGCGCCGACCGGGCGGCCGCGAGGAACGTCTCCTGCACGATGTCGGCCACTTCAGCCGCGTGCGGTCCGACCCGCCGGGCCACGCACCGCCAAACCGCCTCAGCAAAGGCGTCGTACAGTGCGTGCCACGCTGCGGGCGAACCAGCCGCGAGCCCGCGGGCCAGTTGCTCGTCGTCGCTGGTCATGAGCAGTTCGGCCCGAGGGCCTGGCGTGTTCTCCCGTTGCTGACCCGCGGATGCTTCGTAGCCGAATTCGGGCCGTTGCCCACTGCCTGAACTCTGGTGAGTTCAGCTACGTCACCAATCCTTTGCGCCCTCTCCCGCCGATCCGTCGCGGAATCTGACGAGCCGCCTCCGTCGCGCGTTTGCCACGATAACACGAATCGTCGCAAGCCGCTGTCAGGCCATGAGTTGCGACAGCCATGCAACGGTGTTGGCGATTGGCATTTCCCCGGATATGTTGGTCGCTGGCATCCGCCCAACGTAGGATGAAGTAACGTGAGCCGTGCCGACAAAACCTTACGAAAGGTGCTTAGCGGCACGAGTGACGCGAACCTTCACTTTACGGAACTTTGTCAGTTGCTAACGCATCTCGGATTCGCCGAGCGAATTCGAGGCGATCATCACATCTTCTCTCGCCCAGGAATCCCCGAAATCCTGAACCTGCAACCGCGCCAGGCGATGGCCAAGCCCTATCAGGTCAAACAAGTCCGCCAACTGATTCTCTCGCACAAATTGGCCGACGGCGCAAGCCCAGCCAAAGTGCGTAAGGCTGACTCCGACAAAACCATCGGCAACAAACCTGACGACGGCAAAACAGACGCAGGAGACGATGACTTAGTACAGCCATGAATGACGACATCCGCTATGAAGTGATCATCTACTGGAGCGAGGCCGACGCGGCCTTCATCGCCGAGGTTCCCGAATTGCCCGGCTGTGCGGCGGATGGTCCGACCTATCGTGCGGCACTCGACAACGTCGAGGTTGTGATCCGCGAGTGGATCGAAACGGCCAAGGAACTTGGCCGCCCCATTCCCGTCCCCCGTGGCCGACTCATGTTTGCCTGATTCCAAATCTCGAATGCAAGGACGCGGCTGCCCACGCAGCCAGGCGGGCGTTCCAGCGTAACCACGCAGCCCAACCACGGAGGCTTTTCGCCACATGGCTGAACATCGCATCGAACTGCTCCAGCACGGCGTCTTTGCCAGCGGCGTCTTTCGCAATCCCGCGCCTGCCGCACTCTACGAAGACGCCATTCAATACGACGAAGGTCTGCTCACCACCAGCGGCGCGATCAACGCCAAGTCGGGCGCGAAGACCGGCCGCGTTCCCAAGGACAAACGGGTCGTCCAAACCGACCCGCACAGCCGCGATGTCTGGTGGGGCCCGGTCAACATCCCTCTCTCGCAGCAGTCGTTCCGCATCAACCGCAAGCGGGCGATCGACTATCTCGCCCGCTGCCCGCGGCTCTACGTCATCGACGGCTTCGCGGGGTGGGATCCGGCTCATCGGCTGAAAATCCGCGTCATCTGCTCGCGGCCGTATCACGCCCTGTTCATGCACAACATGCTGATCCGGCCCACCGCCAAGGAACTGGCCGAGTTCGGCACGCCCGACTACACGATCTACAACGCCGGTTCGTTCCCCGCCGACCCCGAGGTCGAGGGCATCACCAGCGAAGCCTCCGTCGCACTCAACTTCGACTCGCGCGAGCTCGTCATCCTCGGCACGCAATACGCCGGCGAGATGAAAAAAGGGGTCTTCACGATCCTGCACTACCTGATGCCCAAGCGGGGCGTTCTGTCGATGCATTGCTCGGCCAACGAAGGCCCCGCCGGCGACGTCTCGCTCTTCTTCGGCCTCTCCGGCACCGGCAAGACGACGCTCTCGGCCGATCCCCGCCGCCAACTCATCGGCGACGACGAACATTGCTGGACCGACCGCGGTGTCTTCAATATCGAAGGGGGCTGCTACGCAAAGTGCATCGGCCTCTCCGCCGAGAAAGAGCCCGAGATTTTTCGGGCCATTCGCTTCGGCACCGTGCTGGAAAACGTCGTCTGCGATCCCAAGTCGCGCCACGTGGACTACTCCGACTCGCAGTTCACCGAGAACACGCGGGCCAGCTATCCGATCGACTTCATCCCCAACGCCAAAATCCCCTGCCTCGGCGGCCAGCCGCGGAACATCATTCTCCTCACGGCCGACGCCTTCGGCGTGCTCCCCCCCGTCGCCAAGCTCACCCCCGCCCAGGCGATGTACCACTTCATCAGCGGCTACACGGCCAAGGTCGCCGGCACGGAGGTTGGCGTGAAAGACCCCGAGGCAACGTTCTCCGCCTGCTATGGGGCCGCGTTCCTCGTCTGGCATCCGATGAAGTACGCCCAACTCCTCGCCGACAAAATGCAGCACCACCAGGCCGCCGCGTGGCTCGTCAACACCGGCTGGACCGGCGGCGCCTATGGCAGCGGCAGCCGCATTCGCCTCTCGTACACGCGGGCGATCATCGACGCGATCCACAGCGGCCAACTCGCCAAGGCCCCGACCGTGATCGAGCCAGTCTTCGGCCTCGCCCTGCCAACAGCCTGCCCCGGCGTGCCGGCCGACATCCTGAACCCACGCGGCACGTGGCCCAAGCCAACCGCCTACGACGCGAAGGCGATCCACCTCGCGAAGCTCTTCCAGGCAAACTTCGCTCAGTATGCCGACCAGGCAACCGCCGAAGTCCAAGCCGCCGGCCCGCGCACCGGCCCGACGCCCGACCGCCTCCCCGCACCGGTTTCAGAGACCGCTCCCCTCGCCGCAGTCGGCTAAGTAGTAGGCACACTCCGTGTGCCGTCCCAAAGCCGCGACCATCGGTTGCGGTCCGCTTAAGGGCTTCGAAGCGCGAGGCTCCTGCCGAGCCGAGTACGTCCCGCCTGCCGGGTGGGACCGTTGCCAGCACCAATTCTGGTAGCCCGAAGCGTCAGCGAGGCTTGCTCGTGGGCCAGGCGTCCCGCCTGCCATCTCCCGGCGAGCGGCGCGTGCCGGGGCGAGGGAGGGCCTCCCCCTTCCTGCCAGCCCCGTTCACGGGGCTTCTGCTTCCAGGCCCGCCGATGACGGCGGGTTCGATGCCTAGCACTGCGCGATACTGACTGGTATGTCCCGCCCGCCGCGACGCGGCGGACGGGACATACCTAAGGAGGAAAGGCGTCTGCCTCGCCGAAGCTCTCCCGCCGTAAACGGCGGGCCTAATGGAGCGAACCAAGGGCCATGAATGGCCCTGAGCGAAATCGCCTAGCGATTGACCACTCTCCCGCGTAGCCTGGTGGCGGAGAATCTGTCATGCCGCGCAACGTTTGGTCCCGCGAAGAAACGCTGATTGCCTTCAACGTTTATTGCCGGACACCGTTCGGTCAGTTGCGATCGCAGAATCCCGAAATCATCGAAGTGGCAGCTGCACTTGGGAGGACTGCCAGCGCCCTCTCAATGAAATGTTGCAATCTGGCCGCGTTTGACGAAGCCCTTCGAGCCCGTGGAATCAAAGGGCTTCCGAATGCATCGAGGATGGATGCTGAGATTTGGCACGACTTCGAGCGGAGTCCGGAAGAAGTCGCATTCGAATCGGAGCAGGCCTTTTCGTCCTTAATGAATCAAGAGGTCCGCGCCGAAGCCGAAGTTCGCTGGGAAGACGTGCAAGGCCTCGACCGCCAAGCCGTGACCAAGGTCCGCGTGAACCAGCAGTTTTTCCGTTCGCTTGTCCTGGCCGGCTACGGCAACCGGTGTGCCGTCTGCGAACTCCCGTTCCCGCAACTCCTCATCGCTTCGCACATCATTCCCTGGTCGATCGACAAGTCACTTCGCATGAACCCGCGCAACGGCATCTGCCTCTGCGCTCTGCACGATCGCGCCTTCGACAAGGGACTGCTTCGAATCGCTCCGGACTACGCGATCTCGCTCCATCCGAGCGTCACTGCGGCGAGCGAAGTCACTTCCGTCAATCATGTACTATCCCGATTCGCTGGTGCTCGGCTGGCCTTGCCTGACCGCTGGCATCCTGATCCGCTATTATTGGAGCGATATGAGCTGCTGATCGGAGTTTGATAACTGCGTCCTGGCGATCAAAGCAACCTGCAACGGCTTGCATTTCTCGAGCAAAGTTTTGGCTCAGTCGCAGAATCGAGGTACCGCGTGCCGTTTAGTCCCGCCGTCCGCACCGAAGCGCTTGTCCGATCAAAGCGGCACTGTTGCGTGTGCCAGGAATTTGCTGGCCGATCGGTGAATGTTCACCATATCGAGCCGGAAGCCGACGGTGGCAACAACGAGATTGAAAACGCGATCGTACTTTGTCTTCGGTGTCACGCTGAAGCTGGGCATTACAACGCGAAGCATCCGATTGGCAACCGCTACCATCCCGATGAGCTTCGCCAGCATAGAAACGAGTGGTGGGCATGGTGCGCGGCCAATCCCGCGGTGATGCCGCCGAAAAGTCCGATCGGTATTTCACCCTCAATCATCGACATTGTGCCAAGCAATTGGACCCGCAAGACCGTCGCGACCGTTTACAACCGCTCTGACTGCCCGGTGTTTCAAATTTGGGTAAAGCTGACGATCGACGGTGAGTTGACTTGGGATGCTATCGAAACGTGGCCGTCGATGACACCGGATGCGGTCGCGCTTTGCTGCCACGATCTGACGATTGCGGCGAAGTGCATCGGGCTTGCGGGTGTTGACGCTGTAGCCGTTCACAGTTTACGGCTGCCTGATTGATGGTGAGCGGGCAGCACTTC
>CAYLLN010000071.1:0-37363 GCA_964384375.1 uncultured Pirellulaceae bacterium
AACTGCAACCTGCAGCGGCTCGACGGGCCGGTCCGCGGCAACGGCAAGATCATTCAGGAGCTGGAAGGGCTGTTCCGCGGCGCGGGCTGGAACGTCATCAAAGTCATCTGGGGAGACGACTGGGATCCGCTGCTGGAGAAAGACGACACGGGCCTCTTGGTGAAGCGGATGGAGGAGGTCGTCGATGGGCAGTATCAGAAATACACCGTGATGCCGGGCTCGTACATTCGCGAGCACTTCTTCGGCAAATACCCCGAGCTGCTCAAGCTCGTCGAGAACTACTCGGACGAAAAGCTCTGGAAGCTCCGCCGAGGCGGTCACGATCCTGAGAAAGTTTTCGCCGCCTACAAAGCCGCTATGGAGACCACGGGCAAGCCGACGGTCATCCTGGCCAAGACGATCAAGGGCTACGGCCTGGGCGAAGCGGGCGAAGGGCGGAACATCGCCCACAATAACAAAAAGCTCAACGACGAAGAGTTGCTCGAATTCCGCACGCGGTTCGGCATTCCGATTTCCGACGACGAAGTCGCCAGCGCTCCGTTCTATAAGCCGCCGGAGACGAGCGCCGAGATCAAATATCTCCGCGAGCGGCGGCAGGCTCTTGGCGGATCGCTGCCGAGCCGGCCAACGGTGCATCCCACGAACGAGGTGCCCAAACTCGATACGTATAAGGAATTTCTCGCCGGCAGCCAGGGGAAGGAGATGAGCACGACGATGGCGTTCGTGCGGCTCCTGCGGAAGCTGTGTAAGGACAAGCAGGTGGGCAAGAACGTCGTGCCGATCGTCCCCGACGAATCGCGGACCTTCGGCATGGAGGGGATGTTCAACGAGATTGGCATCTACTCGCACGTCGGCCAGCTTTACGAGCCGGTCGATTCGGAGCTGCTCGCGAAGTATCGCGAGTCGATCAACGGCCAGATTCTCGAAGAAGGAATCACCGAAGCGGGCTCGATGAGCAGCTTCAACGCCGCCGGCACGGCATATAGCTCGCACGGGATCAACATGATCCCGTTCTACATCTACTACTCGATGTTCGGCTTCCAGCGAATCGGCGACTTGATCTGGGCAGCGTCCGACATGCGGGCCAAAGGCTTTTTAATCGGCGGCACCGCCGGGCGAACGACGCTCAACGGCGAGGGGCTGCAACATCAGGACGGCCACAGCCTTTTGAATGCCATCGCCTTTCCGAATGTGCGGGCCTACGACCCGGCATTTGCCTACGAAATGGCCGTCATCATCCTCGACGGCATGAAGCGGCTCTATCAGGACGGCGACACGGCCATCTATTACCTGATGGCCGGTAACGAGAACTACGTGCATCCCGAGATGCCCACTGGTGTCGAGGACGGCATCGTCCGCGGCATGTACAAGCTCAAGAGCCGCGACGTGGGAAGTCCTGTTGCCAAGGTGAACCTGCTCGGCAGTGGGGCCATCCTCCGTTATGCGGAGTTGGCCCAGGAAATGCTAGCCGAGCGGTACAAGATCGCCAGCAATGTCTGGAGCGTCACGAGTTATACCGAACTGCGGCGAGATGCCCACCGCGTGGAACGCTGGAACATGCTTCATCCGGCCGAACCACCACGGAGAAGCTACGTCGAACAAACCTTCGCTGGCGAAAGCGGCTTGTTTGTCGCGGCCAGCGACTACGTCCGGGCCCTGCCAGAGCAGATCACCCGCTGGGTTCCCGGCGAACTGTATGCCCTGGGGACCGACGGAATGGGGCGGAGCGAAACCCGCGAAACCCTCCGGCGGCACTTTGAGGTCGATGCCGAGTGCATCGTCATCGCCACGCTCTATCGCCTGCACAAGCAAGGTCTGTTCGATGCCGGCTTCGTCGCCGAGGCGATTAAGGATCTGGGCGTGAATCCCGAGAAAGTCGATCCGTATTTCGCATAACAGGATGAAGGGTTCAGAGGTCAGGGTTCAGCGGGGAACCCATTCCGGCCTGAACCCTGAACCCCGAACTCTGAACCCTTTGCTATGCCCACTGAAATCAAGCTTCCGAATCTCGGCGACGGCATCGACACGGGCGACGTGCTCGAACTCCTCGTGAAGGAAGGAGACACGATCGCCAAGGACCAGGGCATCCTGGAAATCGAGACCGGCAAGGCGACGATGCAGGTTCCCAGCTCTGCCGCCGGGAAGGTGCTGAAGGTCCATGTCGCGCAGGGGCAGACGATTCCCATCGGCGCGGTGCTGCTCACGCTGGAAGGGGCGGACGTGAAAGGTGGCGGCGCGCCCAACGTCGCTCCGCCCACTGCCGCTCCCAAGCCGGCGCCCGCTCCGCCGAAACCCGCTCCCGCGCCGCAGGTGCAGGCCCCACCGCCTCCCGCTCCGCCCAAGTCTGCACCGGCTCCGAAGGCGCCAGCTCCTGCTCCCGCGCCGCAACCTGTCATTCAAGCCGCCGCACAGACGGCCACGCTCCCCGAACCGACGCAGGATGGTGATGTCGCCGCCGGCCCAGCCGTGCGGCGATTTGCCCGCGAAGTCGGCGTTGATCTGGCCCGCGTCACAGGCAGCGGACCAAGTGGGCGGATCACGCGCGAGGATGTGCTCACCGTCGTCCGCCAGGCCAGCCAAACCGCCGCGGCATCCCCCACGAAGGCCTCCACCGCGACCGCCCGCGATAACTGGGGCCCGATCCGCGCCGAGAAGATGCCGAAGATCCGCAAAACGATCGCGGCCAAGATGCACGAATCGTGGACGACGTGCCCGCGAGTCACGAACTTCGACGACGCCGACGTGACGGAACTCGAAAAGATCCGCGTCAGCAGCAAGGACGACTATGCGAAGAAGGGGATCAAGCTCACCAGCCTGCCGTTCGTGATCAAGGCGGTCGCCTCAGCCCTGAAGAACCATCCGACGATCAACGCCTCGGTCGATATGGAGCACGAGCAGATTATCTACAAGGAGTACGTCAACATCGGCATTGCGGTCGATACCGAGCGGGGACTCGTCGTACCGAGCCTGCGGGCCGCCGACCAGCTCAGCATCGCCGATACGGCCCGGGCCCTCGGCCATCTCGGCGACAACGTGAAGAACGGCAGCTTCTCGCTCGCCGACCTGCAGGGCTCGACCTTCACGATCAGCAACCTCGGCGCGATCGGTGGCACCTACAGCACGCCGATCATCAACACGCCCGAAGTGGCAATCTTGCTCGTGGGCCGCTCGCGCAAGATGCCGGTCGTTGTCGATGACGAAATCGCGATCCGCCTGATGATGCCGCTGTCGCTATCGTACGACCATCGCCTCGTCGATGGCGCGACCGCCGCCCGGTTCCTGAACGACGTGATCGACTATCTCGAAGCGCCCAGCCGGCTGCTTCTGGCGCCGTAAAGCCCCGACCATTGGTCGGGGTGACTTGCTGTGCGACTTTCTATCTTGGAGTCGCTCGGCGAGATCGATTGTAGCCTCACCCAATACCCTTACCGGTGGTCAGGGATTTGCATCCGCCGGCAAATCGCCAGGAGCCTGCCGGTTTGCTTCGACGGTCAGTTCGATCCGGTCGCCCAGCTTCGTGGCGTCGTTCTTTGCTTCGCCACCGGTTGTCAGGAAAAACCAGTTGTCGCGCTGGCCGGCGTTGATGTTCATCACCGGGTTCCGATCGGCGGTGAACTTCGCCTGCACGATCGGCTGCCATTTGCTATCGGCATTACGCACCCAGCCGTTGCCAAAACGGGCCTCGCGGACTTGCTTCGCGGAATCGCGGTTACGGCGAAAGTCTTCGACGAAGGAGTAATAGCCCGATAGTGGCTGGCCGCCCGTGATCGTGGAAAACGTCACCAGCTTCTTCCAAGCATTCTCATCGGGAGGATAAAACCAGGCGGTGAACTCGGTCCGCTTCTCTCGCGGCTGGGCCGTGACGAGGAATCGATACTGCTGGCCGATTTGCCAATCGAAGTCGTAGAACGACTGCCCGCCTGTCCCCTCGTTGCCAAACCGGCCGACGCGAACCTTGTCGTCTTGAAAGAGCAACTTCACTCGCTGGTCGTCCTTGACATCGCTCGGATCGTTCTGCTCTCCCGGATCCCAGACCGAGAAGATCAGCAGCTTCTTGCCATTGGCAAGTTCTTGCAGTCCGTAATAGCCGTGACGAAAGCCGCAGACGCAGAAGTAGGTTCCCGGTGCAGACTTTTCAACGGCGACTTCGTTGTGGAAAGCCAGTCCCTCCGGCGCGGAATACTGCAAATGCACGCTGCGGCAGGCGACTCCTTCCAGCCGTTCGTCGGCCGATGCAAGAACGAACGCTCCCGCGATTGCGAGGAAGGAAACGGTAGGCAGGGCGACGGTCAGTCGGGTTAACATGCAGAATATCCAGGAGTCGGTAATGACGGCATTGCAGGCAGTGGGAATTGTAACATGGACACTGAGCTAGGGCCGACGAAGTTGGAACTCACTCTCGTCGAGGTGGTTGTCAGCAATGCAAATCTACGAGAATCCGTTCCTCGGTTTTCGACTGAAAGTGCCGGACGATTGGAGACTGGACGGTTGGAAAACGTGCAAACTGAGCAGGTCGTTACGTGCCATGTATCAAGTTCGTGACGACGACATGCCCAAGAAAATGGACTCATCCAAGTTCATCGCGGTTGCATACAAGTACGAGCCGGGAAGCAAAATACGGGTCGAATGCGACATTGAGACATCGATCTTTCGTAAACCGGTCAATCACGACTTTTTCACAGGACTGCTCGGAAATCTGAGTGGCGCGACCGAGTACTACCGAAGTTGCGGGATCGAGCAAAAACACGTCGGTCAAGGCGATTGGAATCTCGGCGGGCAACACTTTCAGTTTGTTGACCAACAGAATCGATCGAAAGGAGGAACCAGTCGTTATCGTTTCGTGTTTCGACAACTCCATCCCACTCTGTGGTTCTACGCGAAAATCGCCGGCCACAGCGAACTCACCTTTGCCGAGGCGCTAAAGGTCTTTGAAAACATTCAGATTGCTGAAACTGTCGTGGAATCAACCGCGGAGCTGACTTAAGCGGCACAACGCCGATGCTGTTTGCAGAGCTGCGGCGGCGCAGGTAACTTGTCCCTGCCCGCCGCCTCCTCGCGCCATTCTCGCGCGAACTCGATCTACCGATGTCGAGTTTCCTTGCTGGCGCCGTGAGAGTGACCGAGCGGCTTGATTGCCGCCCGCTTGGTTGTGCAGTAGATTCAGGCAATTCTGCCTGCGCCTTCTCTCGCGCGGGCTGTCATTTTGGAGCCTCTTCGCATGGCCCCGCAAAATCCTTCGCCGGTCACGACCGTTGTCGCTAAGACGTTTCTGAAGAACAGCACCACCGCCGATGCCAATATCCAGGTGGCCTACGAGGTGCGAGCCGACTCGAAGTCATCGGACGCCAACCTGACCGGGGCAGCCCTTACCGATTTCGAGAACGAAGGAGGGGTCACCGACGATAAGGGGAGTCCGATCAACGACGGCAACGGAAAGCAGGTGACGGTCTCGTTCCCCTCCTTTAACATCGGCGTGCAAAAGGGAAACCAGGTTGTCGCTTCGCTGACCACCAAGTTTCAGGTCGTCTTCACCTGCGTGATTAAGACCCAGTATGGCCCCGAGGCCAAAGCCAGCCAGCCTTCCGCCTATGGCCGCGGAACCACCACGGACGACGAATCCGCCGGCAACACGAGTTTGGGATTTCACGAGTCGTGCCATCGGGACGACTTGCTCGAATACCTCAAGACGTACCCCTTGCCAACGTATAAGGGAAAGGTGGGTCAGACCGTCGCGGAGTTCAACGGCGCGAATCAGTCGTTCACACGCGAATTCGGGGCCTATTTCGACAAGATGCGGAAGTTTTCGGACAACCGGACCGACGAAGTGGGCTATAAGTACTCGGAATACGCGAAGAAAGGTCCGCGGAAGACGTGAGCGAATTCGGGGCTGAGCCATTCACTCGTTAGCCGACGATGTCCTTCCGGAATTGCAGCACGCTTTGCAGGCCCGGCTTCGGGCGGCCTTTGCCATCGAGAAGTCCCCCGTGCGGGAAGTCGTGGGGGAGGTCGTCGCGCCACTGGTTGAACACAACCGCCTGCACCGACTGCTTCGCGACGATGAGCGGCAACAGGCGATCGATTGCCTGTTGCTGGGTCGCGGGGGAGACGCCACTGACAACTAAATTCGGCACCACGCGACCGGGATGCTGGGCGAGCTTGTCCGGCCCGCTGTCGCTCGGCACGGTGAGAAACACGATCAGCGGTACACCGAGCTGCGACCAGCGGTCGAGGAGCCGGCTGATGTCGAGCGGATCGCGTGGCAAGGTGCCGCCGGGCCAATAGCCGAGGTTGATTTCCAGGCCAATTCCCGCCAGGCCAAGCTCGCCGCGGACGAGCGTGTCGGCAAAGTGCAGCGGCGTCAGTTCCTGATCCTGTCGGGCGATGTATTCGGCCCACGGCTGATCGAAGCTCATGATCATCGGCGTCCGCGCATCGAGCGCCCGGACCCGATCGACCGCCTCAACAACCAGCCGCAGCCGCTGTTCTTCCGTAAAGTCGAGAGCCCCGCTCTGGTTCATACCGGCGGCGACGTGCCACAGCTGCGTCCGGCCGCGATAACGTTTGACGACCGCGTCGATGTACTGCACAACGGAAAGCTGCACCTCCTCGAATTCGTCGTCGAGAAAGAGCCAGTCGGGCAGCAGATGCTTGTGAAACTGCATAAGCGGTCCCATGCAGAGCCGCAGATTCTGATCGCGACACCATTGCACTTGGGCGTCGAGCGCGTCCCAGACGAACTTTCCCAATTGCGGCTCGACCTGCGCCCAAACGGGCGAAATCAGGGCCGTGTTGAAAGCCGCAGTGAATTTGGCGGCCAGATCGCCCGTCGGGGCCGCTTGCAGCTTGGCTCCCAGGAGCGTTCCCAATTGCGGCTGCTGATTGCGGCGGATGTCGAGCACCTGCCGCGTGTAATCGCGCGTCAACAAATCGATCGCTTCCAGGCCGACCCGAATGGCTTCGTCCGCCGGAGCACAGGCGGCAACCGGATTTGCCTGCGACGTGGCCGCCTTGGCGAAGGCACTCGTCGCTTGATGTACGAGCGGCGCAAGACCCGCGGGCATCGCCATGCCGGCAAGCTCCCAGACACCGATTTGATTCCGGAGGCGATTCACCGTCCCGCGAGCGAGCTCGACCGGCAGATGGTACGGTTTCGGACGCTCCATCAGGCTTCCCGAGCAGAGCATCACCATGCCGCGGCCCGGCACATTCCAAGGAAAATAGAGGTAGCCCGACTCGCGGGTATCGCGGCCGATCGTCATCGCACTGCCCGACAGCGAAACCGCGCATTCCCACGGAATTCCCTCAGCCCCCGCCAAGTACGCCTGCTCGGCGGCCGCGGGGGGCAAGCGATCGGGCTGCGGAATGAGCAGTCGCAATTGCCCCATGTTAGTTGTCGTCCCGCCCCGCCCTCGAAATGTATCACCCGTGCGGCGACCCGCCGGCCGCGCCTTCGGCCTTCTCGCATGCGATTTAGCGCATCTGTCTGGGGCGGAGTCTAATCCAATGGGCACGCCGCGACAACGGTTCGTGGGCTGCGAGTGCCCCGTTCGTTGCCGTCGGCCCTTTGCGCTACCCCACCTCACGCTATAACACGGTCTCCCTCGACTGGAGTCCTGCATGTCCGCTTTGCTGCAATCTGAGATTCCCGGCATCCCCGTGCGGCGAGGAAAGGTTCGCGACGTGTACGACCTGGGGAACGCGATCTTGCTCGTAGCGACCGACCGCATCAGCGCGTTCGACTGGGTGATGCCCAACGGCATTCCCGACAAAGGGCGGATTCTCACGCAGCTCAGTGCATTTTGGTTCGACCTCTTGGGCGTCCCCAACCACGTCCTTTCGCTCGATGTCGGTGCCGCGAATCTGCCGGTGGGTGTGGATCGTAAGCCGCTTGTCGGCCGTTCGACGGTGGTTCGCAAATGCCAGGTGGTGCCGATCGAATGCGTCGTCCGTGGCTATCTCGAGGGCTCTGGCTGGAAAGAGTATCGCCAAAGCGGAACCGTTTGCGGCATTTCGCTGCCGGCCGGACTCTTGCAGGGCTCACAACTTCCGCAGCCGATCTTCACGCCGGCGACCAAGGAAGAGAGCGGCCACGACCAGAACATTCCTTTTGAGCGAATGGTCGAGCTAGTAGGGCAGGGGACCGCCGACGAGCTTCGCGAGCGATCGATTGACGTGTACACACGGGCAGCCGAGTACGCCCGCTCGCGCGGCATCATCATCGCCGATACGAAGTTCGAGTGGGGCTGGCACGAGGGCCGGCTGATTCTGATCGACGAAGTGCTCACGCCGGATAGTTCGCGATTCTGGCCGGCCGATCGTTATGCGCCAGGGGGGCCGCAGCCGTCGTACGACAAGCAGTTCGTTCGCGACTGGCTCGAAACGACCGGCTGGGACAAGAATAGCCCGCCGCCAGCATTACCCGCGGATGTGATCGAGCGGACGCGGGGGAAGTACGTCGAAGCGTATGAGAAGTTGACGGGCAAGCGATTTGTCTGACTTGTCAGCCAATCCCCGCCCATCCAACGTGGGCGGGGATTTAGTCGCTCGCGTCGTAATTCAACTCAGACCTGGTTACTCAGGACGCTTCGACACGCGTGCCGAAGCGCCGTCCAAGTTCTTCATGATGCTCTTGGCTTCGGCCAAGTGGCCGGTCGTCATCTTCTGGCAATCGCGCAACTCGGACTGGAACTCTGACGAAGCGTGATTGGCGAATACCTGCTGGGCGTCGATCGCGTGCTGATGGGCCCCAATCGCCATGCCAGTGTAGCACTTGTCGAAGTCGGCCCCTTCCTTCTGGCTCAGTTCCTTTTTCGCACTGGCGAGGCATTGGGCAGCCATTTCCTGGTGAACGCTCGCCCAATTGAGAGCACCGCGACCGGCACCTTCGATCGTTATGTCGGCGGCCGGACGGTCAGCTCCAGGACGAGCACCGCGCTGCACACGGACTTCGATGTCCCGTCCTTCGGCCGGCGGAGCCGCTTCGGGAGCTGCATCGGGCACTTCGCCGGCGGCAGGACGACCTGGCAGCGGGCGAGTTGCTCCGGCTGGCGCGGGACGAGCGCTCGCGAGCGAGCCGGCCCACTTCTCCAGCTTCGCGCAACCCTCCGTGTGCTCGCGAACTATCTTGGTCGCGAAGTCCTTCACCTCTTGCGAGGTCGCCTTCGTCTGAGCCAGTTTGGCCAGTTCAATCTCATTGCGGCACGCTGCCAGCAGGCATGCCGCCATTTCCTGATCCGCTTTCGTCGCTGTTGCATCGGCCGCTGCTCGCGGGCGAGCTGCCGGTTCGCGATCGCGGAACTCTTGAGCCACCAGCGATCCACCGAGCGCCGCGCACATCGCGCCTGCTGCCAACATCTGAATTGCCTTACGCATTACCACTCTCCTCGATCGGGGCATGAAGATCGCGCCCGCGACAGCAGACGCCACTCACACGCTATGCACATGCAGTGCCCGAAGAGGTGAGCGGTACCGAAGTGGTCGCAAAACCCCGTGTTAGATCGAATTGAAGTCATACTGTCGCACCGAATGCGTTGCACTCAACCATGTCGAGCCGGCGATTTTGACGACCGCTTGCGCCAGGCTGTCGCCCGTCAACATGTCCGGCCGGCAAAACGGCGACAAACTGGGCAAAGCAGGTGTTTCGGGCACACTGCCAAAACTTCTTTGATTGAATCCCCTTTGACGATTGTGCCGATGAATCGGTGGGGGAGCCGGGGATGCAATGCATTCGTTATCAGCAATGGGTGAGAATCGCGGCCGCGATGATGGTCGCGTTTGCCATCGCGCCAGCGTCATGGTGCCAGCAACCGCAGATCGGACCGTCGATCGTCGGCCAGCCGGTAAGGTTCGATCCGACACTGGAGCGATTGGCGCCCTCTCAGCCCGCTCCCCCCCCGGAATTGCAGCAGCACGCACAGCTTGAGCTGCACGTCGCCAGCCTCGACCACTTCGAGCAGACGGCACTCGAAAATCACCCGTCGCTCATCGCCGCCTTGCACTCAATCGACGCTGCGGAGGGGAAAGCTTGGCAAGCCCGCCGCTATCCCAATCCGCAGTTCGGCGTTGCCTCGCCGCAGCTCGCCGGCAGCGAATCGCAGTACAACACGTTCGTCAGCCAGGACGTGCTTACCGGCGGCAAGCTCCGCCTCGATCAGGCGGCTGCATGCCAGGAGGTCGAGCAAGCGCGGCTCGCCCTCAACCGCGCTCGACTGAATGTGCTGACGGATGTCCGCCGGAAGTTCTTTGCCGCTCTTGCGGCCCAGAACCGCGTCGCCGTGCTCGACGACGTGGTGAAGCTCACGTCTCGTTCGCGGCAGATTGGCGAGGCGCTGCTCAAAGGGGGGGAGGGGACAAAGACCGATACGCATTTGCTCGAAATCGACCTGGCCCGCTCCGAGGTCGCCTTGCAGAACGCACACACGATGTTTGAGTCTGCTCGCCGGCAACTGGCCGCGGCCGCCGGCGTGCCGCTGCTGCCGATCGACTCGCTCTATGGCGACCTGGCCGCCGAATCGTTTCGCATCGACCTCGTCGCGGCCCAGGAAGAAGCCGCACTTTTCAATCCGCAAACGGCCATCGCCCATACTCAAGCTCAACGGGCTCGTATCCTGCTCGATCGGGCGATCGTCGAGCCGTATCCGACGTTCAATATCTTGGGTGGCTATCAGCGACAGGTCGGTCCCCCGCAAGATCAAGGGATTCTCCAAGTGATGATGAGCGTGCCGCTCTGGGACCGCAACCAGGGGAACATCCGCGCCGCCCAGGCCGAGGTGGGCCGGGCCGATGCTGAGATCCGCCGCGTGCAGCTCGAGCTTTCCGGCCAGGCAGCCGAAGCATTCGGCCGGTATCAATCCGCCGTAGCTCTTGTCGCCAAGTATCAGCAAGGCATCCTGCCGCGTGCCCGCGAAACGGTCGATCTCACGCAGCGGCTCTACGAAGCTCAGCAAATCGACTTTCTGCGGCTTCTCTCCGCCCAGCGGACGCTCTCCGACGTAAACCTCGGCTACATCGACGCTCAGGCCGCCCGCTGGGATGCCGCCGCAGAACTGGCGAACCTTTTGCAGATGGAACACTTCCCGTAGGTTCCGCTGCAGTCCTGACGTGCTCCACGGCCCAATTCCTGTTGCCTCCCACGCATCAACCCGTTCCAATGGGTCGCTGGGTCCGATGGATTGGGAGGACAAGCCATGTTCATGCTGACCGATGCTCGCTGGCCGAACAGCCGGATCTCGCGGCGGAATCTGCTGCAGGTCGGTGCACTTACCGCCTGCGGACTGTCGCTTCCTTCGCTCTTGCAGCGGCAGGCAGCTGCGGGCAGCACGCGCGGCCGCGGCAAGTCGGTCATTCTCATCTGGCAGCGCGGCGGGCCGTCGCACATCGACAGCTTCGACATGAAGCCGGCCGCTCCGCCCGAAATCCGCGGCGAGTTCCACCCCATCCAGACCAATGTCCCCGGCATCGAGATTTGCGAGCACATGCCCAAGCTCGCGACGATTGCCGACCGCCTGGCAATCCTCCGCGGCATCCGTTCGATCGACCTGGGGGATCACACGCCGCACTTCATCCTCACCGGCTTCCCCGACCGCGGCCGTCGGCCAACGATCGGCGCGATCTACAGCTACATGAAGCAAGAGCGGCGCGATATTCCGCCCTACGTCAGCACGTTCACGCAGGACTATGGCGACGCCCACTACACCGGCCCGGCCAACCGCCCGTTCGTTCCCGACGGCACCGGCCTCGACAATCTGGCCCTCAATCGCCGCCTCACGCTCCCCCGCCTGCAAGATCGCCGCGAACTGCTGGCAAGCCTCGATAAACTGGCTTGCATGGAAGCCCGACGCGTTAGCGAGGGACCTTCTGACGCTTTCACCCAGCAAGCCATCGACATCATCTCTTCCCCCAAGGCCCGCGAAGCGTTCGACCTCGATCGCGAACCAGCAAAGTCCCGCGAACTTTACGGTGACTACTGCCGGCAGTTTCTGCTTGCCCGCCGGTTGGTTGAAGCGGGTGTTTCCGTTGTCACGCTGAAGGTCGGCGACTGGGACACGCACGAGAAGAACTTCATCGACATGCGTCAGCAGTTGCCGCTGCTCGACGTCGGCTTCCACACGCTGATTACTGATCTGGCTGACCGCGGGATGCTTGACGATGTGGCGGTCGTCCTCTGGGGTGAATTCGGCCGAGCTCCGCGCGTCAGTCGTGGCGACGGCCGCGATCATTGGCCCGAAGCGGGTGCCGCGGTGGTTGCCGGCGGAGGCTTTCGCACCGGGCAGATCGTTGGCGAAACGGACCGCCACGGCGGCCAGTCGGTCGTTCCTCCATACACGCCAGCCAACCTCTTCGCCAATCTCTATCGCCACCTGGGCATCGACCCAGCCACGACGATCCCCGACTTCGCCAACCGCCCGATGCACGTCCTCGATGACCGGCAGGTCATCCGCGAGTTGTAGGTGAAGCTTCAGTATTACCCACCTGAATGGACACGCTTTGCTGAAGTTAAGCTCCATCGCTCCCGTACTATCTTTCGGGGTATTTTGCTTGTTGACGGTTCGTACCGTGAACAGGTCTTGGCAAGCCCGCTGCCATTCATACTTGGTGCGATTTTTACTGCCGGGCGAACGTATGAATCGTCACAAGTCTTTCTGTATCAACGCCAATCGAGTTCATGACTAGCGGCCCGAGTATGACTTTCATTCCTCGCAAGGCCGAACTGCAAAACGCCATGAACATGCCTCAACCGGGCGGTATTTCCGAATCGCTGTTCTGGCAACACTCCGAATCAAATTGAGATTTCAAAGAGCCGCCGAGTTCGAACGCTGCAAAATCACCCAGCGCAATCGACCAAGGCGCACCGCGAGCGTGCCATTCTGGCAGTCGCTTCGCGATGTGAACAAATGCTGCAATCCGTGTGCCAAGCTGTGGGGTAGGCGTCTCGCCTGCCGGTATGTCCCGCCGGGACCGTTTTCGAACGCGTCGCTAGACGCTCACGCTCTCTCGCTCGAACTTCGACCCCTCCGCAAACCGCCCCTGCAGAAACCCGCCGATCGCCGGTCCCCACGCCAGATCGTCGAAGTTTAGAAAACGCCGACCCTCGCACTTGCCGGCCAGCTCCTCCGCCGTGGGAGGCATGCCATAGAACCCCGCTCGACACGGCTCCTGGTGCAGCCACGCAAACCGCATCCCGCGGTGCTTGAGGGCGTGGTTATAGAGGCTCGTCAGCGTGAGCATCCCCGCCAGTCGGTCCTCGCTCAGAAACTCGCGAAACGCCAAAAACCCCTCCAGCACCAGCCGTTTCGTCAGCGGTTGCGGCACGTGCGACTCAAAGTTGTACCCCGCAAAGCCGTAATGCTTCAGCACATCGTACGTCCGCCACACCAGTTCCTTGTACCGCCCCGTCCCCCGCTCGCGCGATTGGTTCAGGTCTTCCAAGGCCCGCGGCACCATCAGCTCGCGCGGCGTCAGGGGACGCAGCACGATGTAGTCGTCGGCAAAGCGGACAAAGTCGGGGGCCAGTTCCGGAATCAGCGACGCCAGGAACTGCATCAGAAAATCGCTCCGCACCGGTGTCCGAAAGCCAAACAGCGGCACCAGATACGCGTGCGGCACATGCTCGATGAGCGACTTGTCGCTGGAAATGAATTCCGGCCGGTCGCCGAAAATCCACACCTTCCGAATGAACGGCAAATGCTTCGCGACGCTCCGGAGCGAGTAGCGAATCTCTTCGTCGCCGTTGGTGCTGTGCCGGAACAAATAGACGATGTCGATCGGCCGCCAGTTCCGCCGCGCCACCGACGCCCGCTCTAACTGCTCGACTGAGCTTGTCCAGTTAGGGCTCGTCCCGTTGGCGCCAGTCCAATCGTCAGTCATGCATCACATCCCCGCGAATCCCGCCCTGGTAGATCCCGCCTGCCGGGCGGGATCGAATCGACGTGGCGATAGAGCAAGTACCGCTGAAACGCCAGGCCACGAACCGATTCGTAAGATTCGTCCGATTCGTGGTTTCCCTCCTACTCCGCCTCCACCGGCAACAGCGTATCCCCCTCGCTCCCCTTCGTCCTCCGACCGCGAGCGCCATCCCACGCCTCCTTCTCATTCGTGCCCGGCGACCAATCGGACGCATTGAGCCGCGCAAGCAACCGTTCGCGCTGCGGCGTTACGACCGCCTGCCGCGCGCCGGCCACCGGCTTCGCAACCCGCCATTCGCCATCGACCGAAAGCTCGAAGACGCGATATTTCAGGAGCAGCTCGCCGAGCTTCCGCGCCATCCGCTCGCCTCGGCTGACCTTGGCTCCGCCGGTCGCCGCGCCGCTCCCACAGCCGCAATCCTCCCCGCCACTCCCGCCCCCAGCCATCATCAGCGCCTCGCCACCACCACTTCCGCCGCCACCACCCCCCTCGCTCCCTCCCCCGCCACCACCACCGCTTCCCGCGCAGTCCCCTTCCTCATGCTCATCGACGTAATTGCAGCCTGCGTCGCCTGTCCCCGCCATATCCGGCCAACCAGGAACGCCGCCCAAACCGTCGTAGGGTTGATCTGGCCCCGACCACAGGTTGTTGCTAAAGAGAATGTCGTCTTCGTCACCCCCGCTCATCGTATCGGGACCCCAATAGCCCGAGAGAAAATCTTCGCCACCCCCGCCGTTGATCGTATCCCCGTAATCGCTCCCATTGATCCCGTCACCATCCGCCCCGCCATCGAGAAAGGCCGACCCGGACGCCGAGCGAGCGCTGATACCGTCTTGTCCCGCCTCGCCAAACGCAATCTCAAACCAAGGGCCACCTGGCGCATTTGCGTTTGTCAAAGATGCAACAGCACCGCTCGTGCCTGTGTCAATCGTGTCATTCCCCGCACCGCCGCTTATCGTATCGTTACCTGCACCACCATAGATGTAATCGACATTGTCGCCGCCCTTAATGACGTCGTCACCGCTATCACCTTCAATGATGTCGTTTCCGCCATCCCCATATATTTCATCGTCGCCAATACCACCCCAAATATAATCGTCGTTATCGCCGCCATGGATTTCATCCCCACAGTCATTCGCGGATGCCCATGCGCCATCATACTCACCGTACAACCAGTCTTCGCCGAGGCCTCCGCTGATTCTGTCCCACCCGTCTCCACCAAACATATGGTCCGAGCCTGGGCCGCCAGTCAGGTGGTGATCGTCTCCATTTCCTCCGTAGATCCAATCGTCGCCATCCCAGCCATCAATCTCGTCGTCGTCATCGTTGCCGCTTAGCAGCTCTGGATCACTCCCACCGTTAAGATCATCATTCCCATCACCTCCATAAACCCGGATGTTGTACAATGGTGATTCGGACAAAGGATCTGACGGGTGCCGGACTTCGCCGAACCCTGGCGTAAACGCCTCATCATTATCGTCCCCGAGTTCAATGCGTAACTCTTCCAGCAAATCCATGCCACTGAAGCTGCCAAGAAGACGCACAGAGTCTTCAGCCTCGTACGTGCTAATGTGAACGCGCTTTACAGCAGCAGGAGGGATTCCCGTATCGTAGTGCATTAGTGGCAACGGGAATAAATTGGCCTGGTACCAAATTGTCCCAGTGATTGGCTCGGCTCTGATGTCAGTGAGGATATCTGGAGCGGCATCACCCGTGAATACTAATGCATCTCCAACAAGCTCTACAGAAATAGACAAGTTTAGGCGACGTTCGAGAGCTTCGCGCTGCAAACGCCTGAACCGCGCCGCACACGCGCGTGTGATGGAATCCCGGTGCATCTTGTCAATCGCAAATGCCGCCATCTTGAATACTCCTTTGAGACGATTGCTATGTCGCGTGTCTGGTCAAGATTCGTCGATATGCCTATAGGTCAACGTCAGGACGTCGTTTTCGAAAGTCAGAAACTCCTTCACGTGTGTATTTGCAGTCACCCATACTCAACCGCTTTAGGTGGGGAAGGGTCGAAAAGATATGGAGCGATTGATCGGTCAGTTTTTTATTTCCGTACAGTGCGATGTGTACTAAGTTGGGGTGTTTCTCAAGGGCCAACATGCCCGCATCGGTGAAAGCACAGTGCTCGAGCAGCACATTTTCCAATCTTTCACACTTCGCAATCGATATAAGAAAGTCATCGCACAGCATTGTGTGTTCACCGTACAAAGACTTGAGCGTTGACTTTGCGGCAAGGGGTGGCATCTCCTTCCCCGTTACCTTCGTATAGCTGATGCTTAGGATCACAAGTTCCGGCAACCGAGCAATGCGAAAGAGTGTCTCATCGGCAATCCCGGTTTGTTGCAGATTGACAAACTGGAGTTTGTCGAGGCGATCCAGACCAACCAGACCCTGATCGGTGACCGGGTTGTCCGGCAAAGACAAGGAGAGTAGGCCCTTCGCCCGACCAAGGTTTCCCATGTCGGCGTCTTGAATCTGACACCGCTTGGCCTCAAAACATTGCAGATGGGGTAGAGCAAAGGCACGATTAACCAAACCGCTGGGAAGCTTCGCGTCCGGCAGCGTGTCCCCTGTGATTTGGATCGATGCGATGAATCTCCGACCAAAGAGACGCATCATCAACCGCTCGTAGGCGGTCGGCTCCAAAGTCTTTCCCGCCGTTGGATCGTAGGTTCCGCTCAGCACGCGACCGCCTAAGGCCTGGAATTCGCTTTCCACGGCACGTTCGTAGCGACCACGATTGGCATGGAATGCACACCAGATCGCGACGACCGTGATGACGATGAACGGAGCCCGCAGCGAGTAGCTTCTTCGCAGCCATGATCGTGTCGGTTTTGGGCCGACTTGCCCTGATGCCGTCGCAGCGCTGCGATCGCTATTGCCCGCATCGGTGATGGGCTCAGGATCGTTGTCTGGATTTTGCAGCACCCGCATCGTGCAGCTCCCGGCAGCTCGGCGGCAGGAAGAGAAGGAAAGGGGCCGCCGAGCATCGAGTGGGGGTAATGTACGCATCCCCCGACTGAAAAGCAACTAGCGCCCGAAAAATCCCGATCCAGCGCACTGGCGGCTAGTCCCGTCGCGACATGTGCCTGTCATAGCTATGTCGAGGGGTGCACGGCCAGTTCGGCGTCAGTGTGGGTGCCGTTTCAAGCCCCCACGTGAAATCCCCCGGCGCATTTCGTTGCACTCATGCTCCCGACACGACTGGATCAGCGGGAGGCTGACGCCTCCCGCTCGCTGGGACATGGGACCGGTGGTCGCGACGACGAGGACAGCGCGACCACTGGTCGCGGCTATGTGGCCAAGAGGACGCGTTCGACGAAGCCCGTATCGACGGCTCCGTCGGCGAAGGTGGCGTGGCTGAGGACGCGCTGGTGGAAGGGGGCGGTCGTTTTGATCCCTTCGACCCGCAGCTCGGCAAGAGCTCGCTTCATGCAGGCGATCGCTTCTTCGCGGGTGGCGCGGTGGACGATCAGCTTGCCGATCATCGAGTCGTAATACGGCGGGACGGTGTAGCCGGCGTGGGCGTGCGAATCCCAGCGGACGCCGGGGCCGCCGGGGATGTAGAGCTGCTTGATCAGGCCGGGGCAGGGCTGGAAGTTGCGGTCGGGATTCTCGGCGTTGATGCGGCACTCAATCGCCGCGCCGCGGGGGACGATGTCGCCCTGGTTAAACGGGAGCGGCTCGCCGGCGGCGACGCGGATTTGCGTTTTGATCAGGTCGATGCCGGTGATCATTTCGGTGACGGGATGTTCGACCTGAATGCGTGCGTTGACCTCGATGAAGTAGAAGTTGTCGTTTTGATCGACGATGAACTCGACGGTGCCGGCATTCGTGTAGCCCGCTTCGCGGATCATGCGGACGGCGGCTTCGCACATGGCGAGGCGTTTTTCGTTCGGCAGGCGAGGAGCGGGGCTTTCCTCAATGAGTTTTTGATGACGACGCTGCGTGCTGCATTCGCGTTCGAAGAGGTGGCAGACGTCGCCGTGATGATCGGCGATGATCTGCACCTCGACGTGCCGCGGACGCTCGATGAATTTTTCGAGATAGACGCCGGCATTGCCGAAGGCGGCCTGAGCCTCGGTTTTGGCCTGCTGGATCGCGGTCTTCAAAGCCAGGTCGTTGCCGGCGACGCGCATCCCTTTGCCGCCGCCGCCAGCCGTGGCTTTGATGAGGACGGGAAAGCCGATCTCGTGGGCGACCTTGACCGCTTCGTCCTCTTGTTCGAGCAAGCCGGCGCTGCCCGGAACGACGGGAACGTTCGCCCGGCGGGCCATCGTGCGGGCGGTGTTCTTGTCGCCGAGGGCCTCCATCGCCTGCGGCGTGGGGCCGATGAAGTCGATGTTGCAGCTGCGGCAGACTTCGTTGAAGTGAGCGTTTTCAGCGAGGAAACCGTAGCCGGGATGAATCGCTTCGACGTTCCCCACCTCGGCAGCACTGATGATCTGGTCGATCTTGAGGTAGCTCTGGCCGCTCTTGGGCGGGCCGATGCAGATCGCTTCGTCGGCGAGCGAGAGGTACTGGCTGCCGGCGTCGGCGGTGGAATAGACGCAGACGGTTTCGATGCCCAGTTCCTGGCAGGCGCGGATGATCCGCAGGGCGATTTCGCCGCGGTTGGCGATGAGAATGCGTTTGAACATAGGCGGCTACTTGCTGGTATCCACCTTGAACAGCGGCTTCTCGAAATCGACCGCTTCGCCGTCGGCGGCGAGGACCGCGACGACCTGCCCGCGAATCTCGGCCGGGATTTCGTTGAAGACCTTCATCGCTTCGATGATGCAAACGACCGTGCTCGTATCGACGCGGTCGCCGACCTTCACGTAGGCTTCGGCCTTGGGATTCGGGCGGGAATAGAACGTGCCGACCATCGGGCTTTTGATGATGGCGATGTTCGGGCCATCGACAGCCGGGCCGGCGGGCGGTGCTGTGGCAGTGGGCTGCGGCGCGGAGGGGAGGGCAGGGGAGGGGGGCGCGGCATAGGTCGCCGGTGCGGCCGGCATCGCGGCGAGCTTTGGTCCGCGGCAGATGCGGATGCGCTGGCGCGATTCGCGTAGATCGACCTCCGACAGGTCGTGCTCCTTCATGAGCTCGACGAGGCGGCGGATGCGCTCGATCTCGAAGACAGTCGGTTCGGAAGAGGGAGTATCGCTCATCGGGGGTTTCCGGGAAGGCTTGCTGGGCGCCGAAGGCGGTGGCGAAGCGGCAGGCCGGCGGCGAGGTTTGTCAGCCATGAGAAGTACGAATTGCGAAGTGCGGATGGCGGTACATCGGCTAGTAGGCCGCGATCTGATCCAGTTCTTTCGGCACGCTCGTCAGCACCTCGTTGCCATCCGGCGTGACCAGCACGTCGTCCTCGATCCGCACTCCCAGGTTGCCGGGCATGTACACGCCGGGCTCGACCGTGACCACCATGCCCGCCGCGAGCGGCCGGTCCTGTCCCGGAGCCAGCCGCGGTTGCTCGTGGACGGCGAGACCGATGCCGTGACCCAGACCGTGGCCGAACAAACTGCCATAGCCGGCCTTGTCGATCACTTCGCGGGCGGCAGCATCAACGGCTTGCATGATCGCTCCCGGGCGGATCGCCGCGATGGCGGCACGCTGGGCGGCGAGCACAACTCCATATACACGCTCAACTTCGGGCGAGAGTTTACCTGTCGCCAGGACACGGGTCAAGTCGCTGTGATAGAGCCGGCCGCGAGCCCCCCAGTCGATCAAAACGAACGGAAAGTCGCCAATTTTGCTTTCGCGTACCGGCCGGCCGTGGGGCAGGGCGGCACGCGGGCCAACGCCGATGATCGACGGAAACGCTCCGCAGGTGCCGCCGAAGAGCCGAATCTGATACTCCAGTTCGTCGGCGATATCCTTCTCGCTGCGACCCTCGCGGAGCGTATTGCGAATGACGGCAAATGCTCGCTCGGCAATGCGGATCGCTTCGCGGATTTCGGCCACTTCGCCTTCGTCCTTAATCTCGCGGAGCGAATCGACGAGGCCCGAGGTCTGAGCGAGCGAGGTCGCCTTCAGCCCCTCCTTCAGCTTTTCGAACATGCCGACGGTGACCGTGTCCGCCTCGATACCCAGTGCAGGAGGGCCAAGTTTCGAGAGGGTCTCGATCGTGAACTCGGCCTGTTTGCCGCCCGGTTGACGGACCGCCAGCATGAGACCGGGGCATTCGGTTTCCAGTTGCTCGGTGTAGCGGCCGTCGGTCAGGAGCAACTCACCGACACCGCCGTGCCGCTTCGCCGCGACGAGCAGATAGCTCGAATCGCCAGTGAAGCCCGTGAGGTAGGTGACGTTTCGTTCGTCGGTAACGAGCAGCGCGTCGAGCGACTTTTCGACGATGAGTTGGCGGAGTTTGTCGAGGCGAGACTCAAAAATGGTCATGCGGAGTATTTAGAAAGTATTGCAGACTTGGGAGCCACGGCCGGAGCCAAACAACAACCGTGATTGCGGTTCAGCGCCGTTTGTGCAAACGCAAAGACCGCAAAGACCGCAAAGTGCGCCAAGGCCGCAAAGGGGAGGTCACGGGGTCGCTTTTCCTCTGCGGCCTTGGCGATCTCTGCGCCTTTGCGTTTCCACTGTTCGATACCGTCCGAAAACAATTTCTGAATTCGCAATCGACTTCGCCTGGCCCTCATCCGTGTTCGATCCGTGTTTCATCCGTGGCTGAAGATTCTTGGACCTTAAGGTGCCGGCGGAGCAGCGGCTTTTTCGGCATCTTTCAGTCGCTGTTCAATCTGCTCGCGAATGCGCTTCAGCGAGTCGATCGAGCGCTGCACGTTGGGATCGTTTGGCAGGCGGGCTTTGTAGGTTTCCATCGTCCGATCGAGGCTTTCGAGTTGCCGCTTCAGCGTCTCGGGAGTGGTCGTCGCCGGACGGCGATTGGCATACCGCTCGTAAATGTCGGCTGCGGCCGGTTCCTTTTGCTTCAGCTCGTTCAGATCCTTCGCCTCGACCTTCCGCGTTGTATCCTTGCCGTTCACTTTCTCGGTGATTTCCGCCTCGATGCCTCCGTTGGTGCCGTCGCGGACCTTCGTGATCTTGTCCCCTTCCTGCTGCTCGACTTCCCGCTTGCCGTTGATCGACTGGACCCTAATGCGGCGGCCGACACCCGGCGCTGCGGGAAGGACGCCAAACTGCATCCGCTGAGCGATCGGCAGGATCGCCGGGTTGATCACGCCGATGTTACCGGCAGGCAAACCGACCTGTTGCGGCGGCGGGTTCAGAGCCTCTGTCGCTCGCTGGGCCGCGGCCGGATTTCCCCCTTTGGCCAGCCGTTCGAGAGCCGCTTTTGCCGCTTGCTTCGTTTCGTCGTCGCCCCCCTGAAAGTGATTCTTCAGGATCTCAATGCCCCGGCTGGCGACCTCGCGCGTGCCGCTCTCGGCTGCCTTTTCGATCTGTGGGAAGACGCCGCGCCCCGCTTCGCTCAGCTTCCGCGAAGCCTCCTGCCGCTCGGAGAATTCCGGGGCGTCAAGCTGCTGGACGAGCTGCGTCACGTCCTCGGCGGTCGAAGGAGTCGATGCCCCTTCGGGGAGCGTATCGCCGCGGACTGCGGCGGTAAGCAGCAAGGCACAACTGGCCGCCAACAACGATCGCAATATCATCTTCATGGCAGCGACCCCGATGCGAGAAGAGCCAGAACGCAGGCCGGAATCAGGATTGCTTATAGTAGCAGAGGTGGTGCTGTTTTGCACCAGGGGACTACAAGTGCAGAATGCGGAGTTGGTGAGCGGTTGCGTCACCATTTCTCCGATGGAGCCGGAAACTCAGTGGGCTTACGCCCACCGCTCGCCTCCCTAGTCCCCAGCCCCTAGCCCCTTCCTACCGCACCCGCGCCTGGAACCGAATGATCCCACCCTGATTCACCTTCATCGGTTCGGTGATCTCCCATCGCAGGACGAGCGTCTCCGCCGGAAGCTTCTGCTCGGTCTTGAACTCGGCTTTCACCGTGCTCTCGGCCGAGTCGGCGACGTATTCCAGCCGCGGCATGAGGTGGTCGATGATCGTGACGTTACCGATCTCCTGATCGCCGACGTTGTCGAAGCGGAGCGTGAAGTTGATGATCTCGCCGGGGAGGGCTTCGCTCTTGTCGGCGATCTTGCAAATCCGGAGGCACGGCTTGCCGTCCCGTTCATAAACGAGCATCTCTTGCGGCTTCGACAGGCCTTTCCCTTCGACCGCCGGTTGGCCGTCGATGATGACTTGCACCGCCTGGTTGATGACCCACGTTTCGGCCGCGGCGACGCGCTCGGCCAGGCGGGCCTTCTCGTGCGCGTCGTATTCGCCACGCTGGATCAACTTTAGATTCTCGTGCGGCAAGAAGGCCTCGGCCGCGAGCACCAATCGCACCGTCTGCTCGACGCCAACGCCGCGAATGCGGTCGATGAACTTCTGCGGCTGATCGAGGCCCAGCTGGGCGACGACCATTTCCGGCTGCACGGCGGTGTTCGGGCCGCGGTTTTCCTCATGCACGTTCAGCTTGACCGGCTTCTCGACGCCGGCGATTCGCTCGTGACCTTCGTACAGGATCGGGCTCGTCACCTGGCGAACAGCAGCGAACCGCGGGGCATAAATGCAGACGCAGTTGCTCGCCGAAACCTCGGTCCGGCCATCGACCGTGTCGTAGTGGGCGATCGTATCCTCCTGATCGAGGCCAACAACCGTCCAATCCGACTTCACATGCACGTCGTGATTTAGGTCGCCGCCATCGCAGATGAATTCATCCGCCGGCCACGGGCACGAGATGCCGTCGGGAACCCACGACATGCCTGCCGGGGCGCCCTGATGAACGTCGTCGTTGAACGCAAACGGCTGGCGAGCCCCTTGGCAATGCGGGCAGTGCTGCGGCGAGTGACCGCCGTGATTGAACGACTCCCGATAGCTATGCACCGTGCCTCCGACACCATCGTGCTGCGTCGGGCCGGTCCACGCGGTGGGCGGCAGCGACTCGGGGACGTACTGCACCTGCTGCACACCATATGGCGAGCGGGGCAGGGCAGGGGAGGGCACCGCATTCAATGCCCCGACCATGGGTCGGGGTGATTGTTCGTTGGAGTTCGCGCCTGACGCGACGGCTGTCTGCTCGGCTGTCGGCGAGGCGGCATCGCGCGTCATGAGTCCGCGGCACGAGCAAAGGGACACAAGCGGAGCGAGAACGATGAGCCGGAGTAGGTTCGATTTCATAACGGCGAGCGGGAGGCGTAAGCCTCCCGATGAGTCGGTGTTTCGTGGGATGTCGATGTCTCGCATGACGTTCTTCAGGTGCAGAGCCATCGGGGGACTCACGTCCCCCGCTCGCCCATTACCGCAGCACTCGCTCGCGCGGGAAGTTCCGGCTCGGGCGGCCTAGTTGTGGCGGAGCGACCAGTGCTTCCTCCACCCCTTCTTGCCGCGGCAGGATCTCCGGCTTCTCGAGCAATTGCACGGGCGGATTCTGATACAGGAAATGCGGGTCGCTCTCGCCGGCCACCGGCACGCGAGAGCCCATTCGAAGGATGGCCACCGGCCGGCCAAGGCGATCGGCTTCTTCCATCGCGTCGTCACCCGTTCCGATATCGACGAACCGCTGCTTCCCTGGAACGTCGCGGACGGGCATTGCGGTCCGTGGCTCTTCGATGTAAATGACTCGCAGGACGTATTTTCCTTCGAGGGCCATCTCGACTTCTTCCTGCGTCAGCTCGATCGGGATCGGAAAGCGTGCGGCCAAACCGGGCGGCGGATAAAGCCGGTCGATCACCTCGATCGTCGGGAAGACTTCTTCCCCTTCGCGGAGCTTGATGTTCGAGACGCGGAGGCGATAGACGTGCCCGATTAGCATGCCAGTCAGGGCGGAATTGCCGCGAGGATCGGCAAAGCCCCCTTCGGCGGCCAAAGACACGAGCGAGCCTTCCGGCCCGGTCACTTCGACCGGTTGAAAATAGCCCGGCAGTGGCCCGCCGCGTTGCAATTGCCGCATGCCGATGGTGCCTGGCGGCATATCGGCCTTGTTCAGATAGTGCCACGGGCCTTGAGCCTGGGCACTGGCGGCAACTGCGAGAAGCAGCAGCGTGATTGCGAATCGTTGCAGGGACGTGCGTTGCATGAATCGTGTCCCGTCGGCCAGATACTCCGTCTCAGGTCCACCCTGGGACGAAACAAACGCGAGGCTCCTGCCTCGTTGATGATCTTGCGAGGCAGGAGCCTCGCGGACGTGTGGTCCCAGGCCGGAGCCTGGGACCGAGGTTGCTTAGCTCGTGCGTTCCACTTTAGCTCAGGTCCCGCCCGGCAGGCGGGACCTACATGACAGGCGAGACGCCTGCCCCACGTCTTACTGCTGGCCTGGCGGGCAATATCCAGCTCCGGCAGCCGCCCCGCCATCCACTCGCTCGTGCATGTCCCAGTGCGGCTGCTCGAACGGCAGGCTCGGATGGATCATCTGCTCGCGGATGTGAACGCGGTTGGCCGGCTTCGGATAGCTCTGGCCCGGCTGCTGGCGGACGTGGATCTTGAACGTCTCGGTCGGACCCGGAATGTGCATGTGCGTGTGATTCTTCATCACATGCTTCTGCAACCCGGCCGGGCCACCCAGCGGAATGTGGGGCGGGCCAGGCAAACCGATCGGCGTGCCGGTGTAGGGCATGCCGTACTGCGGCGCGGTAACTCCCGCGACGTAGTTCGGCGGCAGGCCGCCACCCATCGGACCCATCATGCCTCCCATCATCTCCGGCGGGCAGTAGCCGCCAGCACCGCCGAAGCCGATCGCTTCTTCGCCGCCGGCCAGCTCCACGTCCTTGTTGCCGAGGCGAACCACGGCGAGGATCGAACCGCGGCGATCGGCTTCAACGATCGGATCGACGCCCGGATCAAGCCGCGTGCTGACGAGCGTTTCGACGCCGGCCAGAGCGAGCTCTTGGAATTCGGGATCAGGCAGGTAGATAACCTTCGTCACGAAGTTGCCGGCCAGCACCTGATCGAAGTCTTCCTCGGTGAACTGCACCGGGATCGCATTGTGAGCCAGGAAGGCCTCGCTTCGCGGCGTGGTCGGACCGACTTCCAGCGTCGGATACAGCTCGACACCTTCGCGGCCGCCGATGTTGGTCAGCTTCATGCGATAGATGCCGTTCTGCGGGAAGTTCTGGCGGGCGGGGACGACGAGCGGTTCGCTATCGAACGCGCCGACGCCGCCGACATCCCAGCGAACCTGCATCGCTTCCGGGCGGGCAAACAGGATTTGCACACTCGGCATTGAAACGGTCATCATAGCGGGCGCGAAGGCCGGGGGCAGCACGCCCGGCCCTGGTCCGCCGACGCCCGGCCCCGGCTCGAGCAACTGCTGAGCCGGCGGCAGATTGTGCGCTTTGGGGAAGGCACATCCCGCGGCCGCAAAAGCTGCGGCCAGCATCAAGACTAGCGAGAACCGAATCTTCATGATGTCCCCCCTCAGTGCCTCTCGCGACCTTGGCCCAAGCCAATGCCGCCAGTGGCAGGCGTCCTTGCGAAATGTTTTGGCCGGAGCCCCGGCTGGTGCTAGCTCGAAGCCGGGTCGTTAACCAGGCAACGAGCGAGCTTGCGTTGCGATTGACGTGGACCTTCGGGTGAGCGGCGGCCTATCATCCGCATGCCGGCCGATGGTCCGAAAGCCGACGAAAGCGCGGCCTGCGCGCGTCCGCTTTCGGGTGTCAGAGGGTATTCTCGGCGTGGCATATCGCGATTCTTTGGCAAAACCCGCACCACCGGACTATGGAACGCAGCTTGCCCAATGTGAAACGACACTCGTTCCCACGCTCTGCGTGGGAACGCACGTCCGCGACGCTCTGCGTCGCTCCTCCTCTATTGCGCACTCCGCACTCCGCACTCCGCATTGGAATCGCGTGCTTCCTTTCACTATTTGCGAACGCTGCACGCGCCGATGACTCCGTGGTCGCCGCAGCCGCTCGTGCCGTTCAGGCCGAACCCGCTTTGAGCGCCGATCTCCGCTGCCGCATCGACGCCTTCGGACATCAACTGGTAGGGCAGGGGAGTTATCAGCAATTATCTGCCGGCAGCGATCGCCCCGGCGAGAAGCTGCTCAAGCTCGACCTCAAGGTGCAGCTTGCCGATCAAACGATCGCACGGCAGGAAATCTGCGGGCCGACGTTCTATTACATCCGCCGCGAGTCGCCGCTCGCGCCGGTGTCGCTCGGCCGCGTCTCGCTACGGCACGTGCGTGATGCGATCGCGCGTACGCCGGAGTCGCTCTCTGCGAACCCGAATGAGACGTGGATTCTGCTCGGCGGCTTACCGAAGCTGCTTGAGTCGCTGCACCGCAACTTTGAATTCGCCGAGTCGCGTCCCGATGAGTTGCAGTTTCCTCGCGCCGGTGGCGACGGCGTCGAGCGGCTGCCGGTCATTGTGGTCCGCGGCCAGTGGCGAGCCGATCGCCTTGCCGAACTGCGGAAGATCGACAAAGGAGTGAGCAAAGACTACGCGGAGCAACTGCCGGACGAAGTCGAACTTGTTCTGGGCCGCGCCGACCTCGCCGAGTTGCCGCTGTTCCCGTATCGCATTACCTACTTCAAAGCTGCCTCGAAGGATGAGCGGGGCAGGGGAGGGGAGGGGGACTCGTCTCGCCCGCTGCTCACGCTGGAGCTCTTCAACGTCCACCGCGACGGCAGCCTCACGCCAGAGCAATTCGACTATCAGCCCGGCGAACAGGAAGTGGCCGACCTCACGCAGTCGTACCTGCAGCGACTGGGACTCGCGAAACCAACCGGTCGGTGACGAGCAGAAAACCACGAATCAAACGAATCTCACGAATGAACGCACGAGTGATGGCGGTCTCGCCGTCTTCTGCCTGATTCGTCCCATTCGTGCGATTCGTGGTTCCTCCCTTGCTGATCGGTGTCCCCTCGCCGCATTTTCGCCGTCGCTCTACACTACGTTTGTCATTTTGATCCCGTCCTTCGTCATTCTCCGCTGCTTTGGTTCGCATCTTCTCCGTGCTCGCTGTCCTGGCGGTCGTGCTTTTGGCCGCCAACTTTCTCGTGGGTCTGTGGGCCGGCGATTTCAATGCCGCCGCGCGGGCAAAGCAAGCCGCCCAGCAGCGGTTCGTCAAGTTGCAGAGCGAATTGCGGATCTCCCGGCAGAAGACTTCGCCGGAATTAGAGCAGGCCCGCGCCGAGTACGCCGCCGCCGATGCCGCGTTCCAATCCCCCCGCAGCCGAATGACGATTCACATGCTGCTCGGGGCAGGGGGGGCGCTCGTCGCCATCCTCGTCAACTGCATTACGATCACCTATTTCATCGGCACCAGCCGCTGGTGCAAGGAAGTCTGCGAGACCTATCGCCTGCCGCCGCAGCTGGCTGAACAAAGCACGAAGTTGAAGCGAAGCACGTTCCCCTGGGCGGTACTTGGCGTCCTGTCGGTCATCACCATCGTCGCTCTCGGCGCTGCGGCTGATCCGAGCGGCGCGAACCATTCCCGTGCTGCGCACTTCGTCCTGCCGCACTACGCCGGCGCGATGGTCATGCTCCTCGTGGTCGCCGGTTCGTTCTGGATTCAAATTACCCGCATCGCGGCGAACTACGCCGTGATTGAGGAAATCCTGGCCGAAGTCCGACGCGTGCGGGGTGAGTAGGTCCTGCCGGCCCGGCGGGACTTCTGTCCTCTGTCCTCTGCTCCCAACCATGCGTGCCGTTCTCCAACGAGTGAGCCGAGCCAAAGTGACCGTTGCCGGTGAGGTCGTCGGCGAAATCGGCCGCGGTTTGCTCGTGCTGCTGGGAGTTGCTCAAGGGGACACGCACGCCGACGCACAACAGCTGGCCGACAAGACCGTTCAGCTCCGCATCTTCGATGATACCGATGGGAAGATGAACCTGTCGGTGGCGGATGTGAAGGGTAGCGTCCTCGTCGTCAGCCAGTTCACGCTGCTGGGCGACTGCCGTAAGGGACGCAGGCCAAGCTTTATCCAGGCCGCGCCTCCGGAATTGGCCGAGCAACTCTACGAGGCCTTTGTCGCGGCGATCGGGGTGCAGGGGATTCCCGTCCAAACGGGTCGCTTCCGCGCGATGATGGACGTGGAACTGGTCAACGACGGCCCCGTTACCCTGTTGCTCGACTCAAAATCGTAAAGCCGCTACCGCTGAATCGTCGCTTCACCTTCCACAGGCGGTTCCGCCTGCACTCCCGCGTAGCGCATCGCTTGATCGACGACTTGCTGAGCGGTGTGGGGGCCGAACTTCACTTCGTAGCCAAAGCGATGCATGAGCATCGGATCGCCGACGGACATGAAGGCGAGCAGACCCAGTGTTGCATACGTCGCCATGTTCGCCGACGTGTTTCCGCCCCAGAACTTGAGCGCAGTGCCGAATGACTTCTTGATGTTCAGCCGCCCGCTTCGTAGTTGAAAGCTCCAAATCTCATCGATGAGCAGGTGCGAGAAGAACCCGAGCGACACGGCCCCCGCTTTGAATGTCCGAATTGCGAGATCCTGCCCGGCCACAATCAGAAACGCGACAAGGCCGCACGCGATGCACGCCGGGATGCTGTGCCACATGCCACGATGGACGGTATATCGCTTGAAAATCTCAGCCACACCGAAGCGGACCGCGGCGTAAATGCCTGCCGCCGCGACGACCATCATTTCGCGCGACCAGCCGAAGTTCTCGAACCGTTCGATCATCAGCATCGGGATGACGGCAGCCGCGAAGCAGCTCATCTCTTGCACGGGGCGGCCGGAGTCGCTGTCGAGATCGGGCAGCATTCCGGAGACGCTGCACAGCCCGCCGGCGAGGATACAAGTCTCGATCGGCGCGCCGCACTGCCAGCCCCACAGCCCATAGCCGACGCCGGTGACCGTGCTGACGGTGATGTGAGTCTGAAATCCGGCCATCGCTAGCACTCCGTTGCTGTCGTTCCAGTGGCGAGCGTGGGGCGTGAGCCCCATGAGTATTCGCAAGCTTCGCGCCTGCAATGCTCGCGCTCCCCTGCCTTCCCCTTTCCCTTCTTCGGGCCGCGAAGGTTACCCATCGCCGCGCGCAACGCCAAGCCCAACGGTTGCTCTTCGCCCGCTCAAGCGTGCTGGCTATACTCCGCGGCCCAGTGGGGCAGGCTTACAGCCTGCCAACGACGGCAGGCTGGAAGCCTGCCCCACGGTTTTGGAGCTTGCCATGCAAGGCTACGACCTGTTGATGCTGATCGTCCTCGTCGGCGCCGTCGTTTGGGGTGCCTGGAAAGGGTTCGCCTGGCAAGTCGCGTCGCTCGCCTCGATGGCCGCCAGCTACTTCGTCGCCCTCACGTTTCGGCAGCAAGTCTCGCAGTTCATCAGTGCGACGCCGCCGTGGAACATCTTCCTGTCGATGCTAATCCTCTTCCTCGGCACATCGCTGGTCGTCTGGGTCGGGTTCAACTTCGTCGCCGAGATGATCGAGAAGGTGAAGCTCAAGGAGTTCGACCGGCAGGTCGGCGCGCTCTTCGGCTTCGCCAAGGGCGTGCTCTTGTGCGTCCTCATCACGCTCTTCGCGGTGACGCTTCTCAGCGAGCCGCAGCGGCAGGCGATCTGCAACTCAAGGTCGGGCTACTACATTGCGATCCTGCTTGATAAGGCCGATGCCGTCATTCCCGGCGAGGTCCATGAAGTGCTCAACCCGTACATCGAACGGCTCGACCGCGAGATCGACCATCCGCACACCGAAGGGGTTGGTTTCAAGCTCCCCGGCGGAGACGAACTAACCATGCCCAAGTTGCAGTCGCTTGAAGGCATCATCGAAGCCAAGCCAGCCGGCGGCCTGTTCGATCCGCAGATGGCCGACCGTCCCGGCAGCACCACGCCGGCGACACGTCCAGGCGAGGGTCTGAAACGCTGGTGATCGCCAGCCATCGCGCGGGCAGGGGACCGAAACCCGTATCGCAGTTCTCCGTTACTTTGGAAGCCCGCGAGTTGTCGCGTGACATTCAATACAAACTCCCTGACGCTCTACAGAAGGCCCGGTTAGGCCGATTGTCGCATTTCCCGACGAAAACCCTAGTTCCAACCGAACATAACAAACATTATCGGACGTTCGTGGCGGGTTTGGGAATGGGCTGAATTCGCCTCTGGGGATGCATCTCACCCCTGCCAATCTGCCCGCTTTTGCGACTATGCTTCGGCTGACACCGCAGCCATCGGCTGTTCCAGAAACACGCCCATGCGGCGGAACTTTTCGTAGCGGGCGTCGAGCAATTGTTCGGTCGATTTGGCGGTGAGTTCGCGGAGGGTTCTAAGCAGGAACTGCTTCATCCGCATGGCCGTTTGATGATGGTCGCGGTGCGCTCCGCCAAGCGGCTCTTCGATGACGTGATCGACCACCCCCAGCCGCAACAGATCGGGCGACGTGAACTTGAGGGCCGTTGCCGCCCGTTCGGCATACTGGTGGCTCTTCCAGAGGATGCCGGCGCACCCCTCAGGGCTGATGACCGAGTAATACGAATACTGCATCACCGCGACCCGGTCGCCCACGCCAATCCCCAGCGCGCCGCCGCTGCCACCCTCGCCAATGACGATACAGATGATCGGCGTCTTGAGTCGCGACATCTCGTACATGTTCTCGGCAATCGCTTGCGACTGGCCGCGCTCCTCGGCGCCGATGCCAGGATACGCGCCGGGCGTATCAATCAGGCAGATTACCGGCAGGCCGTACTTCTCGGCCATCTGCATCTTCAGAATGGCTTTGCGGTAACCCTCCGGATGAGCGCAGCCGAAATAGCACGCGCTCCGTTCTTTGTACGTGCGACCCTTCTGATGGCCGACGACGAGCACCTTGTGGTTGTCGAGCCGCGCCCAGCCGGTGAGAATCGCCCGGTCATCGCCAAAGCGGCGGTCGCCGTGCAACTCGACGAACTCCTCGAACACGAGCGAGAGATAGTCTGACGTGTACGGCCGGTCTTTGTGGCGAGCGACCTGCACGACTTGCCACGGCGTCAGACTGGAATAAACGCGGCGAGTCGTCTCGGCGATCTCGCGCCTCAGCTTCCGTAGCTCCTCGTCCTGTTCGGGCGTGCGAAGCGTGAGTTGTTCGAGCGCTCGGCGGCGGCCTTCAAGCTCCAGAATCGGCTGCTCGAAGTCGAGCCCCGGCGTGGCTGCGCCAGCGGCGCTCGCCTCGGTCTTCGCGGCTGCGGCTTTGCTGCCGGCGGTGAGACTTCCGTTCGACATCAAATCATTTCCAAGTTCAAGTGTGATTCGCCATCGCCCGCTAGCTGAGCAATTCCGTCATTGGGTCGTCCGGCGGCGTCATGTCAGCAGGAGGCTTGGGCAGGATCTTGAAGACTCGCATGTTGCGAAACGCCTTCAGGAACTCCCACATGCTCGCCGGCCGATCCTCGGGCTTCTTCGCCATCATCTTGCGAATCAGCTCGGTGAACTCCGGCGTGACGTTGTTGTTCTGCACGAGTGCCGACGGAATTGGCGAGGTGAGATGCTTATTGAGCAGCTCATCCGCAGTTGTGCCCGTGAATGGCGGTTTCCCGGTCAATAACTCGTAGAGCACGCAGCCGAACGAATACATGTCGGCACGCGCGTCGAGGTTCTTCCCCCGAATCTGTTCGGGGGACATGTAGCTCCGCGTCCCCATGATCTTCTTGCTGCCGAACGAAAACATTGCCGACAGACCGGACTTCTGCTTCACCGAAATCGCAAAGTCGATCAGCTTCACCGTCCCCGTATTGCTGACGAGGAAATTGTCGGGCTTCACGTCGCGATGGACCCACCCCTGTTCGTGCATCGCAAAGAGCCCCTCGGCCCCCTGCTCGATGATCTTCAGCGAGAGGTGAGCGATCTTCTCCGGCGCACGGAGCCAGAGCTTCAGGTTCGGGTGCTCGAAGTGCTCCATCACGACGAACGCGGCCCCGCTTTCGTTCGCGAAGTCGAAGATCTTAATGATGTTCTTGTGTTTGAGCGTCTTGCCGCACTCGTACTCGTTCCTGAGGGCTGCGATTTCCTCGCGGTTGGTCCGCAGGTCCGGCCGCAGCACTTTGAGGACGAAACGTTCCTTCACGTCGGTCTTGGCCGCTTCCCACACCTGGCAGGTATGGCCGACGCGGATCAGGCGCACGAGGCGATAGGAACCGAGAAAATCGCGAGGTCGAGACACGGCGAGTATGCGGCAATGAAGGAAGCAGGCCCCTGCCCTGCATTGTATCCAGAAGGTCGCGATAGTCTAAGCGGATGGCGCGAGTGGCGGAAGAGCGACGGGGACGGCTCTGCTACTTGGCCAGCAGCTTCTCGTACAGCTCGCGAATCCTCCTCGTCATCGTTTCGTGCCGAAATTGGTCTGAAAACCGCCTCCTCCCCTCCTGCCCCAGCCGCTCGCGCAATGCCGGATCGCCAGCCAGTTTCATGAGCGGATCACACAAATCCTTGAAGCGGTTCGAGCGGACCAGAAATCCGGTTTCGTTGTCGATGCACACCTCCCTCGCGCCATCGATGTCGTAGCTGACGATCGGTTTGCCGGCCAAGAGCGCCTGCGGCAACGCGCGGGCCAGCCCTTCTCGCCGGCTGGCATGGACCAGGATATCCATCGCTCCAAGCAGCTCGGGTATCTTCGTCGGCGGCACCAGACCTGTGAACTGGAACCGGTCGTGCATCCCCGCGTCATCAATCTGCTTCTGTAGCTTGTCGCGCCACAGGCCGTCGCCGACGAAGAGAAATCGCAGGTTCGGGTCGCGATCGAGATACATCGCCGCCGTGATGACATCCTCGTGCCCCTTCAGCTCGAACAGCCGGGCAATTTTGCCGACGACGACGTGCTCCGGCTTGTACCCAAGCTCCTGACGAACTTGCTCGCGATGGTCATTGGCATGCAGGAATGGATCGACATCCATGCCGCTGTAAATGGTCGTGAATTTCTCGCGCGGCGCGACCTTTGCCGCCACCATCAAGTCGGTCATGGCGTCGGCCACGCTGATCAAGTGATGACACCGTCGCGCGGCATAGCGCTCGCAAGCGGCATAAAACTTGCGCCGCGGCCAAGGATCGAACGGACCAAACGGCGCGCCGTGGACCGTATGCACGATTGCCGGCACGCCGAGCGACCACGCCGCGAGCCGACCAAGGATGCCGCCTTTGGCGCTGTGCGTGTGGACCACATCAGGCCGGAACTCGCGCAGCACTTGCTTTAGTTCGCGATAGGCTCGCCAGTCGCGCGTCGGATGAATGGCTCGCCGCAGATCATCGACATAGCGGACCTTCACCTCCCCTCCCCTCCCCTGCCCTAGCAAGTCTCCCTCTGGTCCCAATGCCGGACCGGTCACGAGCAGCACTTCGTCGCCATATTGCTCCACCAGGTCGCGGCAGTTGAGCAGCGTGTTCTCCTGCGCCCCGCCGACGATCATGCGCGTGATGATGTGGGCGATGCGCATGAGCCAATGCGGAGTGCGAATTTCGAATTGCGGAATTACGTGCCAGTCTAATCGAACGCTTGTTCTTCGTCGGATGTATCCATTCTGCATTCCGCACTCTGCGTTCCGGACTCGCCGTACTGCACTCCCACCAAATACAGCCCCTGCGCCGGTGCGGTCATGCCGGCTTGGCGGCGGTCGCGGCGGGCGATCACTTCTGCGGGCCAGGTGATCGGCTGCTTTCCTTTGCCCACTTCGACGAGCGTGCCGACGATGTTGCGAACCATGTTGTAGAGGAAGCCGTCGGCTTCGACTTCGATAATGACCCGGTCGGTCAACTCCGCCGGCCGCCGCTCGACGACTATATCGAGCACGGTTCGCTCCGTCGTCAGACGCGACGAGCCGCTAGTCTGAAAGCTGACAAAATCGTGCCGGCCCACAAGCGACTTCGCGGCCTCGGCCATCGCCTCGACATCCAGCCGCTGGTAGAGATGCCAAACGTACTTTCGATCGAAAATGTCCCGCGGCCGGCCGTCCTGAATCAGGTACCGATAGCGCTTGGCCACCGCGTCACGAATCGCATGAAAGTTAGGCGGCGCCTCCACGACTTCAAACACGACCATGTCGTCGGGGAGTTCGGCATTCAAAGCCTTGCGAAGCGCCGGCCCGTCGAGCCACGTGCTCGACTCAAAATCGACGACCTGTCCCAGAGCATGAACCCCCGCATCCGTCCGGCCACTCGCCCGGCACCGCGTCTTGCATTGCGTGATCCGCGCCAGCGCCGACTCCAACTCTTCCTGCACGCTCCGCCGCCCCGGCTGCCACTGCCAGCCGACGAAATCGGTGCCGTCGTAAGCGAGGGTGAGTTTGAACGTGGGCATGCGACTGTCGAATCACCGCGGCCAAAACAACTTCAATCAAACGTCGTTTCGTCTAGCCAAACTTGAAAGCCATCGCCACTTTCAGAGTTGCTAAACGCCGCGGCTTGATTTGGGGGCATTCGTTTCGCGACTAATCGCACCAGGACCATTGGTTCGCTCTGCGACATCACCACCGTCTTGCCCCGAACGCAATGTGTCCAGGTTGTAGCCGCCTCGGGAGTACCCAGTACATGGTTGGTCGGAAATCCCAATTCCATTCCAGCGACAGCAAGACGCCACTGGTCAGCGCGGTTCTGAAACAACGACGTTGTGACGATGTGCTCGCCGGGCCCCAAGTTTGTCCCGCCTCGGCGACGAGGATAGAAACCGGGTTTGCTTTCGCCGATGAAACAGCACAGCGCGACTTGCTTCTTGGGAGGCACATAAACGCGCCATCTCCATACGCCGGACCTTCCATCGTTAATCGCAACGGCATGGACTTTGGTTCGATCGGTGATGTCGAGAATCCCAAGCTCGCCGCGCATCCGGTGCATGTCGCGCCGCAGCATCCACAACTGGAATGAAGTGAACAGGTGCGAAATGGCAAGCAAGACGAACGCTGTGACGATGACAAGCGTGCGTACGGAATACCGAAACCGGCGAGGCGGCTACCGACGAAATCGCTGGCGCATTTGTTTGGGAAGTGGTTGACATCGGCGGGTGAACGCCCGGATTGACGAAATCAGTTGCCGCTAACTTTCCAGCAAAATCCGCAGCATCCGGCGCAGCGGCTCGGCCGCGCCCCAGAGGAGCTGGTCGCCGCAGGTGAATGCGGTTAGGTAGCGCCCCTTCGCCGACTTGTCGAGGTCGAGCTTTCGCAGCCGGCCGACGGGGACGGCGAGCGTGCCGGTGACCGTGGCGGGGGTCAACTCGCGGATCGACGGCTCACGCTCGTTGGGGACGACCTTCACCCAGTCGTTCGCCGCGGCAAGCATCCCTTCGATCTCCGGCAGCGGCACGTCCTTGGTTAATTTGATCGTCAGAGCCTGGCTGTGGCAGCGCATCGCCCCGACCCGGACGCACACGCCATCGACCGGGATCGTCTTGTCCCCTGCGAGGCCGAGAATCTTGTTCGTCTCGGCTTGCCCCTTCCATTCTTCCTTGCTTTGGCCGTTGCCGAGATCCTTGTCGATCCACGGGATCAGGCTGCCGGCCAGCGGCACGCCGAAATGCTCGGTCGGATAGGCGGGGCTGCGGAGCGTCTCGGCCACGCGGCGGTCGATCTCCAGAATCGCCGACGCGGGATCGGCCAGTTGCTCCCGCACGCTGCCGCTCGCCGCAGCCATCTGGGCGAGCAGCTCGCGCATGTTCTGGGCCCCTGCCCCGCTCGCCGCCTGATAGGTCATGCTCGTCAGCCACTCGACGAGTCCCGCCTTGAAGAGGCCGTCGAGCCCCATCAGCATCAGGCTGACCGTGCAGTTGCCGCCGACGAAGTTCTTGATGCCGCGTGAGAGCGAGTCCTGAATCACGTGCATATTCACCGGGTCGAGGATGATGACCGCGTCATCCTTCATCCGCAGGGCGCTCGCCGCGTCGATCCAATACCCCTTCCAGTCGGCGGCACGAAGCTGCGGATAAACCTCGTTCGAATAGTCGCCACCCTGGCAGGTGATGATTATGTCGAGACCCTTCAGAGCATCGACGCTCTTGGCATCGAGCAGCTTTCCCGTCTCTTTGCCGCCGATTTTCGGCCCGGCACTCCCGGCAGCCGACGTCGTGAAAAAGACCGGCTCGATATGGGCAAAATCCCCCTCGGCCTGCATCCGGTCCATGAGGACCGAGCCGACCATCCCCCGCCACCCGACTAGACCAACGCGCTTCACGGAACGAACCTCGCAAAAGTAGGGTGGGCTTGGCCCACCATGAACTTGAATATCTACCGTGGGCTAACCAATACCCCCCGACGACCCCTCTTCTGGAAAACTGAACAGCTCAGCGAGACTCTCGCCAACTCCTCTTATGCATATCCACCGCAGGAAAAGTTTTCGGCGTGATTTTCATCGTAAGTTATTGTATGAAAACAACTTAATGTAGTTTTTCAGTTTATGCAGTTATGCAAGTTATGCACGTTAACGCATAAAACTGACCGTTTGGAGCTTCCTTTCCGCCTGCGGCCCGCGATCCGTGAACATTCCTCAAACGGGTTTTTATCTACCTAAATCATGGCCGTTCGCATCCACCAAATCGCTGAAGTCTTCGTCGCCGCGGCAGGGCCATTCATGGCCCTTTTTCTTTCCAGACCCGCCGTTTACGGCGGGGGTTCTCGCGACGCCACCTATTCTCTATTTCTATCTGCTCGGCTCGCCCGCCGCTTGGCGGCGGGCGAGCCGAGCGGGGGGGGGTGATCCGTTGCTGCCTAAACCCGCCGTAAACGGCGGGCCTAACGCTCAAAGCCCCGTAAACGGGGCTCGGACCAAACCCCAATTATCGCTCCATTTGTTCACGTGTCAACCTGCCGACTGCCATCGCCCGACGCCGCGAACCAACCCCTCTCCCGCGAAGTCTATTCACCGCTGGGCGACTCGCCAACGAATCCAGCCGACACGCTCAGGTCAACATCGGTTCGCGCTCTGCCGGGAGGAAGCAATGGATCAAGTGCTTGGCACACTCAAGGATGGCCGCATCGTCCTCGGCGAGCGACCCGATTGGCCGGAGGGGCAGCGCGTCTGGGTCCTGCCCGGCCTCAACGACGAACCGCCCGGCACGGCGCTTCCGTGGGTTCGCCTGCCGGATGGCAGGCGAGTTCCGATCAATGGATCGCCCGAACACAACCACCTACTTGTCCAGCAAATGGCAGAGTTCGAGCCTGTGGAACTCCCGAGGAGGAAGCCCGCTGGCACGCCGACCTCAAGTGGTTCGGCGACTACACCCTGGTAGCCGTGCGAAAGGACATGGGGCTGGATCAAAATCGAGAGTAACCTGGGTGGCACTGGCGTTCTGGCCAGTGCCGAGCGAAGGAGTCAAGGCCGGCGTTGCTTGGCAACGTTCCAACGGGACCATTTTCGATAATGTTCGTCCCGTCGCTGGACTCGCTTGAAATGTGACCTCTATCCAAAAGGCGAGTTCGTGGCCTGATCGCCGATTCCACCTCGATTCACAAGGCGGGCACTGGCCAGGACGCCGGTGCCACCTAACGCCGTTAATCGTCGCGGGTCTGAGAGGTGACTCGCTTGGCTAGTCGCCGCTGAGCGCCGGTAGC
>CAYLLN010000072.1:0-36705 GCA_964384375.1 uncultured Pirellulaceae bacterium
CCGCTCCCAAAAGCTTTCCGCTTATCTTCGTGGCATTCAAGCCTGACCCCTTTTCCTCGGCTCGGCGGCGTGACGCGAGAGGGCGCCACGTTGTCCCGCGGCTATGCCGTTCTCGGCTGTTGAGCAGGGAATTCGGCTTGTCCCGCGTCCCGGCACGCAGTCACAATGGGGACATGGAGGCCCGGCCATGTTCCGCCCGACGATGCGTGATGCAGTTTGGTTCGCCGCGCTCGTCGCCATGTCGCTCGGCTGGTATTTCGAGTACCGCCAAGATGCCCTCGACCGGTACAGGGACAGCCGGACGATCCAATACCTGACGCAACAACTTAGCGAGAAGCCAGAACCGCGAATCTTGCCAATTCGTCTACCTATCGAGCCGGATGATTTGCGGCCAAGTGTGCTACGGCCAGTCCCTGGAAACTCGGATTACCAATTTCCGCCGGAACTACACAAGTTACTAGAACCCGAACCGCTCATCCCTTGGGGTGCGCCCTAACGTGCCTGAATAAGTCGCTTGCCATGCAATACCGCCTCCGCACGCTGCTGATTCTGCTGATCGTGGGGCCGATGGTCGGGTGCTTCGCTCCCGTTGGCGGTGGGACTGGCGACGGCGAGTCAGACGAAGTGATCTATTACCCGCCAGGACCAGAGTTTAGAAAGACGCAAAACGGCGCAGAAATGCAGCCAACCTCGACTCCCTAGCCGAGCCGCCCCCATGTTCCGCTTCACGATTCGCGACGTGCTGTGGTTGACGGTGGTGGTGGCGCTAGCGGTGGGGTGGTGCGTCGAGCGGACGCGACTTGCCCGCGAACGACGCTTACTCATCGATCTTTTGGCAAACGTGAACACGCCACGATGGGAGTTAGGAGCCGATCTGCTGAAGGCGACAAAAGAGAGCGTGCCGCCAACCGCCAACGCTGATTGACCGCCAGCCGTATCCAACGAGCCTGTTGTGCCAGGCATGGCTGACATTTGGACGGCTGGCCGTTTGCCGAATAGAATCGGGGGCATGACGTTGCAGCGACGAAGCTCGCAGGAGGGGTTAAGCACCAATGACAGTGTGGCTCCACACTGGCAACGGTTCACGATTGCTGACCTGCTACTGGCGACGTTCTGGGCAAGCGTCGTCATCTGTCTTGGCGTTGCTGGTTGGCACACTCTCACGAATGTGCAGTTGCGCCCCGAAGAGCAATACGGAAAACTGTCGTTTCTCATCATCGGCGCTGGCATTGCCTTGGGAGGTTGGTTTGGCGGCTTTCGCTGGCCGGGCATGGGAATGCTCCTTGGGGGTGTGGTGACTTCCGGAGTCATTCTCATTTGGCTGGCCTGCCGGATGATGTTCGGCCTTTTAACGGTGCCAATTGGCCCGTAGTTTTCCGATGCGTTAGCGGCGACCTGATGCAATACCGCCTCCGCACGTTGCTGATCGTTCTGACCCTCGCCCCACCGATTCTCGCGGTGCCCATTTGGCTGTTATGGAGGTTTCGCGAGGTCGCTGCTCCGATTTTTGTGGTGGGCACTATCTTCGCCGTCTTTTGGCTGGCTTGCGGACTGATCTGGCTTCAAATCGTGAGGATCTTCGAGTACTTCTCGGGGGACTCGCGGCGGTAAGGACCGAAAGGATTCGGTGCTTTGCCATCCCTGTGTTCGCTCTGTGCCCTCTGCGTCTCTGTGTTTCCGTACCAGACGCCGAGCACGCAGAGGATACGAGGAAATCCAGGATCGAGTCGTGTTAAAATCCGGGGATGGAACCGCACGAGCAGGCCGAAGTCCCAAGCCGTCAATTCACTCTGGCGGGACTATTTGAGGCGGTTCTGTGGTTTGCTGTGGTGATGGGGTTGGCGCGACTTTACCCGGATACGAGTGATGTCGATTTTTTTACTGCGTCTCACGCGCTGCCAATTCAGTGTTTTCTAGCATTGGGAGTATTTGTCAGTCTTGGCGGAATGTGGGGTGCAGTAATTGGGCGACGGTGGTACGGGCTTTCCCTTGGTTTGCTCGTGGGTATGCCGTTGGTCGTGATTGGAGGCTTTCTTCAACTATGGTGGTTGGCTGACGCAATCGGTTCGGTTTGAGTTTGCCCATGCAATACCGCCTTCGCACGCTGTTGACTTTGCTGGCCGTGTTTGCGTCATTTGCCGTGTTGCCGATGGTGGGCGCCGGATTGGCGTTCCTTGGGAAGCGCGTGAGCGAAGCAATTGAAAGTGAAATCGGTGCCGCGCTCGATCGGCGCCACAATCGGCGTGACAACTTGCCAAAGCCGAACCCTGAAGTGGTACGTGCCCCCGTCTCGCCCAATTGATTGGCACACTCCCAACGAAGGTCCGCCTTCCATGTTCCGCTTCACGATTCGCGACTTGCTTTGGTTGATGGTCGTTGCTGCGGCACTGACCATGGCGTGGCTGAACTTCGTCGCCCGCGGAGCGCTTGAACAGGAAAATCACGCGCTGCGCGCCCAGAACCGACAATTGCAAACTCGCGTCGAAGAGCGCCAAAGAATGGAGTCGCGGATTTTTGGTGATCCCAGAACGCAATTCAATCTGTTTCCGCCTGATCCGTAGGGCGGGGAACGGGGTAAAATCGAGGCAATTGACGTGAATCGCAATGAAGGAGGACTGCTTGCTCTGCTCGAAGTGGCGGCAATTGTCGCCATTCTCGTCGTGTTGATCGTGCTGTTTTGGCCACCTGAATCCTGGGGACCGATTCGGGAATAGCTTCCATGCAATACCGCCTACGCACACTACTGATCGTTTTAACCCTCGCCCCGCCGATTCTCGCGACGCCAATTTGGTTGGTATGGCGGCATCCCGAGGTCGCTATCGCAATTCTTGTGGTGGGCTCCTTCTTCGCCGTGTTTTGGCTGGCGTGCGGGCTGATCTGGCTCCAAATTGTTCGGCTCTTTGAGTACCTCTCGGGGGACTCCAGAAGGTGACTGTGCAAGCCGTGCTGTGTCCGAGCGGCTTTACCGAGTGGACACCGGACCCACGTAATCACCCACTCCCGGCGCAGGATTTGCAGCATTTGTACACGCGGCGAGACCGTTGCCATTTTGGCACGATCGTGGTGCGCGAGGTGGGCAACTGGAGGCCGAGAGAGCCGTGGTCGCTCGGGCGGCTAATAGGGGCGATTCATAGCGGCCCGATTATTAGCCGTTATTAGTGCCGCCTGAGTATTAGCCGGGAGAAACGGACCGCTCCGAGATCGCAGTAAGTGAATGTGCTGGGTGGAGTTGCGTTGCGGACAAGGGTTTCCTTGCGAGTGCTGGACCAGGCTCGTGGCGCTAATAATTGGGAGGTTTTTTGAATTGCCGATGCGCGGTTTCAGAAGCACTCGGCGGCTGCGTTTATGCACGAAGTTGCATAACTTGCATACGTGCATATCCGGAAAAGCGACGTTAACTCGCATCCACAAAACGACTTGCGACAAGATTTCCGCCGAACCGATTTTTGCGACGAATATGCATATCGCCCGGCGAAGCGTAACTACGCGGCGAGTTGTTCAAGATTGCAACAGAGCGGCACCGACCGGCGCGGGAGCGTCCGCGGTTTGAATAGAATTCCCGCTGGGAAACTGACGGTGCTTTAACTATGCGTTTCACGATTCGGGACGTGCTGTGGCTGACGGCAACAGTCGCCGTCGGGACGTGGACGGTTTTGGTTGCTCGGGCCAGTACGGGAGTATTCGTGTGGAAAGCATATGCCACTGTCGGCGTTCTCCTGTTCATTGCACTCGGATTGTTAATTAACCGCAAATGGGGCGGACTTGCCGGCGCAGGTGCAGCAATGGCCTTGCTGCTCTTCCTGGCGATCGTCGTGGAAATCCTGTTGTAGCGGGATCAAGGAGATCGGCAGGGTGATCAACGTGCTTGACCGAATACCCAACCTGCTGACTCGCGGCGTGGAAGCGGCAACCGTCGTCTTGCTGGGGGCGGCTGTGGGGCACTTTTTCACGTGGCTTGATACGGACTTCCGTCGCCCCGAGGCTCAGCGGGCTTTTGAATTACAGAGTTCGCTTTACGGCGCCGTTTTGGCGGCCATTGGATACATCTTCGTGCGGATTGCGACTTGGAAAGAACTGTTCCTGGACTCTCCGCCGCGGTAGCGAAGGACTTTGCATGTTCCGCTTCACGATTCGCGATGTGCTGTGGCTAACGGTGGTGGTGGCGCTGGGCGTTGGGTGGGGACTCAATCGTGTGCAAATGCGAAAACAGCAGGACGCTTTACGTAAACAAAATTTCGTTCTTGAAGCAGAAAACGCCGCTCTTGGCGCTGTGCTTCAAGCGGCGGAAGCCGCAACGTCTCCGTAACGCGGTCCCTTGTGTCCGCCGCCAGAGCCGTATAATGGTGAGTTTTTAGGGTCCGCGATTTCCCCGGCACGCATGCCCGTTCGGCTCGGCAGGAGCCTTGCCCTCCCAGGTAGGGCAGGACTTGTCCTGCCGGTTTGATCCGACAGCGGCAGGATAAATCCTGCTCCACGAAATTCGACATGTGGCAGGATAAATCCTGCCCTACACCCCTTTCCCTCCCCCGCCGATGCTTAAAGACGCCGTCGATCGCTGGACCATTACCGATGCCGCGGAGATGTACGACGTGCCGCGGTGGGGGAAGGGCTACTTCTCGGTCAACGCCCAGGGGCACATGCAGGTTCATCCGACGAAGGACCCCGCCCTGGCCATCGACATGAAGGATCTGGTCGAGCGGCTGCAGATGCGCGGTCTCGACCTGCCGATTCTGCTCCGGTTCAACGGCATTCTGAAGGACCGGCTGCGGGAGATTCACGATTGCTTCGCCCAGGCGATTCGCGAGCACGACTACAAGGGGAAATACGCCTGCGTCTATCCGATCAAGGTGAACCAGCAGCGGCACGTCGTCGAGCAGGTCGTGCAGTACGGCAAGGCCTACGGCTTCGGCCTCGAAGCGGGTAGCAAGCCGGAACTGCTTGCCGTTGTCGCCATGACCGATGCCGACACGCCGATCATCTGCAACGGCTTCAAGGACGCCGAGTTCATCGAGATGGCGATGCTGGCCCAGAAGATCGGCCGGCGGGTGATTCCGGTCGTCGAAAAATACACCGAGCTGGGGCTGATTCTGAAATATGCCGAGAAGGTTGGCGTCCGTCCGCAGATCGGGATGCGAATCAAGCTCGCCGCTCGCGGCAGCGGCCGGTGGCAATCGTCCGGCGGCTGGCGGAGCAAGTTCGGCCTGACCGTGAGCGAAATCCTGCACGCGGTCGATGAGCTCAAGAGCCGCGACATGCTCGATTGCTTCAAGCTCTTGCACTTTCATCTCGGGAGCCAGATCACGAATATCCGCCACGTGAAGGGGGCAATGACCGAGGCGGCTCGGGCCTATGCCGACCTGGTGAAGCGCGGGGCGGGCCTGGAATATCTCGACGTCGGCGGCGGCTTGGGAGTCGATTACGACGGCTCGCAGACGAACTTTGAATCGAGCGTGAACTACACGCTGCAGGAATACGCCAACGACATCGTGCACCACCTGCAATCGGTCTGCGACGAGGCGGGGGTCGCCCATCCGAACATCATCAGCGAGAGCGGCCGGGCGATCGCGGCGTACCACGCGGCACTCGTCTTCGGCACGCTCGGCGTCGCCGGGCAGGGGAACGGCGACGAAAACCTGCTCGACATCCCGCCCGACAGCGAGCAGCCACTGCACGACCTGGTCGATACGTTCAAGAACGTCACCGCTCGCAACGTGCTGGAGAGCTATCACGACGCCCAGCAGGCGATGGACGTGACGATGACGCTCTTCAGCACGGGCTATCTCACACTCGATCAGCGAGCCCTGGCCGAAAACCTGTTTTGGGCGATTTGCAAGAAGATCAAACGGCTGGCTGAGCAACTCGATTTCGTGCCCGAGGAGCTCGAAGGGCTCGATACGCTCTTGTCCGATACGTACTTCTGCAACTTCTCGCTCTTTCAGTCGATGCCCGACAGTTGGGCGATCAAGCAGCTCTTTCCCGTGATGCCCATTCACCGCCTCGACCAGCGGCCGACGCGGCCGGCGGTGCTGGGGGACATCACCTGCGACAGCGACGGCAAGATCGACCAGTTCATCGACCGCCGCGACGTGAAGCGGACGATTCGCCTGCACACCTACGACGGCCAGCCGTATTACCTGGCGGCGTTCCTGATCGGGGCGTACCAGGAAATCCTCGGCGATTTGCACAACCTGTTCGGCGACACGAACACGGTCCACGTCGATCTGACACCGGCGGGCGAGGTGGTGATTGAAGCCATCGTGAAGGGGGACACCGTCCGCGAAGTGCTCGACTACGTGGAGTTTGAGCCGAGCGACCTGACGGAACTGCTGCAATCTGCCGTCGAAAAGGCGGTCCGCGAAGGACGGCTGACACATCAGGAAGCAGGACGGTTCCTGAAGTTTTACGAGGACGGCCTGAACGGCTACACGTATCTGGAAGAGCCGGGGGATTGAGGCACCTCGCGCGATCTGCCGTTGGTGGTTTGCTCCCGTTCATTGCTCGACGTTGTTTTGACTTTGCGGAAGTAACCTGTGGCCGATGCAGCGCGGGAATCCGAGACGAACGACGAGCCGACAGCGCCGATCTGCCCGATTTGCGGCGGCCGGCTGATCGAGATTCGGGCCAAGCTCGTCTGCGAGCGGTGCCACGCGATTCTCGAAACGTGCTGCGAAGGGGGAAAGCAGTAGGGAATGCGTCAGGAATCAGGACCTGCGGCACGCTCGATGTAGTCGCGCAGCGCATCGAGTCGCCGAGCGGTCTCGCGGCGGAAGATTCGCTGGAGGATCGGTTCAATGAGCCAGGCCAACCAGCGCGGGCGGGCCGTGAAGGTCCAGGTGTACGTGATTCGTGATTGGCCGGCGGGAAGATCCTCGTGCCGAATCGACGCAGCCCAAGTGCCAAAGAGCAGCGGACGATTGACCATCTTCACAGCCGCCAGTCGGGGGCGATCGAACGCGACATACGTGGTTTTCAGAGGAATTCGCAATAGCGAACTTCTGCCGATGCAGACGCTTGTTGCCCCCAGTTCGGCCTTCGTGCAGCCGTCGGTCAGGTAGCCCGCGGAAAGGAGTGTGTCCCAGGTGAGGCGGCGGTCGTAGTCATGCACGAGGTCAAATACGACCGCAGCCGGCGCATCGATGATCTGGCTGACTTCGCCGTGCGGCATGTATTGGCCTCAGAATCCTGCCAAGCCAACCGCATTGCGCATCGTGCCATAACCGCGGCACGGAACTGTTAGCGAACGATTTTCGCCCCTTCCAGGCGATAGATATACCAAGTGTTGCCGTCGATCCCTTCAAACGGCTGCACCTTGAGCGTTGCTTCGACCTTGATCGGTTTACTCGTTAAGGCAGTGGTCACGCCTTCGGCGAGATACACCTGGGCCAGATGGTCGGCCTGTCCGCCGGGGCCGAATTTGCATTCCGTATTCTTGAGCAGGACGAACTCCTTGACGCTCTTTTTCGATTCGACGCCGCCGTGCATGTAGCCGATGATCGAGAGCCGCTTCCCGTCGAGTTCCTTCACGCGGTCGGTCAGCAGGAACGGCCGGTACACCATGTCCTCGCGCATGCCGAGATTCAGATCGTCGAACGAAATTTTCTCGGCGTCACCGGGGCGGGCAGGGCCGCGATCAGCCGGAGGACGCTGGCCGGCAGGCGGAGTTTTAGGAGCTGCTTCCGAGGGAGCCGTCTCGTTCGCGATGGCAACTGCAACGACGGTTGGTTCCGAGACTTCCGTGGCGATTGCATCAGCCGTTGTAGGCTCAGCTGCAATCGTCGTTGCTGCGGGAACGGTAGTCTCCACCTTTTCCTCCGGCAGTTGTAGCAGCGGAGCGCTTGCCGCTGCTTGCGCCGGACTGGCCGAGGAATGCTCGCAGCCTACCGTCGCAATCGCAGCCATGACGGTCAGGCCAAGCAAACCGACACAACGAAGCGAGTCGAATCTCACGGTTTTCCCTCCTCCAAACTCGTCGCCGCCAATCGATACAGCGCCCAAACGCGGCCATCGGGGCCGGTGAAGGGCTCGACTGCGAAGGCGCCGGTGAGTGTCACCGGACTGGTCGTCAGCGACGTTCGCAGTTTGCCTTGCAATTCGACCATGACAATATGTTGCGGCTGTCCCTCGGCGCCGAACTGACAACCCACATGTTTCACTAACACAAACTCGCGAATGTTTGATTTCTGTGCAACCCCTTCGTACATATAGCCGGTGATTCGCACCTGCCGGCCATCCAGCGACTTGATCGCCGTCGAGATCATCCACGGCTCGAACGCTTGTTCAGGGCCTAGAGGTATCTCAAGATCCTCCCACTTCAAATCCAACGGGCCATCGTCGGCCTTGGTCTTCGCAACATCATGAACAGGAGGAGCGACGGTTGCCATTTCGGGCACCGGCGCTTGGGGATTCTCGCAACCGCAAACGCCCCAGCCGAGCGCTGCCAGAACGAGAGAACCGGGGACGATGCGGATCACCGGTGCATTGTATCCCCCGATGGACCGACAGGTAAACCGCGACCTGCCCAAGACTTGAGCCGCCAGGATTCACTTCCCTTCGCGCAGCAGCGTCTCGACGCCCGCCCGCAAATCCTCCACCTTTGGCGCGCCAGAGTATTGCCGGCGAACAATGCCGCTCTTGTCGATGAGGAAGAGCGTCGGCCAGCTATTGACGCCCCAATCGGCATGGATCGGGCCGTTTTCGCCGTCGGCAAAAGTGCGCCATGTCACCTTGGGCTTGTCCCCTTTCACGAGTTCCGACAACTCCTTTTCGTTGTCGCAGTTGACGCCAAGCAGCGCGAACGGCTGGTCCTGCAGGTCTTTCACCAACTTCTGATGGGAGGGATAGGAAGCGACACACCAGGGGCACCAGTTGGCGAAGAAATCGAGCAGGATCACCTTCCCCTTGTAGTCGCTCAGTTTGAACTTCTCGCCCAAGGCATCGATGCCTGTAATCTCGCGGAAGGGCTGGCCGACATGTACTGCGGCCAATTGCGCCCGAAGCTGCGCCGCCGCTTGCTTGCCTGTCGCGCCTTGACCGAATCCGACCGCGGCAAAATCTCCATCGAGCCGTTTCGCCAGCCCCTCGATCTGATCGCGTGCTCCTTTCACTTCCCCCAGATCAAGCGATGCGTCATAGACGAGCCAGGTCAGACGGTTCTGCCCAAGCACGAATGCCGCATGAGCCTGCACATCGCGATGTGGGCTGCCCGCGAAGATTCGCTCAGTAAATTCGCGTCCCTTGGCCAGCGGCTGATTGTTGACCTTGCCAAGAACCGCCAGCATGTCCATCCGCTTCAGGTGATGTTCGCCCAGCAAGCGACTCACCTCGCTCAGATCCTTTGCCGCATCGTCCGATCCATCGGTGGTCAGATCGAGCGAATAGAACAGTGCCTGAAAGGCGGGCCAGCCGGCCGGGTCGATCCGGGCCAGTCCGAGGAGCGCGGCGCGATGCTTCTTGTTGAGTGCCTGGACCCGCGGCAAGATTTGCTCGCGCGGCAGGCCGGCAGCCTCCGCGTCAAGTCGCGTGAGATCCTTCTGAAACGCTTCAACCAACGGCCCCGCCTCGCGGCTCCACCAAGCCAATGCCGGCTCGCCGTCGGCCGGCACCAGCGGCAGGGACATCGCCTTGGCGGTTGCCGCTTCTTTCAGCGTGTCAGTGACGTGCGAAAGAAACAACGCGAATCCGATCCGTTCGTTGGGAACCACGAACGTGTTCATGCCGATCGCCTGCCCCGCGGAGTTGAGCAACGGGCCGCCGCTCGATCCGCGAGCCAACACGGCATCGGTCTGCAGCCACAACGTCGTGGCTGGGGCCTTGAGAAACTGGTTGTACGGTTCGGGCAAGTCCCCGGTCGCGCGGACGGCATTGATCACGCCTGAGCTGATCGTGTTCTTGAATCCTCGCGGATGTCCGATCGTCCATACCTTTTGCAGCGGACGGGGGCGCTCGGTCGCCGCGAGTTCGACGACGTGCGTCCCTGCCGGGAGCTTATCCACCTTGAGCACCGCCACGTCGTTGGCCCGGTCAATCGCCACCAACTTTGCCGGCAGGACGCTTTTGCCGTCACGCAGTTCGACTTCGATCAACCCCGCCCCGCGAACGACATGGTAGTTGGTCAGCACCAATCCCGCCCCATCGACCACGAAGCCGCTCCCCATACCCGACAGATTGTTGAACACGTCTTTCTGCTGCACGACGACAACACCGCTTCCCACGACCGTGATGAGTGCATCGTTCTGTTCTTCTTCAGACAGGTCGGAGAGCTTGATCACGTGCTGCTTGCCGGTCTTGTCTTCCAGTGTGAGCATCCCCTTGCTCAGGGCGACAGGATTGGCCGCGAGCTTACCGCCGGGAGCAGATGCCACCGACCAGGTTGGCAACGGAGCGATCTGCTGGCCAAGAGCATAGGTCGTTGCCGCGACAACCAACCACAGGGCGAGCGGAAAGCAAATCTGAAGACGGCGCATGGGAACTCCGGCATTGCAGCAGGGCCAAGTGGCCAATGATGGACCCCATTCTAGGGTGGTTCGCACATGAGGAGCAAGTTACGCGGTCCCTGCTGCAAACGGATCCTGGGTGGTTGACAGACAAGTGTAAGGATCAAATGCTCTTACGATAATACGAACATTGGTTAGTTCCCGCGAGCCGGTTCAGGGAAAAACTTTCATGATGCAACGCGGCTTTACGCTCGTGGAATTGCTGGTCGTGATCGCAATCATTGGATTGCTGGTGGCTTTGCTGCTGCCCGCGGTGCAAGCGGCCCGCGAGGCCGCTCGTCGCTCGCAATGCGGCAACAACCTGCGGCAGCTTGGACTGGCGGTGCATAACTTCGAGGGAGCTTACCAGCGCCTTCCCGTCGGATCGGAGTCAAGAGAGTTTCCGTCAGCCCCCTTGTTTCCGCACAATTTCTACCGCTGGTCGGTGTTGGCGCATCTGACGCCGTATCTGGAACAAAGCAATGCCTATAACGCCCTGGACCTGAAAGTGCCGCTGTACTCGCCGCCGTCGTTCGGCATCGCGCCGCAGAACCAGGCAGGCGTCGTCCTGATCGTGCCGCTCTTTTTGTGTCCGAGCGACCAGCGGCAGTCGGTCGCTGTCGGTTTTGGGCCGACGAACTATGGCGGGTGTGCGGGGTCGGGAAGTGGCGGCGGCACGCCGTTTCAGGCTGACGGTACATTCTACGTGAATTCGCCCACGCGCTTTGCCGACCTCCTCGACGGTACGAGCAATACGGCTCTCATGTCGGAGAGCCTGCTCGGCACCGGCCCGGAAAGCACCACTGATGCCGCTCACGTGCAGCAGTCGCCGCAGACGGTCTATCGCTTTCACCAAGGTGCGCCCCTGACCGACTCGGCTTGCAACGGTGCGGGTGTTTGGAATGTCAGCAATCGTCGCGGCTTTTCGTGGGTCAACGGCGAGTTTCGCTACACGTTTTACAACCACTACTACGCCCCGAACGACCGCACGCCCGACTGCCTCGGCGTGAGCCTCACCGCCGATCCTGCGACACAGTACACAGGTTACGGTTGGCGTACCGCTCGCAGTCGGCATCCCGGTGGTGTGCTGTTGCTGCTGGGCGACGGATCGGTGCGGTTTGTTTCACAGACGATTGACTTGGCTACATGGCGAGCCCTGGCGACACGCGGCGGGGAAGAACCGCTCGGAGAGTATTGAATGATCGCTCCGATCAGCGAAGCATGTGATTCTCGACAAATCGTCACGGCCGTCGGTCGTTACCACGACGACGGCTACCTGATCGTTCGCGGAGTCTTCGCTGCCGACGAGGTGGCGTCGCTGGCCGCCGAAGCGGAGACGCTCTTCAATCGCCGCGAGCTGATCGACACGCAGAATATCCGCTGCCGCTGGCAGGACCACGCCGCAACGGGGGAGTGCCGCTTCGACTGCTTCGATCCGGTGATCGACATCGGCCCCGTCTGCCGCTATTTCGCTTACGAACGGCGACTCTTCGACATTTTGCGGGCGATCTACGACGACGAGGCCCATCTCTTCAAGGACAAGCTGATCTTCAAGCCGCCGGGGGCCAAAGGATATTCATTGCATCAGGACTACATCGGCTGGCGGGAGTTTCCCGAGTCGTTTATCACGCTGATCGTTGCCATCGACGAGACGAATGCCGCCAACGGCGCGACCGAGGTCTTTCCCGGCTATCACAAACAGGGCTATCTTTCGGCCAAGGACGGCGATTATCACCATCTTCCGGAGGAGTTGATCGACCTTTCGTCGGGCGTCGTGCTCGATCTGGCCCCCGGCGACATCGCCCTCTTCGGCGGCTTTACGCCGCACCGTTCGGGACCGAATTTGAGCGGGCAGTGGCGGCGGCAGCTGTACCTGAGCTATAGCGCGGGCCGTGACGGTGGCGATCAGCGCGACGCCCATTATCGCCAATTCCACAAGTGGCTGGTGAAGAAATACGCAGAGTACGGGAAGACGGGAGTTTGGTTTCGGTAACATAGCCGCGACCAGTGGTCGCACTGGTCAGCGATTCATGAGTGGTGAGTAGTGAGTGGTCAAACGATACAACGCGACCGCGGACTCTACGGATTTGTCATTGTCGCCGTCGCCGCGTTTGCCATGGCCGCGACGCTGCCGGGGCGAACGCACGGCCTGGGGCTGATTGCCAAGCGGCTGCTCGACGACTTCCCCACGCTAACGCAAGAACACTTCGGGCAAATCAACCTCTGGGCGACGTTGATCGGGGCGATCTTCTGCTTCCCGTGCGGCTGGCTGCTCGATCGCGTCAGCATGCGGTGGGTGCTCGGCGGCACGCTCGTCGCTCTGGCGGGCGCCGTTCTCTGGATGACCCGCATTACCGACGTGACCTCGCTCGTCGTCGCCATCACACTCACCCGCGGCTTTGGGCAGAGCATGCTCTCGGTCATCAGCATTACGATGATCGGCAAATGGTTCGGCACGCACGTTCGCAGTGCGATGGCGATTTATTCCGTGCTGATGAGCATTGGCATGGCGGTCGGCGTCGGCGTCATCGGCGGAAGGATCGAGGCCGACGGCTGGCGGGCCGGCTGGAGCGCGGTGGGTTGGGGACTACTTGTTGCCGCTCCGGTATGCGTGGTGCTGACGCGGGACAAGCGAACCACCGGTCTGCTCGGCAAGGCAACTTGGGAGGGCGAGGCTCCTGCCGAGCCGAACGTATATTCCAGCGCCACAGTCTGGCAAGCTCTCGCCTCACCTTGTTTCTGGATCTTCGCCCTGAGCATCTCGTTCTTCGGCCTGGTTTCGGCCGGCATTTCGCTCTGGCAGCAGCTCATCCTCGAAGAGCGAGGCCTCTCCGAAGACGTTTATCATCGCGTCCTGGCCATCGGTTTTATGGTTGGAATGCTGACCAACTTTGCTGCTGGGGCATTGTCGTACTTCTTGCGGCTGTCGTACTTGCTCGCCGGGGCGATGCTGCTGCTCGCGGCGACTTATGCCGCCTTGCCGCTGCTGCAGACGGCTGAGCAAGCGTATGCCTTCGCGGTCGCTCAAGGGATCGCCGGCGGTTTTTTGACGGTGCTGTTCTTTGCGGTCTGGAGGCATGCCTTTGGGAGCGAACACCTGGGACGTATTCAAGGAGCGGCCCAGGCGCTAACCGTTGTCTTCTCGGCCGTCGGACCGCTGATCGTCGCTCAGTCGCGCGCCGCCACAGGCAACTATGCTTCCATTCTGTACGCCTTTGCCGCGATCGCCGCCTCGTTTGGCGTCGTGGCCATCTTCACGCCAGTTCCGAGCGCCCAAGCTGGCGCATGGCGAACAACAACCTTACCCGAACCGGCTAACTCTCCGCAGGAGTCGCTCGCATGAGTGCCACGGCAGAAGTCCCCCTGGAATTGCCGCTGATCGATTCCGCCGCCGCGGCCGGCCCCGTTCGCTTCCATCTGTCGCTGAACGTGGCGGATCTGGCTCGTTCGATTGAATTCTTTCGCGTCTTTCTCGACCGCGAGCCGGCCAAGCGCCGCAGCGATTACGCGAAGTTTGAGCTCGACGAGCCGCCGCTCGTGTTGTCGCTCGAACCGTTTGCCGCTCCACCCGGCGGCAACCTCAATCACCTCGGCTTCCGCCTGCCTTCGACAGCGATGCTGGTCGAGTGTCAGCGGCGGCTGGAAATGGCGGGCATCACGACGCAGCGCGAGGAAGGGGTGGAGTGCTGCTATGCCAAGCAGACGAAGTTCTGGGTGCATGACCCGGACAACAACCTGTGGGAGGTCTATACGTTCGAGGGGGACATCGAGCATCGCGGCGACGGGCACGTGCCGGCCGCGAAGCGACGGGAGGGCGAGGCTCCTGCCGAGCCGCAACCCCGACCACTGGCCGATGCTTTGCCGACGCCTGCTCCCGCCGTCTGGAATCATCGCCTCGGCCAGCCACTGCCGGCGAAACTGACGATTCTTGATGCGACGGTCGATGAAGTGGATTTGCAAGGGACGTTCAATATGGCTGCCGCGGAAGGGGCCGCCACGGGCCGCTTCTTTAGCGAAGTGCAGCGCGTCCTCAAGCCGGGAGGCCGCGTGAACCTGCACGTGCTTACGGCCAATCAGCAGCTCGCAGCCGGGAAGCTGAACCTGCCCGGCCCAGCGGCCTTGGTCGAGCGCGTGCCCGTCGATTCGGAACTGGTTCGCGCCCTCGAAAAGGCCGGCTTCGCGGAGATCGAGTTCACGAAACTCGGCGATCACCCGTGCTTCACGGCGCTTGGCGCGGAACTGCGAGAAACGCGAATCTCGGCTACAAAACCAACACCTGCGTCGGAGAGCGAAGAAGGTCGGCGCGTGGTCGTGTACAAAGGCCCGTTCCGCGAACTGTGCGACGATGCCGGTCGCACGTATCGCCGCGGCGAGCGGGTCCGCGTCGATGCGCGAACGTGCGAGCGGCTGCGGTCGCTTGCCGGGGCCAACTTCTGGTTCGCAGAGTCCTGAAAACGGAACGTGCTGGATTGCTCGCGGTCCAGCGGGCTAAGCTGTGGGAATGGCCTTGGACCCGTACCATAGCTGGCTCGGCATTCGTCCGGAGGAGCAGCCACCGACGCTGTATCGGCTGCTCGGTCTCGCACCGTTTGAAGACAACGCCGACGTGATCGACAGTGCGGCCGATCGGCAGATGGCGCACGTCCGGACGTTTCAGTCTGGCAAGCACGCGCTGCTGTCGCAGCGACTGCTCGCGGAGATCGCTGCTGCCAGGATCTGTCTGGTCGATCCGGCCAAGCGGGCCGAGTACAACTCGCAGATTCGAGCGAAGATGGTCGTGCCGCTCGCTCGTGCTGCGGTGGCGATGGCCGAAACGTCACCGCTGCCTGAATTGGCGATTGCACCGCCGCCGGTGCAGGTCGTTGAGGAAAACCCTGCGAACGATCCGGCCGACGACGCGATGCCACCTCTGCCGCGTCGCCAGAAGAGCCTGCCATTGGAGATTGCCAAAATCATCGCGGGTGGGTTGGCGGGAATCGCGCTGAGCGTGCTGCTGTTGCGCTTCGTGTTTGGGATGGACATTACGGGGCTCTTGCCGATTTCGCCGCAGCCTTCGGTCGCGGTGAAGAATTCGGCCAAGCCCCGTCCGCAACCCGAGGAAAGCCCGCCGCTTCCGTCGCCCAGTGCATCGGAAGTGAAATCATCGGTTGAGCGAACTCCGCCCGCACAAACACCGGCGCCAGCTTGGCGCGACTATGCGGTGCTGCTCCTCCCGTTTGACGAAGGCGACTTCAACACGGCGGGAGAATCTCCAACAGTCCGTGATCGCAGCCATCGCCAGCAAACCGGAACGGTTGTTGGTGCAACGCTCGTCGCGGGCAAGGTGGGCCACGGCTTGTACTTCGACGGCATCGATGACTATGTAGAGTTCCCCGCCGATGCCGACGATCGCGCGACGACAGCCCTTTCGATTTGCCTGTGGGCGCGGCCGGAAGCGTGGGTACACCCCAGCGATGCGGCCGACTATCTCGTCAGCCAGGATGACTGGCGGAGAGGAGCCCACGGCTTTGTGCTTCGATTCGCTGCCGGGGGACAGGCGGACTTTACGATCGGGACCGGACGTCAGTGGAGCGAGGTCCGCGACTCGGAGCGGCAAGCAATTGGGAACTGGGTCCATCTTGTCGCAGTGTACGACGGCCAGCGGAAGACGCTTTATATCAACGGCGTTTCTGTCGCCAGCCATCCCGAGACGCAACCGATTGCACCGTCGTCCTTTGCGCTGCGGATCGGCCGCGGAAAGTTTGCCCCCAAGCGGGGGTTTCACGGTGTCCTCGACGAAATTGTGGTGGCTCATAGCGCTTTCTCTGCCAGCGACATCCAGGAAGTCTTTGACCTCGGCGTTCATGGCTTAGCCATCACGAATTCAAACATGAGGTGATCCATTCGGTCGCAAGTCGTTGAATTACAATGGGTTATCTGCATTTTAGGTGGCGCAAAACCAGTCTGCGCGAACCTTTAGACCGGCTAATAGTCCTTCTGCGGAAATTCGGCTTTGGTAATTGACGACCTGCGCCAAGCCGAATAAGCTACGATGCTCGCCGCTCATGGTCCATGGCGGCAGTATCAACGGGACTGATTGGCCATGCACCTCAAATCTCTCAAGGTGTTCTGCGATGTTGTCGGTCGGCGCAGCTTTTCGCGCGCCGCCACCGAGAACGGCATTTCGCAGTCCGGGGCGAGCCAGATCGTCAACGCCCTCGAGGAGCATCTGGGGGTGAAGCTGATCGACCGCACCAAGCGGCCGTTCGTGCTCACGCCCGAGGGAGAGGTCTATTACGAAGGGTGCCGCAAACTCGTTCAGCGATACTTTGCCCTGGAAGAAGAGGTGCGGACGCTACACGAAGAGGTAGCCGGCCGCGTCAGCGTCGCGTCGATCTACTCGATCGGCCTCTCGCACATGAACCGCTTCGTCCAGCGGTTCCTGCAGTCGTACCCCAAGGCGAACGTCCGGGTGCAGTATCAGCATCCCAATCGAGTCTATGAGCTGGTCGAATCGGACCAGGTGGACCTGGGACTGGTCAGCTTTCCCCGCAGTAGCCGCACGATCAAAGCGACGACCTGGCGGGAAGAGCCGATGATGCTCGTCTGCGCTCCGTCGCATCGGTTGGCCGCGCGCGAGCGGGTGGCGCTCGAAGACTTGCACGGGCTGGAAGTGATCGCGTTTGATGCCGACCTGGAGATTCGCCACGAGATCGATCGGGCGCTCGCGGCGAAGGGGGTCGAAGTCCGCGTGGCAATGGAGTTCGACAATACCGAGACGATCAAGCGGGCTGTCGAGATCGACGCTGGGGTGAGCCTGCTCCCCGCGCCTACGGTGGATCGCGAGCTTGCCGCAGGAGCACTCGTCGCCCGGCCACTCGTCGGCGTGCAACTGACGCGCCCCATCGGCATCATTCAGCGGCGCGGCAAGGAACTGGGGAAGACGGCGCACCGGTTCATGCAACTGTTGCTCAAGCAATCCGCACTGGGCAATACCAGTGGAGCCCGCGAAATCGCCGCTCTCGACGATTCGAGCTTTGACGAGCCGGAATCACCAGCCGCAACAGCTGCCGCGACGGACGGCGATGCGGCCACCGCAGAAAAACTCTCCCCAGCCGCGAAATCGCCCGATTCGGCGGCCCGAGTCGCTTCGTAAATCCTGCCGCGGCTGGCATTGGCTTGTCCGCGGCTTACACGCTAGAGGTTTGTAGCCATGACGCAATTCACGAGCGGACTGCCCGAAAAACACGGGCTGTACGATCCCGCGTACGAAAAGGACAGCTGCGGCGTCGGCTTCATCGCCCATATCAAAGGGGTGCGGAGCCATAGCATCGTCCGCGATGCGGCAGCAGCCCTCGTGGCGATGGATCACCGCGGCGCTTGCGGCTGCGAAGCGAATACCGGCGACGGCGCGGGGATGCTCACCGCCATTCCCGATGAGCTAATGCGTTCCGAGGCGAAACGGCTGTTCAACGCGGAACTACCCGAAATCGGGCGCTACGCCATTGCGATGGTCTTTTTGCCGCGCGATCCGGCCGAGCGGGAGACTTGCAAGGCGACGCTGCAAAAATACGTCGAGAAGCAGGGACAAAAGTGCCTCGGTTGGCGGCTGGTCCCCACCGACGCCAAAGCTGCCGACATCGGCCACACGGCCGCCATTGCCGAGCCGGTCGTCGAGCAGATGTTCGTCGTCGCGGCCGACAACCTTGACCGAACCGCCTTCTGCCGCGAGCTGTATTTGATTCGCAAGCAGGCATTTCACGCGCTCAACAAGCTGAAGCTGAAGCAGCGGAGCATGTATTACGTCGCCAGCTTCAGCTCGCGAGTCATCATCTATAAGGGGCAGCTCACGTCGGGACAGGTCGTGCCGTTTTATCCCGACCTCGCCGACCCGCGATATACAAGCCACCTGGCGATGGTCCATTCGCGGTTTAGCACGAACACGTTTCCGTCGTGGGAGCGGGCCCAGCCGATGCGGTTCATGTCGCACAACGGCGAGATCAACACGCTTCGCGGCAACATCAACTGGATGGCGGCCCGCGAAGGAATGCTCGAATCGGAGCTGTTCGGCGATTCGCTGAAGAAGCTCTTGCCGGTAACCGACCTTTCGACGAGCGACTCGGGCGTGTTCGACAACGTGCTGGAGCTGCTTTTGCTCGGCGGCCGCTCGCTTCCCGAAGCGGTGATGATGATGATTCCCGAGGCGTGGCAAAACCACGAATCGATGCCGGAATACAAGCGGGCGTTTTACGAGTATCACTCGTGCGTGATGGAGCCGTGGGACGGGCCAGCCTCGGTCGTCTTCACCGACGGGCGGTATATCGGCGCGGTGCTCGACCGCAACGGCCTCCGCCCCAGCCGCTATTACCTCACGACCGACGACCGCGTCATCATGGCCAGCGAAGTGGGCGTACTGCCGGTCGATCCGCTGATTGTGAAGGAGAAAGGTCGCCTGCAGCCGGGACGCATGTTCCTGGTCGATTTCGAGAAGGGCTGCCTGATTCCCGACGAGGAGCTGAAGAAGGAAGTTTCGACGAAGCGCCCGTATGCCGAGTGGCTGAAGAATCAGCGGATTCAACTCCGCGACCTGCCGCTGTCGGATCAGGCGCACGGTTTCCATCCTGAGAGCCTGCTGGCCCGGATGCAGGCATTTGGCTTCTCAACCGAGACGATGCAGTTCATGCTGCTGCCGCTCGTGCATGAGAAGCGCGACCCGGTCGGCTCGATGGGGAACGACTCGGCCCTGGCCGTCCTCAGCGACCAGCCGCGGATGATCTACGACTATTTCAAGCAACTCTTTGCCCAGGTGACCAACCCGCCGATCGACTCGATCCGCGAGGAGGTCATCATGTCGCTGGAGTGCTATGTCGGGCCCGAGCGAAACCTGCTCGCGACAACCGAAGAACACGCCCATCGGCTCCTCCTGCCGCACCCAATCCTGACGAACGAAGAGCTGGCCGCGATCAAGCACATGGATCATCGCGGTTGGAAAAGCAAGCTGATCGATATCACCTACGAGCGAAGCGAGGGTGAAGTTGGCCTGGTGAATCGGCTTGAACGGATCTGTCGCGAGGCGGAACAGGCGATCGAGCAGGGATACTCGATTGTCATTCTGTCGGACCGAGGCGTCTCGGCCGATCGCGTGCCGGTCAGTTCGCTGCTCGCCGTGGGGGCCGTGCATCATCACCTCATTCGCGCCGCCAAGCGAACTCGCATCGGTATCATTCTCGAGTCGGGCGAGGCCCGCGAGGTCCATCATCACTGCCTGCTCGTGGGCTACGGAGCCGACGCGATCAATCCGTACCTCGCGTTCGAGTCGCTCTGGCAAGCGCAGCGCGACGGTCTGCTGCCGGCCGAGTACACGGACGACAAGATTGTGCATGGCTATCAGAAGGCGGTGGCCAAAGGGATGCTCAAGGTGATGAGCAAGATGGGCATCTCGACGCTCCAGTCGTACAAGGGAGCTCAAATCTTTGAGGCGGTCGGGCTCGACAGCGATGTGATTGAACGCTGCTTTGTCGGCACTGCCAGCCGCATCAAGGGGATCAACTTCACGGTGCTGGCCAAGGAGTCGCTCCGCCGGCACGAGATTGGCTTCCCCACGCGGGCGGAACAGCGGCTACCGGTGCTCCCCAACTTCGGCGAGTTCCACTGGCGAGCCGAAGGGGAGCGGCACATGTGGGATCCGACGGCAATCGCCGACCTGCAAATGGCCGCCCGCGAGAACAGCGCCGACGCCTATCACCGTTTCAGCAAACACGCCAACGAAGACGCGACTCGCAAGTGCGCTCTCCGCGGCCTCTTGAAGTTCAAGACCGGCGTGCAGAAAGCGATTCCGATCTCCGACGTCGAGCCGGCGAAGGAAATCGTCAAGCGGTTCTGCACCGGGGCGATGAGCTTCGGCAGCATTTCAGGCGAGGCCCACGAGACAATCGCGGTCGCGATGAACCGGATCGGCGGCAAGTCGAACACAGGTGAAGGTGGCGAAGACCCCGAACGCTTCAAGCCGCTCCCTAACGGCGACAGCAAGCGCTCGGCGATCAAGCAGGTGGCGTCGGGACGTTTCGGCGTGACGATCAACTACCTGACCAACGCCGACGAGCTGCAAATCAAAATGGCCCAGGGGGCCAAGCCGGGCGAAGGGGGCGAACTGCCGGGGCACAAGGTCGATGACTACATCGCCCGCATCCGTTACAGCACGCCGGGCGTCGGCCTCATCAGCCCGCCGCCACATCACGACAACTACTCGATCGAGGATCTGAAGCAGCTCATTCACGATCTGAAGAACAGCAATCCCAAGGCCCGCGTCAGCGTCAAGCTCGTCAGTGAAGTCGGCGTCGGCACCATTGCGGCCGGTGTGGCCAAGGCGCATGCCGACCACATCCTCATCTCTGGTGATACCGGCGGCACCGGGGCTTCGCCTATCACCAGCATCAAGCACGCCGGCCTGCCGTGGGAACTCGGCATTGCAGAGACGCACCAGACGCTGGTGATGAACGACCTCCGCAGTCGAGTGACGTTGCAAACCGACGGGCAGATTAAAACGGGCCGCGACGTGGTCATCGCCGCGCTCCTCGGTGCCGAGGAAATCGGCTTCTCGACCGGGCCGCTCGTTTCGCTCGGCTGCATCATGATGCGGAAGTGTCACCTCAACACCTGCCCGGTCGGCATCGCGACGCAGGATCCTGTCCTGCGGCAGAAGTTTGCCGGCCAGCCGGAGCACCTGATTAACTACCTGTTCATGGTGGCGGAAGAGGCCCGGCAGATCATGGCCGAGCTCGGCTTCCGCTCGTTCAACGATCTGGTCGGCCGCGTCGATTGCCTGGAAACCTCCGGCGCGATCAAGCACTGGAAGGCCGACGGCATCGACCTGACGCCGATGCTCACTCCTGCCAAGAAGCCGCACCCGGACGTGGAGGTCTATAAGACCCGCGAGCAGGATCACGGCCTGGCCGGCGCGATCGACAACGAGCTGATCGTCGCGTGCCAAAAAGCCATTAAACGCCGCGAGAGCGTCGTCCTCGAGCGGAAGATTATCAACACCAACCGTACTGTCGGCACAATGCTCAGCCACGAGATCGCCAAGCGGTGGGGGGACGAGCTTCTGCCCGACGACACGATTCGCATCAAGTTCACCGGCTCAGCGGGGCAAAGCTTCGGCGCGTTCCTGGCCGAAGGAGTGACCCTCGAACTCGAAGGGGACGCCAACGACTACGTTGGCAAGGGGCTCTCCGGCGGGCGGATCGCCATCTATCCGCCGAAGGGTTCGCTGTTCAAGCCCGAGGACAACATCATCATCGGCAACGTCGCCCTCTACGGCGCGACGAGCGGCTTTGCGTTCATTCGGGGCCGGGCGGCCGAGCGGTTCGCCGTCCGCAATAGCGGCGCTCACGCGGTGATCGAAGGGGTCGGCGATCACGGCTGCGAGTACATGACCGGCGGCCGAGTCGTCGTCCTTGGTCCCACGGGGCGAAACTTTGCAGCCGGCATGAGCGGCGGCATCGCCTATGTCTATGATCCTGCCGGCGATTTCATCACCAGGTGCAACCTGGGCATCGTCGAGCTGGAAAAAGTCGAATCGCCGCAGGATCTGGGCGAGCTGTTGCACCTCGTCGAATTGCACCAGGAATTCACCGGTTCGAGCGTTGCCGAAAAGATTCTGGCTCACTGGCCGGAAAGCACCGCTCAATTCGTGAAAGTGATGCCGACCGATTACAAGCGAGTTTTGATTGAACGCGCCAAGCACGACGAAGAGATCGAGGCGGGCGTGCATGGAGTGCCGAGTCATGGGTAAACCCACCGGATTCAAAGAGTTTCCCCGCAAGCCGGTTCCGTACCGCGATCCGATTCAGCGGCTGGGCGACTTCGAAGAGATTTTCACGCATCCGCCGGAGGAACACCTCCAGCGGCAGGGGGCCCGCTGCATGGATTGCGGCGTGCCGTTCTGCCAAAGCGCGACCGGCTGTCCGATCGACAACCTGATCCCCGAGTGGAACGACCTGGTCTATCACGGCCGCTGGCGCGATGCCCTCGACCGGCTGCACAAGACGAACAACTTCCCGGAATTCACCGGCCGCACCTGCCCCGCGCCGTGCGAAGGTGCCTGCGTGCTCGGCATCACCGATCCGGCGGTCACGATCAAGAACATCGAGAACGCGATCATCGACCGGGGCTTTGCCGAAGGGTGGGTCAAGGCTGAGCCGCCCCCCATTCGCACCGGCAAACGCGTGGCGATCATCGGCTCCGGTCCGTCGGGCCTGGCCGCGGCGGCGCAACTCAACAAGGTTGGCCATACCGTCACCGTCTATGAGCGGGCCGATCGGATCGGCGGCCTCCTCATGTACGGCATTCCGAACATGAAGCTCGATAAGCGGGTCGTCGAGCGGCGCGTGAACCTGTTGCGCGAGGAAGGGGTGACCTTCGTTACTGGCGCAGACGTGGGGAACAAGGAATCGGCCGGCTATGTCGATCCGGCGAAGTTGCTTGGCGAGAACGACGCTTTACTCCTGGCGACCGGGGCCACGCGGCCGAACGACCTGCCGATTCCCGGCCGCGGACTGGTGGGCGTGCATTTCGCGATGGAGTTTTTGACCGCCAACACGAAGAGCCTGCTCGATAGCCACCATCAGAATGGCCACTACATCAGCGCCAAAGACCTCGACGTGATCGTCATCGGCGGCGGCGACACCGGCACCGACTGCATCGGCACGTCGATGCGCCACGGCTGCAAGGGTCTGGTGAACTTCGAGCTACTTCCGCAACCGCCCAAGGAGCGTGCTCCCGACAATCCCTGGCCCCAGTGGCCGAGGATTTACCGCACCGACTACGGCCATCAGGAAGTCGCAGCAAAATTCGGCACCGACCCACGGGCCTACTGCGTGATGAGCAAGGAGTTCGTGGGGGACGACAAGGGCCGCGTGGCCGGCATCCGCACTGTGCAGGTCGAGTGGAACAAGGTCGATGGCCAGTGGAAGCTGAAGGAGCTTCCCGGAACCGACAAGTTCTGGCCGGCGCAGCTCGTCCTCCTGGCCATGGGCTTCAAGGGGCCGGAGCAATACGTCTCGGAACTGCTCGGCATCGAGTGCGACCCGCGGACAAACTACAAGGCGACGCACGGCCGCTTTGCCACCAGCCTGCCCAAGGTCTTTGCCGCCGGCGACTGCCGCCGGGGTCAGTCGCTCGTCGTCTGGGCGATCAACGAAGGGCGCGGCGCCGCCCGCGCGATCGACGAGTTCCTGATGGGGGCGAGCGACCTTCCCGCGCCGGGAATCACGCTGGGGATGGCGGCGGTGTAGGTCACTTGTCACCTGTCATTTTGTCATTTGTCATTGGTGGCTGATCGCTGTCCAATGTTTGCAAGTGACCAAGGACCCAATGACAAATGACCTTTCTTCTCCGTTTGGCCACCGGCGCCGACCTTCCCGCGATCAACGACATCTACAACTACTACGTCGATCGCTCGACATGCACCTATCAGACGGAGCACGAGACGCCCGCGGCCCGCGAAGCGTGGTTCGCCGAGCATTCGCCGGACAAGTATCCGGTGACGGTCGTTGAGCATGGAAGTCGCGTCGTCGGCTGGGGCTCGCTTTCGAAGTTCCGCCCGCGGGCTGCGTACGCTCCGACGGTGGAAGCCTCCGTCTATATCCATCACGACTTTCATCGCCGTGGCCTGGGGACGATGCTGCTGGTGGACCTCATCACTCGCGCTCGCGCCGCCGGCTTTCACTCGCTGATCGGCGGTGTCAGTGCCGATCAGACCGCCAGCCTTGCCCTGCAAGAAAGCCTCGGAATGACCCGCGTCGCGCACCTGAAGGAAGTCGGATTCAAGTTCGGCAGCTGGCTCGACGTGATCTATTTGCAGCTCATGCTCGACGGCAACTGAGTACTAAGTACCGAGTACTTTAGTAATTCGTTACTGCCGTACCACAATGTGGCGAACATTATGCGTGAATCGCCCTACGACACCAGCACCCCTCGATGCCGCACGAGCTTGTTGAGGTGCGGCTTGTCGAGCACGGCAAACGGGCTGGCCAGCGGCTGCCACGCTTCGCCACGCTGCTCGATGCGTGAATCGTCGAGCGGACCGAGACGATCGGCCGCCAATCGTAAGTACGGCACTTGCCGCGGATCGACGTCCATCAGTCGGCAGACCGTCGCATCGACGGCGGTCGGATTCGTGCCGACAATCACCAGTCCCATCCGCTTGAGCGTCCCCAGGATCGGCCCATCCCCTTCCATGCAGTCGATGCCGTCCACAATGGCGATGGTCTTGGGAAGAGAGGCGTTGATGTCGAAGACCGTTTCGGGGATGCCGTTATGATGGAGCACATTCTTCGGCCAGCCGTATTTGATGCCGGGGATCGTGCCGTAAAGATTCTTCATCGCCGCGGTGACGCCGACCCAGTGATGGGTCTTCATCTTGGGCATCGAGACCACGAGGTCCGCGTCGGCCACGCCTTGCGGAAAGAAAAGCCCCGGCAGCTTGCTTGCCCGGCCGCGGTTGGCCATCCACGCAACCTCCTGATAATTGAGATCGGCAAACGGCAGTCCACCTGCGTCGAGCACGTCGCCAACGCCCGATTCGACGAGCGCCATCTCGGTATCGCGAACGTGTCCCGGCCCTTCGCCAACGGTGACCTTCGCCCCCCAGCTGCGAAAGACCTCGGCCGCGGCGACGATCATCGCGGGGTGTGTGGTCATGTGCGGCAGGTCGCGCATCGGCTCGACGAGGTTCGGCTTGAGCAGCACGCGCTTGCCGCGAAGCGACTCGGGCGCGAGACCGCAGGCAACGAGTCCATCGCGAATTGTGGCTGCAAGAGGACCGTCGTACCTCTGATTCTTGGCGATAAAAACGCTCGCTTGGTCGCGATACCAGTTTCGCACTAGGCCAGCGCCGACGAGCGCGGCAGCCGTGAGTCCACCGCCAACAAGCCAGGTCCGGCGATTGAATTTTGAAATTGTCATGGCAGCGGCCATCCTTTCGCGGCCAGGGCCAACAGCGCGAGCTTGTGCGGCGAGCGGTCGTGATCCATCACGCGCCGATAGGATGCCGCCAGCCAGTCGTCGGCCCGATCTGGCAACTCGCCGTGCATCCGTAGAGCTAAAAGAGCCCAACTGAGCGACGCCGCGGTAGTGCGTGGACCAATTGCTTGCCTCAGCCATTTCACGGAGGTTGAAACGCGGCCCGACGGGTCGTCTTCGCCGGCAAGGGCCAGTAGCGCGATTCCCGTCGGCTGCACATGTGGCCGGAGCATCTGTCCGAGGACCAGCGTGTTCCCATAGTTGCAGCCGCCGGTGGGAAGTTGCCGGTCGATCAACATCCGCACTCCGTCGCGTGTCCGCTCATGCGTGCCGCGGCCGGCAGCTTTCAGTGCAAGCACGTGCAGCGACGTCGGCTCGATCCAGGAGTGCGTCGCCTCGGCATACGACCAGCCAGCGATTTCGGTGTCGTGTCCGAATTCCGGCGCGCGGGGCGTCGTTTCGCCACGTGCGGATACAATCCATCCGGCTGCCCGTTCGACTCGGCCGCTGAACTGGTCCGACGCGATCGATTTCCACGCGATCACGGCCAGGCTCGTCGGCCAACCAGGTGTCGCTTCCCCCTCGCGCACGCCGACGCTGCCGTCATCGCCCTGTAGCTTCGCCAGCCAGTCCAGCGCCGGCCGCGCCGCATCGCTTCGGCCGTGTACGAGTAGCGCAAGTGCCGCCAGCGACGTCGGTTCCGTCGCCGGCGCAGCATCAGCCGCATAGCCGCAGAGAGGCTGGCGAGTGAATTCGTCGAGAATGTTGTCGGGCCAAGACATTCATCAACATTATCGACCCGATGCATCACCGCCGGGCATCGAAATCCGGAGCCGGATGCGAGCGGATAAACTCGGTAAGTTGCTGGGGAGCTAGCAGCTTGGATCGTCCCTGCCCGCGATAGATCGCCAGTTTGTGCTGCCGGGCGTAGATTTCGCGCCTCGTTCGTCCTTGTGGCGCGTCGGGCCAGAGCTCTTTGACTTCCTCGAAATCGAACAGGTGCGGCGCGGCCCGGCGGATGTACTGCCAATAGGCCCGATTGTCCGTCTGCAGCACGACGAGGCCGCCGGGCGAGAGACTGCGATGCACCAGGGCCAGAAACTCGGGCGTAATCAACCGACGATGCTGCTGCGATGTCTCCTTGTACGGCTGCGGATGGTAGAGATGAATCTCGGCGACGCTAGCAGGGGCAACGTACTCATCGAGCAGCTCGTACCCGCCGATTGCCGCCAGACGCACGTTCACGAGGCCCCGCTGGTTGGCCCGTCGCGTGGCATAACGCAGCACCAGCGGCAGAATATCGACTCCCAAGTGATCCATCTCCGGCCGGGCCAGGGCGCTCGTGATCACAAACCGCCCATTCCCACAGCCGAGGTCGAGCACGACCGGCGCCTTGCGGCCAAATAGGGCCGTCCAATCGAGCGGCCCCGGCGGCGGCAGGCGCTTGAGCGCGGACTTCGCCCACAGCTCCGGCGGCAGAATGCGGCCAGGGATGGGAACACCGAAGTCGGAATCGGAAGCCAAGTTCAAGGTTCCAGGTTCAAAGTTCAAAGTTCTGACAGCCACATTGAACCTTGAACCTTGAACTTTGACCATGACGGCTGCTAGCGGGAAGCACGATATCGTGGCAGTTCGGCCTTTCCCGGTTGCGGTTGTAATTGTTACACTCCGCCCGCTTTTCACTGCTCGCTCTACGCAGCGGGCGGTACCGCAGGCGACAAGGAGGTCGCGCTTGCTTTCGCGCTGGAGCATTCAATACAAGCTGCTGTTGTGCGTCGCCCTGCTTTGCCTCATCGTGGCAACGCTGGCGATCAGCGGCTTTCGCGGCGTCTATTCGTACCGGCAACTGGCCCGGACGATCAGCCTCCGCGCAAGCGAGCTACCCGTTGCCGGCGAACTCTCCAACAGCTTGGGCGATCTCGTCGTCACGCTCAGCAAAGCACAAAATCTGCAAGTTCCGTTCAGCGAGGTGCCGACCGTCAGCGTCGATTCGGTGCGTGAGCAGTTTCGCGAAAAGTTGGCCGCGGTCGAGGAAGATTTGAAGCGGTATCGTAAGGCGCTCGAATCTGAAATTCCGACGGATCCACGGTTTAGCGATCGCAGCTACGAACTGGAAACGGTGGCCAGTTTGGAACAATCCTTGGCAGAACTGAAACGACGCCGAGACGATCAGGATTGGGTGCTCGATCCGGAGAAGTTGAATCCATTAGTTGATCGCGCCGATGACATGTACTCCCTCGCCGGAACGCTCCCCGACAAGCTGCACGACCGGATGCACGACTTCGCCAAGGAAGTCAAAGTCGAGTACCGCACCTGGATCGTTGTCGAGTGGATCGCGGCAGTGGCGGCTGGCTTGATGCTCGCAGCGCTCATCGGCCTGCTCTACATCTGGGTTGTCGCGCCGCTGCGAGTGCTCATTGCCGGTTCGCGCCGGATCGCCCAGCAGGACGATTTCGATCATCGCATCTATCTTCGCTCGCGCGATGAAATGGCGGAGTTGGCCGCAGCTCTGAATCAGATGACCGCCCGCTTTCAGGAAATTCGCCACGATCTTGACCAGCAAGTCCAGCAGCGGACGCAGGAAGTTGTCCGAGGCGAGCAGCTCGCCAGCGTCGGCTTTTTGGCGGCTGGTGTGGCCCACGAGATCAACAACCCGCTCGCCTCGATCGCTTGGTGCGCCGAATCGCTCGAAAGCCGCTTGCACGAGACGCTGCACGGCGAGAACGAATCGCTCAGCTCCGACCAACAGGCTGAACTCGAAATCCTCCGCAAGTATCTCCGCCGCATTCAGGACGAAGCGTTTCGCTGCAAGGGGATCACCGAGCGGCTGCTCGACTTCTCCCGCCTCGGCGACGTGCAAAAGCAGACGATCGACCTCCGCGAACTGATTCAGGGGGTGATCGACATGGTCAAGCACCTGGGGAAGTACCGGAACAAGCACATCGAATTCAACGACCCAGAATACGTCGTCGCCGCGGTCAACGTGCAGGAGCTGAAGCAAGTCATTCTGAACCTTGTCACCAACGCCCTCGACAGCCTCGACCCCGGCGGCAACGTCGCCATCACGCTCAAAAAGAACGGCACTTGGGCCGAGCTCGTCGTCCGCGACAACGGTTGCGGCATGAGCGAGGAAGTGCTCAAGCATCTGTTCGAGCCATTCTTCACGCGTCGCCGCGACGGCTCGGGCACGGGCCTCGGCCTGTCGATCACGTATCGCATCGTTACCGACCACGGCGGCACGATCGAACCGGCCAGCGATGGCCCCGGCAAGGGTTCGCGGATGCGAGTGCTCCTGCCGCTCGTCGCTCGCGAGCAGCCGAAAGCTGCGATGACCCAGGCCGCGCCCACGAAAGCTCCTGAACGTAAACCAGATCGCCGACTGCAAGCTGCTTAGTTGACTCCTCCTCACACGCAACCTTTCAGGCCGACATGAAAGAGAACCTCAAGCCCGATACCAAGCCCGCCACAAGGCTCAAGATGCTCTTCGCCGACGACGAGCCGGCATTGCAGGAGCTGATGAGCCTGGAGTTGCCGCGGATGGGGCACGAAGTGACCGTCTGCCCCGACGGCGCGACCGCCTGCGCGGCCCTCGAAAAGAACACCTACGACTGCATCATCGTTGATCTCGACATGCCGGGAATGAACGGCATTCAGGTCATCGCCCGGTGCAAGGAGCTGTCGCCTGACACGGATGCCGTCGTGCTGACCGGCAAATCGTCGTTCGAGACGGCGGTGCAGGCACTTCGTCACGGGGCGTTCGACTACCTTACCAAGCCGTGCAAGCTGGTCGATCTAAAGGCGTTGCTCCTTCGCGTTGCCCGCCAGCGGGAGTGGATTAATAAGGTCCGGGCCCTCAAGCACCAGCTCGAGCGTGTCGAGGGCAAGACAGAACTCGTCGGCGTCAGCCGGAGCATGGAGCAGGTGAAGCGACTGATCGAGAAGGTCGCGCCAACGAACTCGACGGTGCTCATCCTCGGCGAAACGGGGACCGGCAAGGAGCTTGTCGCTCGGGCGGTACATCAAAACAGCCTGCGGGCCGATCGGCCGTTCGTCGCCGTCAACTGCGGCGCACTGCCGGAATCGCTGATCGAGAGCGAGCTGTTTGGACACCGCAAGGGCTCGTTCACCGGGGCTGACGATCATCGCGTCGGGCTCTTTGAAGTCGCCCATGGCGGCACGATCTTCCTGGATGAGATCGGTGAACTTCCGAAGTCAATGCAAGCCAAACTGCTCCGCGTGCTCGAAAGCGGCGAGATTCGCCGCGTCGGCGACAACGACGCTTTTGAGGTGAACGTTCGCGTCGTTTGCGCCACGCATCGCAATCTGCCCGACATGGTCGAAAGCGGCGACTTCCGCGAAGATCTGATGTACCGGATCAACACGTTTGAAATCCATATCCCCTCCTTGCGCGAACGGAGCACCGACATTCAGGCCCTCGCCGAGCACCTCTTCCGCCGCTTCCGCCCGAACCTGAAGCCTGATGACGAGCTGTTCACGGCCGAGGCGATCGAACTCCTCAGCAAGCATTCGTGGCCCGGCAACGTCCGCGAGCTGGCCAACGTGATCGAGCATGCGACGATTCTCTGCGACCAGCCGCCGATTACGCCCGAACATCTGCCGCAGCGGTTCGCTTCACGCAAGAGCGCCGCGGCCAAGGTCCGTATCACCGGACCCATCAGTCTCCGCGACCTGGAGATGCAGGCGATTTACGACGCCCTCGAACGCCACGACGGCAACAAGCCGGAGGCGGCCGAGGAACTGGGGATCAGCCTGAAGACGCTTTACAACAAGCTGAACCAAACGGTCTTGTCGGAAAAGGCGGCGTGAGCAATCGCACCTTCGCCCCGCACCGTTGCCGGATCGAAATCTCTGCACAACTCGCCGGATATAATGATCCGGGAGTTGCGACATGGATCGATCTTACCGCCGCTACGAGATTCTGCTGCCGCTCAAGTTCAACGACGGCTCGGCAGTGCCGGAGGCGTTGATCGCCGAGACGGTCGGCGACTTGAAGCGGCACTTCGGGGCGTTGTCATTGGAGACGCAGCGAATCGAGGGGCTCTGGCCGCGTCAGGGCGAGCCGCACCCCGACGACCTGGTGCGCGTCTTCCTCGACGTCCCCGACACGCCCGAAAACCGCCAGTTCTTCGTCGAGTTCAAGGCGATGCTGAAAGTCCGTTTCCAGCAGGACGACATCTGGGTGACGACGCACAAGCTGGAGATCATCTAAACCGTTCGCGACATGTTACGAGTACGATCTATCGCATGTTGTCTAGCCGTTCTCTCGCCGATAAAGCAAACTGGCGGTTTTCGCTCAAGTCGCTTTTGCTGCTGATAGTTCTGGCAGCGGTCTGCTTCTGGCTGATTCGCTGGGAACTGTGGGACTTGGATGAGCGAATCATCCTCGGCTCCTGGTTTATTGCCGTCACTGCGGCGATCGCTTACAGCCGACGACGCGGAGGGAGAGGGATCTATTTGTCGGCCGTCTGTGGCGGTTTGTTGCCGACGGTTTTGGTCCTTGTGTACTACTTGATCGCGATGACCATTGGGGAATCGACGAACATCACAAGAGTAGACATTCCCTATTGCGTGATCGCTGTGTTTTTTGCCGGCGCGTCCTTGGGTGCATTGCTTGCGGCTGCATTTACACCGCAGGGTCTCGCCGAACTGCCGCCGAGCCAACAGGAGGACCGGTTGCAGAGGCGGCTGTTGATCTTCAGCAGCGTGAGCGTGCTGTTTGTCCTGGCTGTGGGAGGTTGGTCCATTTATGTTCGGGCGACGGAATGGAAGTTTCGGGACGGCTTTTGGCTGCCGTCGGAGTTACATTACGGGAAAACGATCTCGCTGAGTTTGGATGGCTCGCACTTGTTGGCAACCGCGGATGCGAAGGGTAAAGCCGATCAGATGCTGCTGGTAATAGGCTGGAACTTGAGTCCACTCGACCCTGAGCCCGTGCTCACGACACATATTCCAGCTGGAAGTGGCAAAGCCTGGACGCCGGATGGAAACTGGCTAGCTATTGCAAGTATGGCGGACGATGTACCGAAGATTTCCCTCCTGCCGCTTGAGCCGCAGCACAAAGCCGTCGAGTTCAGCGTACCTGCCCCGCCTGAGGCTTGGGACGAAGGGACCGTCTCGTTCTCCGAAGACGGCAGTATTCTTCGCTTTGTCATGAGCAAGGACGATTCGCCTGCCGAAAAGACCGTTTATCGATGGAGCGTAGGTGATTGGAATCGCTTGCCAGAAATGCTCGACAAGAACTTGGAGCCCTCAATATCGGGGAAAACCGGCCGCCGAATCGAGGTTTTAACGTTTCCAGGGGCAGGGCCGTTTGACGACCCCGCCTATCAAGTGGAGGTCTGGGCGCCGAACGTCGATCAACCCTTGTTCTCGTTCGGGCCGTTTAGCGATCCATACCCCGCGACACTTTCACCCGATGGCAACCACTTGGCGGCTGGCGCTACGCTAATCGACTTGCGAACCAAGACCACTCGCGAGTTGCCAGGGGTTGTGCGGGCATTCTTGCGAGATGGCAAGCAACTGCTTTGTTCGAGGCGCTACGATCGGGTCGCTGGCTACAAGTACTGGGGTGGATGGAGAACGTGTCCTCTGCCGTTGGTTCGTCACTTGTGGTGGGATAGCGACTTTGAGCAACTCCTTCTAGTCGATTCAACGACAGGTCGAGTGATCCGCCGATCGCAATGGATATCTGGCTGGCTGCCTGCAGTGGTCGTTTCTCAGGACGGAAGAGTCGCAATTACGGACGATTTTCGAAAGATTCTGGTTTGGGAGATTCCGGAAGAATGACGGTGAATTGAGTTCCGCCATCAACCGGGCTTTCGATGTCGATTCGCCCGCCGTGAAGCTGGACGATGCGCCAGGCTTTCGACAGGCCCAGGCCCAGGCCGCGGCCCGCTTCGCGGCCCGAGAAGAACGGGTCAAAGATGTGCGGACGGATTGATGGCGGGATGCCGGGGCCGGTGTCGCGGACGGTCAATTTCAGATTTCGGATTTCGGATTTCGGATTTGGGGAGGGAGGTGTCGCGTGCGCCAAGTCAACTTTGAAGGTTGAGCCTTGAACTTGGAAATCATCGGCACGCTTCTGCGAAGCGTCGCTAAGTGCGAGTTCCGCGCTGACCTCCACTCGTCCTCCAGTCCGCAGCGCCTCCAGCGAGTTCGATACCAGTGCCCGCAAGGCGACGGCGATCTGCGTTGGATCGACATTCGCGATGAGCGGGTCTGACGAGCCAAGTCGAACGAGCGTCGTTCCTTGTTCCTTCGCCAGCGGCAACAGTTCGGCGACGACGCGATCGGCCAGGGCGGCGAGGTCGGTTGGCTCTGGCACCATGGCCGGCGGGCGGGCGAAGAGCATGAGATCGGCGATCATCTCATGCGCCCGAAACGCCTGCTGGTTGATCGTGGCCAGCTTGCGGCGGCGTTCGGGGTCTTTCTCGTCAATCAGCAGCGTCTGCGCCCGCGTGGCGATGTTCGCCAGCGGATTGTTGATCTCGTGGCTCAGGCCGTAAGCGAGGTTGTAAAGCGCCTGCAGTTTGGCGGCTTCGACGGCAGCGGCGAAGTCGCGATCGCCGCTGGTCGGCAATGTCGTCGCGTGGGTCAAGCTCGGGGCCATCGCGCAACTATTCAAAGCCCTGACCAGTGGTCAGGGTGCTAGGGCTGTTGGCGTGGCCTGCCGGAATAGCGGCACGACCGGTAAATCACCCCGACCAATGGTCGGGGCTTTGGATTGGCAGGCGAGACGCCTGCCCCACTACCTACACCGCCACCGCCCGCTCCATCTCGAGCAGGTCGCAGCTCCGGTCGAGCAGCTTATCGACGGTGAACGGCTTTTGCAGGAAGTCGTCGGCCCCGGCAGCCCGCAGATCGGCCACCTTGTCCATCTCGACCATGCCCGAAATGCAGATCACTTTGACCGCTTCGAGCGTGTTGTCGGCTCGGACCCGCTGGCAAACTTCTTTGCCGTTGATGTCAGGGAGCATGATGTCGAGCACGACCAGGTCGGGCCGAAATTCCTTGACCAGCATGCCGGCATCGAAGCCGTTGTTGGCCGTTTTAATGTCGAAGCGTCCGTCGCGGGCGAATGTATCGACCATGAGCTCGACCAGCTCTTGATCGTCATCGACGATCAGCACTTTGCGTTTGCCGCTTTCCAGGGCGTCGGTCGGGATGTTGTTGTCCCGCATGAACGAGTACAGCTCGTTCCGCGGGATGCGGCGAAACCGGCTGCCCGGCACGCGGAACCCCTTGAGCGAGCCGTTATCGAAGCAGCGAATGATCGTCTGCTGGCTGACCTTGCAGATTTTCGCCGCTTCGCCCGTGGTAAAGACTGTCTTCGTTGACATGGCTCAAACCATCCTTCCCTTACGATGGTTGGACCAGCACAGGGGGCCGCCACAATGTCGCGGTCCCCAACCTCCGTGTTTTGCCACGTCGTCGCTAGTCCGGAAACTTCCTGGCTATAAGAACTGTGCCAAATGGCCCAGTTAGCACACACTTTGAACGCTTCGCAGGCGGCAATCCCTGGCAAACATGGCCATTCTGACCTGCTTACCAAGATTGCCGAACTTCACTAACCGCGAGGAATTATACAGACGCCAAAGGGGGCGTCAATAGCGATTTTTTTGACGCAAGTACATTCCAAACAATCACTTGCGTCGAATCGCTTCGGTGAGTTCAAAGTTCCAGGTTCAAAGTTCAAAGTTGGGGCAATTCGGGGCTTCTGCACGGTTTTGGCGGGCATTTCCGCCAAACTTGCTGGCCAACGTTGAACCTTGAACTTGGAAACTTGAACCTGGTTTTACCCAGCCCTCCCAACCCCTTTTTCCCGAACAATCCTCACGTCCCGCACAATCCGCATCCGATACGTGTCGTTGACGTTCTCGACTCGTTTCCACGCGCATTCACGCTCGGCTTACCTCCCGGCCGACAGCTCAAAGGACGCGGACATGCTCGTTATCCTTAGCGACCTGCACCTGAACGACGGCACCTCCGGCGCCATCCTGCCTCCCGGCTCGATGGACCTCCTCAGCGAGCGGCTTTGCGACATGGCCTGGCGGGCGTCGTGGCGAGCCGACGGCACCTACCAGCCGCTCGATCGGATCGACCTGGTGCTGCTGGGCGATGTGCTCGACATCACCGCCTCGCAGCGGTGGCTGGCCGGCGACGCTCGTCCCTGGAGCGACATCACCTCGCCTGCCGTCAGCGAAACAGTCGCCGGCATCGTCGATGAAATCCTGCGGAAGAACGTCGAGTGCATCCGCACACTCCGCTCCCTCGCGACCGAAGCGACGATCAGCCTGCCCCCCGCCACGGCCGCCGGCCAACCGGTCCCCGAAGCCGAGGAAATGCCGGTCGCCGTCTATACGCATTACATGGTGGGCAATCACGACTGGCCCCTGCACCTCCGCGGCTCGCAGTACGACGTGATCCGCCACAAAGTCACGCACCACCTGGGCCTCGTCACTCCGCACAACAAGCCGTTCGCCCACGAGGCGATCGAAAGCGACGAACTGCACGACGCGATGCGGCGTCACCGGGTGCTCGCCCGCCACGGCGACATCTTCGATCCGCTCTGCTTCGCCGACGACCGCGATGCCGCCAGCCTCTGCGACGCGATCAGCATCGAGCTTATCGCCCGCTTTCTCGGTCATATCGAGCAGGAAATGGCCGCCGACCTGCCGCCGGCCTGCTTCGCCGCCCTGTGCGAAATCGACCAGATCCGCCCAGTGCTGCTCATCCCCGCCTGGATGGACGGCATGCTCGAACGGACCGGCTGCACGCTCGCCCAGCGAAACGCGATCAAGCGAGTCTGGGACTATATCGTCGAGCAACTGCTGCACCTCGATATCGTTCGCCGCTCGTCGGCCGCCAGTCCGGTCGATCTGATCGACGGCCTCGCCGCCGCCCTCAAATTCAGCCGCCGCGACTCGGCCGACTGGACCGGCCGCACGCTGAACTGGCTTTGCAGCCTGCGGGGCGCTGCCAGCACCTCGTACGCCATTCACGCCCTGGCCGAAGCCGACTTCCGCAACCGCCGCGCCCGGCACATCGTCTATGGCCACACGCATAGCCATGAAATCATTCCGCTCGACGCCAGCCACGCCGACGGCTACGTCCTGAACCAGACCTACTTCAACGCCGGCACCTGGCGGCGGACCTATCGCCCCACGCAGGCGATCGCCAGCGGGCACGAATTCATCGCGGCCGACAGCTTCACGCTCCTCGCCTTCTATCAGGCCGACGAGCGAAGCGGCCGGTCGCACGAGACTTGGTGCGGCACGCTGGCACCGGCGAGCATCATCGCACAAGGTGGCACTGGGTCGCGCAGCGAACCACAGACGGCTACCGCCATCCAGGCCATGCCAGCCAACCTCGCCAAAGTCCGCGCCCCCCAATTCGCCGGCCGCGGTGCGGCGATGGCCCGCGGCTACTAGTAGGTCCGGCCTGCCGGGCCGGACTTTCTGTGGAACCTGGCTGGCGAGCGGGAGGCGTAAGCCTCCCGATGGATCGGCCGGCAGCTACGCTTGGCCACCTCCCCTCTCCGTCCGAGGGTTCTCCCTCGCACAAAACGACCGCAAGGCTCCCGCCTCGCCTCCTCCAATTCCATCCCCTCTGACGGATGGTCAAGGTGTGGGACTCTGCTCGCCTCTACGCCAAACCAGCCTCCCCCGCCATTCATACCTTGCGCCCCCTTTCAATCTGGCCACAAAACCGGCCTCGCCACAACCTGCTTTCTGGAAAAGACTTGCGCGATTCATAACGCGGCAATCCCAACGCCGCAGTATGACTTTTATTCCTCGCCAGCACCTTCTGCCTGGCAGTAGAGTCCCGCCGGCCACCGGGACTTACTTCCCAAAGCCGCGACCAGTGGCCGCAGACATCTTCTCCCCTCCTCACCTCGTTCAACAAGCCTCTCGGCCCCTATCGGCGACCTGTTACAGTTCGCGCACCGGTAGCGCGATCTATATAACGCACCAACTGAATAAATGTTTCAATAAAAGTGGCGGGGACGCCAGATTTTCGGAAAGTCCCCAGAAGGCTCTCCGCACGCTCAGCACCGCCCCAAAGTAGGCCCCCGACTCCGTCGGGGCCAGATGCGCGAGAAAGCGCCGCACCTTAGGCAACGGTGATCGAAGAAAGAACCTCGTCCCCGCCTCAGTCCCTCACGGCGAGGCTGTGAGTTTTTTGGCGGCGAGCGGACGGTGCGGTAGGG
>CAYLLN010000073.1:0-35718 GCA_964384375.1 uncultured Pirellulaceae bacterium
AAGAGACGCCCCCATCGTCTAGTGGCCCAGGACCCCGGGTTCTCAGTCCGGTAACAGGGGTTCGAATCCCCTTGGGGGTACTTCCGATAGCCCGCGGCATTTTATGCTGCGGGTTGTTTGTTTCTTGACCAGTCGAATGCGAGTTGCGCATAGTTGCAATTCCCGCCGCTAGTGTCCAGAATCTTCCCCACTGGCGGCGAGATTGCCCTTTCTTTAAGTGGCTTCGACCGATGTCCAATCCTCAGCAGCAATCACATCATTGGACTTACCAGGTCGACACCATCTTAGGCACAACCGAAACGCATGGGCCGGTGGCAGAAGCCGAACTCCTGCAACTGGCATCGGCCGGGAAAATTGCCCGTAAGTCTCATGTCTGCTCGGCGACTCGGACTCAGGGTCGATGGTTTGCCGCTGAGAATGTTCCCGGTCTGCTCCAGGCAATCGAACAAGGCGAGCGTTCCCGTAAGGCGGCAAAGGATGCAAAACGCCATGCGGCGGAGCAGGCCAAGCAGGCTCAGCTTGAAGAGCAATCGCGTCAGCGAGCCGCTCAAGAGCGTGCCGCTGCAGAAATCTCGGATTGCCAAGACGCTTCGCTCGTTAACACGATTCGAGAACGAGTCCAGGGGATCATCACTTCCCACGAGAGAGTGCAATACATCGTGGTGCAACAAAAGCCGCTCGTGAACATTGCTCCGGACGCGGTTGTATGCACCAATCGACGCCTGATCTTCTACCGCCCCAAGTTGCTCGGTCGTTTTGAGTTCGAAGACTACCAGTGGTTTGACCTCTACAACGCACACTTGCGCCAGAATCTTCTCGGTGCCGTATTCAGCGCTCAACACGTGAGCGGTCGCATGGTATCGATGGACTACCTGCCAAGCACGGGCGCTCAGGCTCTGTATCGGATCGCTCAAGAGCGTGAAGAAGAAGCGAGGCAGGCTCGACTCAAGCTGCAATTCGATGCGGCTCGCGCCGGCGCGGCTCAGGTGAATGTGCAAACGCACATTCCGACGCCAACACAGGTTCAGAACGCTCCGTCCACGGCGGCCGGTGACGATTTGGTTAAGCGATTGGAAACACTGAAGTCGATGCTCGACAAGGGACTTATCACGGCTGAAGAATACTCACAACGTAAGCTCCAAATCCTTGCGCAAGTCTAGGTCCACCACGTCATTGGTTATACTCGGTTCAAATTCTTTGGCGGTACTTCACGCAACCCGCGGCATCTTGTGCTGCGGGTTGTCCGTTTCTTGGGCGGGCTAAGGGACTCGCATCCTTGGCGTTATCCCCCTTCCGCGCAGCCACCCGGCCCGCTCAGAGATTTTGATCCCTTCTCGAAGCCAGGGCGAGTTTCTTCACGAGCCCGGCAGGGATCGGCTGGCTCGGCGAGAAGGTGACGCCCGTCTTGGTCGATTTGAGCCCGGCCGCGGCAATGTCGTCGGCATGCGACTGGATGGCGCCAGGAGAGAGATAGAGGCCGCATTGCTTACTGAACGCCGCATAACCCGCGATGATGGATTTTCCGATCCGAAAGCCCGGCATTTTATAGGCGATGACTTCTTCGGCGTCCGGCAGCGCGCGGGCGAGTTGAGCCCGCAAGCGAACCAGCAGCGGGCGGAGGTCTTCAGGAGCCTCCGCGATGTAGGCGTCGTGATCGGCAACCATGGTCAGAGCAAGCTATGTGGGTTGGGCAAACGCTTGGTGGCGGGTGCCACTGCTGGCTTGCCCAGCAGTGCCCTTGGCCGAGTGGATGTTCGGCCAAGTTTAGCGGTAATGGAAGCCATCTACCTCACCCGACCGAGTCGAAGAAGTGCGGTGGCAAGGAGGTTAGCTTCGGCAGGCTGGAATCCTCGGTAAGGTCGGCGTACCAACGGGCGCTCGACCATTTCCACTCGAGCACGTTCTGGCAGAGTTTGCGGCGGATTGGGTTCTCGTGGATGTACGAAATGGCGGCGAGCACTGACTCCTCGTTATCCAGATTGCGGTCGTAACCCGGACCTTCCTGCCAATAGCGAAACGTCGTCACTCCGGGCCGCTGCCGGATCGTCAGCCGATCGAGCAGGGGGCTCCGATTCTGCACGAGCAGTTGCTTGATCCGATACGAATAGGGCCGTTTGATGGCTTTGAGCAAATGCTCGATCCCCGATGCCCCGGCCTCAGGGAACCAAAGCAGGTGGACGTGCTCCGGCATGAACACAAAAGCCGCCAGTCGCCAATGGTGCCGTTCGCCCGCACGATCGATGGCCCGGCTGAGCATTTCCCGCCAGATGTCGTTCGTCAGCAACGGCATTCGCCTATAGCACGAGAACGTCAGCTCCCGGACATGGCTGGGATCTTCGTAATGCTTGACCAGTTTTCGATGGCCGGGACGAAGTTCCATGGGGACCATCGTAGAGCCTTACTTGATCTGCAATCAACCTTTGGCCGACATCATCCCCCCAGGGCACTGCTGGGCAAGCCAGCAGTGGCACCCGGCGCCGAGCGACGTTAGCCTTGCATTGCAGCGCGAACGCCATTCTCGCTCGCGTACATCGACTAGTTCGTCTGTCGTTCCGTCACTCAGTTTCTGCTCGTTCTTCGACCTGCGAGTCCTTTGCTCTGCTCAATTCGTGTTTTATCAACTCACTCGAACTGCTAATTACGAATTTGCGCTTGTATAACGAGAAATCGTAGGTCGTCTGACAAGCTGGACAGAAGGCCCACACGTCACGACGCGGGAGCTTCATGTTGCCGCTATTCTTTTCGCCTTGCAGCGCATCCCAAAGATCGTCTGCGAGAAACAAATGCAACATGGCAAAGCTCTCCGTGCATTGCGGACAGTAAGTACGTTCTGGATGTCGTCTCCGAAGCCGATCAACCAGGAAGCATCGAATAGATTCGATAGACCTTTGCAACAATGCGAGCATGATGTGATCTATCCAACTTCGGAGACGAACTCAGGATTATCCTGTGCCCATGCGCGATAGCATGGAACCACGTACCGAGAAAATCAAGCAAGCCAAGCACCAAAGGGTGGCAAATCTCTGCCGCAGTAACAGCATCGGCTGCGCGGCACATTCTCCGTTTTGACGGCTGCTAGTGGACCCGCATCCCTGGCTTGGCCCCTTCATCGAGCGCGAGCAGGAAAACTTCCGGTCCGCCTGAGCCGGCGGCGGTGACCATCCCTTCGGACAGGCCGAACTTCATCTGCCGCGGCTGCAGGTTGGCGACGACAACGACCAGGCGGCCGACGAGTTGCTCCGGCTTATAAGCCGCCTTGATTCCGGCGAAGACCTGTCGCTTCACGTCGCCGCCGAGACTGACCGTCAGCTTGAGGAGCTTCTTCGCTTCCGGCACTTCCTCGGCCGCAATGACGCGGGCGACCCGCAGATCGACCTTCGTGAAATCGTCGATCGAGATCAGATCGGCGACGAGCGGCTCGGCCTGCAATGTCGCGTCGGAATCGGATTGGGAGGGCGAGGCTCCCGCCGAGCCGGCACTGCTGGGCAAGCCAGCAGTGGCACCCGCTACTGCGTCTTTACTGTCTTCGATCATCGCGTCGATGTCCTTTCGTTCGACTCGTTTCATCAGGTGGCTAAAGGCGTTGACTTTCGTGCCGACCAGCGGCTGCTGCGATTGGTCCCAGCGCGTGATCGGATCGTTCAGCAGCTCGCCCGCTTGCTGGGCCAGCTTCGGCAGGACCGGGGCGAGATAGACCACGATCTGCCGGAACAGGTTGAGGGCAACCGTGCAAACGTCTTGCAACTCCGCGGCTCGCGCCGGGTCTTTGGCAATCTTCCACGGCTCCTTCGTATCGACATACGGATTAGCCCGGTCGGCCAGTTCCATGATGAGCCGCATGGCTCGCGAGTAGTCGCACGCTTCGTAGGCTTCAGCGATGGCGGTACCGGCGGCAGCCCCTTGGGCGAAAAGGCCACCGTCGTCGGGATACTTGGCGGAGAGGCCGGCCGACTGCACAAACTTCGCCGTTCGGCTGGCGAGGTTCACGACCTTCCCCACGAGGTCCGAGTTGATCTTGTTGACGAACTCTTCCGGGTTCAGGTCGAGATCGTCGAGACGCGGGCCGAGCTTGCTGGCGTAGTAGTACCGGAGCCAGGCCGGATCGAGATGCTTGAGGTACGCCGCCGCTTGGACGAACGTCCCCTTGCTCTTGCTCATCTTCTCGCCGCCGACCGTCAGAAAGCCGTGAATGTGAACCTTCGTCGGCAGGCTGAAACCGGCCGTCTTGAGCATGCCGGGCCAGAACAGGGTGTGAAAGTAGGTGATGTCCTTGCCGATGAAGTGATGAATTTCGGTCGCACCCTGCCCGGCAAGCTCGCGCTGGACTTGCGACTGTAGCTCGGCAATCGGTTGCTTGAGGATCGCCAGTTTGTCGCCGCTCCCTTCGCCAGCAGCATTGGCCGCGGTTGGCTTCCACCAATCGTCGAGCTTCTCCCCGTTCCGCTTGCACCATTCCCACGTGCTGGCGATGTAGCCGATCGGCGCGTCGAACCAGACATACCAATAGTTGCCGGGCGAATCGGGAATCTCAAAGCCGAAGTAGGGTGCGGGGCGGGAGATGTCCCAGTCACGCAGCGGATCGCCCAGGAAATGCCCCTTCAGGTAGTTGGCCACTTCGTCCTGCAAATGCTTCCCCGACTGTGTCCACTCGGTGAGAAACGGGTGCAGCCTTTCGAGTTCGACAAAGAGGTGCTTCGCCGAGCGGAGTTCCGGCTTTGCGCCGCTGAGCGTGCTGACCGGGTCGATGAGATCGGCGGGCGTGTAGGTGCTTTGGCACTTCTCGCACGAATCGCCGTACTGGTTGGGCGATTTGCACTTGGGGCACGTCCCCTTCACGAATCGGTCGGCCAGGAACGTGTTCGCGACCGGATCGAAGAGCTGGCTCACGTCCTTCTCGACGACCAGGCCGGCCGCACGGAGCGATTTCCAGAACTGGCCGCATAGCTCGCGGTTTTCGGGGCTGTTCGTGCTGCCGTAATTGTCGAACGCGATCTGAAAACCGGCGAAGTCGCGCTGGTGCTCCTCGTTCATCCGGGCGATGAAGGCTTCCTCGCTGACCCCCGCCTTCTTGGCCGAGATCATGATCGCCGTGCCGTGCGTATCGTCGGCACAGATGTAGATGCAGCGGTTGCCCGCGAGCTTCTGGAAGCGGACCCAGATGTCGGTCTGGATGTACTCGACCAGATGGCCGATGTGGATCGGCCCGTTGGCGTACGGGAGGGCGGACGTAACGAGAATCTGACGCTTCACGCAAGGCTCCCTGGCCGTGGGTTTCGCGGGTTCACATAGCCGCGACCAGTGGTCGCGTGGTTCGGCCGGCCCGATTGTATCCGAGCCGGTAAAAAGGAGGGAGGCGAGCCGGGGCGCAATGGTTCACGAAGCGCGACTACTCTGACTCGCTTGTTGGCCGCAATGCCTTGAGCGCCTCGATTCGTTCCGAAATGGCTGGCACATTCTTATAGCCCAAGGTGGCTGCTCGCTTGAGTTGCCGATCGGCGTCATCAAAGCGGCCGACACTTGCATACGCCAGGGCTAAATTGCCACTGGCCACTGCGAGGCTGGGATCGATCTTTATAGCTTTTTCGAGCGATACGATCGCCTTGTCGGGCTGATCCGAAAGAAAGAGGAGAACGCCGTGGCTGCACAGTCCTTCCGCATAGTCGGGATTCAGTTCCAACGCTTTTTCGTAGCACTTGGCGGCTTCGGCGAACTCCCCTTGCAGCCGATAGCTCACTCCGAGGTTATTCCAGGCTTTATGATCCTGCGGATCGAGGCGCAAAGCTTCCTTGTGTGCTGCAATCGACTCCTCTAATCGCCCCAGTTCGTTGTAAGCATTGCCGAGCATGGTTTGGACGCGCGCCTGCGGATGACGCCGAACACCTTTTTGTAGGGCAGATTTGAACCGCTCGACAGCAACTTCAAATTGTCCGTTGTTGAAGGCAGTGACACCACGATCGACCTCGGTGTCCCCGTTGCCCCCTTTTTGCGCCGGGAAACCTCCCGCCCGTGCGCAGCCACTTGAGGTTGCGAGGAGGCCCACGACAAGCAATTGAAATACGAGGAAGATGCAACCGTTCATGATGGAAGTCCGCATTCGGGCATGCTCCAGCGATCTTGGAAATGCGGCCTCGGATATGGCATCCGGCCGCTACCAGGCGATAGACTAACATGATACGGATTGCAGAACATTGAGGCGATTTCTCATATGAAAATCGTGGAATGTCCCCGCTGTCGGGACGAAGTGACGGTGCCGTCGAGGGCCAAGGCGCGGACGCTCGTCCGCTGCCCGCTCTGTTTGGAGGAGTACCTGCTGCGGGAGGCGCTGGCCGAGCTGCCGCCAATGCTGGAGGTGCTCGACGGAAGCGGCGGTGACGACGACGACGAAGGGGGAGGCGACCTGGTTGGCGCCGGTGCGCCGCTGAAGTCTGCCGCAGGTGCGATCGGCGGAGTTGGCGACGAGTATCGCGTTGCGGGCGGTGGGTTTGGAGGCGTGCTCGATTCGTCGCCGGCAACGGGGGCAGTGGTCAGTCCGGCGACGCGGCCCAGTGTTTCGGGCACGCGGCCAAAGCGGAAAGAAAAGAGCGCCGTCGTCGAGATCATCAAAGTCGTCGTGGGGGGCGTTGTCGGTTGCGGCCTGGCGCTGATAGTTCTCTGGTGGGGCGCGGGACGGGACGACTTCAAGCTCGGCCCAAAGATTGCGCCGTATGCTCCGTGGATCGTGCCAGCGAAGTTTCATGGCAAGCCGGCGAGCACCGCGACGGATTCCTCGGCCGATGCGGGACAGACGATGCCACCGGGTAACAGCGTCGCTTCCGCACAGCCGGCGACAAAGAGTGGCAATGATGCGTCGGCCGGCAAAGGAGGCTTGATCGGCGAGTTGCCAACCGAATTGCCGTTCTCGGACCCGACGAAACGAAACGATCCGCTGACGATTGACGATCCACTCAAGGGAGCCGGTCTGGGAGGCGCCGATTTGGGCGGCGACAACGGACCGATCACTCCCAATCCAGCACCGCTGAATCCCGACAGCGAACCCGAGCCGCCGAAGACGAAAGGCAAAGGGAAGAAAGCGAAGAAGCCGGCGGAGCCTGAACCGACCGTGGCTGAGCCGGCGGTTCTCGAACCAACGCCGACGCCCGAGCCGACGCTGACGATCGACCCGCCGGCTGTCGCCGAGAAACCGCTACCGACGGCCAACGACTTTGCCCAGGCGGTGGTTGCTGCGGCGGATGCACTGGCCAAGGTGAACGACCAGCCGGAGATGCAACCGCGTGAAGTCCGCCAGCAGCTCTTCACCGACATGTACCTGGCTGCGGCGGAAACCGGCCGCATGGTCACGTATCTCAGCACATCGGATTCGGACCTGATCGAGCACGTCAATACGCTGCAGACATTCCTCACCTCGCTCGCCAGCACACCGGGCAAGGTAAGCGCCCTCAAATCGCTGACAGACATTCAGGCCCCCACGCGAAAGCACGACGAGGGAGTACTCGTGGCCGGATCGGTGCAGGACTTTAAGGCGTCTGGTTCGATGTTTGAACTGACGACGCTGGCCGGCAAGAAGGGGACCGAAACGCCCGTCATTTGTGCGAACAACCCGCAGGACTTCTGTGCCCCCGGTGACGAACTGCTCATCGTCGGCCGCGTGATCGAAAACCCGAAAAAGCACATCCCCGGCTACGAAGGGGATCACGAGCGGGTCGTGCTGTATGGATACAGCGTGAAGGTGACAAAGACGGAGCCGCCGGTGCCATAACTGGCGAGCGGGAGGCGTGAGCCTCCCGATAGATCGACGTGGCAAGTGACTTCTAGCCATCGGGGTGCTAACGCACCCCGCTCGCCGTTTAACGAGCCTACGCCGCTCTGGCCGCCTGTCCCGCCAGAGCGTCGCGGAGGCGAGCGACGACGGTTGCTTGCTCTTCCGCCGTGAGCTCGGGGAAGATCGGCAGGCTGAGCACTTCGGCAGCGGCTTTCTCGGTATGTGGCAGGCTCCCCGGCTTCACGCCGAGCGAGCGGAAGCACTCTTGCTGGTGCAGCGGGACCGGGTAATAGACCTCGCTCCCGACGCCCGCGGCGGCAAGGCTGGCCTTCACCGCGTCGCGGCGGCCGTGGCGAACGCGAATCGTGTATTGGTTCCAGACGTGTTCGCAGTGGGGCTCGGCTCGCGGGAGTGTGATCTGCCCGTCGAGGCCAGCCGTTCGCAACAGCTCGTCGTACCGCCGGGCATTGGCCGCGCGGCGGGCCGACCAATTCGCGAGCCGCTTGAGCTTCACGTTCAGCACGGCGGCCTGAATCGTGTCGAGCCGGCTGTTGATGCCGATCACCTTGTGATAGTAGCGCGGGTTCATGCCGTGAGCCGCGTACAGCCGCAGGCGCTGGGCCAGATCGGCGTCGTGCGTGGTGAGCATGCCGCCGTCGCCGAAGCCGCCGAGATTCTTCGTCGGATAAAAGCTGAGGCAGCCGACCGAACCGAGCGAGCAGGCCGGGCGGCCCCAGTACTTCGCGCCGATCGCTTGAGCCGCGTCCTCGATGACGAACAGCCGCCGCCGCTGAGCGATCTCGCCGATCGCGTCCATTTCTGCGCACTGACCGAACAGATGCACGGGAATGATCGCCTTGGTGCGCGGCGTGATCGCCGCTTCGAGGCGCGTCGGGTCGATGTTGAATGTTTTCGGGTCGATATCGACGAAGACTGGCCGTGCGCCGACGCGGCTGACGGCGCTGGCCGTGGCAAAGAACGTGAAGCTGGGGAGGAGGACTTCGTCTCCCGCGCCGACATCGAGGGCCATCAAAGCCAGGAGTAATGCGTCGCTTCCCGAGGCGCAGGCAATCGCGTGCTCGACGCCGCAGAGCTCGGCAACGCTCCGTTCCAAGTGGGTTACATCCGGGCCGTGCAGGAAGCGGCCGGAGTCGATGACGCTCGCCACTGCCGCGAGCAATTCGTCGCGCAGCTCGACCGTCACTCGATTGACGTCGAGCAGCGGCACCTGGGCCACAAGCGGAGCGGAGCGCGAGGACAGCGAGCCGGAGCCGGCAGCGGTCATGATTCTGCATCCATGCAGGGGTAGATTCCTGACAAGCCGCGGGAAGGTACGGAAATCGGTTGGCGGCAACAAGGTCAACTGGCGCGGTGCTAGCGGCCGGAGGGAGACAGGGAGTCAGGAGACAGGAGACAGGGAACCGAGGACAGAGAACAGGAGACAGGGGACAGGGAACAGGAGGCAGGGGACAGGGAACAGGGGACAGGGAACAGGAGACAGGGAACGGGCCCGAACCCCCAGCCTCTAGCCCCCAGCCTCAACCCTTGTCATCATTGGGGCGCTAGGTGCAGGCACAGCTAGTGACAAAGGAGCGACCTCATGGCGGATAAATATCGCGTGGCGGTGATTGGGCACACGGGGCGCGGGAATTATGGTCACGGCCTGGCGACCGTATGGGGGAAGCTGCCGGACCTGTGCGAGGTGGTGGCCGTGGCCGACGCCGACGACAAGGGGCGGGCCGACATGGCGAAGGAGCTGGGCGTGAAGCCGTTCGCCGATTACCGGCAGATGCTCGACGAGGTAAAGCCGCAGGTGGTGGCGATCGCGCCACGGTGGCTCGATCAGCACCGCGACATGGTGCTGGCAGCAGCCGAACGGGGTTGCCACATCTACATGGAGAAGCCGCTCTGCCGGTCGCTCGCCGAGGCGGACGCGATGGCCACGGCATGCGAGAAGCACAACGTGAAGCTGGCCCTGGCCCACCAAACGCGGTACAGCCCGAAGTTGCGCGTGGTGCGGAACATGATCGAGGAGGGGCAACTCGGAACGCTGCTCGAACTCCGCGGCCGCGGCAAAGAGGATGCCACTCGTGGCGGTGGCGAGGATTTGTGGGTGCTGGGGAGCCACGTGATGAACCTGATTCATTATTTCGGCGGCGAGGCGACTTGGTGCTTTGCCCGCGTCGAAAAAGAGGGCCATCCGGTGACCAAGGCCGACGTGGCGGAGGGGAACGAGGGGATTGGGCCGCTCGCGGGAGACAACGTCGTGGCGATGTACGGCCTGGCGAGCGGCGCGACGGCAACCTTCGGCAGCCGCAAGGGAGCCGGCGGCGGCGCGGGGCGGTTTGGCTTGCAGATTTACGGCAGCAAGGGGATCGTCGAGGTGTTGACCGGGAGCCTGCCGAGTGTGCAGTTCCTGGCCGATCCGGCTTGGTCACCGGGGCGTAGTAAAGCGACTTGGGTTCCGGTCAGTTCCGCCGGCGTTGGCCAGCCCGAACCGCTTTCCGATGGCGGCCTCGATGGCGGGAACATTCTGGCAGTGAAAGATCTGTTCCGGGCAATCGAAGAAAACCGCCAGCCCGAGTGCAGCATTTACGAAGGGCGAGCGACGATCGAGATGATCTCGGCCGTGTTCGAATCGCACCGCGTCGGCCGGCCGGTGAATTTGCCGCTGAAGACCCGTGAGAACCCGCTGAGCTTGATTTAACTTCGACCTACGGATCGTCGCTCTTGGCGATTGCATCGAGCAGCGACTCCAGCGGGACGGAGTGATCGCCGAAGTCTTTGCCCAGGCGAACTCGTTGACCGTTGCGGAGCATCAGTTCCAGCCCATCGCGCGCGAAGCCCGCGCCCCACAGGTCAGTCCAGCGGAACGCGCCGCGAAGCTGATCGTTCAAGCGGAAGTACAGACCGGGCGTGGCGATCACCATGCCCGTTTGTCCTGCCGCATCGCCGCCGGCCTGCACCACGGCGAGCACGTCGTTGGCGTTCACGCCCGGCGCAATGGCGGTGCATGCTCCTTGCAGAATGTGCGGCGCAATGCCCCCTGCGGCGTGGCTCGCCCCCTTGTCCGGCACGTGCGGCAGGCAAGCATCGAGATAGCCGTTCAGCTCGTCGCGCGAGAGTGGCGTGCGGCGAGCGGCGGGATGCAGCTCGACCTTGTAGAGCCCTTCGGCCGGCGGCTGCGGCAGTTGGCGGAGGGCGGCATCGAGCTCTTGCCAATCGCCGGGGTCGATCGAAGCTTGCACGCGGGCAATGTCGGCCTGATTTCGCGAGACGCAGTTGACGACGACCGGATAAAAATCGACCCAATGCTCGTCGTTGTTGCTGTCCTCATAGACGGCCACGCTCGCGAGCTTCTGCCCGAGTTGCGGCGGGCCGGCAGTCATCGAACCGAGCGGCTGCGACAGCACCTTGACGTAGTCCCACTTCGTTTCGGTCGCACCTTTGGTCAGGTTCGTGAGCACGGCGACGAGCGGCGGATCGACCGACAGGACGATGCTCGGATTCACGCAGCCGCTGGCGAATTTGTTACGCTGCACCCACCAATACAGCCAGTTGAGCGCCGCCAGCGGCACGGCGAGGCACGCGAAACCCCAGTGCAAAAAGACAGCGAGGGCGAGCGCGATCGTGAATCCCACCGCCCAGCCAGTCGGCCACGCGGGAAAGCTCATCCAGTGTTTGAGCATGCTGATTCGCAGCCGGCCCGGATTCGACGCGGCCGAGTCGGTCAGTTTCTGCATCATCTCGACGCGGCGATCCATCTCGGCATCAGCCGCCGGCGCTGCGGGTGACATGCCGGGGGCGTCGGTGTAGCGTCGCGGTGCTGCAGAAGCACTTGGACCACTGGAGGGGTACGACGGTGCGGGCGGATAAGAAGGAGTGGCAGGTAGGGTGGCCGCCGGCGCGGGGACTTGCAGCGTCGCCTGACACGCCTGGCACTTGGCCCGCTTGCCCGCCATGTGTTCGGGAACCGAAAACTTTGCACCGCACTGACAGGCAAACTCGATCGCCATCGGAAGCTACTCGTGGTGGGGGGTCGTCGATGATGTTCGCGGATTCTAAGCGGCGCATTGTCTGCCGCCAGCCCGGCTGGAAGGGCATGGTAATTCGCCGGCCAAGGGACAATCTTGGGATCAACCTCTTTCAGTTTCAGTGGAGCCGTTCATTTGATCGAATGTGAACATATGGAACATTTTTTGCACTGTTTGTCCAGTTGCGTCGGAAGTGGCCAAAGTGGCAGTCGGGATGCAATGACAAAAAGCGTCGTTTGTTGAATTGGAGTGAGAGGGGAGAGCGATGGTTGGCCGCCTACTATGGTGGTCTTCAGCCAGTTGCGGAATGACTGATTGCGAGGAATACAATTCATACTCGCGGGTCGGAAGTGATCGCTGGATGTTGTTTATTGAAAACACTTTACGAATATTCATGCAACGGAATTTACGTGCAAACATGCGAAAAGTATGAACTGGCCAAGCTGGTGGCGAGATGAATGAGGGCTGTTCAAGCAAATGGTGAGCGCAGGATAATTACGCTCGATTGGGGAGGAATGGCGAAAGTGCTGCGCGTAGTCCCGCCGGGCCAGCGGGATCTACAATGGGCGCGGCGTTGACCGTGTTTCGCCACCCCGGTACGCTGGTGGATTCGCCACCGGTCGGCAGGCTGTCTGCCTGTGCCGGGCGAGTTTGTCACTTAACGTTCCGTGTTGGGGCGAAGGCTTTGACCTGTGCCCGGTGAACCTCGCGAATTTCGCGAGCGTCTTCCCGGCATGGCCCGGCGGAAAAGGAGCATGACGTGTCGGAGCAAGCAGCAGGATCGAACACCGTTGTTCAAGAGTTGATTGAAGCGGGGGTGCATTTCGGCCACCGAGCAAGCCGGTGGAACCCGAAGATGGCCCCGTACATTTACGCCCGCAAAAACGGGATTCACATCGTCGATATTCGCGAGACCGTCCGCGGCCTCTTGCGAGCGAAGAAGTATCTGGCCCAAGTCGCCGCCCAGGGAAGCCTCGTGCTGTTCGTCGGCACGAAGAAGCAGGCCGGCCCGTCGGTCGAGCGCGAGTCGCTCCGCTGCCATATGCCGTTCGTCGCCGAGCGGTGGCTAGGCGGCTGCCTCACGAATTTCCGCACCATCCGCAGCCGGCTGACGCGGCTGGAAGAGGTCGAAAAGATTCGCGGCAGCGAGGAGTTGCAGACGTATTCGAAGAAGGCCCAGTCGGCCCTGGCCCGCGAATACCGGAAGATGTATCGCAACTTGAACGGCATCCGCACGCTCAACCGCCTGCCGGAATGCCTGGTCGTGATTGACCCGCTCAAGGAAAAGAATGCAATCAAGGAAGCGCGGGCCCTGGGGATCACCACGGTTTCGCTGATCGACACCGACTGCGATCCCGATTCGGTCGATCTGGTGATTCCGGGGAACGACGACGGCATCCGCTCGATCGAGCTGATTACGCGGCATCTGGCCGAAGCGATCCTGGTCGGCTCACAAAGCGCCGCTGCCGCCAAGCAGAAGGATAAGGGCGAAAAGCCCGAGCCGGTTGGCGCGGGAGCCGCCGCGGCGAAGGATGGAAACGTTTAGTGGGGTAGGTTTGGAACCTGCCGTTTGAGTAACTCGGTCCCAAGCTCTGCTTGGGACCACACGCCCGGGAAGCTCTGCTTCCCGAATCACGCTGCGAAGCAGAGCTTCGCCGACAAGGTGTTCCCAAGCAGAGCTTGGGTACGAGGTCCATCCAGCACGACCCACACGAATTACTGAACTCGACGGAGATTTTGATATGGCTGAAATCACTGCGGCAGCAGTCAATGCATTGCGAAAGAAAACGGGCGTTTCCATGATGATTTGCAAGGAGGCGCTTGTGGCCTCCGATGGAGATGACGACAAGGCCGTCGAATACATCCGCAAGAAAGGGATTGCGACTCAAGGTGATCGCCAAGACCGCGAGACCGCCTTCGGTCGCTTGGGAATCTTTGCGGGCGTAGACAAGAAGGCCGGAGCGATCGTTGAGTTCAAGTGCGAGAGCGCCCCAGTCGCCGGCAGCGCGGAATTCATTCGCCTGGCCAACGCGCTCGCCGAGCAACTCGCCAACGGCCCCGGCGCGGCGACGGCTGACGAATTGCTCGATCAGCCCAGCCCGCAGCACCCCGGCCAGACGCTGCGGCAGGTGAAGGACGATATGTTCAACCGGATCCGCGAGGTGTTTAAGGTTGGCCGACTCGCCCGCATCGATGGCCAGACCGGTGGCTACAGCCACAATTCGGGCACAGTCAGCGGCGTGCTCGTCGGTGTGGAAGGTGGCAACGACGAAGCCGCCAAGGACGTGAGTATGCATATCGCTGCCATGCGACCTCTCGCCCTCAGCAAAGAGGAACTCGATCCTGCGGTTGTGGAAAAGGAGCGGAACATTCTCCGCGATGCGGCTTTGGCCGAGGGGAAGCCGGCGAACATCGTCGATAAGATGGTCGAAGGCCGGCTGAAGAACTTCTATGCCGAGCGCGTGCTGCTCGAACAGCCGTTCGTGAAAGAGAACAGCCAGTCGGTCGGTCAGTACGCCCAGTCGAAGGGAATGAAAGTGAAGAAGTTTGTGCATTGGGAGCTGGGGAAGTAACCTAACCGTCTTCTCTTGGTCCCACGCTCCGCGTGGGATCACACGGTTGTGACGCTCTGCGTCACCTGAACTGGACGCAGAGCGTCCGCGGCTAGCGTTCCCACGCAGAGCGTGGGAACGAGGAGTATTGGAATCTCTGAAAATGACCGCCGACTCCGCCATCAAACCCCTCAGCCGTGTCGTCCTCAAGCTCTCCGGCGAAAGCCTCAGCCATGCCGGCGAGCGCGGGATCGGCATGGAAGAGGTGGTGCATATCGCCAAGCAGGTGCGCGAGGCGAGCCAGATCGGCTGCCAGATCGCCCTGGTCGTCGGCGGTGGCAACATCCTCCGCGGGGCGCAGTTCAAAGGGACGCACGCCAACATTCAGGAAGCGACCGCCCACTACATGGGAATGCTCGCCACGGTGATCAACGCCCTGGCCCTGCAGGACGCCCTCGAATCGCTAGGCTGCGAGACCCGCGTGATGACGGCGATCGCCATGCACGGCGTCGCCGAGCCGTACATCCGCCGGCGGGCCAAGCGGCATCTGGAGAAAGGGCGCATCGTCATCCTCGCCGCCGGCACCGGCAGCCCGTTTGTGACGACCGACACGGCCGCGGCCCAGCGGGCAATGGAGTTGGAGGCCGACATCCTGCTCAAGGCGACCGGCGTGGACGGCGTTTACAGCGACGACCCGAAGAAGAACCCGCATGCCGTGCTGTACAGCGAGCTCGACTACAACACGGTCCGCGAGCGGAACCTCCGCGTGATGGACAGCACTGCCATCGCCCACTGCATGGAACACAACATGCCGATCCTGGTATTCAACTTCCGCAAGGAAGGGAACATCCTGCGGGCGGTGAAGGGGGAGAAGGTGGGAACGCGAATCAGCAGCAAGCCCGTGGGGTAGGCGTCTCGCCTGCCACCAACAACGTGGCTGGGAGGGGCAACCACGAATCCGACGAATCGCACGAATGAGGCAGCAAGACCAAGCATTCATTCGTCAGATTCGTTCGATTCGTGGTTCACTCTAGTGCTTCAGCACCATAAAATACGGGCTTAATCAGCCACTCTCCGAGGTTTGCACATGGGCGCCGACGACATTCTTCTCGACACCGAAGACCGGATGGACAAAGCCATCCAGCACCTCAAGCAGCAGCTTTCCGGCATTCGTACCGGCCGGGCCAATCCGGGCCTTGTCGATTCGCTGAAGGTTGAGGTGTACGGCTCGCAGACGCCGATGAAGCAGCTCGCCTCGGTCGGCGCCCCAGAGCCGCAGCAGATCGTCGTGCGGCCCTACGATCCGAGCACGATCAAGGACATCGAGCGGGCGATCGTCAATAGTGGCCTCGGCTTTGCCCCGCAGAACGACGGCCGGCTGATTCGGATCAACGTGCCGCCGCTGACAACCGATACGCGGAAGAAGCTCGTCGCTCGGATCAAGGAGCTGACCGAGGAGGCGAAGGTTTCGGTCCGCAACGTCCGCCGCGACGGCAACAAAGCCGCCGACCAGTCCGAGAAGGACGGCGAAATGACCGAGGACGAGCGCGACTCGGTGAAGGAACAGGTGCAGGAGCTGACAAAGAAATATGAGGGGCTCGCGGGAGACATGGCGAAGAAGCGCGAGGACGAGGTGATGGAGGGGTGAGGAAGAGGAGACAGAGGACAGGAAACAGAAGACAGGTAACCACGAATCGGACGAATCATGCGAATGAAGACAGCGTTGAACATGCATCTGCCTGATTCGTTGGATTCGTGTGATTCGTGGTTGTCTCCGTTCGCAATGGTGGCCGTGCTGGTGGTGACTTCCATGGCAACAGCTGCCGAATCGACTCCCGCGCGGAAGCTGGTGAATTCGAGCGAGTTATTGATCATTGCCCATCGCGGCAACAGCAGCGTCGCCCCCGAGAACACGCTGCCGGCATTTGCGAAAGCGCTCGAAGCGAAGTCGGACCTGGTCGAGCTCGACTACCATCACTCGTCTGACGGCGTGCCGGTGGTGATTCACGACGACAACCTGAACCGGACGACGAACGTCCAGGAACTGCTGAGAAAAGACAAGGTGCTCGTCGTGGACATGCCCGCTACGGAACTGGCCAAGCTCGATGCCGGGACCTGGTTCGATGAAGAGTTTCGCGGGACGCGCCTGCCGACGCTCGTTGAGTCACTGGCCGCGATTCAGGCCGGCTCGACGACGCTGATCGAACGCAAGGCTGGCGATGCAGCGACGCTGGTGAAACTGCTCGAGCGCGAGAAGCTGACTGATCGGGTCGTGGTGCAGGCGTTCGATTGGGACTTTGTCAAAGAGTGCCGCAAGCTTTCGCCGACGCTGACCCTCTGCACGCTCAGCGGCAAAGCAGCGAGCGACGAGCAGATCAAAGCGGCAGCTGGCACCGGCGCGGACGTGATCGTGTGGAATCACGAGAAGCTTCGCGGACCGCAAATCGACCTGATTCACCGCCTAGGCAAGAAGGCCTGGATCTACACCGTCGATGAGTACGACCGCGCCGCCGAGTTCGTCGCCGCCGGCATCGACGGCGTGATCACCAATAAGCCGGCCCAGATGCAGAAGCTGCGGATGATCGAGCGAAAGTCGCGATAGGGCGGGCTCGTCTCTACAAGTCGAATTGCCGCGATATCGGCCCATTGGGAGACTTGTTTTTCCAGCTATTCGATTGCTCGCCCCACGCCAAACTGGTCCCCGTTGATCACCGGTCTGCCGCCGACGAAGTGGATTTCGACCATCTTCTCGCTGTGGACCTCGCGGCCCTGTTCGTCGGCGAGCGCGGCGACGATTTTCTTCGTGGCCGTGTCGATGACCTCGCCTGTTGATGGATACGCGAACTTGCCGTCCAGGCTGAACGTGATCCAGCCTGGCTGCTCGCGGACGGCGATGCTTTCCTTTTGCTTTGGCGGTTCAATGGTGTTGTCGAAAACGTGCAACCGCTGGTTGGCCGCATCGACGACCCAGACCTCGCGCTCGTCGGGGGTCAGGCCAATACCGTGACTCGGGCAGCCATGACGCTTGACCATCCCCCGCTCGAAGCCCTGGACCTCGACGCGATGCAGCTTCTTGCCGGTCGTTAGATCGCCGATCTCAAAGCCGAGGCAGTCGTTGACGCAGATGTAGGCCCGCGTGGCCTTGCCGTTGGTCGTGAACGGGCGGATCGCACCAGCAAACGGTCCGACTTCCTGCACCACCTTGTGCGTCGCTGTGTCGGCGACAAAGAGCAGCGGCGACTTGAGGCCGCCCAGGTACATCCGCGTCCCATCGCGGCTGACGACCGTGTTGTGGGCGCCGCTCTTGGTGACGACTTCCGCCAGCCACTTGCCGCTCTCGGCGTCGATGACGTTCCAGGTGTCTTTCTCGAACGACGGTACATAGAGGAGCTTGCCATCGGGCGTGATCGACATCCGGTCGGTGCCGCTCGGCGGATCGATCTCCCACAGCGTCTTGTCGGTCAGCAGATCGAGGCAAAACAGCTTTGACCGCGTCGTGAAATAGAGCCGGCCGGTCGCGGCACACGCACAGACCCCTTTGATGTTGTCGGGCGACATCTCTCGGCTGGCGGGCGTTTGGATCCGCCGGACGAACTTGTGGCCAGCATCGATGTCGAACACGAGAATTCCTGCGCCGCCGAACTCCAGATAGTTCCGAATGCCGGGACAGACGACGTACAAGTATCGCTTCGTGGCGGCATCGCTGGCGTATGCAGGGACAACCGCAGCGATGAACAACAACGCAGCGGCGAGCGATGTGAAAAGCAACGAGCCGAGGTGAGAACGGCGCATGAAAAAAGCCCTCAGGAGTTGGGCTAAGCCTACTCCCGAAGGCCGCTAGATTGCTACTGCTGCAAGCGAGTTACTTCAGTTCCGGCACCTTCTCTTCGATCGCCTTAGCTAGCGGCTCGAACCGCGCGAGCGTGACCATCACTTGTCCCTCGACCGTTTTGAATTCGGTCGGCATGATCTTGCCGTCGGGAAGCGTATAGATCAGCCGGACCTTGTCCTTGCCGACCTCGATGAGTCCCTTGGCCGTGACGCCCTTTGCCTCCGGCATCGTGCTGACCATGCTGATGACGGCCGGCGTTTGGGTCGCGTCGATCTTGTACGTTGCCGAATAGACTTCCTTTTTGTCGCGGTCAGTCGCGACAATTTTGTCGCTCGTGAAAACAACCACTACGCCGTCGATTGTCTCCGCCGGGGTCGGCTCACCGCTCTTTTCGGACGCGGTGATCTTGTACGTCCCTTCGAGCTTGCTGAAGCCGTCGTCGGGACGTGCCGCGAGGGGCGATTCCTTCGGCGGAATAGCTGGTTCGGCAGCGATTGCGGCAGCGGCTAAGAGCAGCGGAAGCAACGCCAATAGGGTCGTGATAGAGGTCTTCATATCGGGCTCCTTGAATGCTTGGGGAGTCGCCGCAAAAGTGCGACAACCTGTGCCGGGAACTCAGGCTTATGCAATCGACGGGCCAAACGAGGTCGTTTGATCGCTCGCTTGCTGGCAATCGCTCCGGCCGGTCGTTACACTGCCGGAGTCGGTCGATTTCGTATACCGCATTCGTACACCTCGCGCTAGCCGGCGCGTCACTCACTTTTTCGCAGGGCCTCTCTCATGTCGCGTACTCCCTCTCGTCGCCAGTTTCTGCAAACCGCCGCCGCCGCTTCGGCTGTGGCCGGCGTCCCCTATTTCGCGTGGACCTCGCCGATCATCGGCCAGGACGCCAAAACCACGAGCACGAGCGACCGGCGGCTCCTCGGCTGCATCGGCACGGGGGACCGCTGGAATGCCGTCGGGCCGCAGGCGATGAATTTTGCCGACTGCGTGGCGGTGTGCGACGTTGACGCGAACCATGCCGCGAAGGGAAAAAAGGTCGCCGAGGACAGCAACGCCAAGAAGGGGCGCGAGCGGTCGGTCGAAGTCCATGAGGATTATCGCAAGTTGCTCGACCGAAAAGATATCGACGTCGTGACGATCGTCACGCCCGACCACTGGCACAGCAAGATTGCGATCGACGCGCTGAAGGCGGGCAAGGATGTCTATTGCGAAAAGCCGCTGACCTTGACGATCGACGAAGGGAAGCTCATCAGCAAGGTGCTCAAGGAAACGGGGCGCGTCTTCCAAGTCGGCACGCAGCAGCGGAGCGAGATGAACGCGGAGCGCGGCAAGTTCCAGCAGCAGTTCCTGACTGCCGTCGCCCTCTGCCAAGCGGGCCGTGTCGGCAAGATTCAGAAGGTCGAATGCCGCATCGGTGGCGCTCCTTCGAGCAGTGAGATTCCGAAGGCCCCAGTGCCGACGCATCTCAACTGGGATATGTGGCTCGGCCAGGCGCCGATGACCGACTACATCGAAGGGGGGAAGGGGAACAATCGGCAGTACAACGAGTCGCGCACGCACTACGAGTTCCGCTGGTGGTACGAATACTCCGGCGGCAAGATGACCGACTGGGGGGCTCACCACGTCGATATCGCCACCTGGGCCATCGGCATGGAAAACAGCGGCCCGACGAGCGTCGAAGGGGTGATGGCCGAGCATCCGGTTGAGTTCAAGGACGGCTGGCCAACCGTCAGCAATCGCTACAACGCGGCGACCAAGTTCGACGTGAAGTGCCTCTATCCCAACGGCGTCGAACTCCACATTCTCTCCGGCGGAGAGAACGGAATCCTCATTACCGGCGATAAGGGGGAACTGTTCGTCAGCCGCGGCAACCTCCGCGGTTCGGCGGTCGATTCGCTGAAGGATGAGCCGCTGCCCGAAGGGACGATCAGCAAGCTCTACAAGGGGAAGAAGCCGGGCAACCACATGGCGAACTTCTTCGATTGCATCGCCGACCGCTCGCAGCCGATCAGCGACGTCTATACCCATCACCGGGCGATGACGACGTGCCACCTGGCGAACATCGCGATTCGCCTCGGCCGCAAGCTGAACTGGAACCCCGAAACCGAGCAGATCGAGAACGACGAAGCCGCCAACAAGTGGCTTTCGCGCGAGCAGCGGAAGGGATATGAAGTGACCGCGTAGAGCGACGGTTACGCTTTACGTTCTGCGGTGGAAAACCATTACGGCGGAGCAGATTTGTATCTGATCCGCCGTTTTTTTGTGGATAGCCCATCAGCGTGAGACTTCCTTGGGCTACAGGTTTCGAAATCGTTGCGGCATCGAACCTTCTGTTAGGAGTTGCCATGAATTATGGCCACTTGAACTTGAAGACGACTGTCTTCATAGCCACGACTTCTCTCATATTCGCTTCGTGTCGCGAAGCGCCGCCGCAGCCAGCAAGGATTGACCTTGGCCCCATCGTCAAAGAAGGCGATGAGTTGTCGGAGTCGATGAGCGTGAGCGGTCTGAACAGGGACTATTCAGGGCTCGACAAGAACTACCACTCGCTGGTGGATTGCTATGTTCGGCTGTCGGATGAAGTTTTCAAGACCTTGGAGCCGAATCAGGAGACACTGGCGCGGGAAGCCTTGAACCGGTGGGAAGTGCCGCTCGTAGCGTATCAAAAGTTCCGCAATAGTCCCGAGCCGCCAGTTGGAGAATCGCTACCTGAGTCTGATCCGAGTAGGCAAATCTCCCCAGAAGATTTGGCCAGGCTACAGTCAATGCTCGAACCTGACCAGGAAAAACAATCTTTGCATGAAGCCGAGTTTCGATCCTCTGAATCGCGGTTCAATGCGGCGCTTGCAAAGGTGAAATCCAATCAACAAGCGGGACCTTAGTCGAGCTCGGCTAACACTTGCGCCAGCAACTGGCCGCGCAGGTCGGCTAGGGCACGTTGCCGGTTCAACAGGCTCTGAGCGATCCACGCGCGGGACGGGCTTGTCGCAGGCGGGGCAGTGCTCGTCGCCGTTGGCGCGGCTGCCGCGAAGTTGTCCAGACGCAGGCCCGTGCGGAAGTTGCTGCGAACACCGATGCCCCCTGACGCGAGTGCGGTATCGCTGGTGCTTCCCACCAATGTCCCTTGCCAATAGACGCGGAGCGACGAGCCGGCGACTTCGAATCGCAGGTTGCCGCTGCCGCTGCTGATGAAGGCTGAGGAAAGCAGCGTCTGCACGCCGCCAATCTGTTTCCAGATTTCGACGCGGTAACGGCCGCCCGTATAGCGGACATTCGCCAAATACCAATCGCCACTCGTGGAGTATCGAGCCACGAGGCCCAGCGAACGCGTTGCCGTGCCGGTGCCAAGGTTGACATCGGCACTCAGCGTCACGTTGGTGGCGGTGACTCCGCTGACCGTGGCCAGTGAGACGCCCGTCGTGGACGAGCTGAGGGCATTGGAGGAAACGGCGAAATCCCCCGTCCGCTCTGTCCAGTTCGTGCCCAGCGACGTGCTGCTGGTGCGATTGAAGCTATCGGAGAAGGGGAGGCCGGGCGTGGTTGGGGGTGGCGTCGGGTTGGAAGTGACCGTCGCGGAGATCGTGAAGTTGAACGGGTTTTCGTCGGAGTCGTTGGTGACGATCGAGAGCGAACCGCTCCGGTTGGCGGCGAGTGTCGTATCGACGGAAACGACGAGCGACACGCTGCTGCCGGGGGCGATCGTTGCTCCGCTCCAGGCCTGCGCCAGCGTGAAGCCGGCCGGCAGTTGCACGCTCGGGCCGAGGACCAGGTCTTGATTGCCTTGGTTGCGGATCGTGAAGGTGCGCGAAAGCGATCCGCCCACGACCACGGAGCCAAAGTTGACGCTGCCGGTGTTGTCGGCGATGTCGGCGGCTCCATCGAGCACCTGAATTTCCGGGGCGGAAGTCATTCCGGCAGCAATGCTACCTTGCAAGCGATACATCTGAGCGGCATTCGCCGAGCCGGTGATGCGAACGTAATACGTGCCGCTGCCGGGCAGGTTCACGCCGGCGAGCGACTCGGCCAGCCCCGCGGCAGTGAGGTTGGCCGCCGCAATGACGGTGCCGCTGCTATTGAGCACGGTGAGCGACAGGTCGCTTTGGGCCAGCGAATTGAACGTGGTGCTGTTGGAGGTGTAGGCCGATCCAGTCGGTGTGAGCGTCACGCTCGCCTGGCCCGCCGAACCCACGGTGAAGCGGAAGTAATCGGCATCGGAATCGTCGTCGATGCTCAGTGTATCGAGCGAGAAGCTGCCAGTAGTGACGGTCAGCGGCGTGGCGGTGGCCAGCGTGTTGTTGCCCCCCGCTTTTTCCAGGCGATCGCCGTAGCCCCGGTTCACCGCGAGGATGTCGTCGGCTTGAGGGCCGTCGAAGGCGGTGGTGAGCGACGGCTCCATCAATTTGGTGCCGTTGGTCGGGGTGACGTGCCCCAGGCCCAACCCGTGGCCCAGTTCATGGGCCAGTGTGTTCCTCAGCCGCAGCGAGTTGCTGCCGGTGTTGGTGTAGAAGCTATCGGCCGTGTCGATCACCATGTCGCCGACCGTGGGATAGAAGTTATAGGCCAGGATGTTGCTGTTGCCGTCGATCCGGTGGCCGGCTAGTCGCACGTCGCCGCGGACGCCGGCGACGCCATTGGCCGACGAGCCGAGAGCCGCGCCGTCGTCGGCCGGTTCATAGACGTAGGTCACACCGGAAAGGGCGCTCCAGCGATCGAACACGCTTTGCATGACGGCAAACCAGGGCTGGTCCTCGGGCCGACTGCTGCTGGAATTGGTGCCGTAGATGCTGCCGAGGAACGCTTGCAGGTTACTCGGTGCGGCTGCTTCGCCGTTGTAGCCCGCGATGGCCGTACCGTCGTCGGCAACGCTCCAGGTGATGATCGTGGCGTCCCCCTGGCCGAGCGAACCGCCACTGGTCGTGGTGCGTGACCAGCGGCTGGAGTCGCTGAAATTGAAAGCATCGTGCGATGACTCGCCGGTGAAGTCGATGTCTTCGTAAGCGGCCATCACTTCAGCCGCAGTGCCGGGAGCAAAGAGAGGTTCCACGAGCCTCGTCAGATCCGTGCCACAATCGGCCGCGAACAGATTCCGCTGCTCGAGTTGTTCGAGCCCAATGCGAGAGGACGAGCGGCGCGATGCGCGCAGGGACGAACGACGACGGACAAGCCAGGCAAAAGACATGGCAAGAGAAGGGGCAAGAGTGCGAACGAACAAAATCAACCCCGGGCGAGGGTGCGACACCATCGCTCAGGAGAGCGCCGAGTGGCTGGCCAAATCAAGGAGCAAATCGCAAAGAGAGAAGCTGGCTTAGATTGGATATAAAGCGATTCGGAAAATTGGTCAATCGCTTTGAATGCTTGCTGCCAGCACCCTTTAGCAGTGAGTCGATTTAAGTACGTCAGCCGACAGGCGACTGCGGCAATTCGTCTCTTTCCGATCAACGGATTCACATTCATTCGTAGTACTGCGCTATCGACTTAACGAGAGCAGCAGCGAATGCATGAAATGCCAGTCTCCTTGGTGGCGAGAGAGACCGAGTACTTTCAGCTCATTCAAAGAATGCTTGCCGCTCTTGCAACCGCCCTGCCGATAAGCATAATACGACTATGCGATCCAGCGGCTTTTATTGGTGGTTTACCTTTACCCTCGAGTCCGAGGGGCCGCGGGAGGTGCGTCGGTAACAGCCGTCACATTTCAGCAAATCCCAGCCCCGAGGACCGGAAGGTCGCTCGGGGTTTTTTGTTTCTCCGGGCAGGCCCAATGCGGTTAAGAGCTGGGGAGTGAGTATTCGGCCCATGCCACCACTCACCATTCACCCACTCACCAATCGGCCATGTCACGTCCACCCACATTCACCGGCATACGGGAGTTATTTTCGATGATCGTCGTTATGGAGCGCGGGGCCACCGGCCCCCAGATTCAGCACATGGTGCAGCGGGTCGAGGCCCTGGGCCTCAAGGCCCACGTCATTCAAGGGACCGAGCGGACGGTCATAGCCGCCGTCGGCGAGAAACGGTCTGAAACGAAGGAAGCTCTCGCCAGCGGTCCGGGCGTTGAAGACGTCGTTCCCATTCTCGCCCCGTACAAGGTCGCCAGCCGCGAGGTGAAGAAAGAGCCGACGCAGGTGACGGCGCTCGGCATGAAGGTCGGCGCCGGCGCGATCGGCATCATGGCAGGGCCCTGTTCGGTCGAAAACGAGGAGCAAATTCTCACGACGGCCCGGGCGGTGAAAGCCGCCGGCGCGACGGCTCTGCGCGGCGGGGCGTTCAAGCCGCGAACGAGTCCCTACAGCTTCCAAGGGCTGAAGGAAGAGGGGCTGAAGCTGATGGCCCTGGCCCGCAAGGAAACAGGCCTCGCCATCGTCACGGAGGTGATGGCGACCGAGGACGTGGGTCTCGTTGCGGAATATGCCGATGTGCTGCAAGTCGGCGCGCGGAACATGCAGAACTATCGGCTGCTGGAAGCGGTCGGCCAGGCGAAGAAGCCAGTGCTGCTGAAGCGTGGGCCTTCGGCGACAATGGAAGAGTTGCTCTTGGCCGCCGAGTACATCCTGAACGAAGGGAACCCGAATGTCATGCTCTGCGAACGGGGCATCCGGACGTTCGAGAGCCACACGCGGTTCACACTGCCGCTGGCCAGCGTTCCTTACCTGCACCACAAGACGCACTTGCCGATCGTCGTCGATCCTAGTCACGGTACCGGCCACACGTACCTGGTTCCCGACATGGCCGCCGCGAGCATTGCCGCGGGTGCAGATGGGCTGATCCTCGAGGTCCATCCCGATCCCGAACGGGCCCTGTCCGACGGCTACCAGTCGCTCAACCTGCCGCAATTCGTCGAGACAATGGCCAAGTGCCGGGCGGTGGCCGCAGCCTTGGGAAAGAGCCTCTGAACTAGCTCGCGCGCTTTGATGTCCTTCCGCCCTGGCCGCATGGAATCCGCCGCGCGGCGCGGGTAGTATGTCGCCACGTGCCCGGCGGATGAATCGATGTTGGAGCGACTCTCTTGGACCATCATTTCCAGATCAACCTGCGGGGCATCATCGAGCTGCTCGGCAGCCATCTCTATAGCCGGCCGGAAGTCTTCGTCCGCGAGCTGTTGCAAAACGCGGTCGATGCGATCACGGCCCGCATGCGCGTGCAACCGGAGCACAAGGGAGAGATCACATTCGAGCTGACAACGCCGCGCGGCAAGCCGCCGACCCTCGTCATGACCGACAACGGCATCGGGATGAACGAGGCGGAGGTGCATCAGTTTTTGGCGACGATCGGCGAAAGCTCGAAGCGCGATGCCTCAGGGCGCAAAATTGAGGACTTCCTCGGGCAGTTCGGCATCGGGCTGTTGTCGTGTTTTGTGGTGAGCGACGAGATCGTTCTCGTCACCAAGTCGGCCAAGCACGACAGTCCCGCCGTCGAGTGGCGGGGCCGGGCCGACGGAACATACAACGTCCGCACGCTCGCGGGCGACCTTGCTCCCGGCACGCAGGTCTATCTGACCGGCCGCGACGAAAGCCGCGAGTTCTTCCGCGGCGAGCGGCTGCGCGAACTGGTCGAGCACTACGGCCTCCTCCTGCCGTATCCGATCACGGTGGTCGCGGGTAAGTCGAACGTCGTCGTGAATGAAGAAGGAGCGCCGTGGCGGCGGATGTATCGCAACGAGCGGGAGCGAACGGAAAGCCTGCTTCGCTATGGGCAGGAGTCGCTCGGCAGCTCGTTCCTCGATGCGGTGCCGCTCTCCTCGGCGACCGGCGGCGTCGATGGCGTGGCTTACATCTTGCCGCAGTCCGGCAATCTCGCCGCGCGGCGGACGCACCGCGTGTATCTGAAGAACATGCTCCTTTCCGAAGCGGCCGAAAACCTGCTTCCCGATTGGGCGTTCTTCGTCAAGGCGATCGTCAACGTCGAGGGACTGCGGCCCACGGCCTCGCGCGCGTCGTTCGTCGAAGACTCACGGTTGGAGCAGACGCGCGAAGAGTTGGGCCAATGCCTGCGCGACCACTTGGTGAGCCTGGCCGAGCGCGATCCGCAGCGACTCTCGCGACTGCTCGACGTGCATCACCTGGCGATCAAGGCGTTGGCCCTCGAAGACGACGATTGCTATCGGACGTTCATTGACTGGCTCCCGTTTGAAACCTCTCAAGGGCGCCATAGCATTCACGAGCTGCGCGACCAAGGAAGCACGCTGCGCTATGTGACCGACGTGAGCGAGTTTCACCAGGTGTCGAAGGTCGCCGGGGCGCAGGGGCTGTGTATCGTCAATGCGGGTTACGTCTATGAAGCCGACTTGCTCGCCCGGCTGCCGGAGTTCTTTCCCGAAACGCAGGTTGAGCGGGTCGATCCGGCCACACTCGCACAAGGCTTCGAGGAGTTGTCGCTGGAGGAGCAGGACGCGGTCGCCGGCCTGATCGAAGTCGCGACGCGCGTGCTTCGGCCGCTGCGCTGCTCGCCCGACGTGCGGAAGTTCAAACCAGTCGAAATACCGGCGCTGTTCAGCGCCGGCGAAGAGGCCCGGTTTCAGCGGTCGCTCGAACAAGCGAAGGAAACCGCCGATCCGCTCTTTGCCGGAGTGCTCGGCGCGATGGAGTCGCGGAATCGTTCGCCGGCCAGTGCTCAGCTCTGCCTCAACTACAGCAGCCCGCTCGTGCGGCAACTCGCGGGCATGGGATCAAACGACGGCGTCCGCCGCTGCCTGGAAATTCTCTACGTGCAGGCGCTCCTCCTCGCCCAGCAACCGCTCACCACCAAGGAACTTGCCGTCCTCAGCGGCGGCATCCTAGGCCTCGTTGAGTGGGCGGTGGCGAAGGAGCAAGGCAAGTAGATCCCGTCTGTCGGACGGGATCACCAGGGTTCCAGGTCCGCCCCGGCAGGGCGAACCTACTGAGCCGGAATCCGGATGATCCGCCCCAGCGGCAAAAGGTCCGGTTCGCGGAGCACATCGCGGTTAATGTCGTAGATCTCACCGGACCGCGCGGCATTGCCGAGATACCGTTCGGCCAATCGCTCCAACGAGTCGCCGTCGGTCAGCCGATGCCGCCGCAGCGACGGGGAAGAACTGGGGAGCTTCATGCGTGCCGGCTGCCACTGTCGCCGGCTCGTTTCGAGTCCCGCGGCAAGTGCAGCAAAGTCGGGGGGCAAGTTTGGCGGCGGCGCGAGCGACTCCAAGTCCTGTCGGAGGGCGCGGTGCGCGGCAACGTCGATCGCCGTGTCTTCGGCCGAACCACTTTCGGGCCTCTCGTGCAGCCCGGCAGCCGGCGAGTAAGGCGAGACGGGACTCACCTCGAGCGCCACATCGGCCCGCCGCAGCGGCACGTCGATCATCTGCCGCATGCGGTCAGGCACGGGGCTTTCGCGCGACGTGCGGCGAAAGGGGAGAGCAGCGGCCACGCCGATGAGCACGAGGCCGACGACCAGCAGAATTCGTAGCGCGCGCACGAGACACAGTCTCCGCCCGCTCCGAGCATCGTCCTGCTCTCGTAGCGCCGATCCGGTTCCTTCAATCGCGCCGCTTCCGGCCGCGCGAGCCTGGTGCGGGGAGGTAGAGAATGCCCCGCATCCACAAGGATCGGCAAGGGCGTGAGCGGAATTGAAAAATCTGCCAGCCACCCGCACGCTCTTCCCAGCCGGCAAAGTTGACCAACTCGCGACGCCAACCAGGCTGCCACCGCCGTCGTCGCTCGCGCGAGGGGCGGTTAGAATCGGCTCGTAAATTGCCGTCGCACGCCGATCTTCGACAACACTGCGAGTCTCGTCATGAAAACCGCCATCGCCATTGCCGCCCACCCGGACGATATCGAGTTCCTCATGTCCGGCACGCTCATGCTCCTTCGCAAAGCGGGCTACGAGATTCACTATTGGAATCTGGCCAACGGCTGCTGCGGATCGAGCAAGCACGACGGGCCGACGATCGCCCGCATTCGCCGCGAGGAGGCGCTTGCGGCAGCGACGGCAATCGGCGCGACGTTTCATGAAAGCATCTGCAACGACCTCGAAATCTTCTACGACAAGCCGACGCTCGCGAAAGTCGCCTCGGTCATTCGGCAGGTCGGGCCGGAAATCGTTCTCACGCATTCGCCGGTCGATTACATGGAGGACCACACGAACACCTGCCGCCTCGCGGTGACAGCGGCGTTCGCCCGCGGCATGCCAAACTTCCCGACCCACCCGCCGCGCCCCGCGATTGGCGGTCCGGTCACCATCTATCACGCGCAGCCGTACTCGCATCACGATCCGCTCGGCAAGCCGGTCGAGCCGGAACTCGTCGTCGATACGACCGACCTGATCGAGTTGAAGAAGAAGATGCTCGCCAAGCATGCGAGCCAGAAGGTGTGGCTCGACGAGAGCCAGGGGCACAACTCCTATCTCGACACTCTGGCCGAACTCGATGCACAGGTCGGCCGCATGTCGTGCATCTTCAAGTATGCCGAAGGGTGGCGGCGGCATTTGCACTTGGGCTTCTGCGGGCCCAATGACGATCCGCTGCGAACGGCGCTCAAGGAGCGAGTGCTCGTGGCGGCGCGGTTTGCAACGGGCTAACTCAATCTGTCCGAAGATTTCGCCGTGGTGCTTGCACCGCGCTGGGATTACAAACGGCAGGCAGAGTCTGAAACACAGAGTCGCAGAGGACACAGAGAGCAAATTTCGATTTTCAGAGAATTCAGACATGTCTTGTTGGGCAGTCATTCGCACTCCTTCTCTGCGCCCTCTATGACTCTGTGGTTCCCTCGCTTCTTGCTGCCGCGCCGGGCCATCGACGACGCCTAGTCTCCCTGCCCGTCCGCTGGCCGGCTTGTTAAACTGAGTAACCCACCCGCATCTTCTCGCCTCCCAGGACTCCACTTCCATGAACTTTCTCAGCGGCACTTTCGTTGCCGGCATCTTCGCGTTTTGCACCGCCCTCTTCTGGGGCACGTACGGTCCGATCCTTTCCAAGGGGCACCACCTAATGCATACCGACGGTCGCTTGCGGCCGTTCATCTGCGTGGGCATCGCGTATCTCCTCGTGGCCGTCATCGGACCGGTCGTCGTCATGTACACGACCGGCATCGACAAAGGGGAGGGCCTCCTCTCCGGCTGGACGTTCTGGGGCTTTGTCTGGAGCACGATCGCCGGCGCGGTCGGCGCGCTCGGGGCCTTCGCGCTGATCATGGCACTCGGCGCAGGCGGCCCATCGAGCCCCGTGTATGTGATGCCGATCGTCTTTGGCTGTGCGCCGGTCGTCAGCGCGTTTACGTCGATGTACATGAACAACACCTTCGACAAAATCAGCCCGTTCTTTGCCGCGGGTCTCATCCTCGTCGCGGTCGGTGCGGTGACGATCTTGCTCACCGCTCCCAAGCCGCCGAAGAAGCCTTCGCCCGATTCGCACAGTGCCAAACCCGCGGCCAAGGCGGTTGTCGAAACCAAGCCAGCGAAGCTGGACGAAAAAAATCCCTACGCCTCTTCCAACTTGCCCGCCACCAAGGAAGACCCCGAGCAGATTCGCGCCGCGACGCTGGCCGCTCTCCCCAAAACGCCCGATGCTAGCGAGTCTGCCGACGTGAAGCCGCTTTCGTCGCAGCCAGCCGATGATTCGCCTGCTGACGATTCGCCCGGCGATCATCAGACGGCATAAGTAGGTCCGGCTTGCCGAACCGGACCTTGAGTTTCATGTAGGGCAGGACTTGTCCTGCCTACACACGCGGCAGGATAAATCCTGCCCTACGCCTACTTCTACAATCGCGAATCGCGTGTCGTCGATTCAGTACAGATCCCGCCCGGCAGGCGGGATCTACTTGCTTCTGGCGAAACTCTCGCCCTCTACCGTGGTTTGACAGGTAGGTCCTCGGCGACCGGCCGTCGCTGCTCGTAGTCATCGGCTGTGGTGATTTCGCGCGCCGGATCGAACCCTTCGCCGGGTACGATCCAGATTTCGCCGTGCATTTCCCCCTGCTCGGTGCGGACGTTGTGATGCCGCACCAGTTCCAGAATCGCTAAAAACACCCCGACGATCGCCGACTTGTGCATCCCCGGCTCGAACATTTCGCTGAACGAGGCCCGCTGGTCGGTGGCGACCTTGCGATGAATCCGCTGCATATAGACCTGGATCGGCGTGTCGTCATACACAATGGTCGCCGGCTTCACCGCTTGCGACTCGCGGAGCAGCCGACCGAGCGCACTCACCAGATCCCACAGCTCCACCTCCCGAATCGGCTGGCCGGCCAGGTCCACCTCGCGCGGCGGCACGTCGTTGGCCAGCCGCGGATAGTGCTGCTGCCAATCGCGGCTTCGCTCGTCGAGCAAACTGGCCGCGTCCTTGTACTTCTTGTATTCGAGGAGCCGCTCGACCAGCTCGTCGCGCGGGTCGTCCCACGGTTCGGTCACTTCGCCGCCACGCGGCAGGACCAGCTGCGACTTGATCTCGATGAGCGTGCTCGCCACGTCGAGAAAGTCGCCCACCTCGTTCACGTCGAGTTGCTGCAGGACTTCCAAGTGCGTGAGGTACTGCTCCGTGACCAGTGCAATCGGCAGGTCCGCAACCTCCAGCTCGTGCTTCCGCACCAGGTACAAAAGCAGGTCGAGCGGCCCGCGAAACGACTCGAGTTCAACGCGAAAATCCATCAGCCGATCCTCCGGCAAATCCCCGCCCACAGCCGCGGCGCACAGAGCCGTCGCATCGTAGGCAATCGCTGCCCGGCGGGCGACGGCAGTTCCCACCCCGCCAAGCCCCGCGTAACTACCCGACATGTCAAGCAAACTTCATGTTTGCGACTGACAGGCAACGTGTGTATATTAAGGGCCAATCCAGGGGCGACTGCGACGAAAACTGTCAGGGGCGAGCGACCGGAACGCGCTTCGTCCCCGACCAGCGTGCGGGCGAACCTGGGCGGCAATCTCCTTCGTGAGTATGTCGCTTTGCATCGTGGCATGTGGGGGGCGGTTGGAGGCGCCCATCGGTCGTGTGGGCGGTCGCTGATGGCTCGGAACGGGCTGTGTGATCGACGGAAGCGGAGCCAGCGATTCAGGATCGTATGTAGCAAGAGGCAATGTCAAATTCGGGGCTCGAGGGTGCAACCTTGAGAAACCACGCGCCAGCAGCGGGACCGACCCGCCGCCACGCCAGTGGTGCTGACTTGCCGGGTGGATCGATGATCGAAATCCGTCACAAACAAACGGGCGTTCTGCTTCGCCAGATCGAGGCGAGCTCGCTCGCCGGCCAATTCTTCGAAGGGGCCAAGCTCTCCGGCGCGAACCTCTCGGGCCAGGATCTGAGCAAGGCCGACTTCCAGCGGGCCGATCTTCGCGATGCCGATCTTTCCGGTGCGAACCTCAGCGGCGCGATGCTTGCCGGCGCGCTCATCCGCGGCGCCGACTTCGGCGGCGCAACGCTCGAACGGTGCGACCTCACCGACAGCTTCGCGATGGGGGCCGGCTTTCACGGCGCGAACCTGACCGGCGCGGTGATGCGCTATGCCAAGCTTTCCGAGTGCGACTTCAGCGAGGCGAAGCTCGTCGGCGCGGACATGAGCATGGCGGAACTGGCCTGCGACTTCACAAAGGCGAACCTTACCAAGGCCGATCTCCGCGGCTCGAATCTCGACGGCGCCGTGCTCGACGGCGCGATCCTTCTCGGAGCGAATCTGGCCGACGCCAAAATCGCCGGTGCCGACCTCGCCGGCGCTCGCCTCGAAGGCGCGCTCATGGGAGGGGGCCGCAAGCTCGGCCAGCAGATGTTCAAAAAGAAAGAGCAGCGCCCCTGGTGGCAGTTCTGGGGTTAGCGAGGGCCTGGACATCTGCTTTCTCTCTTTCGGACTCAGCATTCTCGATCAAACACAGCGCGACCCCGGCCACCCGACACTTTTAACGCAAAGGCGCAAACATCGCGAAGGCCGCAAAGGGACAAGTCATTTGCTCTTTGCGGCTTTGCTTACTTTGCGCTCTTTGCGTTGAATTCGACAGACGACGCGCGGCGAGCGAAGTTAGCTCCGATTCATCACTTCCTCATCCGTGAAAATCTGCGTTCCATCCGTGGCTCCTTCACTTTGCTCCATTCTGTACTACCGCTGAAACACGCGCCGCGCATCGCGCAGCGCCGCCGCCAGTCGTTCCACTTCCGCCGCCGTGTTATAGACGTAAAAGCTCGCCCGGCTGCTGGCGGAAATGCCGAGCCTCGCATGCAGCGGCATCGCACAGTGATGGCCGGCACGAATGGCGATCCCTTGCAGGTCGAGCAGCTTCGAGACTTCGTCCGGGTGTACCCCTTCGAGCGTGAACGACACGAGGCCCCCCTTCTTCTCCGGCGCGGGGCCGATGATCCGTAGGCCAGGAATCTCGCCGAGCAGCTCATGCGCGAGCCGCGTGAGGGCCAGATCGTGCTTCCGCACTTTCGCGAGGCCAATCTCCTGCAGGTAATGCACCGCTTTGCCCAGACCGATCGCCGCCACGATCATCGGCGTCCCCGCCTCGAACTTGTACGGCAGGTCGGCTGGTGTGAAGCCCTCCTTCGTCACCGACTTGATCATGCTCCCGCCCCCGATAAACGGCGGCATTGCGTCGAGCAGTTTTTCGCGGCCGTACAGTACGCCCACGCCCGACGGCCCGAGCATCTTGTGCCCGCTCAGCGCGAGGAAGTCCACATCGAGCGCTCGCACGTCGGTTGGCTCGTGCGGCACCGACTGCGCCGCATCGACGAGCACGACCGCGCCGGCGGCGTGGGCCAGCTTCACAATCTGCTCGATCGGATTGATCGTTCCTAGCACGTTCGACATCGCCGTGATCGCAACGATCTTCGTCCGCTCGTTCAGCAGCCGCTCAAAAGCCGGCATATCCAGCTCGTAGCCGTCGGTGATCGGCGCCCAGCGAATGATCGCTCCGGTCCTCTCGGCCGCTTGCTGCCACGGAACGATGTTGCTGTGGTGCTCCATCTCGGTGAGCACGATTTCATCGCGCGGCCCCAGGTTCGCATCGCCGTAGCTCCGGGCGACGAGGTTGATCGCCGCCGTCGTTCCCGAGCAAAAGATGATTTCGGTCGTGCTCCGAGCATTGATGAGACCGCGCACTGCCTCGCGCGCCGCCTCATAGCGAACGGTGCTTTCGGCCGCCAGCGCGTGCCCGCCGCGGTGGACGTTGCTGTAGTAATGCTCGTACGCTTCGACCATCGACGCGATCACCTGCCGCGGCCGCTGCGTCGAAGCGCCGTTGTCGAGGTACGCCAGCGGATAACCTTCGGCAAGCGTCGTTTCCAGGATCGGAAAGTCGCGGCGGATCGCTTCGACGTTGAGCGGCGTATCGAGCGATTCATGGTTCATCGCGGCAGACACAGCGCGTTGCGGCGGCTCCTTCGCCTCTGCCGCCGGCTTTTCTCCCTTAGGCTTCAATCGCACCTGCACCAGCGGGCTCCCCGGCGCGCCGGCCTCTGGCCCCGCGGCCAAAGCTCGTTCACCCAGATGCCGAATCCGCTGCACCATCGAAAACAGGCCATTGCTCCGCATCGGCGTCAGAAACGTCAGCAGCTTCAGCCGCTCGAAGAGCTGCTCGATCGGAAACGCCAGAATCTCGGCCGGCGTGTGCCCCGAATAAGCTGCGAGCAGAATGGCGATCAGGCCGCGGACCATCGGCGCGTCGCTGTCGGCCTTGAACTTGAGCGTTGGCGGCGGCCCCGGCCGCTCCTCGGCCACCATCCAGACCATGCTCTGGCAACCCAGCACCCGATGCTCCTCCGTGTGCAACTCCGCGGCCAGCGGCGGCAGCGTCTTGCCGATCTCCACGAGATAGGCCAGGCGATCGGTCGGATCGTCGAGCTCCTCAAATTCGGCAATGATTTCGGCCAGCGAAATGCTCGGCATCGGTCGTTCGTTCACACGGCCGGCAGGCGGCCAGGGGGAATGGGGAGGAAACAAGCCACTCTGCACGTTATTATAGGCGGCAGTCGTTTTCCCGTCTGGGCCGCAGGGATGTTTGGCAACGCAACCCGATGCAAATTGCACTGGCCACAGATGAGACACGGATGAAACCCAGCGCGATCCTGCCGCAACCGGCGAGGTATTCGGCGGGAACCGCGAAGACTTTCAACGCAAACCCGCAAAGAACGCGAAGGCCGCAAAGGGAGAAAACCTTCGCTCTTTGCGGCTTTGCTAACTTCGCGATCTTTGCGTTGAATTCGAAGGACGATGCTCCGGCGAACGAGTTCATGACAAATCTTTGTATTACGCGAAGAAACGCAATGTTTGTATTACGGATTGAAGTCCCATCCGTGTTTGATTGGTGTTCGGTCCGTGGCTTCTCCTTGCTCCTGTCCGACATTTTGAGGCTCAAATCATGCTTCGTCCTTTCTGCGGTCTTCTGTTGCTCATCGGCGCGTGGTTGCTGCTGACAGCGCCGGCCCTTGCCGACCCGCCGCCCGAAAAACTCGTCGTCGCCACCTGGAACGTCGAGTGGCTCTACGACAACTATGCCGGCGACAACTGGGCCGACCTCGCCAAGCAGCAATCCGCCCCGTCGCGCGAAGCGTGGGACTGGAAGCTCGCCGGCATCGCCAAGGTGATCGCCGAGATCAAGCCCACGATCCTCGCTCTGCAAGAGATTGAGAACCAGCGAGTGCTCTTCTATCTGACTCGCAAACTGAAGCAGGACCACGGCCTGGATTACACCGTCGCCTATATCGAAGGAGGCGATTTCTTCACCGAGCAGGACGTCGCCGTTCTCGCCCTTTCCGGTCTCACGGGATATTCGGTCAAGCGACAGACGCAGGAGATGTTCGACTCGAAACAGTACTACAACGTCAACAAGCACATCCTCTGCGAGTTTGAGTGGGGGAGCGGTAACGATCGCGAGCGGCTCCTCTTGTGCAACGTTCACTTCCGCGCTCAGCCGGGAGCGACCGAGATTCGCAAGAAGCAATCGCACCTCGTCCGCCGCTGGATCGACGATGCGGTGAAGGCCGGCGACAACGTGATGGTGCTCGGCGACGTGAACACCGAAGAGACGTTTGAAACGACGACGAAGGAAGGGGATCTCGGCGCGCTCCGCGGCCTCGACACGCCGGCGACGGACGACGATCTGACTGATTTGTTTGTCTCCTACAAGGGAGAATCGAAGGAAACCCATCTGATCCATAAGCAGTTCGACCATATCCTTGTCACGCCCACGCTCACGGCCGACACCCCCAATCGCCGCGACCTCGTCTTCCAATCGATCGACATCCGCAAGGACCTCGTCGTCCGCGGCAAAGAGCAGGACAAGGACCACATGGACGTCTTCTGGAAAATTCCCGACGACGAGCGCGACGTGAGTGACCACTATCCGGTCGTCGCCGAGTTTGTGTGGAAGTAGGGTGGGCTCTGCCCACCACGTGCCTCCGTCCCAAGCTCCGCTTGGGACGAAATGTCTGGAAGCTCTGCTTCGCTGTAGTGACTCTGTGGCGGGTTGGGGTGGCTGTGGTCGGCGCAGCCGCCCACGGCAGGTCACGCTCGTTGGGCGCGGGTCTCCAGGCCCCGTCCTACTTCGCTCGTCGCTGCCGCACCACGCGCTCCAGCACGCGCCGCGCGACGCCACTCCGCACTCGCC
>CAYLLN010000074.1:0-35151 GCA_964384375.1 uncultured Pirellulaceae bacterium
ATCCAGACCAAGAAGCCGCACGCACTCTTGCTCCACCTGACCGGGCCGAAGGGGAAGTTCGGCCTCGGCCGGCTGTTGGAGCTGGGAGCCGACCGCGAGCTGGACGATTCACGCCGCGACCGGGACGTGGTGCGGTTGCAGTTCGTGGCCGAGGAGCATTTGCACCGCGGCGGATTGGAGAAGTTCTTGAAAGAACACTTGGCGTCGCTCAACGGCGGCAACTAACCGGGTGAATGCAATGTCCGAACAATTGATTTCTCCCACGATGCTCTTCCGCTTTGCCGCACCGTGCCACCGCGCGGAGAGCCTGTGGTCCGCCGGCGGCGTCAAGCTCGCCGAGAAGCATCGGCTGCCGTGCTTTAGTGAACTGGCCGGCAAGGAGCCGTTTGCCGATGTGCGGCTGGGATGGAGCGAAGGGGGGCTCGCGCTGAATGTCGCGGTTAAAGGGAAGGAGCAATCGCCTTGGTGCCGCGATTCGAAGATCGAAGACAGCGATGGAATCCAAATCTGGATTGACACCCGTAACACGCAGAACATTCACCGCGCTGGCCGCTTCTGCCATCGTTTCGCATTCCTGCCGGTCGGCTCCGGACGGCAGCTTAACGAACCGACGGCGGCTCTCTTGGCGATCAACCGGGCCAAGGAGAGCCCCCGCGAGATCGACCAGCGGCAGTTGCGCATCAAGGCCGAGCGCAAGGCGGACGGCTATTTGCTGGAGGTTCACATTCCGGCGGACTTGCTCACCGGCTTCAGTCCAGCCGACCAGCCGGCGATCGGCTTCACTTACGCGGTGATCGACCGCGAACTGGGCTGGCAAACATTCAGCGTTGGTCAGGAACTCCCGTTCGCCGAAGACCCCAGCTTGTGGGGAACGCTGGATTTGGTGCGGTAGGGCGCGCAGAATCGAGACGGCTCGCGCATCTAGAAGATGTCGCGACTCTCTCCTGATAAGCCTCTCTCATGCGAACCTCCTTGCTGATTTTCGTGCTCATCGTGGCCCTCTGTCTTGATGTTCCATGCGGCGGTGCGGAACCCGCCTTTCGCTTCCGCGACGCAGGCCAAGAGGCGGGCCTGTTTCCAGCACTCGACACCATGGCCGGGCATGGCGCAGGCTGGGGGGACATCGACGGCGACGGCTGGGCGGATTTGTACGTCGGCACGTTCGGCGGACGCGGCGCTGCCGAGAAGCCGAATCAGCTTTTCTTTCAGCGCGGCGGCAAGTTCGTGCTGGACAATCAGCCGCATTTGCAAGTCGTCGGCCGGGCCAACGGCGCGGTGCTGGTCGATCTGGACAACGACGGCGACCTCGACCTCTACACCACGAACCACGCGATTGCCAGCCGCAAGCCGGAAACGGCACACTTTGAAACGCCGAACAAGCTCTTCCGCAACGACGGTAGCGGGAAGTTTGCCGACGTTTCGGCGGACAGCGGCGCGTGCGTGCAAGGAATGGCTTGCCGCAGTGCGTGTGCGACCGATTACGACGGTGATGGCCTTGTCGATCTGTTCGTCGGCGAGTGCTATTTCCAGGGTGGTCAAAGCCGTTCGCGGCTGTATCGCAATCTCGGCAACTTGAAGTTCGAGAACGTTTCAGAGCAGGTCGGCTTGCCGGAGAAGCTGACTGGGTTTGGCGTGGCAGCAGCGGACGTGAATGCCGATGGCCGTCCCGATTTGCTCGTCGGCGGCCGGCATCATGGGAATAAGCTGCTGGTGAGTACGCCGGACGGCAAGTTCCGCGAAGTGCCGGAGGAGATGACGGGCCTGGCCTGGACTTACGGCCGCGACGGAGACGACACGGCATGCGGCTTGTGCTTTGGCGACGTGAATCGGGACGGACTCTTGGACATCGTTGTCGGTTCGCACTTCAGCCGGCCGTGGCTGTCCGAAGGGGGCGGCGTGCCGGTGCGGCTCTACCTGCATCAGGGAGTGAAGGACGGCCTGCCGGCGTTCAGGGACATGACAGCCGACGCTGGCCTTGTGCCGCTGCCGATGAAGTCGCCGCACGTCGAGTTACAGGATTTCGATAACGACGGCTGGCCAGACATCTACACATCAGTCGTCAAGTTCGATGCGGAGGGAAGGCCGCATCCGGTCATTTTCAAGCACCTGGGCTTAGCCAGCGGCGTGCCGAAGTTCCGCTGTGATGCCCTCGCGGCGAACGATTTTCCGAGCGCGGATCAACTCGCCGTGAAAGCGACCGGTCCGTTCTTCGACAAGATGATCGCCGACCACAAAATCGTGTATATGGCTCCGGGGCCCACGTGCGACTGGAATCGCGACGGCAAGCTCGACATGTTCTTGCCGAACTGGTGGCCGCAGGCGAAGTCGCTCCTCCTCGCGAACGAAACGCCGGGGGGCCACTGGCTGCAAGTCGCAGTGGCGGGAGACAACGGTGTTAGCCGCCAAGGAATCGGCAGTCGCGTGCTTGTGTATCCTCCGGGCCAGCTCGGTGATTCCGCGGCCCTGCTTGCTGCCAACGAAATCGCCGTCGGCTTTGGCTATGCTTCGGGGCAGGAGGCGATTGCCCACATCGGCTTGGGCGATCTGACCGAGTGCGATGTGGAAGTGATCCTGCCGCACGGGAAGGGGCGAATCGAACGGCGGAAGATTAAGGCGGATCAGCGGATTGTGATTTCGAGGTAACGGCGATGTGGTCCTTCAGCTCCCGCAGAGCCACGTTGTCGCTGGCAATTGCTCGAAACAGGATTATAGGAAATCGTTCGCATCAGTCGGCGGCGATTGGTATGTTGCTGGGCAGTTCGCGGGACACGCCGTTTCTTTCCTGGGAGCTCAATCCATGTCCGATCTCTCTCGTCGTACTTTCCTGTCCACTTCTGCAGGCTTCGTGACGGCTGCTTCGCTCGCGGCAGCGGCCAAGTTGGGAGCGGCGGCACAGGGGGATCCGCTCAACATCGGCATCATCGGGCCCGGTGGCATGGGAACGAATCACCTGCGGCTGCTCGCCGCGAGGAAGGACGTGCGGATCAAGTACGTTTGCGACGTCGATGCCGATCGGCTCGCGGGCGCGGCCAAGCACGTGGAGCAGAACGGCGGCTCGCCCAAGGCGGTGAAGGACCTGCGGCAGGTGCTGGACGACAAATCGGTCGAGGCAGTCTGGATCGCGACGCCCGACCATTGGCATTCGCCCGCTGCGATCCTCGCCGTGAATGCCGGCAAGCATGTCTATGTCGAGAAGCCGGTGTCGCATAACGTCCGCGAGGGGCGGCTCCTCATCGAAGCGGCCCGCAAGAACAACCGCGTCGTGCAGGTGGGGACGCAAAGCCGTTCGACTGGGCACGTGCGCCGGGCGATGGAGATTCTCAAGTCGGGCGAAATCGGCGACGTACTCGTGGCCAAGGCGTGGAACAGCCAGCTTCGCGGGAACATCGGCCACCAGCAGCCGAGCGAGCCGCCGGTGAATCTCGACTTCGATTTGTGGCTCGGCCCGGCTCCGGAGCGGAAGTATCAGTCGAACCTGCTGCATTCAATCTGGCGGTGGTACTACGACTTCGGCGCCGGCGATATGGGTAACGACGGCGTCCATGACATCGACATCGCCCGCTGGGGCCTGGGCGTGACAACGCCGCCCAGCACCGTCGCCGCCCTGGGAAGCAAGTTCTTCTTCGACGACGATCAGCAGTTCCCGGACACGCAGTACTGCGTGTTTGAATGGGAGGGGAGCGGACCCAGTGATGGCAAGGTCGTCGGTAAGCGGCAGCTCATCTTCGAGCAGCGGATTTGGTCGCCGTATGTGCAGGAGGGGTACGAGAACGGCAATGCGTTTTACGGCACGAAGGGAATGCTGCTCTTGGGCAAGGGGGGCGGCTTTCAAGTCTTCGGCCCGCGGAACAAGCCGGGCGAGAAAGGAACTGGTTCGCCCGATCTGCCGGCGCACCATCAGGACTTCCTCGACTGCGTTCGCAGCGGCAACCGGCCGCACGCTGACGTGGAGGAAGGGCACATGTCGGCCGTGCTCGTCCACCTGGGCAACATCGCCTGCCGAATGCAGCGGACACTGCACGTCGATCCGGCCGCGGAGACAATCAAGGGGGACGACGAAGCGAACAAGCTGGTACGAAGGGCGTATCGCGAGGGGCACTGGGCTGTGCCGAAGGGGGTGTGACGGCAGAAGACTGCTGCCTCAACATCAGGCTCAAAGGGGTCGGCAGCTCCTGACGCCCCTGTTGGCGGTAGTGCGTCAGTTTGAATTTGCTTCCCGGTCAAGCTCCAGTTCGGCGGCCAATTTTACCACGTCGCTGATCGACCAAACCCAACTCGACACGCCCGATTTTAGCGCTGGCGGCATCCGCAGAGTTTGGTGAATCCGAACGAAGTTGTGGTACATGAACGTAATCGAAATGCTGGGCTGCGTGCCAGCAAGGGGATCTGTGTCATGTCAGTAGATGTCGCTAGAGAATTTCTCCACTACCTCGATCAGGATGGCGAGCTTGCGATTGGCCATTCGCCTCCAGCGGTCGCGGCATGGCTCGACAAGTCAGGCTTGCCTTGGGAGTTGAGGCAATTGTTGCGGTTCTACTGGCCTCAGCAAAGCGGATACGTCCGCCAACTTCATCTGATGGCGACGTCGGACATTTTGAAATGCCCAGAGCTTGAAAAGCTCCTTATCCAACGATTCCTGCCCATTGGGTCTGCGCCAAACGGCGACGCTCTGGTTATTCGATACGACGGCGACAGACTGGAGGCTGGGTTTTTATCCCATGAAATTCACGATCCGGTTGCGTACCAGCCAATTGCCAGAACACTTGATAGTCTGCTGTACAAGTTGGTTGAAGGGCGCTACATCCCCACAGACTACCACGCCGCAAAAGCGTTCAATGCCTTTCTTGCCGAAGAGAGTCGTCCGCATTGAACCAGTCCAGAATTTCAAACTGACGCACTACCCTGTTGGCTGACCCACGTGTTGGCCCGTTGTCCAAACGGGCGTGACGAATCACACTGCGGGATTGCACCCATCCCGCAGTGGCAGGCTGACATGACGAAGGAACCAAGCGAAACCGAAGCGAATCCGTACGCAGCGAGCAAGGCGGCCGGCGAGAAAGCGCCAGCCATCGCGCCCCCCACCCGCGGGTCGCTGCTCGTGATTTTTTTAACGGTCTTCATCGACCTGCTCGGCTTCGGCATGGTGCTGCCGCTCTTGCCAATTTACGCCAAGACGTTCGGCGTCGATAAGCACGGCTGGGAGATTGGACTGCTCATGGCGAGCTTTTCCGCGATGACGTTCATTTTCTCGCCGCTCTGGGGCCGGCTGTCTGACCGCGTCGGTCGGCGGCCCGTACTGCTCGTGGGACTGCTTGGTTCGGTCGTCTTCTACGCGATCTTTGGCGTGGCGACGATTTGGCGGAGCCTGACGTGGCTCTTCATTTCGCGAATCGGCGCAGGAATCGCTGCGGCCACGATTCCGACCGCTCAGGCGTACATTGCCGATTCGACGCCGCCCAAGTCGCGAGCCAAAGGGATGGCTTTGATCGGTGCAGCATTCGGACTCGGCTTTACGTTCGGGCCACTGCTCGGCTTTGCGGCACTCGTCTTCTCGACGAGCGAGGCCGAAGTCGCGACGAGTCCGTGGCCGGGGTTCGTCGCTTCCGGTTTGTCGGCAGTGGCATTGCTACTGGCGGCGATGTTGCTGCCCGAGTCACTGCGGCCGGGAGTGGCTTCAGCCGCTCGTCACTCAGTGTTCGACGTGCAAGGGTGGCGCGACGCCCTGACCACGCCGTCGATCGGAGCAATCCTGCTCACGTCGTTCATCAGCGTCGTCTCGTTCGGGGCTTACGAAACGACGCTGTCGCTCTTGCTCGAAGGGGAATTCGGTTTCAAGCTGCCGCAGGTGCTGCTCTACTTCGCGTTCATTGGCTTTACGCTGAGCATCGCGCAGGGTGTGCTCGTGCGGCGACTGGCAAGCCGTATCAGCGAGTTCAAAATGGCCGTCGCGGGCGGTTTCGTGACGATGCTCGGCTTTCTGCTGCTGAGTCTCGCCAGCCAGGCCGAGCGGTTGCCGCTCCTCATTGTGGCGTCGGCGATCGAGGTGACGGGCTTCTCGCTCATGACGCCGTCGCTCCTGTCGCTCGTCAGCCGGCGGAGCGATCCGGCCAAACAAGGTGGCATCCTGGGCGTAAGTCAGAGCGTGAGCGCACTGGCTCGCGTGGTCGGCCCGCTCATTGCCATCCCGCTGTTCTTCCGCGGAGCGACGCTGCCGTACTGGACGGCCATGGCGATGATGGCGTGCTGCCTGGCCGTATTTGCGGTATGGGGGCGGAGCGGGCGAGACTTTGGCGCGGCGGAGATTGCGCCGGTGGTGGAGTAGTCTCGGCGAGCGGGAGGCGTCAGCCTCCCGCTCCCATGACATTGTTGACGAGGCTACGTCATCGGGGTGCTAACGCACCCCGCTCGCCCCTCCTACCCGACGCGCAAGCGAGGCAATCCGGCTCACCGATTCGGCGACCAAGCCGGAACGGTGGCTGAGACGGCAGTCGCTTCTGCGGGTGGAGCGGCAACGACTGGCAACATCGCTGGCTCGGCAGGCGTTGACGACGTGGCCTTCCTCGGGGTCCAGCGCTGCGAAAGCTCGCCCGGCTGCCCGACGAAGATCTCGCGATCGGTTTGCAAACGGCGGCCATCGGCCGTTTCGTAGCGGACGAACAGATGCAGTTTGTCGCTGGTCGGCGGAGTCGCGGGCCACGGCATCTGCAGTCGGATGCCAGGAGCGACACTCGCAGCGGACAGTTTTTGCTGGACTTCGCTCGCGGCAAAATCCCAGCGGGCGACGCGAGCCGCATCCCCGGCCTTGGTCGGATCGAGGACGACGACGGATACGCTGCCCGCCTGTGGCACAAGTTGATCATCCGCGCTTCGCGGCTCGATGACGACCGACAAGCCGTCGTCCCCCGGCTGGCCATCGAGATCGCTGCCGCCGGTGAGCACTGGGTTGAGGAACAGGTGAGTGACTTTGGTGTCGGACGGCTTGATAGACTTGAGCGGTTCGGGAGCGGCCGGCTTCGCCGAGTTCGGTACGGCGGGTTTGGGAAGTTCGTCACCTGCCGATGGCAGTTCAACCGTCGGCGGCTCAAGGTCCATGTCCGCGGGAGGCTCGATCGCCGGCCGATTCGACCGCCGCGGCGGCGAATTGGCCGGGTCACTGGGCATTTCGACCGAGGGAACGTTCAGCCCCGATTCGTCATCGGCTGGCCGAAGGAATGGCGTCCGCGGCGTGCGGCGAGGGCTTGTGGTCGGCTGCTTTGTCCCACGAGCCGCTTCAAGTTCCTGCGTCAGCCGCGTGTTCTCTTCCTCAAGGCAATAGACATAATCCTCAAGCTCCCGGAACTCAGCATTCAGCGTTTCTATATGCGCGTTCACATACGGACCGGTCTTGCAGCCGGCCAGCAACGACATCGCCGCTGTGGACAACGTCAGAACAAGCGCGAATTCCAACCGCCGGTGCATGCGATCCTCGCAAGCGCAGCAGGCCGCGCACGGCCAGCCGCCAGATGAGGGGCGTGTTATTAACAAGTCCCCGTTGGCGAGGAAATAGCAAGCCAGATGCTAGCGGTGGACTGGTAGCAGCTATGCGTTTGAATCGTCGTCCCAGATGACGCCTGGCAAGAGGCTGGGCAGCTCCACACCGCGATAGATCTCGTCCAGCGGCATCTGTACGCCAATTGCGGCCAGGTCGAGCGTGGAATCCAGGCCGCGGACCTCGGTCAGCAGCCAACCTCCAGGTTGCCGAACAAACCGCTCCACCAGCGGCTGCAAGTGCGAGACGAGCACGTACTCGGCGAGTGTCGGAATTTCGCGATAGAAGGCAAATTTGTCCCCCCGGTCGTATCGCTCGGTTGATTTCGAGAGCACTTCCACGATCAGCTTGGGGTTTACGACGGTATCGCGCTGCGCCGAATTGGACTCGTCGCCGAAGTATTCAATCGGACCGCAGATGACTTGCACGTCGGGATAGGTCAGGAGCCCGCCGGGGCAATGCAGCCGCAGATCGCTGGGGAATACTTCGCACGGGCCGCCCTTCAATCGGGCGTCGAGCGCGGCGAGCAGGTTGCGGACGAGGCGGTTGTGCGTGACGCTGGCTCCGGCCATTGCCGTCATCGAGCCGAGGTAGTACTCATGCTTCGCAGACGAAGCGCGCTCGAACTTCAAAAACTCCTGCGGCGTCAGTTGAGGGTGCTGGGCGAGTGACATGACGTACGTCTCCGACATTCGATGCTAGGCGGGAATGGCGAGTGATGCAACTTGGTTCAAGGGAGTTGGTTGATTGACTTGCTTCCGGCTTGGACCCATGCTATCGCGCAACACCTCAAAATAGCCAAGCAGTCGTCGGTAGTCTGATTTCAATCAAGAGGGAACACGATGCAGCCCATGCTCCCGGACAGACACAGATCCAAACTAGAACCAATCAGCCATGCCGGTTCGCTCGCTGCTAATCTGCACGAAGGAAGTCGCTCGGAATACCTCGCGCAGTTCGTGTTCTCATCGTTCGGTACATCCATACCGGTTCCACACCAAGAGGATACTGGGCTCGATCTCTACTGCACACTTTTGGAGCGGGTGGGACAAAGGGCCTGGCCGCGAGCCTACTACTCCGTACAAGTAAAGAGCACGATGGACCCATGGGTCTTCGGCAGCACTGAATCGGTTCGCTGGCTCATTGAGCACCCGCTCCCCATCTTTCTCTGCGTCGTTCAGAAGGCTGAGGCCAGAGTTCTCGTTTACCACACAAGCCCTCGTTTCGCCGCTTGGGTTCTGCCGCAAACGCCAGACCAGCTCGTCCTTACACCGGGCACTGAAAGGAGAGCTGAAACTGTGGGATGGGAGACTGGAAACCGCTTCAGTCTCGCTGCTCCAATCCTCAACTTTACTATTCAGGAGGTTCTCGATACTGAGTTTCGTGCAACGGTGGCATCGGTGCTCCGTCACTGGATTGAGTTCGACGTCGAAAATCTGTTTCGGATCCGGAGCGGCATCCAACGGTTCTGGGTACCAGCCGACTATGAGACGAATTCGACTTCGTTTACGGCATGGTGCGGGCAGGGGGGCAACTTTCGCGACGACATCCTTCCGCTCGCGCTGAAGCGACTTAAGGAATTGCTCGGACTGGTCGCGAAACACTACCACCGGAAAAATGACTTACAAACTGCTGCTATCTATGCGATGACACTTCGACATCTGGAACCTGAGGGTTGGTCCATCCCATGCCCTCACGATGTCGGACTCCATTTGGACATCAATCACGCATTCAGCGAACTCTCACCGACGTATGCTTACGCAGCTTGCGATGCTCTCCTGCACCAAATTAAAGAAGAGTTGCGTAAGCATGGAATCGACACTTTTCCTCCGATTGAGCATTGACCTCCTCCTGCATAGACACCGCACTGGACGCAAACAAAAAACCGCTGCGGGTTTTACGCCGCAGCGGTTGGATTTTCTGTTGAGGTGGCGTCCGTAGAGTTGGCCGAGAAAGTCCCGCCGGGCTGGCGGGACCTACTTAGACCAATTCCTTCCGGGCCCCGATCAATGTCCGCAGGCGTTCGGCCAAGAGCTTGGCATCAAACGGCTTCTTGAACGTCTCGTTGATCGCCGAGCGGTCGAAGCTCAGCGGGCTGCCGTCGTCCGGCAAGAGAGCGATCAGGATCGTTTCGGCAAAGTCGGCGTTCTTCCGCAGGTTTTGGCAAATCTGCAGCGCTTCGATCTTGCCGATCGAGAAGTCGGTGATGATGCAATCCGGGTGGAAGCTTTCGGCCTGAATACCGGCTTCGAACCCGCTGGCGGCAACCGCCACGCGGAACGAACGCTCGACCGGCAATTCACGCTTGAGATTTTCGATCAGGATCTGATCCTGAGCCACGATCAGCACCTTGGCCATTGCCTCGTCTTCGAGGTCGCCAAGGGGCATACCGTGCTCTTTGAGGAACTTGATCAGATACTCGCGGGGGATGCGTCGGTCTTGCGAGCCGGGGATGCGGTAGCCTTTGAGGCGACCGGAATCGAACCACTTGCTGACCGTGCGCGGGGCCACTTTACAGATCTTCGCGACCTGTCCAGTTGTGAAGACCTTCATCGCAGGCTCTCCAATACTCTCGCTTGGTGTCGGTGCCGCAGCATCGGCGGTGAGGAGCCGCATGATGCTGCTTGCGCCCCTTGTTCTTGCCTGGCCGACTGGGTCTCGGTCCATCTTGCCGGCGTGGGTCGTTGCCGGTCAGGCTCAAACATCTGGGTCGGGGCTGACGTTTTGTGCTTCGCTGGCTTGGGCTCAGTTCCCTCTGATCCGCGGCCTTACTGTCAACATCGGCAAACCGGTCATCCGGCAACGGCGGAAATCCACAAAAAGCAGGAAGGATGCAAGCATCCAGAGCCTTTGGGACAACCGGGCTTCCGGGCCGCCGATTTCGGCGTGGCAAACTGGCGGAAAGAACATGCCAGCACGGGCGGTCCATGGGCCTTCGGACCGACTCGTGGACGGCGGCGAGCCGTCCTTTAGCAGATTCCCCCCTGGAAAACGTGCTTCGCGATGGCGCGGATGCACCGTCGCGGCACACGTCTCCCGAATGTTAGTTTCGTACCCGCACCACGACCTTCTTGAGAAACTTTGGCCAGTCGCATCATTCCCGCAGGTCAACGGGGCTGTTCCGCCTCCGCAAAGGCCGCCGAGTCGTCCGGTTGTGCCGGTTATTTGCAGGATTGCGACAGTGGTTGTCGTTGCTCAGGAGTCAAAATCGAGATTGGTGACACAAGCCACAAAGTTGGAAGAGTAAGTGCGCTGGCTGAGACGTGCCCTCGCGTTTTCTCCGGATCGTTTCGCGATCATGTTCGAGCCTCCTCGAAGTAGCTTTGTCCGATGCCTGACCGACCCGCCATTCACTTGATCAACCCGATGTGGGACGCCACCGGCGGCAGCGAGTGGCGAACGATCGAGCTGTACCGCTTGCTCATGGGACATGCCGACGTTGACCTCTGGTCGCAGCACACGCCCGATCGGCGACTTGTGGATGTCGTGCCGATCAAGCGGATCGATACCGAGTGGGGCTTGTTTCCGACCACGGGCACGTTCGTCTTCGTCGGCGCGTACTTTGCGCCCGGCATCTGGTGGCTCAAGTGCCAGCCGCGACGGACGATCCTCGTCTATAACACCGACGAACCCGAGAAGCTGGCGAAGGTGCGAACGATCCTGTCGCTCAAAGGCCGGCAGCCGGTGGAGATGGTCTATTCGTCGCAGGCGATCGCCGAACTCGCTGGCTTACCTGGAACCGTGCAGCTTTCGCCGATCGACCTCGATCGCTTCAGTCCTGAAGCAAGTCGCTCGTTGAGTAGCCGGCCCTTCACAATCGGCCGCCTCAGCCGCGATGTGCCCGAGAAGCACCATCCGGATGATCCGGCAGTCTATCGCCGACTTGCTGCTTCGGGCTGCAAAGTCCGAGTCATGGGAGGCACCTGCCTTACCGATTGGCTCAAGGACAGCGATGGAATCGAGTTGCTTCCAGCCGGAGCGGAGCCTTCTGAACAATTCCTGCGCGGCCTCGATTGCTTCCTCTTTCGGACTGCGCCGACCTGGCTCGAGACGTTTGGCCGCGTCGTCTATGAAGCGATGGCTTGCGGGCTACCGGTCGTCTGCCACCGGAGGGGAGGCTATGCGGCAGACATACGCTCTGGCGAAAACGGCTTTCTGTTTGATACCGACGACGAGGCCCTCGAGATCATCCGACGGCTAAAAAATGACCCAGCTCTGGCACGCTCGATTGGCCGGGCGGCTCGCCAAACCATGGAGTCGCTGTATTCGCCCGAATCACTCGCGACGATACGGGCTCTTTACCTGCGGTGAATTGGCTGGCTGCGTGGACTACAATTCTCCCCAGCAAAACCACCCTCCCCGGAGCATCCGCATGTCCCTTCACGCCGCCTTCCCAATGGTGTTCGCCGTCCTACTCGCGCCGCTGACCGCCATGGCCGACGAACCGCTCAAGGCTCTCATCCTTGACGGCCAGAACAACCACGGAAACTGGCCGACCACCACGAAGATGATGAAGGAGTACCTGGAAGGGACCAAAAGGTTCACGGTCGATGTGGCAACAACGAAGCCGTCCGGAACCGACGAGAGCTACAAGCCAGACTTTGCCAAATACGCCGTCGTCGTCTCGAACTACAACGGCGCAACCTGGCCCAAGGCGACGCGGCAGGCGTTTGTCGATTACGTGAAGGGGGGCGGCGGATTCGTCGTCATTCACGCGGCCGACAATGCCTTCGGCGATTGGAAAGAGTACAACGAAATGATCGGCCTCGGCGGCTGGGGCGGGCGGAACGAGAAGAGCGGCCCGTATGTTTATCTCGATGGCGAAGGGAAGCTCGTTCGCAATGAAGAAAAGGGGAGTGGCGGCCACCACGGTCCGCAGCACCCGTTCCAGATCATCGTCCGCGACGGCGAACATCCCATCACCAAGGGGATGCCCAAGGAGTGGATGCACGTCAACGACGAGCTTTACGACCTCCTCCGCGGCCCGGGCGACAACATGCACATCCTGGCCACAGCCTACGCGGACAAGGCCAAGGGGGGCTCCGGCCGCCACGAGCCGATGATCTTCACGATCGACTACGGCAAGGGGCGCGTCTTCCACACGCCGATGGGGCACGGCAACGATTCGCAGGAATGCGTCGGCTTCATCACGACCCTGATCCGCGGCACCGAATGGGCCGCCACGGGCAAGGTCACGCTGCCGATTCCCGACGACTTCCCCACGGCCGACAAGACGAGCCAGCGGAAGTTTGGGGAGTAGATGGCAGCCGAGATCCCACAACGGTACTCCTTTTCCTAGGCGACCAATGCGACGCTTTGCCTTCATCATTCTCCTGCTTGTCTCGGGATGCGGAGAAATGCGTGAGACGGGAAAGCAGACGACGATCGACACGCCAGGCGGCGAAATTGTGATGACTGAATCCCCGGTTGATTCGTCACCACAGACAATTTCGCCGGTCTCAAGTGATGAGTTACAACGCCTTCGACTACTTGCCGCGAAAGGCCCGGATTTCGTTCGCACCTATATTCCAGAGGTACCAGAACCGCAATTGGTAGACTATGACCGCGCGTTTCGTGCCTGGCAGACGAGCAGCGAACGTCGGCATTCGCAGCAGGAGGTCATCGACATCTTGGGGGCATATCTCGGCAACAAATGCGTTGCCGATTTCGACATGGAGTGGGTAATCGTCTCCGATGAGGTTGGCGTCGACCACGCGATACGACACAAGTCAGTCGAGGTGATCGCGTATCCGTTTTCTACGATGCTAAAACGAATTGAAGACAACGAGTACGATTTTCTGTATGCCGTCTACCACGCAGTCGAGCACACGATCAAGTCGGGTGAAGCCGGTGCTCGTCATGACGCCAAGCTAAACAAATGATTGATCAGCGATGTGATTCTACGCCGTCTTCTGCTCCGCCAGCCCCAGTTCCTCTTTCATCAAATCCCGCATTTTGAACTTCTGAATCTTCCCCGTCACCGTCTGCGGGAACTGATCGACGAACTTGACGACCTTCGGTACTTTGAAGTGGGCGAGCTTAGCCCGGCAGAAGTCACGGATTTGCTCGGGCGTGGCCGACTCGCCCGCTTTGAGTTTGATCCAGGCGCACAGTTCTTCGCCGTACTTGGGATCCGGGACGCCGAAGACCGCCGCTTGCTCGACCGCGGGGTGCGTGAAGAGGAACTCTTCGATCTCGCGGGGGTAGATGTTCTCGCCGCCGCGGATGACCATGTCCTTGAGCCGGCCGGTAATTTTGTAGTACCCATTGGGCAGTCGCACGGCCAAGTCGCCCGTGTGCAGCCAGCCTTCGGCGTCGATGGCGGCTCTGGTAGCTTCCGCGTTCTTGTAGTACCCGAGCATGACGACGTGCCCGCGCGTGCAAAGTTCCCCTTGCTCGTTGTCGGGCAGGTCGCGGCAGGTCGCGGGATCCCAGATTTTCACCTCGACTCCCGGCAGCGGCCGGCCGACCGTTTCGACCCGCAGTTCCAGCGGATCGTCGGCTCGTGTTTGCGTAATGACCGGTGAGGCTTCGGTCTGACCGTAGGCGATCGTCACCTGACTCGGACCCATCTTGTCGATGACTTGCCGCATGACCTCAATGGGGCACGGGGCTCCGGACATGATCCCGGTCCGCAGAGCGAACTTTCGCCCGGCGAGCGATGGCTCCTGAAGCTGGGCGATGTACATCGTCGGCACGCCATACACTGCCGTGGCACGCTCATGCTCCAGGGCATCGAGCGTTGGCTTGGCTTGAAAATACTCGGCCGGCACAATCATCGTGCTGCCGTGGACAACGCAGGCCATCGTCCCCAGGACGCAGCCGAAACAGTGATAAAACGGGACGGGGATGCAAAGCCGATCGTCGGGCGTGAATCGCTGGCACTGGCCGACGTAGAAGGCGTTGAGCAGCAGATTTCGATGGCTGAGCGTGGCTGCCTTCGGAAAACCGGTCGTGCCCGAGGTGTACTGAATGTTGATCGGTTCACCAGGCGAAAGCGACTGGCTGATTTCGTCGAGCTTGCTCGCCGGAACGGCCTTTCCGGCGACGACCATCGCGTCCCACGTGATAAGCCCCTGCGGCGGCTCGCCTTTGAGCACAACGACGTTCCGCAGCTTGGCAAACTTGGGGCTGTTAACCCGCCCCTCCCGTGCGTCCGCCACTTCGGGGCACACTTCCCGGAGCATGTCGAAGTAGCTGCTCGTCTTGAACTGATCGACGAGAAACAGGGCGACCGAATCGCTCTGGTTGAGCACATATTCCAGCTCAAACGGCCGATAAGCCGGGTTGATGTTGACGAGCACGGCGCCGATGCGAGCTGTCGCAAACTGCAGCAGCACCCACTCCGGCACATTAGTGGCCCAGAGTGCGACGTGCTCTCCTTTCTGAATACCGAAGGCAACTAGCCCGCGTGCCGCTGCATCGACATCCGCGGCGAACTGCTGCCACGTCCAGCGGCGGCCCAGCTGCGGAAAGACCATCGCCTCGCGGCTCGCGTGTCGCCTCGCGGTCTCTTTTAGAACATCCCCAATCGTCAGCTCGTCCACCCACGGCCGTTCGTGCTCGCTCATGGTCCGCCCTTTCCCCATGGTTTAGCGACACTTGTTCCGACAGCGTGCAACCCGTGGTTGGCTGCGCCAACCACAGCCACCCGAAATTGGCTCTCTTATGGCAGGCGAGGCGCCTGCCCCACTTCTTCAATCCCAAATCGGCCGGGCCCACGTGAAGGCCACTGGTCCAAACACGACCAGCGGAATCCACGCTGCCAGAGTCGGATCGAGCAGGTAGTTCGACCCCAGCCCGTGGCACGTAAAGACCACGAAATAGAGCAGCGCCACCATCCCGCCGCACATGCCTGCCGCCAGAAAGATGTTACGGCTGGTGCCGGTCAAAACCAAGGGAAGGCCGAGGAGAACGAGCGAGAAATCGAGCAGCGGCTGGACGAGACGGGCATGCAGGGTCACGCGGACGTCGGCCCCCGGCTCAATCACGCGGCCGCGAATGCCGGTGATGAGCTCATACGACGACAAGTAATTTCGCCACGCCCCGCCGACGGTAAGCTGCTCGAACGTGACGACGCTGACGACAAAGCACTCGTCCGCTTTCAGCCAGGGCATGTCGGCCGGCGAGTAGAGCACGATCTGGTCGTCCAGCTTCTGCGACGGGAGCTGCGGCAAGTTCACCGGCAACTTCACACCCCGCAGCAGGTAGCCGGCCGGATGATCGGCCGTCGCAGGCTGCTCAAAGGCCGCATCGGCCGCAATCTGTCGCCCCCAGGTTGCCAATTCCTGCGGCAATCGAAACAGCGGCTCCTCAATCTGCCGGTTCTTGGCAAGCGTCGATTTGCCGGAGATGAGAATGTCGGTCCGCAGGTCGTACTTGGGTGTGCATTTCCGCGAATGGTCCCCCATCCAGTCCTGGGCGTTCCGTGCGAGGCTCGCACGCACTTGCGGCAAACCAAACTCCCGATTGGCAACACCCAGCCAGGAGACGAAACACGCCGCGAGCATCAGCGGCAAGATCACACGCGCCCGGGAAATACCCGCTGCCACCAGGGCCGTCATCTCGTTGGTCCGCTGCAGGATCGAGATGACAAATACGACCGAGATCATCGCGAGGATGCCGGCGGTCTTGTCGAAGAATTGCAGGCAGCGCGGGCCATAGTACTCGGCCAGCACCATGCCGAAGCCCCCTTCGCGCCGCCGGCCATACGACCAGAGCTCGTCGAGGTTGGCGAACAGGTCGATGACGATAAACAGCCCGACGAGGCTGACGAAGCAGACGACCAGCACCTTGGCGAAGAGCAGCACGAGGTAGCGGTCGATGATTTTCATGGGACTCCGTTCCCGTCCGTCGCGAAGCTCGCCAGACGAGGCTCCCGATTCTGGCAAGCGCGTCTGCGAACGTGCTACGATATTCGCCAGCACAATTCCCGGTCAAGGCGAACGCCGTCATGGCGTGCTAGCAGATGCTGGCTGCAACTCTCAAATCATGCGGCTTGTCGGCGATCGACCTGGTCTTTCCGCCGCGTTGCACGATGTGCCGCGCGGAGTGCCCGACGCGGTCGGGAAAGCCGCTGTGGTGCGAGGAGTGCGAGCGAGGTCTCGCCTTGTCCACTCAACCGGCGTGTCCGCTTTGTGCCAAACCATGCCCGGAGCACGATTCGGTTGCCGGTCCTTGCCCCCAATGCCGCGGTTTGAAGCTCGCCTACGAAGCGGCCCGCGCCATCGGCCCCTATGAATACGCCCTGCGAGATGCCGTTCTGAAATGCAAACACGCCCAATACGAACCCCTCGCCACGGGTCTGGGGTGGCAGCTGGCCGAGCGAATTCGCGATCGGCCGTTTGAGCAGCGTCCGGAACTCGTCGTGCCCGTCCCAATGTTCTGGCCCCAGCGGCTGTGGCGCGGGGCGAACTCGTCCGAGACGCTGGCAATCTCCGTCGCCCGCGAACTGAAGCTGCCGGTGGCGACGGACTTGCTCGTCTGCCGCCGGTTCCTGCAGAAGCAATCGACGTTGCATGCCGATGAGCGGCGAAGAAATGTCCGCGGAGCGTTTAGAGCCAGCTGGCGTTTCAACATCAAGGGCGCCCGACTGCTCGTTGTCGATGACGTCATGACCACCGGCGCGACTGCCCAGGAAACGGCCCGCGTTCTGCGCGATGCCGGTGCGGCATCGGTCGTGGTCGCGGCCGTCGCGCGGGGGATGGGCTAAATCGCCGCCGCCAATTATTCTCAATCGCATGGCGGCTCAATCGACGCTCCGGCTCGGCACTCGCAGCAGCCCCCTCGCGCGCTGGCAGGCGGAATGGGTGGCTGCAAGACTGCATGAGTTTGGCGTCGCGGTCGAACTCGTCCCGATTACGACTCAGGGGGACGTGAAAACGCAGCCGCTGGGGCAGATCGGCGGGCAGGGCCTGTTCACCAAGGAAATCCAGCGGGCCTTGCTCGATGGTCAGATTGATCTGGCCGTTCACAGCCTGAAGGATCTACCGACGGCTCCGGTCGTTGGACTCTCGCTAACGGCGGTCCCCGAGCGCGAAAGCACGGCAGATGTGCTGGTATCGAACATTGCGACGAGTATCGAGTCACTGCCAAAAGCCGCCCGCGTCGGCACTGGAAGCCTGCGCCGCAAGGCGCAACTCCTGCATTTGCGGCCCGATTTGTTGCTTTCGGACATCCGTGGCAACGTCGATACGCGGCTGCGGAAGCTCGATGAAGGTCAGTACGACGCCATCGTGCTGGCCGAAGCGGGACTCAAGCGGCTGGGACTCGGGAATCGCATTGCCCACGTGATTCCGCGAAATGTCATGCTCCCAGCAGTCGGCCAGGGAGCGCTCGGGATCGAGGCCCGCACAGACGACGAAGCAACGCGGACGATCCTTGCCCAACTCGATCACGCCGCCACGCATCAGGCCGCGCTAGCCGAGCGGACGTTGCTCTTCGCCCTGCGAGCCGGCTGTTTGGCCCCTGTTGGTGCTTGGGGACGGATTGAGAACAGCCAGTTACACCTCGACGCGGTCGTTCTCAGCGGTGACGGCTCGAAGAAGATTTCCGCTTCTACAAGCGACTTCCCTGCAAATGCCGTCCAACTTGGCGAGCAAGTCGCGCAAACGCTCCTCGATCAAGGCGCTGCCGCGCTGATCGCATCGGCTCGCGAGGGGGGCCCCGATCCGGCAATCGCGTAGCCTCTTGCCGGATGTTGCCGGTTCGATCGGCAGTTTCTGCGCTTTGCGGCTGGAATTGCCCGTGCTGCAGCAATCAGTGATCATTCAGCGGCCACGTGCTCTAACTCCTGTCGCGCTACACCTCTTCGCACGCTAGCCAGCGGCAATTCTTCACCTTCGCATGCCCACGGCACGCCCGTTGCTAAAGGTGGCCGCGTTCCAATCTCCTCGTGCGTCCATAGCCATGTACTACGGCCTCTACATCTCCGCTGCCGGCGCCAACGCCCAAAGCCAGAAGGTGGAGATGCTTTCGAACAACCTGGCCAACGTCGATACGGTCGGCTTTAAGAAGGAACTGGCGATCCTCGAAGCCCGCGATAGCCAGGCGATCGAACGCGGCTACGACTCGCGCGGTTCCCGCGGCATTAACGATGTCGGCGGCGGCGTGAGCATGCCGGAAACGGTCACCAGCTTCCAGCCGGGGGCTCTGCGGCAGACCGGTCTGCCTGCCGACTTCGCCCTGGAAGACCCGCGCGACTTTTTCCTCATCCAGCGCGGCCGCGAGAAGCTGCTGACGCGAGCCGGCAACTTTCAGATCGACCTGGAAGGCCGCCTGCTGACCCAATCGGGCGACGCAGTTCTCGCCGCCGACGCGCAACCCATTCAGCTCGATCCGTCGCTTCCGTTCCGCACGTTACCCGGCGGTGTGATCGACCAGTTCGGCGATCAGTTTGCTCTCGGTCTGGCCCGCCCCGGCAACTTCGCCGAGCTCCGCAAGGTCGGCAATAACGCCTTCGAAAGCCTTTCGGGCACGGTCATTCCCACGCCCGACGACGACCGTCGCGTCCGCAACGGTTGGCAAGAGCTGTCGTCGGTGAATCCGGTGCAAGAGATGGTCGAACTGATTGCCGCCTCCCGCAGCTATGAAACGAACGTACGCCTGATGCAGCAACAGGACGGCATGACCAGTTCACTTGTCGGACGAATGCTGAAAGCCTAACGCAAGAGGAAGAATTCCATGAGCGTCCAAACTCTCTACACCGCCGCGACCGGCATGGAGTCGCTGCAGACGAAGCTCGACGTCATCGCGAACAACCTCGCGAACGTCAACACCACCGGCTTCAAGGCGGGGCGGGCCAACTTCGAGGATCTCTTTTATCGGACTGAGGAATTCCCCGGCAAGCAGGACGCCTCAGGAAATCTGACCGCCGTCGGTACGCAGATTGGCCTCGGTTCGCGCGTTGCCAGCGTGCAGACTGACCTGCGGCAGGGTGCGTTTCAGGAAACGGGCGAAGCTCTCGACTTAGCGATCGAGGGTCAGGGGCTCTTTCGCGTGACCGACCCCGTGACCAACCAACAGCTCTTCACGCGGGCCGGCAATTTCTCGATCAACGCAGTCGGCCAACTCGTCGCCGGCTCGGCCCAAACAGGCCGCCTCGTCGATCCGGCGATTACCTTCGATCAAACGACGCAGGCGATCTCAATCTCGCCCGACGGGCAGGTCTTCGCGCAGCTTCCCGGCCAGTCGCAACTCTCGCAGGTTGGCCAGCTGCAGCTTGCGATGTTTCCAAATCCTGAAGGTCTGCTGAAGCTCGGCGAGAATCTGTATGCCGCCACGGACGCATCGGGCCAGGAAGTGCCGACGACCCCCGGCCAGCAGGGTTCGGGGGTCGTCCGCCAGGGCTTCCTCGAAGCGTCGAACGTCGAGCCGGTGCATCAACTCATCGACTTGATCACCACGCAGCGGTCGTTCGAGCTGAACTCGCGAGCGATTCAGGCGGGGGACCAGATTTTGCAGCTCATCTCGAACTTGGGACGAGTGTAGGAAGGGGCTCGGGACTTCGGGGCGGCGAGCGGTGGGCGTCAGCCCGCTGAGGAGATAGGGGTCAGGAGTCAGAGGACAGAGGACAGAAGCGAACATCACTCATCACTCATCACTCACCACTCACCACTCACATACTCACCAAACTTGCGACTCTCCATCTTTACTGCCGTTCTCCTCGTCACCGCATCACTCTGCTCCGCCGGCGAAGTTCGCCTCAAGGAGCACGCCGAAGCGGCAGGGCCGCTCGTGCGTTTGGGCGATGTGGCTGAAATATCTGCAGAAACGACGGCCGACGGCGAGTCGCTGGCCGATCTGGCCCTCTTTCCGGCACCGGCCGGCGGCAAGACGCGGCTGCTCAAGCGGCAGGAATTGGTCGAATTGCTCGCGCTGTGCGATGTCGAGCTGAAAGGGTGGGAATTTGCCGGGGCCGAGGTCGTGGAAATTCGGGGCGCGACCTCGATCTCACGAACCATCGTCCGGCCGGCATTACACCTGATTCCGGCTCGCTCGCAAGTCGTGCATGAAGTGAAGCCAGCGGCAAAGCCCGCGGTGGGCACCAAATCAGAGGAAACACCGCCGCTGGTCACACGCAACGGTGCCGTCACCGTTCACTCGCTCGCCGCCGGAATCCGCATCACCACTGCCGGCAAGTCGCTCGCCGATGCGGGCAAAGGGCAGGCCGTCCTCGTCGAATTGGCCGACAGTCGCGAGAAGGTGCTGGCCCAAGTCGTCGGTCCGCAGATGGTCGAAATCCGCACCGCCGCCCCGTAGCACATTCACCAAGTAGCCAATTCAGGAAGCCTTCATATGCAACCGATCGAACTCAATCGCCTTGCCCGACGTGCCTGGCTGCGTCGCGCTGCAGCGGCCACGCTCGCCTGTGGGCTGCCGGCCCTCGCCCTGGCCGACGATGGGCCCAACAGCAGCCTCTATAGCGGCCGGCTGCAGACTTTTCCAACTTCCGCTCAAGTCGAGGGGGCCGTTGCCGCCGCACCACTACCGACGAGCTGGTACGAAGTGCCGCTGCCGCCGCCGAAGGAAGTGCGAGTGCACGACATTATCACGATCCGGGTCGATATGGCGGTGCGAATGAACTCCGATGCCGAGTGGCAGCGCCGTAAGAACGCTCGGTACGACGCGTTGCTCAATGACTGGGTTATCCTCAAAGGGATTCGCGCGGTAAAGCCGGCCCCACAGTCGGACGGCGACCAGCGGATTCAAGGAAACCTCAACATTCAGGACCGGGCGCAGGGCGAGCTCGAAACCACCGAGTCACTGAAGTTTGACATCGCCGCCAGCGTTGCCTCTGTGCTTCCGAACGGCAACCTCGTTCTCGAAGCGCACCGTACCGTCCGCAACAACCATGAGTACTGGCTGCACTCGCTTTCCGGCGTCTGCCGCCGTGAGGACGTCGGCCCCGGCAACATCGTTCTGAGCAAGGACTTGGCGAATCTGCAGATCGAGAAACGCGAAATGGGTCAGGTCCGCGACAGCTACAAGCGCGGTTGGTTGACGCGACTGATTGATGAGTACACGCCGTTCTGACCGCTGCGCGGTAATGACCAAGCACCAAGCCCTAATGACCAATCACGTATCAATGCTTCCATTCTCAAAACACCGACAGCCGCGACCGCAGGCCAAGTGCGTTTGGTTGCTGAGTCATTGGTCCTTGGTCCTTGGGATTTGGTGCTTTGCGGCGCAGCCCGCACTCGCCGATCACCGCATTGGGGACATCTGCCGCGTGAAGGGGCAGGAGCAGAACATCCTGCACGGGATGGGGCTCGTCGTCGGCCTCCGCGGCACAGGGGACGGCGACAGCAAGCCGACGCTCCGGGCTTTGGCGCGCTACATGGAGCTAATGGGGCATCGCCTCGGCGCGAACCAGCAAGGGCAGCCGGCGATCGAGGAACTGAAGAATGTGAAAAACGTCGCTCTCGTTTCCGTGACGGCAATTGTCCCGCCTGGTGGCGCACAACAAGGAGACAACCTCGATTGCACGGTCAGTGCGATCATGGCCAAGAGCCTGGAAGGGGGCTATCTCCTGCTGACCGAACTGCACGGCCCGCTGCCAACCGATCGCACCGTGTATGCACTCGCGAAGGGGCCAGTCTCGGTCGATGACGCTCTCCGGCCGCAAACGGGCAAAATCTCGCTCGGCTGCCAGATCGAAACGAAGTTTCAGAACGAGTTCGTCAAGGACGGAAAGCTCGTTCTCGTGATGAACAAGGACCATTCCGGTTTTCAAACGACCGCCGACCTGGAAACGCTCATCAACCAGCAGCCCGACTTCATTTCAGCCGCCAGCAGCGGTCAAGGGATCGCCAAGGCAATCGATCAGGTCAAGATCGAAGTTTCGATTCCTACCACGTACACCGACAACCCTGCGGTCTTTGCCTCACTCTTGCTCGATACGCGAACTTATTCGCCGAAGACCGACAGTAAGGTGATCATCAACGAGCGGAAGCAAGCGATCATTGTCGGCGTCGATGTCGAAATCGGTCCCGTCGCCGTAATGCACAAGAACCGGCTGATTCAGACCGGCGACCAGACCTACAACGAGTTCGTCGGCGTCGATCCGGCAGCCGAGGTGCAAAAGCCGAAGCTGACGGCCCTCGTCGATGCACTCAACGCCCTGAAAGTCCCCGCGGCCGACGTGATCGACATCATCAAGATGCTGAAGCACAAGCGGGCGCTGTTTGGGGAGTTGATTATTGAGTAGCGGGGATTGGGATTCGGAGATCGGGATTCGTTGGAAGTTAGAGGCCAGAGATCTGAAAGGATTCATTCACCATGTCCATTGCATCCATCCAATCCAGCTTGAACAACGTTCCGGTCCTTCCGAACCCCGAGCCCCGAGCCCCGAGTCCCTCCCAACCTGCCGTCCGCGAAGCCTTCAACAACTTCGTCGGCCAGACCTTCTTCATGCAGCTCCTGTCGGAGATGCGGAAGACGGTTGATAAGCCCGCCTACCTGCACGGCGGGCAAACGGAAGAGGTTTTTCAAACCCAGATGGATCAGATCATGGCCGAGCGATTGAGCGATGCGTCGGCCGAATCGTTTAGCGGACCGATGTTCGAGCTGTTTATGCTGCCGCGCTAGTCTTGCCTGCGACGTTGACAATTCCTCCCCGTGCTGCAATTGCGGATGTGTCTATGACCGCGACGGAAACCTTCCCTTTGGAAGCCGAGATCACTGACCTGCTCGACGAACTGGCTGCCGTGCAGGAGGAACTGCTGGGCGTGCTGGCCGTCAAGCGAGAACATCTGGCCGCCGTCGATTTGGACGGCCTCGCATCGACGCAGGTTCGCGAAGAAGAATTGGCTGAGCGACTGCGCCGCTGTCAGGAGCGGCGAGCCGATTTGCTCACGTCCGCTCGCAAAGCGGGCTTCGAGGGCGACAACATCGGCCGATTGGCGGGACTGGCGGAAGGGGGCAAGCGAGGCAAGCTGAGCGAACAGGCGAAGGAGGCGAGCGCCAAGATGCGTCTCTTGCGGCACGAGAGTCTGACGAACTGGGTGCTAGCTCAGCGGGCGCTGCTACATGTTTCGCAGCTCGTCGAGATTATCGCCACCGGTGGCCGGCTCCAGCCGACATATGGAGAGAGAGAATCGGTGCATTCCCGCGGCTCGCTCGTTAACCAAGAAGCTTAGCAGTCAGGAAGCTTAGCAAAGCCGGGCAATTCTCGCGGCACGCCACGCCATGACGCTTTTCAGCACCATCTATCTCTCGAAGAACGCCCTGCAAGCGGCGCAGCTCGGACTGCAGGTCACGAGCAACAACATCGCCAATGCGAATACGCCCGGCTACATTCGCCAGCGGCTGATCCAGAGCCCCCTGCCGCCGCAGCGGTACGGGCAGTTGCTGCTGGGCCTGGGGGTCGATGTCGAAGCGGTCGTGCAGGTGACTGACACCTTCCTGCAAGAGCGGCTGCGAGGGGCCGAGAGCGACCTGGCGTTCGGCGAGGCTCAGGAAGACGCCTACGTGCAGCTCGAGGCTCTACTCGGCGAACTGTCCGACAACGACCTCAGCACCTCGCTCACCTCGTTCTTCGGCAGTATTCATGACATTCAGAGTCAGCCGGAAAGCACGTCGGTCCGCAATCTGGCAGTGCTGCAAGGGCGAACGCTTACCGACGACATCCGCCGGCTGTATCAGGGGATTCAGGAAGCCCGGCAGGACATCAACACGCGGATCACGGCTTCAGCCGACGAGATCAACAGTCTGCTCGAGAAGATCGCCGACCTCAACCAGCAGATCGTCGAGGCCGAAGGGGGCGACACGTCGGCCAGCGATGCCGTCGGCCTCCGCGACCGCCGTTCTGAAGCGTTGGCTTCTCTCTCCAAACTGATCGACATTCGCACGGTCGAGCAGCCGGCGGGGGATGTGTCGGTTCATGCCGGCGGCGAGTACCTGGTATTTGCCAACCAATGGCGCGAGGTCAAGGTCGCGGAGTATTCCGACCGCGGGCAAATGGTCGCGGAAATCCGCGTCTCCGATACCGACGCTCGGATCAACTCCAGTAGCGGTCGGCTGGAAGGATACTACCGAGCCCGCGACGAGATCCTTGGCGGAGCGCTCGACAATCTGAACAGCCTCACCGAGTCGCTGATTTTCGAGTTCAACAAGATCTATGCGGCTGGGCAGGGGCTGGAAGGGCACACGTCGCTATCGGGCGAGTTCGGCGTCACCGACGTCACGCTCGCACTCGATCAAGCGGGGCTCGAATTTTCGCCCGATAACGGCACTTTCGACGTGCAGGTCCGCAATACGCAAACGGGGCTGACCGAAACGACGCAGATCAACATTGATCTGGACGGTCTCGGCACTGACACGACGCTCACGAGCCTGGCTGCGGCCCTCGATGCGATCGACGGCATCTCCGCGACGATTAATGCCGATCGCCAGCTGCAAATCACCAGCGATTCGTCGAACGTCGAATTCACGTTTGCCGGTGATACAAGCGGCGTCCTCGCAGCCCTGGGAATCAATTCGTTCTTCATCGGATCGGATGCTTCGGACATTCGGATCAATTCCTATGTCCAGGCCGATCCGGCGAAGTTCTCGGCTAGTCTGTCGGGTGTGGGCGAAGACACCGAAGTTGCCGGCAAGCTCGCGAACTTGCTGACATCGCCGCTTACGTCCCGAGGAGGCGAAACGCTCGCTTCGCTTTACGACCGAATGACGGGGGACATCGCTCAGGGTTCGGCCGACGTGAAATCGGCGACCGAAGGATACCGCGTCTTTCAGCGAACTCTCGAAGGGCAGCACCTCGGAATCAGCGGCGTGAACCTCGACGAAGAGGCCGTCCGCATGATCACGTACCAGCGTGCGTTTCAAGCCTCCGCCCGTGTGATTCAGACGATTACGGAAATGCTCGATATTCTTGTGAATTTGTGAAGAAGTCATTTGTCATTTGTCACTTGTGAGTTGGGTGGTTTCCTGTCCTCTGTTCTCAGTCCTCTGACTCAGTGGGCTTACGCCCACCGCTCGCCTTCCCGAACCCTGAACCCCGAACCCTGAACCCTTCGTGTCCGGCGTATATCCCGTACCGACGACCCGCAGCAGCGACCTGCATTCGCAGGCCCGTTTGCTCGCGCAGATGCACCGGGACCAGATCGACATCCAGCGCTTGCAGGCCCAAATCAGCACCGGCTATCGGCTGCTGGCGCCGAGCGACGATGCCCCAGCGGCAATTCGCGGCATGGGGCTGCAGCGGCTGCTGGAGTTAAAGGCACAGGCCAAGGTCAATCTGAGCACGACGCAGTCGTACCTCGATGCGTCGGATACCGCTCTGGCCAATGTGAGCCAGCTCCTGAACGAGGCGAAATCGACGGCTCTAGGCTTTGCGAATCTGGCTGTGAGCGAGCCGGAGAAAGAGGTCGCACTCGCGGAGATTCGCCGCTCGATCGAACAACTGCTCAACGTCGGCAACCAGCAGTTCCGCGGCCGCTACCTCTTCGCAGGCGCCCGGACTACGACCAAGCCGTTCGAGTTCGACGGTCAGCAGATTGTTTATCAGGGTAATGAGGGAGACCTCCCAAGCTTTGTCGATCTGGACCTCGCGTACGATTCGAACGTCCCCGGAAGCGAAGTCTTTGGCACGTTTTCGCCCGAGGTCATTGGCACGGTCGATCTGAATCCGAGCCTCACCGCCGAAACGCGGCTGTCGGACTTGTACGGCGGCGAAGGGGTCGTGCCGGCGAGCATCATGGTCTCCGACGGGAGCGATACGCGGATCATCGACCTGTCGTCGGCCAAGACCATCGGCGACGTGGCCAGCTTGATTGCCGCCAATCCGCCGGCCGGCCGAACGATCACCGCAACCGTTTCCGCGACCGGCCTCGTGATCGATATCGACGATGCCGGCGGTGGAAACCTCAGTATTCGCGAAGTGACGACCGGCACGACGGCGGAGGACCTCGGCATCCTGAACGTCGCCGGGACGGGAACCGGACCGATCGTCGGGCAGGACCTCAATCCGCGTCTCCGGCTGACGACACCCTTATCGTCGCTCCCCGGCCCGCTCGATCTCGCCTCCGGCCTGCTTGTTCAGCAGGGGGAAAACTCTTACACGATTGACTTTGCCGGAGCGCAGACCGTCGAAGACCTGCTGAACGCGATCAATGGGTCCGATGCCCGCGTAATCGCCCAGATCGACCCTTCTGGCGACCGCATTTCGATCCGCAGCCGGCTGGCTGGGGTCGATTTCAGCATCGGCGAGAATGGCGGCACGACTGCGGCGGACCTCGGGGTGCGAAGTACGACCACAGCCACGCTCGTCGCCGACTTGAACCACGGCAATGGACTCGTGACGAGAACGGGAACCGATTTCACGATCACCCGCAAGGACGGCGTTGCCCTCGATATCGACGTGGACGGGGCCGCCACGCTCGGCGATATCATCAACCTGATCAACAACCACCCACTGAATCAGGACGCGACGAACGTCGTCGCCCGACTGTCATCGTCGGGCAACGCCATCGAGTTGTTCGACGCCAACACGGCCGGCGCGGGAACGCTGCAGGTGCAGCAAACCTTCGGCAGCCGGGCAGCGGAGGGGCTGGGCCTGGTGCCCCCGGATCAGTCTTCAGCGACTGCCGTCACGAGCGGAACCGGCGATACGCTCACCGGCACGAACGTCCATCCGCTGGAAGTCGCCGGCGTCTTCAACTCGCTCCTCCGGCTGTACGACGCGGTGGAAAGCTCCGACCTGGCGGGCATCGAACGCGCCGTGGCCCAAATGGACCTCGACTACGAGCGGGTGAACTTCGCCAGAGCGGAAATCGGCGCCCGCGGCCGGAGCCTCGACTTTCTGGAAAGCCAGATCGAGGACGAAGAAGTGCAGCTCAAGGCGACGCTCTCGGAAGAGATCGAAACCGATCTGGCCGATGCGATTGCCCAACTGACCGCTCAACAGGCCGCTCTGGAAGCAACGCTCCGCCTCACGTCGCAGACGTTTCAGATGTCGCTGTTTGATTTCTTGTAGTCTGTCGGCGAGCGGGGTGTGTGAGTACCCCGATGACGTGACCTCACGCCAGTGGCGAAATCATCGGGAGGCTGACGCCTCCCGCTCGCCAGGAGCTAGCAGCCTCTAACGGATTTGCTGATTTTGCGGGCGGGTGGCGGTCGATGACGAGTAAAGTAATTGTGTTGCGCTGAACATGCGGTGATTTGCTCGCAAACCATCGCCACCCGCCAACCCTCGTCATCGCCATGCAGATCAGCACCACCCGCTTTGGCCTAGTCGAGATCGACCTCGACGACATTCTCCTCTTTCCTCACGGTCTCATCGCCTTCGAGGATTGTCGCCACTGGGTGCTGCTTGCCGACGACAAAAACGAATCGCTCGGCTGGCTGCAGAGCGTGAATCACGGCGAGGTCGCACTACCCGTTGTCAGTCCGCGGCGTTTTGCTCCGGAATACAAGGTGCATGTGACGCGCGGACAGCTCGCGCCGCTGGAGTTGTCGCATTTCGACCAAACGTACGTGCTGGCCGTCGTGAGCAAAAGCGACTATGAATTGACGCTGAATCTCAAAGCGCCGCTGATCGTCAACCTCGATCGCCGTCTGGGCCGCCAAGTACTAACCACGGACGAACAGCCCGTGGCGGCGTCGCTATCGCCGTTGGAACCCGCGCTACTGCGAAAGAGCGCGTAGAATAAACGGCGTGGGTAGAAAAGGTGTGCCGGCTGGGCAAAGAGGTGATTCTGGGCAAGTGGTGCTCCCGATAAACCACGTGGATCGGACTGACACTGGCTGTCCGACGATCCTGCCTGCATCATTCTCCCTGCCATCATTTGCCGGTCTGCCCCCGGCCCATTCCTGAGGAAGGAGCCACCCCGATGTTGGTTCTGTCGAGACACCGTGACGAAAGCATCATGATTGGCGACGACATCGTCGTGACGATTGTGGATATCCGCGGCGACAAAGTGCGGCTGGGCATCGACGCTCCCTCGGACGTGCCAGTCCACCGGCAGGAAATCTACGAAGCGATCCAGCGGGAAAACCGCAAGGCAAGCCAGCTGCAACCGGGGGATACGCGCGACCTGGGAAAGACGAACTCGGCGGGGAAGTAGCCTCGCGTTCACTCGCCTCTCCGTAAGAGCCCCGAGTCTAGGACCGTAGCTGAAGTCGTCAGGTTTCAGGTAATCCGGTCTGGATTCTTGTGCGTTTAGCTACCGCGCCGCATCACAGAGCCAGCGGCGACAATGTTGCGGCGCGACTTTGCCGATTGCGCCGACCTTGCCGGGCGCGGAACTTCGTTTTTTCCCCCCCGTCCTCGTTTTTTTGCGCTACCCACCCAGCGGCTGCTTAACCGCAACCTATTAGTGGAAAGACGCGGGATTGGCAGGCTTTGCCAAATCGCCTCAAGCGACCCGAATTCGCAGTCGATGGAATTCGATGAGCGAAGCGGGAACTCCCGCAAGCCAAAGTGTCGTGCCGCCGTGCAAGGAAGTTCGGGCATGACGGCGTACCTCCGAGCCGGCCAGGCCGATGGGCCGGAGCGGATTCACCAACCATCGGCAAACGTCGTGCGAACGGGCCGGAATGCCGCCTACCTGCGGAACCGGAACGAGCACAGGCGCGATCCAGGCACCACAGCCGGTCCCCCAACACACCGGGTAAGGCGCCGACTACGACCAACCGTATTCAAGGGGTGAGTGGCACATGAGTCGCATTAACACGAACGTCAGTTCCTTGATCGCGCAGAAGACGTTGACCCGATCCAACGCTCAACTGCAAGAAACGCTCACCCGGCTCAGCACGGGTTTGCGGATCAACGCCGGTAAGGACGATCCAGCAGGCTTGATCGCGAGCGAAAATCTCCGCCGCGACATCACGAGCGCCTCGAAGGCGATCAGCAATAGCGAACGGGCTTCGCAGCTCATCGCGACGGCCGACAGCGCCCTCGGCCAGATCAGCGGCCTGCTCAACGACATTCGCGGCCTCGTGGTCGAAGCCGCCAACACGGGCGTGCTCAGCGACGAGCAAATCGCGGCCAATCAGCTCCAGGTTGATTCGTCGCTCGAAGCCATCGACCGCATCGCCCAGGTCACCACCTTCCAAGGTCGCAAGCTGCTCGACGGCAGCCTCGACTTCCAAATTTCCTATGCCTCCGGCGGCAGCGTCGTTCGCGATCTGAGCATCGACCAAGCCAACCTGGGCGCCCTCGGGGCGGTGGATGTCGATATCACGATCACCACTGGCGCCACGCAAGCCCTGGTGACCAACACCGGATTCAATCCCTCGACGGGGACGTTTGCCTCGGGAACTGTGGCCCTGGCCAACTCGACCGCAGCAATCAATATCTCGGCCACAGGCGGTGCGGCCTCTGGTGTGGCGGGGAACTCGACCGACGTGGTCTTCCAAGCGGCCGCCGACATCGCCCAGTCCACGGGCAACGTGGCACTCACGGCCACGGCCGGCAATATCAACATCACCGCGGTGGCCGGTGGCGCTGCCGACGGCGTCGCGGGCGATGCGACGGACATCATCTTCCAGGCTGCCGGCGACATCGCTCAGGCAACCGGCCAGTTCACGCTGACCGGCGGCTCGATCAATCTGACCGCGGTGGCCGGGGGCGCTGCCGACGGAGCAGAGGGGGACAACCTGATCATCGACATCTCGTCCGGTCCAGGCGCCACCGCTGCGTCGTACAACGCCGGCACGAACACGCTCACGATCAACGTCGATGACGGCGGGTCGGGCGACACGCTGCAGGACATTGCCGACGCGATCGACGCGGATGGCACGTTTGCCAGCTCGGGCATCGTCGGCGGTGGCAGCACCTACGCTCCGGCCGATGACGGCACCTACAACAACGTCATCAGCGGCGGCGACGACGGAACCCTGTCGGCCACGTACACGGGCACGACAATTACTGTGAATGCAGCCGTCGGATCGACGGTTACTCAAATCAGCAACGCCATCAACGGTCTGGCTGCCTTCAACGCGAGCGTGGGTGGCGGCGGTGCAAACGCCATCGACTTCACCGACCTCGGCAACTACGCCAATGAACTGAGCGGCGGCAGCGACGGCACCACAGCCGCCGTGTACGGCAGCAACACGATTACGGCCAGCGTCGCGTTGAACGCGACGATCACCAATGTCGTCGCTGCGATCGATGGTCTCGCCGAGTTTTCGGCCACGCCCTCGTCGGGGGCCGGCAATGCCTTCGATGTGCTGGACTTCGGCACCGTGCTCAATCCGCTGGCTGGCGGAACCGACTCGGGCACCAACGACGTGCTCACGGCCGACTTGGTCGTGAAAATCGCCGGAGCCACGGGCGGTGAAGTCTTCACCTTCGAGGCCGGAACGACGATCACGCAGCTCGTCAATGCCGTCAACCTGGTGAGCGATGCCATCGGAGTCGAAGCGGCCGACAATGGTGGCACCTTGGAACTTCGCTCGGTCGGCTACGGCAGCAATGCCATCGTCGATGTCGAAGTACTCGACGAAGGAGCTCTCGGCGATTTCGAGACGGGTCTCTCGGCAACCCGCGCCACGGGTGTGGACGTGGTCGCCAATGTCAACGGCGTTTCGGCCAACGGCAATGGCAACACACTCAGCATTAACACCACGACGCTCGACCTGTCGCTCACCGTGGCCAACGGCAGCGCGACCGACATCAGCTTCACCATCAACGGCGGCGGTGCGGTATTCCAACTCGGCCCGCAGGTGGTCAGCAATCAGCAAGCCCGCATCGGCATCGGCAGCGTGAACACGGGCGAACTGGGCGGTGTCGATGGACGCCTCTATCAGCTCCGCTCGGGCAACGACGCCGATATGTCAACCAGCCCGCGTACCGCCAGCCTGATTGTCGATTCGGCCATCAACAAGGTTACCGGCCTTCGCGGTCGCCTGGGTGCCTTCGAACGGACGACCCTACAGACCAACATCGCTTCGCTCAGCGACACGATCTCGAACCTGACCGAAGCCGAAAGCTCGATCCGCGATGCCGACTTCGCGGCCGAGACCGCCCGCCTGACGCGGGCTCAGATTCTGGTTCAATCGGGCACCGCGGTGCTCCAGATTGCCAACCAGAATCCGCAGAACGTGCTGGCCCTGCTCCGCGGCTAGGCCTAAGCAAGCGACCACCTTCCGGCGAGCGAGGTAGCCCAGCCCCAAACTTGGGCCCCGCCGATTCGCTCGCCGGATTCCGGACAATTCCAGCCGCCGGCTCGCAACTAAGTGAGCCGGCGGCTTTTCTACTTTGGTAACCCGACGCGTAAGCGAGGGATTCTGGCAAGGTTTTCCCTCTAGGCGAACCCTGCTGTCTGCCGATAACAAATCGATGAGACACGGTTCGTAAACGGGGCGGTTCGCCTCCGACAGTCCCTCGCAGGGCGCGTGACGGCATGGGTCGGATTCAGTCGAGTGTCGGTCTGGTCACCGGCATCGAAATCGAAGCGACGGTCAACCAGCTCATGGAGCTGGCCGCGCAGCCGCGCGAAACGCTCGCCTCGCGGCAAAAAGTGCTACAAGCCGAACAGACCGCACTCACCGACCTGACTGGCCTAACGCTGGGCGTGCAACTCGCCATCAAGCGTTTCAAAGACGCCAATCTCTTCGGCCGGCGCAGCGTCGCCAGCAGCAACCCGGCTTTGCTCACTGCCACCGCATCGACCAAGGTGCCGGTCGGACAGTATCAGTTCATCCCCTTCCGCACGGCGCAAACACATCAAGTCATTTCGAGCGGCATTGCCACGCGCGATGAGCCACTGGGCGAGGGCTCGCTCACGTTTCGATTCGGCGGGCAGGTGAATCAAGGAATTCGACTGGACGATCTCAATGCCGGGGCCGGAGTAGCCCGCGGCAAGATCAAGATCACCGACCGCAGCGGCGCGAGCGCCGTCATCGACCTGCGAGCGGCCCAAACCATCGACGACGTGATCGCGGCGATCAACGCCAGTGAAGACATTGAAGTTGAGGCGGTGGCCGACGGCGACCGTTTGCGGCTGATCGACGGCTCGGGTGGAACCACCAACCTCCGCGTGCAGGAAGTCGCGGGAGGAACGACGGCTGCCGATCTGGGCCTGGGGGGCATCAACGTCGCTGCTAATGAGGCGACGGGGCTCGACATCGTTTCGCTGTTTGACGGATTGCAACTCAGCCAGCTCAACGGCGGCAACGGGGTTAGCCTCCGCCCAGAACTCGCGGAACTCGAAATCACGTTCCGCGACGGCAGTGCACCGCTGTCGATCGACCTCGATCCAACCGGGGAAGACGCGCCGAAGACTCTCGGCGAAGTGATCGACCGAATCAACGCGGCCGATCCGACACGCCTGCAAGCCGCGATCAGTGCCGACGGCGAACGAATCGTGCTCACCGATTTGACGACCGGCGGAGGCACGTTCGGCGTCACCAGCCCGTTCAATGGCGATGTCGCGGCCGAACTCGGTCTGACGACGGCTGCCAGCGGTGGCACGATCACCGGCTCGCGCATCCTCTCGGGCTTGAAAACGACGCTCGTCAGCACGCTGGCCGGCGGCAACGGCCTGGGATCGCTCGGCAATCTGACGCTCACCGACCGGAGCGGCGCGACCGCCACCGTCAATCTGGCTGGAGCGGAGACGCTCGACGAGATCATCGCCGAAATCAACAGCGCCGGCCTGGGCCTGCGGGCGGAATACAACTCGGCCCGCACCGGCTTGCAGCTCGTCGATACGACCGGCGCGACGACGAGCAACCTGATTGCTGCCGATGGCGACGCGACCAACACCGCTACCAAGCTCGGCCTGGTTGGCAACGTGGCAGCCGGGCAGATCAACGGCACATCGCTCAGCCGGCAGGTCGTTAGCCGCAGCACGCTGCTCAGTTCGTATAACGCGGGCAAGGGGATCGGCACCGGCTCGTTTCTGATTACCGATTCGAACGGCTCGAGTGCATCGATCAACCTGAAGAACCTCGACGCGGAGACAGTCGGCGACGCAATCGACGCGATCAACGGCCTGTCGATCGGCGTCGAAGCCCGCATCAACGACGCCGGCGATGGCATCGTGCTCGTCGATACGGCGGGCGGCGATGGGGAACTGACTGTCGGCGACGTCGGTTCCGGCACGGTCGCCCGCGATCTGCACATTGCCGGTACGGCCGAGGATGGCGAGATCGATGGCACGACGACGTTCACCATCGAAATTACCGATAGCGACACGCTCGACGACGTGATCGAGAAAATCAACGGCCTCAATGCGGGCGTCACAGCCGGCGTCATCAGCCAAGGGAGCGGCTCGCTGCCGCACCACCTGACGCTCTTGTCGAATACCGCGGGCAAAGCGGGCGAACTGGTGATCGACGGCACCGGAGCCGGTCTCGCGTTCCAGGATTTGTCGTCGGCTCAAGATGCCGTGTTGCAGTTCGGCACGGGCCTTGCCGCGACGCTCTTCACCTCGACGAACAATCAGTTCAAGGGGGTGATCGACGGGCTCGACGTCACGACCAACGGTTCCTCCAGCGACCCGGTTGCCATTCAGGTTGCGGCGACCGGCGAAGCGTCGGCCGAGGCGATCCAGACGTTCGTCGATAACTACAACAAGCTCCGCGACAAGCTCAAGACGTACACGGCCTACGACCCGGCTGCCGGTACCAAGGGGACGCTCTTCGGTTCCGCTGAGACGCTCCGCATCGACACGGAAGTGTCGGGCCTCCTGACGGCCCGTTATTTCGGCGTCGGCGATGTGCAGTCGCTCGGCGAACTCGGCGTGGCGATCGACGACCAAGGGAAGCTCACTTTCGACAAGAGTAAATTCCTGACGCGATATGCCTCCGACCCCGAAGCCGTCGTCGAGTTCTTCACGAACGAAGACCTCGGCTTTGCGGTCAAGGCCGATGCCGTGCTCGAACGCCTTGTCGGCCGCGACAATTCGGCTCTCGTCAGCCGCTCGCTCGCTCTCGCCCGGCAGGTGGACGACACGACCGAGCGGGTCACCATTTGGGATCAGCGCCTGGAACGCCAGCGCGAACGCCTGCTCAACCAGTTTTACAACCTCGAGCTCGTCGTCAGCCGCATCCGCAACAACCTCACATCGATCAACCAGATCCAGGCGCTGACGCCCTACACAGGCAGCTCCAGCTAACCTTCCTCTCCTACCCGCCATGACCACCGATTCCCGCGACATCTACTTCGAAACGCAAATCCAAACCGCCACACCCCAGCGATTGCGGCTGATGCTGATCGACGGAGCGCTCCGCTTCGGGCGGCTAACGCTCGAATTGTGGCAGGAGAATCAGTCCGAGCGGGCTCTCGAATCGCTCATTCGCTGCCGCGACATCGTGAGCGAACTCTTGTCTGGCGTACATTCGGACGAGTCGCCGCTCGCCCGGCAGGTGACGGCGCTCTACGGCTATCTCTTCTCGGCTTTGACGGAAGCTCAGCAGACGCAAGACGCCACGCTCCTGGCCGCGGTCGTTCGCGTGCTCGACGAAGAACGCGAAACCTGGCGGCAATTGTGCGAGCAACTGTCCGAACGCCCGGTTCCCGCGCCGACGGCAGCGTTTGCCTTGCACGAAGAACTCGCGCCGTCGATGGTTGTCTCTCCGGACGCGTTTTCGATCGAGGCGTAGCGCCCATCGCGTCACTCCAGCGGCGGGAGCACATCCGGCTCGATCTGATAGCCGTCGGCAAGGGCGTTGGTCTG
>CAYLLN010000075.1:0-35084 GCA_964384375.1 uncultured Pirellulaceae bacterium
GGTACGGCATCCGTTCCTCCTGTCGCTCGAACGGATCGAGGTCGTCGAAGGGCAACTGCTGATCGTCACGGAGCTAGCCGACGGCAGCCTGAAGGATCGTTTCGACCAGTGCCGCAAGGACAACAAGCCGGGTATTCCCCGCGACGAGTTGCTGGGCTATCTGCGCGATGCCGCCGATGCGCTCGACTACATGAGCGATCAGCATTCGCTGCAGCACCTGGACGTGAAGCCCGAGAACATGCTGCTCGTCGGCGGTCGCATCAAGGTCGCCGACTTCGGCCTCGTGAAGGACATTCACGATCACACAGCGTCGATGATGGGTGGCCTGACCCCCGTCTATGCTCCGCCGGAAGTTTTTGAAGGCCGACCCAGCCGCCGCAGCGACCAATACAGCCTGGCGATCGTCTATCAGGAAATGCTGACGGGCGTTGTGCCGTTTCCCGGACGGACGGCAGCCCAGCTCGCGGCGCAACACCTGAATGCCAAGCCGCGCATCACGTCGCTGCAGCCGGAAGACCAGCAAATCATCGCCCGAGCGCTCGCGAAGAAGCCGAACGATCGTTTCAACAGCTGCCGCGAGATGGTGGATGTGCTGATGGGGCAGGTCCGCAAGGCTGCGGGCAGCACCGGCGCGTTCGGTGCGGCAGCACCGGCAGGCGGCAATTCGCCGGTTAATCTCGGTGCGACGCAGACGGCCCCCGGTGGAGTTCCCGCCGCGACGCAGCCGGGCGCGATGTCGGGCGTTCCGACGACCCAGCCGCGGACGCCGGCCGAAATGCTCCAGCAGCTCGAGTCGGTCTCGCAGTCGATGGAGGCCGCCGCGACGGGCATCTTTGCTCCGGCGACGACCACGTCGCCGCGGATGACTCATCACACCGGCACCGGGCCGATCATCCCGGACATGTCGGCGGTGAACGAGCGGGGCGACAGTTGGCAGCCACCGACGCTCGATAACCTGGGCGAAGCGCCGGCTCTGGTCGATCTGCCGCCGCTCGCGCCCGATCTGACGCAGTGGCAGCCGCGGCCGACGCTGTTCATCGGCGTCGGGGGCACGGGGGCCCGCGTGCTGGCACGACTGGAACGCCGCATGGCCGACCGCCTTCCCGGCGCGGCTCGCGACCTGTTCCCAATCCTCGTCCTCGACAGCGACTCGCGCGACCTGACGACGCTCGCCAACACACCTGGTACGCAGCTTCGCCCCGAAGAAATCCTGGCCCTGCCGCTACGCAAAACACAGGACTACCGCGAAGACTCGCGGAAAATCCTTGAATGGCTCAGCCGACGTTGGCTGTACAACATTCCCCGCTCGCAACTGACCGAGGGAATGCGCCCGCTGGGCCGGCTGGCACTCGTCGATCACGCCGATCAAGCCTTCGGCCGAATTAAGGGGACGCTCGTTCGCCTGCTCAAGGTCGTGCAGCCGACACAGCCTCCGCCGCGCGTCGTCATTGTCGCGGCGGCCAGTGGCGGCACCGGCGGCGGCATGGTCGCCGACATTGCGTTCGCCGCACGACAAATCCTCGACGAGCTCAACCAGCCGCAAGCCGAGGTGCATGCCGTTCTCGCTCACGGTACGAACCGGAACCCGCAGCAGCAGGAGCTCGCCTCGGTCAACTCGTTGGCGACCCTGACGGAACTGCAACACTTCCATCGCAGCCCGTTCCCCGGCGACCAAGCGTGCAAACTGAAAGAACGCCCGGCCAGCAAGCCAGCGTTGGCCGACGCTTATCTCGTTCACCTGGGCGAAGAACTGGCGCCCGAGCAATACGATGCGGCCTGCGATAAAGTCTCCGAGTTTCTGCTGCTCGATAGTATCACGCTCGCGGCTGCCGCGCTTGATGCCGCTCGCCGCGAACCGCAGGAGAAGACCGAAGGGTTGCGGCTGCGGACCTTCGGCCTCTGCCAGATCGGCTTTGCCCACGATCAGCTCGTCGATGTGGCGGTGAAGCGCGTCGCCCGGAACGTTGTCGAAAGATGGCAAGGGGCGCCGCGCCGCGCCGATCCGAAGCAGAGCATCCGCCTCATTCCCAAGGCAGGCGGTGGAGCTACACAAGTCGCTACGGAAAGTACGCCGCAATCGCTCGTCGAGGAGAAGGCCGGAGCGATCGTGCAGCTCTTGCACCTCGAAATCGATCCACTGATGAAGATCGTGCAGGAGATGGCCGCCGAGGAAATGGGGGGCGATCCCGATACGTTTTTCCGGCAATTCCTGGCGGGCGGGGCACAGATCGCCGACCGAGCCGCGATCGAGCGCTGGTTCACTGCCGCAAACGAGGTTTTCGGCCGCCGGCCCGACGAAACGGTCACCAATCCGCAGCCGGCGAAGCTCATGCTCGCTCTGGAAGAGCGGGTGACGCGGCTTGTACAGCAAGTCGGCATGGCGATTCGGCAGGGAATCGAGATGCTCGTCGATGATCCGGCTCTTCGCGTCCACGGCGCGCAACGTGTCGCCAAGGCGATGCAGATGCACCTGAAAATTCTCTGCGACCGCCTGCGCGACGCCCGCGTTCGCCTCTTGCACGAATCGCACGCTCTGGAAGTGCAACTCTTTGCCTCGATCCCCGATGCGAAGGGAAAGAGCAAAGGGGCACGCCGCTCGCCAGCCGAGTTGCAGTCGATGTTTTTTCAGGATTGCAAGCTGCGGCTCTACGAACTCGGAGCGCAGATTGCGTCGAACATTGCTCATGCTCTGCAAAGCCACGCCGTTGTCGCTCACGACACTCTCGTGGATCTGGCTCGCGAACTGCATCACCTGGCTGTGCAACTGGCGACTGATGAGATTGTCGAGGACGAAGAAGCCGCAGCCGCATCGGGAGATAGCCTCGCGCCGCTCCGCTCGATGGTGGGCGAGCAACTCCGGCAAGCCGACGACCAGATCGCGACGAATCTCGATCAGCAACTGACGACAAACCTGCTCGCCGCAGCCGGCGGGTTACGGCAAGCGATCACGGCCGGCGGCCAGCAGCGTGAGGCACTGGTCGCCCACCTTCACAATGCCGCCCGCCAGGCCGTGCTGGGAAGGCTCGCCGCCATCGACATTGCCGGCTCGGCCCTCTCCGGCATGAGCGAGGAGCATCCGATCCGCCGTTGCCTCGGCGGCGCGAAACCCTGGTTGCAACAAGCCGGCGGCAAGCGTCGGCTCTATTGCATCTTTCCCGCGGAAGCTGCCCAGCAAGTCACCGCCGAAGGACTTCAGGCTCAGATCGGCCCCGCAGAATTTAGTCAGCCGCCGACCGTCATTCCCGATGCGTCGGGGGACGTGGTGCTGCTCTTTGAGATGGGCGAAATGTCGGTCAAGCACGCGGCCGCCGCCCTCATCGACCACCGCTGCGACCTGGCCGAGCTAGCCAGCCGTCTGCAAACGCGCAGCGACGTGACGTGGACGCCACTACTGGGGTAGGGTGCCATTTCGCCTTGGACCCGCCGATGGGAAGCAGCGGCAGCGGGCAAACGCCAATCCCAATCCGAGCAAACCCAGAAGGGTAAGGGTCGATGGTTCGGGTACGGGTTCACCGACGGGAAACAGCGTGCCACCAATCGAAAATGAGCGGCTGCCACCGCCAACGGCCGCGTTCATGTCGGCAATGGCGTCGTCGTTCAACGCCAAGCTGAGAATCTCCGTTTGGTCGCCGTCAACGGAGATATCGAAGGCGCCATACGTCACGCCAGAGCCCAAATCCTGAAAAATGGCAGCGCTCACGCCACTGTTGGCGTTGAGTTCAGCCGCTGCGGTCTCTACGTGGAAAAGATGATACGAGTGAGCCGGCTTTCCCTGGCTCGACTTGCCAGTGAAACGCTGCATGCGCAAGGTTGCACGGACGATGCCGCCGGACTCCGAAGATAGTCCAAACGTGAAGAAGTTGTTGAGCAGCATGGTCCCGTTACTACTCAGATCACCGACGATGTAGTTCGAGTTACTCTCCTGGTTCGCCAACGTCCCACTCCACCACCCTTGATTGCCGTTCGAGCTGATACTCAGCGAGTCCCCATTCTCAAACTCCAGAGCCAGCGTTGCATTGGCGGAGCTGGATCCGAATAAATACTCGTAATTGCCGTCACTTGGTGCCGGCAAACCGGTCAAACTCGCGTGGCAACACTGACTCAGGAGGAATGCCAATCCAAACGCAAGCAGGGGAACCCCAATTCTGCTCATTGATCTTCTCAGCATTCGACGTGACCACAACTCATCCCTCCTGGTATGCCGCCGTGCCAGGGGGACTGACAGCGAAATCGAGAAATTCGCCGATTTGCTGGCGAGCTGCGTCCGTCGCAAAATCGGGCGAGCGAATCGCTTCCGACGCAGTGCCGCAGTCCGTCGCCACGTGTGCCATACGTTGGCGTCACTCGACCGCTGTGAGCTCGCGACGCTGCGCTCCGAAATTTCCGATGGCGACGGCCCCTGTCCCCCCCCGGCGGCGAATTCTATCTTGGTAGCGGTCAGCCTCTTCCACGCGGGCGAGTGCCCATTTGATTCGCTACCGACCATTCCAGAACTGGGATCCGCCGGCGCTGGCCGAGATTTGGCGCACGCAGCCGCCGCTTCGCGGGCGCGTTCAGGCAGTGACGCCCCCTCTTCTGGAGAAATATGTATTTAGCAAGCCGTGGTTCGACCGGCACGGGCTGATCGTGGCTTGCGACGGGGCACGGCCGGTCGGCTTTGCTCACGCGGGTTTTGGAGCGAGCGACGACCATCGCGATGTCGATGCGTCGCAGGGAACGGTTTGCCTGGTGATGGTCGCACCGCATGAGCAGCGGGGAATCATCGCGGTCGAACTCTTGAATGCCGCCGAAGACTACCTGCGACGACGCGGGGCGCAGCAGGTTTATGCCGGCTGCCAGTTTCCGTTCAACCCGTTTTACCTGGGGCTGTATGGCAGCAGCGAAGTGCCCGGCGTGCTGGCGAGCGATGCGCAATACCTTGAATTGCTCGCCGGGGCCGGCTATCGGCCGTCGCGGCGGCGAACGCTCTGGCGGCGAACTCTCGCCGGCTATCGGGCGCCGGTTGATCGACAATGGATGCAGGTCCGACGGCGATTCGTTGCCCAGCCGCCGATCGAGGTGCTTCCCGACAACTGGTGGGAAGCGAGCGTCTGGGCCCATTTCGACTGGACACGCTACGATTTGGCCCTGCCCAATGGTGGCGAACCCGTGATCTCTGCCGTGACTTGGGATGTCGAGCCGCTCGCCCGGAGTTGGGGGCTGCAAACAGCCGGCCTCGTGCGAATCGACGATACGCCCGAAGCGCGAACAGAAGGGCTCACCGGCTTTTTGCTCGGTGAAACACTGCGGCAGTGCCAGTCGCAGGGTTATGCGCAATTCGAGGCCCAGGCTTCTGCAGAAGATTCCGAGTTGGCCGACCTCTTGACCAAGCTCGGCTTCGAGCAGTACGACGAAGCGGCACTGTGGGCAAAGTAGTCAGCGGGCCAAGTAGTTAGCGCTGGTTTGGAACCAATGCCTGTGCGGCAGGGAGTTCGATTCTGAAGATCGAACCCTGTCCTGGCTGGCTCGTAACACTGACCGTGCCGCCAAACGACTGTGCGAGGTGCTTGACGATCGAAAGGCCCAGACCGGTCCCCCCCAGTTCGCGCGATCGCGCCTTATCGACGCGGTAAAACCGCTCAAAGATGCGGGCCTGGTCCTGCGGAGCGATCCCAATGCCGGTGTCTGCAATTTCAAGCACAACCGCGTCTCCTGCCCCAGTGCCCCGGATCGTCACGTGCCCGCCAGACGGCGTGTACTTGAGGGCATTGTCGATGAGATTGCTCAAAATCGTCCGCACTCCTTCGTCGTCGGCTTGGACGTTCAGGCCGCCCGCGGGCAGCTCAACTCGCAGTTCGATCTGTTTGGCGGCAGCCGTATCGGCAAATTGCTGCACCGTGTCGTCCACCACGTCGGCGAGCGAAACGGGACCGATGTCGAACGTTTCTTGTCCTTGCTCCAGGCGGGCGATTTGGAGAATGTCGAGAATCAGCTCATGCAGCCGATCTGCTTGCTCCTCGATGCGGCGGACAAAGGCGAGGTTGTTGTCGGGATCGTTCACGGCGCCCAAGCGTAACGTTTCCGCATAAGCTTTGATTGCGGCCAGCGGCGTCTTCAGTTCGTGCGAAACATTGGCCACCAGTTCGCGGCGCAAGTTTTCTAGGCGTCGCAGTTCCGACAGGTCGTGCAACACGAGCATCACGCCCGGGCAAGGATCGCCAGGGAGCCGGCTCGCGCGGAGCGAAAGAGTGCGGCGTTGCATCCCAGGCGCATCAAACTCCGTAATAACAGGATCAGATGAAGCGAGGGCTTGCGTCACTGCCTCGAAGACGGGGCGGGCGCGTGTGACCTCCAAGAGCGAGCGACCAATCGGTTTGGGTGTGACGAAGTCGAGCAGTTCGCGGCCGGCTTCGTTGGCCAGCAGGATCGTCCGATCGGTGCCCACGGCAAGCACCCCTTCGACCATGGTACCGAGGACGGTTTGCAAGCGTTCGTTGTTTTCCTGAACCTCATCAACGCGGAGCGCCAGATCGCGCTGCATCGAGTTAAACGCCGTGGCCAGCACGCCCAGCTCGTCGGGTGAGTCGATGCCCGGCGGTTGCTGGTCGCCGGACGAAACGGCGCGGGCGTGACGCGTCAGCTCGGTCAGCGGCTCCATGATCCGGCGGACGCAGTACCATGTCGCGATCCCACCAAAGAGGACCGTCAGGCCTGCGGAAGTCCAAAGCAATGCATGCTGGTACGACGCCGGCAGGTTGCGAAACGCCAGAATGCCGGTCACCACGAGCACGTGTGCGACAATGAGCCCGGTAAAGACGAGGAAGAGTCGCCAAAACCACTGCGCGAAGCCCATAGGCCGATAGACTACGGGCGCGACGGCGGCAGCGAAAGGGGCAGCGCCGCGCCGAGAATGGCAAACAGCGTAAAGTGACCGCCTTGACCGCCTCGCGCAGTCGATTGACAATCGAAGATTCTCCCTCGGCGAGAACCTTTCCGCATGTCAGTCGTTGCAATGCCGTCCGCACCCGCCTCGATGCAAGTGCCCGACACCACTGGCCGATTCGGCCCGTTCGGCGGCCGCTACGTCCCCGAAACGCTGACCCGCGCGCTCGACGAATTGACGGCGGAATACGAGAAGGCGGTCAAAGACCCTCAATTTGCCGCCGATCTCAACGATCTCTTTCAGCACTATGTCGGTCGCCCTTCGCCGCTTTACTTGGCCCGGCGACTCACGGCCGAGTGCGGCGGTGCTCAGATCTGGCTGAAGCGCGAAGATCTGAATCACACCGGCGCCCACAAGATTAACAACACGCTTGGTCAGGCTTTGCTCACCATTCGCATGGGAAAGCGGCGCGTGATTGCCGAGACCGGGGCGGGGCAGCACGGCGTGGCAACGGCAACGGCTTGTGCGCATTTCGGTCTCGACTGTGTCGTGTACATGGGCGAGGAGGATATCCGCCGTCAGGCCCCGAATGTGAACAGCATGAAGCTGCTAGGGGCTGAGGTTCGCCCGGTTTCCAGCGGCAGCAAGACCCTGCGCGACGCAGTGAATGAAGCGATGCGGGACTGGATGGCGAGTGTTGAGTCCACGCACTACATCATCGGCTCCGTGATCGGCCCGCATCCGTTCCCGCGTATCGTGCGCGATTTTCAGTCGGTGATTGGCCGCGAGGCCCGCGAGCAATCGCTAACCCGCATCGGCCGTCTGCCGGACCTGGTCGTTGCCTGCGTCGGTGGTGGCAGCAACGCGGCCGGCATGTTCTATCCGTTCATCGGCGACACTTCCGTCAAGCTACTCGGCGTCGAAGCAGGTGGCCGGGGTCCGCGGGCCGGCGACCATGCCTCCCCGCTTTCCTACGGCACACCCGGCGTCCTGCACGGCAGCTACAGCTACGTCATGCAAGACGATGACGGCCAGACGTGCGATGTGCATTCCATCTCCGCCGGCCTCGACTATCCCGGCGTCGGCCCGGAACATAGTTATTGGAAGGATACGGGCCGCGTCACGTACACCTACTGCGAAGACAAAGACGCCCTGTCCGGCTTTGACGCTTTGGCTCGCAACGAAGGTATCCTGCCGGCGCTGGAAAGCTCCCACGCGATCTATCGGGCGATGGAGCAGGCCCGCCAGATGAAGCCGGACCAGCACATCGTGGTTTGCCTCTCTGGCCGTGGCGATAAGGACGCGGCGGAGATTGCACGGCTGAAAAGCGAGCAGGGCACATAGTCTTGCAGACAATCCCGATCATGTGGACGTGCTCACATTGCGGGCAAGACAACGAACCTGACAAGGCGTTGTGTGCTCATTGTGGACAGACGGATTCTGACGAATACGAGGAGACAGACTCAGAGGCGGCAGCGTCTCGACCCGTTCAAGAGAGCGATTGGACGCCGCTGCAGTTCAACATCAAGCACATCATCGTGCTCACCGCCATATTGGGATTGGCGTTCGGAATCTTTCGATTTACAGGGGATCTTTCGGTCGCTGAGTATCAATTGCTTAGCGGCTTCGCCGTGCTGGTCGGAACTGTCGTCTTCGTGCCTATTGTCGTCATTTACTGGCTCTTTAAATCGAAATGAGTAGCCGTTGATCAGTTGGCAACCATGATCCGATCATTGGGCAAGTCACCTGGCGTTTCGCAGAAGCCGTCATTTTGCCGAGCAACATAAATGTCCCGCATCGACCAAACCTTCGCCGACCTCCGCCGCCAGGGCAAGAAAGCCCTCATGCCGTTTGTGACGGCTGGCGATCCCGATCTCGAATTCACCGCCGAGGCAATCCGCGAACTCGACCGCCGGGGCTGCACGCTGTGCGAGGTGGGAATTCCTTATAGCGACCCAATCGCCGACGGACCGGTGATTCAGGCGTCTTACACGCGAGCGCTGACAAAGAAGGTATCGGTCCAGCGAATCTTCGAGATGCTTCGCAGCGTTTCCAGCCAGGTGAAAATGCCGCTGGTAACGATGGTCAGCTACGCCATCGTGCATCGGTATGGCCTGGTAAAGTATGTTGCGGATGCAAAGGCAGCTGGCGTTGCCGGTGCGATCGTGCCCGACCTGCTTGTCGAAGAAGCGAGCGAGTTCGCCGGGATATGCAAAGCCGCCGATTTCAGCCTGATTCAGCTCGTCACCCCGACGACGCCACGCGAGCGGGCGGTGCAAATCGCAAAATCGAGTACGGGCTTTCTGTACTATGTCTCCGTCACCGGCATTACGGGCGAACGGACGCAGCTGCCGCCATCGCTAATCGAAAACGTGAGTTGGCTCCGGACGCAGACCGACCTGCCAATCTGCATCGGCTTTGGCATCAGCCAGCCGGAGCACGTGAAACTGCTGGCACCGGTGGCCGATGGGCTGATCGTCGGCTCGGCGATCGTTCGCCGCGTGGCCGAAGCGGCCACGAAGCCGCGCGAGGAAGTGCGCATGGACGTCGGCGACTATGCAGCCGGCCTGCTGGCGGCATTAGGCTAGTTGCCGATGTTCTCTAGCCGCTGCTCGGGACCATGTTTTGCGATGGAGCGAGCGACTCTGACTTGGCGATCCCTTTCTGAGCGATCGCACACGCGATGGCCGTTGCCAGCAAAACGACACAGCTCCCCATCCAAAGAAGGAATCCCCATCCATATCCCACCACCGGTGCAGTGTGACCGGCTTCGTTGAGGATTGTCTCTTGGATTCCAAACGTCGTCGCGGCCAAGGTCGTGGCGATTCCGGCAGTCAGGCTTCCCCAGCGGTACTTGCCCTCGAACATCAAGAGCATCGAGAACAGCAGCAGCGGATTGGCGTACCAGGCCAGGTAACCCTGTCCGAATAGCAGGCAAACCAAGCCCACTAGAAACTCGCCGCCACGCTCGTCGAGCAGCGTCATGCCAAAGAGCGATACGGCAAACATCGCCAAACTGACGGTGATGCCGACATTGCGGATCGTGCGGAGGTGAGACATCGGGCAGGCTCTCGCTAGGACACAGGGCTGCGCCAGTGTAGGTTGCGGCAGGAAACGCGGCGGCGGGAATCAGCGAGAATCTGCGCCGAACATCAAGCTGCCGAACCTGACATCAGCGTCCGCGGTCCTAATCTGGCCGATTTTTCGCCCCTCTGCTACGATCACCAGTTTGCCGGATGGATCCAATTCGCACGCACTTGCCCATGAAAACCGACGAAATTCGCGAGAAATACCTGGCCTTCTTCCAGTCGAAGGGGCACACCAAAAGACCCAGCGACGTGCTCGTGCCGCGGTGGGATCCCTCAGTCCTGTTCACGCCCGCCGGCATGAACCCATTCAAGGACCATTTTCTCGGCAAGGTGAAGCTCGAATTCACGCGGGCCACGACCTGCCAGAAGTGCCTCCGGACCGGCGACATCGACAACGTGGGGCGAACCGCCTATCACCACACGTTCTTCGAGATGCTGGGCAATTTCAGCTTCGGCGACTACTTCAAACGGGACGCGATCCACTGGGCCTGGGAACTGCTCACCGACAAGAAGTGGTTCGGACTGAACCCCGATCAGCTCAGCGTCACCGTCTATCTCGACGACGACGAAGCCGCCGGCATTTGGGCCAAGGACATCGGCCTCCCCACCAGCCGCATCGAGCGGATGGACGAGGCCGACAACTTCTGGCCCGCCAGCGCGCCGAGCCAGGGGCCCGACGGCGTTTGCGGCCCGTGCAGCGAAATCTATTTCCATCCCGGCGGCGGGGCCAAGTCGGTTGAAATCTGGAATCTCGTCTTCACGCAGTTCAACCGCGTCGGCGATCCGCCGAATAACCTGCGCCCGCTGCCGAGCAAGAACATCGACACGGGGATGGGCCTGGAGCGGATGGCCGCCGTGATGCAGGGGGTCGATACCAACTATCACATCGACATCCTCCGCCCCCTCGTCGAAGCGGCCGGCGAAGTCTGCGGCACGAAGTACGATCCGAAGGACGACAGCGGCCGTCGCCTGCGGCGGATTGCCGATCACGTCCGGGCCTGCACGTTCGCCATTCACGAAAACGTGCTGCCGGGCCCCAACCGCGAGAAGTACGTCATCCGCCGCCTGCTGCGCCGCGCGGTGCTTGACGGCTATCAAATGGGCCTCCGCGACCCGTTCCTCTTCCAGTTGGTGCCGGTCGTCGCCCAGATGATGAAGGCTGTGTATCCCGAGCTGGGCGACACGATCGACCGCGTTCAAAAGGGGATTAAGGCCGAGGAGACAACGTTTTTCGGCACCGTCGGCGCGGGGCTGGCTCGCATCAACAAGATGTTCGATGAAATGAAGTCCGCCGGCCGCGTGATCGTGCATGGGGACGAAGCCGCGGAGCTGTACACGACCTACGGCGTGCCGCCCGAGATGGTCGAGACGATGGCGGCTGAACTGAACCTCGCGTTCGACTGGGACGGCTATCGCAAGGCGATGGACGTGCATGGGGAGAAATCCGGCAAGATCGCCGATGTCGTCTTCAAGACCGGCCCACTCGAAGCGCTCAAGAAGGCCCTGAAAACAACCGAATTTGTTGGCTACGAAACGACGGAGGCCGCTGCCGAAGTGCGCGGCGTGATTGCCCAGGAGCATCTGCTCGATGCACTCACCGAAGTGGGGCACGACAACCCGGTGCAAGTCGTTCTCGATCGCTCACCGTTCTATGCCGAGTCGGGTGGCCAAGTTGGCGACACGGGGGTCATCGTTGGCGATGGATTTGAATTCCGGGTCACCGACACGCAGAAGGACGGCGATCTGATCGTTCACAGCGGACACTTGGTAAAAGGCACGATGAAAGCCGGCGCGAAAGTCACGGCCCGGGTTGATGCCAACCGCCGCCTCGGCATCCGTCGGGCGCACTCGGCAACACACATCCTGCATCACGCCCTGCAAAAGACGCTCGGCAAGGATGCACACCAGATGGGCTCGAAGGTCGAAGAGGACTGGCTCCGCTTCGACTTCGGCAATCCATCCCCGGTCGAAGCAGAGCAGCTTGTCCAAATCGAGCGCGACGTAGCCGAGAAGGTCGCTGCCGCCGAGCCGATTGGCTGGAAGTTCGTGCCGCTGGCCGAAGCCCGGACTGCTGGCGCGATGATGCTCTTTGGCGAGAAATACCCCGACCCGGCTCGCATGGTGAGCATGGGGACGTTCAGCCGCGAACTGTGCGGTGGAACGCACCTGGACAATACTCGCGATGTGGGCGCACTCGAAATCATCGCCGAAGAAGGTGTCGCCGCAGGCACGCGCCGGATCACAGCACTCACCGGAGCGAAGGCTCAGGAGCACATTTCGCAAACGCAGGCCGCATTGTCGGAACTCGCTCTGAAACTCGGCGTCGGCCTCGCCGACGTTCCCGCAGCCGCTAAGCGACTGGCGCTACAGGTCCGCGACCTGAAGAAGGCTTTGGCTGGTGGAGGCAAGACGCCTGAAGATCCGCCAGCAGTCGTGAAGCTCCCCACCGATCAGCGGCCCGACGCATCACTGATCAAGTCGGCCCTCCGCGATGCGGCCCGCGCGCTGAACGTCGCGCCGTTCGATGCTCCGCCTCGCGTGACCGCGATGCTCGCCGAAGTGGACGAACTCAAGCGGCAACTGGCCAACCGCGCCGCCACAGGCGCGCTTTCGGCCGATACGCTGCTCGCCGGTGCGGAAACAATTGGCGGCGCCACCGTCATTGTTGCCGAAGCGCCGTCGGCCAACGCCAACCTGATGCGGCAACTCATCGACCAGATTCGCAAGAAGACGAGTCCGAGTGCCGTCTTCCTTGCGACAACCGAGGGCGCCGACAAAGTCGTCCTCGTGGCGGGCGTCTCGCGCGATCTGGTGGAAAAGGGGGTCAGTGCTGGCAATTGGGTCCGCGACGTGGCTCCGGTCGTGGGCGGCGGCGGCGGCGGTAAGGCCGACCTGGCGCAAGCCGGCGGCAAGGATGCGGCCAAACTCCCCGATGCGCTGACCAAAGCCCGTGCGGTAGCAAGAGCGATGCTCGGAGCCTGAAATGGCCTGAGCGGAGTGGCAAATTGCGCCCTGGAGACGACACTTGCCCTGGCGCATCCCCCGCTTCACGACGCTGCAACTCTTGCTTGCCGCAGCCCTCTGCGCGCTGCTGCTGGGCTTGGCAACCGCGTCGTGGCGCAGGACTAGTTACGCCCAGGTGACAGCTGTCGCGTTCTCGCCAAATGGAGAGTACCTCGCAGCTCAGTTTCAGAGCGGAGCGATCCGCGTCTGGTCGATGTCGAATGGAAGGCCGTCGCAGATCGCGCAGGTCGAAGGTGTTCGGACAGGATGGTATGCAACTGGCGGCATTTGCTTCACCGACGAACATTGCTTGGTTACTGTCCGGCCGCTGGGTTCCGAAGGCAAGGACGCGATTTACTCGATCGACGTCCGGAGCGGACAATCGCAGCCACTTCTGGAAGCCGTCGTCGCTGTGGAAGGAACTTTCGAAGCGGCCGGGGGGAGAGTGGCGGTTCATCATCCGACCACCGGAACCATCCGCGTTTTCGACGTCGCGAGTCGCAAGCAGCTTTCGAAATGCCAAATCGGAACGCGTGCTTGGGGATTATCAATGTCCAAGAATGGGAAATCCCTGGTCGTCTTGGACCAACTTAGAGGTGTGACCGTCTTCGAAACCGAGACCGCTCACCCGCGCTTTCGCATGCCTCCATCGGATCTGGTAAACGCGGTACACGATGGCGACCAGTCGCTCGCCTATGCCAGCCCCGTGACCGTTGGAATCGCACGAACGGACTTACCGAACAACAAGAATCGCCATTTGTCGCAGCTGCGAATTGACTTTCCAACCTGGCTCGACTTTTCCAAGGACGGCTCGCGATTGGTGATCGCGGACCCCGAGCGAGCAGTCATTCTTAATGCCGCCACGCTCAAGGAAATGGGCCGCATCGAATTCCTGCACGAGCCCCAATTGCTCCCCTTTCAGCCCCTTCGAGCTCGATCCGTTCAGGGTCGCTCGGACTTTGACCTCTCGCCGGACGGCCAGTTGCTGGCAACGTTCCATGGTGACCGGGTTCTGGTCTGGGAAACAACCTCCGGCAAGTTACGACACGAGATTCAAGACTCGTCGCTCGTGACACAAACGGTCCTGTTCACCTTGCTCTTCGCTGCCTGGAGCGCGGCGTGGGGGATCGTCGTTCGCCGGAATGCAGAGCGAGAACGTCAAGCAACCGAAAGCGCCAGGCTCTTGTCGATTGCATCTTCAGATTCTCGTTTCACAAACTTGGATCGCTTTTCGAGCGCTACCTTAGCGCCCCCCAACCCACCCATCGAGATCAAGCTAAGTTGGGGCCTCATGGTCATCGGCGGGCTCATTGCCATGGCCCTGCCGATCTATCTCTTCGCGCATACGGGCCCGGTTCAATGGCCGATGATGTACGTCTCGCTCGCTACCGGTATGGCGGCAATGGCCAAAGGGGCGGGACGGCAGACGACGGGCCTCTTGTGGGTGACGCGGGCACAACTCTTCAATCTGCTCGCCTGCGATCCGATCAACTTCGTCCTGGGGACGCTGGGCTCCGCCCTGCTTCATCGACCGCACGTGCAGCAGTATCTCGCCCTCACGAACGATTTGGCCCGCCCTTTGCGTTAGATCCTTGGCGTCCGTTTCTCAAACCGACGGAGGACGCCATGTCTCGCCTATTCACTGCGCTGTTTGCCCTTGCGCTGCTCCTATCCGCGGCTGCCGTTTCCGCCGCGCCCGATCTGAAGTTCGACGGCAAAATCGTCGTTTCCGACAAGGAAAAGCTGTTGCTTTTGGCCGGCGACGAGCAGCAGGAATTCATGCTCACGCCGGCGACGAAAATTACGCTCAACGGCCAGGAAGCGGCAGCGACCGACCTGATGGCCGGCCAGATGGCGATGGTTTCCGCACAGCGCGAAGAAGCCCGCCTGAAGGCTCTCGCCGTAGCCGCGTTCTCGCCCAAATAGTCGTCCGAGAGTGCAGGACGACGGCCGAAACCGCGTCATTTTGCCACTACGTTGCTGCGTTTGCGACAGTTTGTCCGTGGAGGTTCGGGTATGGGAATTTTTGAGTTCTTGGTGATGCTGCTCGTCGCCGGCATTTGCGGCAGCCTCGCGCAGGCTATCGTCGGCTACTCTCGCGGCGGCTGCCTCGTGTCGATCGCGCTCGGATTCATCGGCGCGCTGCTCGGTTCGTGGCTGGCACGGGCCTTGAAACTGCCGGAACTGCTCAATCTTCAGTTTGGCGAGCAGCCCTTTCCGGTCGTTTGGTCGATCATCGGCGCGGCCCTCTTTGTGGCTGTGATCGCACTGCTCTCGGGCCGCCGGAGCACACGGGTCGTTTAGCATCGCTGGCATCCGTCTGGGCATCGCTCTGCCGCCGCTTCTGGCCCTTGCCAAGCGGCGAGGATACGCCCATGCTGTTGACTCGCTACGCTGAATGACGAGCACCAACGGCCGATCATTCCCCGCCAGGTCGGCGGGATGTACTGAACCCCGAACCCCGAATCCTCCCCCCCATGTCCGACCAACCCAGCGTCATCCTCTCCGGATTCGGCGACGAAGCCGCCAATCAGAAGACCGCCGAGCAGCAATTCGCGGCCTTCGCCGCCATCGGCCTGCAATACTACTCGCTCCGGTTTATCGACGCCGGCCAGGGCATCAAGAACGTGATGCAACTCACGAAAGGGGAGATTACGAAGATTCGACATCTCGAGGACGAGTATGGCCTGAACGTCGCCACGCTCGGTTCGCCGATCGGCAAGGTGAAGCTGCTCGATCAAGACGACGGCACGAAGAACCGCTTCGTCCCGTTCAAAAAATATCTTGCCGACGAAGTGAAGAAGGCGTGCGAGCTGGCCCACGCCTTCGAGACAAAGCTGATCCGCGGCTTCTCGTTTTATCACCCAAAGGGGACCGACCCTTGGGAGCACTTGCCGCAAGCGGTCGAACAGCTGGGGCAAATCGCCGAAACATGCCACCGGAGCGATTTGACGTTTGGCCTGGAAGTGGAGGCCAATCTCGTCGGCCAAAGCGGCGAGCTGATGGCCGAACTGCACAAGCAGGTTGATCATCCGGCCCTCGTCACCATCTTCGACGGGGCAAACATCAGCACGCAGGGATACAGCGCCGGCGAGGTCTTCCAGCAATACGAGCACATGAAAAAAGGGCTCGGCTGGATGCACGTGAAGGACTACCGCCATCCGCAGCGAGCCCAGCGGACAACGCACGTCGATGAAGAGGCCCTCAAGCATTTTGTCCCCGCCGACAGCGGCGACAGCGGACACGAACTGGTGCTGCGCGACTTCAAGGAGCTGATCCCGTCGATCGAGAAGAAGCTGAAGAAGCGGGGCGTCCCCGGCGTGTTCCTCGACCTGGAGCCGCATGTAAAGGGGGGGGGCCAGTTCGGCGGCTTTAGCGGCCCGGACGGAATGGGCGTCGCCCTCCGCGGCCTTTGCCGCGTGCTCGACTATGTCGGCATCGGCTATCACTTGCGGGATTTCGACGACGTGAAGAGTGCCCGCGGGTTTTAGACAAATCTTACTTACGTTCTAACTGCTGCTCCGGCTTGAGGAGTGGCAGGGATGTCCCCGATCTAGGCTCGTTTCGACGCCGGCTTCATTTCCTTCCAGACCGTGCTGGCATACGCAGCTGAGAGCCGGACCAGCCGGTGTTGACGCACGTCGAGCGTCCGGTGCGTTCCGCAGGGGCGTTTCACGAACACGAACGGCAAGCAGATCGCCTTGATTTTTAGCGGCGTTCCCCCTTCGCTGCTGCGAACGGCTAGTCGCACAGGCTCATCGGGTGGGAGCAGCTGTGCGTCGCACGACCAAAAGAACGACGGCCATTCGACGATCTCCTGAACAACGGCAACGAAATCCCCACAGCTCAGATCCTCGGGAGCGAGCGATCTGGCAAGCGTGGATTCGCTTTCTGGGATAGTAGCCGTGCGCATGATGGACGTGCGCGCATTGGCACACGTAGCTATAGCGACACCCACGATAGCGTGAGGTTCGCAAGATTCGAATACAAAAGCCGCGGCGGAAGCCGTGCCAACCCAGGGCAGCTCCCGCCGCGGCAAAAGAACCGCGAGCCTGGCCGGGCGTCGCGGCTTGTGCGTCGAAATCCAGAGTTAGAACTGCGGCGTCGGCGTGCCGTCCTGCGGCATGATGAGCAGCTTCAGGGTCTTGGGGTCGAGCTTGTCCTGAATGAAGCGGACCGAGCCGTCGGCGAAGGCGGCATTGAATCCATCCTTGGTGTATCCGCCGAGCTTCGGCGGGTCCTTGGCCGAATCGAACAGGATGTCCTCGGGCTTCGTCCAGGGAATGTCCCGTTTCGCTTCGACGACCGCGATGATGTTCGAGGTGCCGTCGAACATTTGACTGAAGTTCACACCGTTTCTGCCGCTGAAGACAGTTGGAAATCCCCCTTCGGGCGCTGACTCGCCGCCGCCGGGCGCCGGCTTCGTTTCCAGCAGTTTCTCGGACCGCAGGACAAAGTAACCGCTATTGGTCGATTTCGGATCATCCAGCGGATGGCGGTAAATCGCGGGCATCTTCTCCAGCACCAGCTTGTTCGCCTCGCTGTCCCACGGTTCGTCGAAACGATACTGGCGATACAGCGCGTCCTGCTCAATGTAGGGGAGAATCGCGACGCGCCAGCTATGCGGCACTTTCCCTTTGCCGTCGGTTCCCATGAGGACCGGCGGCGGGAAGCCCCCTTTGAATGTGTCGGCGTAGTTGTGCATCGCGAGCATAATCTGCTTGAGATTGTTCATCGACTGCATTCGCATAGCGTCGGTGCGAGCCTGCGAGAGCGCGCCGGCCAAAGCAGAGGCAGCGGTCGTACCCACTTGCGGCAGTTCGGTGCTCGTTTCAGCGACGACGACGGCTTCGTTCTGCTGCACTTTGACCGACTTGAGGAGCCCTGCGGCCGTTTCAACCGCCAGATTGGCATAGGCGGGCATCTCCTTTTCGTTCTCGCGAGCCGAGCGAAGGGCATTGCGGGCGAGCGTGATCGCAGCGGTGGACGTGTCCGCCACGTGCTCGGCTAGTTCCGCGTTTTCGCTCGTCGAAATCACCCGCAGTTGCACCGACTTGCCGTCGAGCAGGACGCCACCCAGGACATACTCGGCATCGGTCCAGAGAGGTGCCAGCGCCGTGAGCGTTGCATCGGGAGCCGGAGCACCCGGCGGCCGCTGACGTAGCACTTCGCGGACGACTTCCAGATCGAGTGCCGCCACCACCGCACCGCCGCGGACTTTCTCCCAACTGGAACCCGCAGCAATCTGCGGCGTTCCCTTGCGGCGATTGGCGAGATGCCGGGCCACGGTGTCGCTCGTGCCGAGCACGATGGTCCTGTCGTTCACCATGCCATAGGCCGGTCGTGGCGGCACGCCAGCCGGCCCGGTCGCCGAGCGAGCGGTCACTTCCACGGCATCGGGTTGCCACGCGCCCGTTTTGGCAATCGCCTCAAAGGTCGTGGGCTTGCTGAATTGCAGGACGACGATCGTCCCGTCTCTTTCCCACGCCTGCGGCGAGTTCCCCTGGCCGACAAACGTGATTTGCTCGATTCCGTCGAGCGTAAACAGGTTGATCGGCGAGGCAAACATCTGTAGCGGGCCGGCCAGCGCCTCGCGAATCTCTGGGATCTTGGCGATCTCGGCAGGGCGGAAGGCGATGAACCCCTTCACATCGTTCTGCACCTGCGACAAGTCGATGCCGGCCTCGCCGCTGGTTGCAGCTGGAGTGGCCGGCGCCTGAGCCAGGGCCGCAGCATCAAAGGGTGAGTCTTTCGATCCTCCGCGCAGACCGGCAATTAGTGCCGCGATAACGAGCAAGCCGGCCGCGACCAGGCGTGGCGTCCACTTGGACGGAAGCGCTCCCCCGTCGGCGAGTTTGGAATCCCGAAGCATTTCGATTCTCCTCAGAAACGTGCCTTGGGTCGGCAGAAAAGTATGGGCCGGCCAGCCCAAAGATCGTTCTTTGGTGTGCAGTGCGAGTTCCGCCAGAGACTGCAAATAGAGCTTGTTACCACCGGCGAGGCGGGCGGCAGTCGCATCGGCAGCAAGTTCCTGCTCGAGCCGCAAGCGGGCCGCGAGCCAATGGACGAGCGGATGGTAGAAATGAATCGCCACGCTGAGCTGAGCGAGTACGCAGGCGAGATAGTCGCCGCGCCAGACGTGGGCCAATTCATGCGCGAGCACTGCCCGTCGTTGATCCGCAGTCCACTCGCGCCACGCTTTCGGCAGCAGGATTACCGGCCGCGACCAGCCCACCGTCGCCGCGGTTGCCAGATGATCGCTTTCACGCAGCTCGACGGGGCGAGTGAGCGAGAGTTCGGCCCTCAGGCAATCGACCAATTCCAAGAGCTCAGCATGGCGAAGAGGCGCGCTTCCGCGGCGGTGGTTCCGCACAGAAATCAAGCCGCCAACCAGGCGTACGAGGCCGAGCAGTATGCCGGCTCCAAGCAGCGCGAGCATCGCAATGGGAAGCCAAGAGAGAGGCGACACGGGCGCTTTGCTTGCCGCTTCGGACAAGGATGAATCTTCCGGGAATATCGCATCGGCAGCGTTCGTCTCGGACTTCGGTGTCCCAGATGAACCTGTCGTCGTTCCTCCCAGGTTCGCGAGCCAGGACGCGGGGAGTTTGAGCCCGCCGGAAGAATCGCTCGCCGGGACAGGAACGCTCTCGGCAACCGCTGGGGACTCTGCTGGCAACCAATTCGGGCCGAATCGCCAAGCCGCCGGCCACGGAGCGAAGGCCAGTGCCGTCAGCATCACGACGGCGGCCAGCGCAGCGGCAGGAACAGCCGCGGTTCCCGGACCGAGCCACCTGCTGACGGCGACGCATAAGAGCCACGCGACCAGGCCCACGAGCGTCACCTGGACGATGCACCACAGGATGGTTTCGGCGAGCGGAGTCATGGTTGGCCTCTACTTCTTTGGTTGCCGCAGAAAGTCTTCGAGCACGGCCCGCTCTTTGGCCGTGAGTTTTCGCTCCTCGAACAGGCGGACCAGCAACTCCTCGCGCTGCCCGCCGAAGAGCCGTTCCACCAGATCGCCGACGAGGCTCTTCGAAACTTCATCGAACGAGCGGATCGGCTGATAGGTGAATGGCCGCTCGGCGTTGGTTTGCTTAAGGAAGCCTTTGTCGCACAGAATGCGGACGAGCGTGGCGACGGTGGTGTAAGCGAGGTCGCGCCCGGACTGGGCCAGCTCGTCTCGAACGTCGGCTGCCGTGGCGTGCGGCGGCTGCTGACCCCGCTTCCAGAAGGCGTGCATCACTTCGAGCTCGCGCTCGGTCAGTTCCCTGGCTTTAGGTCGTGCCATGCGAGGAATTCGCTAGGAGACGAGCGATCTTGGAAACCAAATTTGGTTTTTTAGATGTCGCTATCCTAAGGACACGCAGACTCAATGTCAAGCGATGCCGCGGACGTTTTACAATCACTAAGGGGAGATCGAATCAGCCCACGCGGAGCGAATCAATGTGCGCCGCTGGGTCGCATATCAGCAGCTGAAGGTGAACGTTCGCAGGCGGGTCACAGATTGAACGGTACCAGCCGACAACTTTCCAGATCGAAGATCGCGAATTTTCCCAGGCACAGAGCGCCAACAATCGTGAAGTATCGCCCGGGGTTTAGAACGATTGGCTCGTGCCCCATCCACCCCAGCAAGCGATCGGGGGTGGCGAGCAGCCACTGATGAAAATGTCCCGTGAAGATGTGGCGGCTTGGAACGGCAGCGAAAATCCTGGCCAGCTTGGCAGTATTGTCCGGAATGCCGTCAAAGTACCAAAGGTCGAGCACATTCTCTGGATCGAGCCACGGTTCGACGTGCGTAAAGTGGCAGTCGGAAATCTCCAGCCGCGGCCAGAGCGAGGTCATGAAGTCGAGCACCGACCGAGGATACTTCGCCCAGGTTCGACTATCAGGATTCGAGCAGAGACCGAAATCGTGATTTCCCCAGACGCCGATGGCGCGATGCTCCGCCAGGAGTCGGCAGGTTTCTTCAATTCGTTCGCCGGTCTCAAAAATGTCGCCGATCACGAAAATTTGATCGACCCGCTCCCGCTCAAACGTACCCAGCGCCACGCGCAGAAACTCGACGTGTTCGTGAATATCGGTGAGTAGGCCGAGTTTCATGGATTCGCCTAAGAGTCGATCGATGCGAACTCGAACCCGCCGATTCGAATTCCTGGAACGTACATACGACCGGGACGCAACGCAAAAACCGGACCGGCCGCGGGGCCGATCCGGTCTTGGGGTGTCCTTTACCTGGTGGCTGCGCGGCCTTGCTTTACAAGGCTTGTGCAGCCGCATCACTACCAGAGGATCTCGGCCTTGGCGGTCAGACCGTCGAAGGTCATCATCCCTTTGAAGTTGTCGGAGCGGTCGGTGAAGTTGTTGAGCTGCACCGCGTCGATCCACTCGTTCGTCCGCACGACATTGAACCACGTGCTGTACATGTAACCGGCCGAGAGGCGGAAGTTGCCACAGCAGTTCTGCCAACCGAGGCCGAATTCCATGTCGGTGATGGTCACCATGCGGCCAGCCTTCCAGGCGGTATCGACGACGATGTCGTCGGCTTGGCTGCTGCTGAAGTAGCTGTTGCGGAATTCGCCGCCGACGGCCGAGACCGAGCCCTTGCCGTACACGAACCACTGCTTGTTTCGGCCGTAGCGTTCCCCTTCCAGGCCGAACTTTACACCGGCCCCTTCGAACTCCACGTCGGTTGCGACGTTGTCGAAGCCGTTGACGGCGAACGTAGCGTCAAATTCCTGGTTCAGCTTGGCATAGCGAGCACCGACCACGTAGGCGAGCTTGTAGTCGTCGCAGTAGGCGAAGAGCCCCTTGTAATCGACATCGAGCGTCTTGAATTGCACGAACAGGCTGGCCGCACCGTCCAGGCCGTCGGTTGCCGCATTGGCAGGCGTCGGGCTGACGAGCGAGCGGAGCACCGGGTTCCCCAAGCCACCGGGCAGCACAATGTCGTCGTTGGCGTCGGCATCGAGCTGAGCATAGGTCACGACGATAGCGCTGCATTCGTCGAGCGTGAAGCCAGCGCCGACGCGGAAGCCGGGCTGGAAGTCGGGATCGACCACCTGGACGCGGCCCGCTTGATAGGCTGGATCGCTCGGATCGGTGATGTTGCCGTCGATCGCCACGGCATAGGCAACCTCGGCATCGCGCGGCCGCATGTAGAGGAACTCGCCGAAGACATTGATGCGATGGCACCAACCCTTGCAGCAATCGTCGCAGCCGCAGCCATCGCCGCAACCGCAGGCGGCCCCCGCATCGCAGCTAGGCCCCGCGGGTTCGCCGCCATAGGCGCCGGCAAATCCTGCCGGCACCACACCGGGCATGCCGGGCATCATTCCCGGCTGTGCCATGCCAGGCAGTCCCCCACCGGGCATCATTCCAGGCGGCGGCATTTGTGGATAGCCATAGCCGCCATAAGGTCCCATCGGAGCGTACTGGGCGTGGGCCTGGTTGGCCACTCCCGCCAGAGCGGCCAAGGTGGCCGCGATTACCAACGACTTCGCGTACATAGAGAAATCCCCCCAGGTGTAAAGGCCCGAATTTAGGGATCGACCGCTAAAGCCGTTAAATCGAGTCCGACTGCTACAGACGTCAAAGTTTTTCAGAGCTTTTCACTCCGCGCAGAACCCACAAGCTGCCGTTTGGAGGGCAAGCGATGAATTCGCCGCGATAGTTTGGGAGGTTTACGAAGGCTGGCGATCTAGAGTTTCCTTGCGGCTCAGCTCATTGCTGCATGCCAAAGCCCACCAATTCTGGAGGCGCTCATGTTCTTTCGCTTGCTCCTCGCGGCTGGAATCCTCTGTTTAGCGTCAGGATTCCCGGCCAGTGCCGTGGCTCAAACGAACAAAGTGCAAAGCGATCTGCGTCGTAAGCAGATGAAAGCGGAGCACGATCGCCGTGTCGCAGAAATGCAGCGCAAGATGGGACAAGCGACGCCATCGCACCGCGCCGCAGCAGGCGTCGCACCATCGCAGTTCTCGCCGGCAGCGTCCGCGAATCGGACGCCACAGTGGAATTCGCCGAAGTCTTCCACTCTCCGCTTGCCCGAAGTGGCGAAGCAGCCCGATGTGCCGCCGTTCAATGCATCGCAAGCACCGCCGCCCGCAGAGTGCCTGTGGAAGTACGTCGCTGCGGTCAAAAGTGCAAGCACGATGGAGCAAGTCCTTCCCTACCTTCCTGCCGGGGAAGCTCGCTCGCTACGAGACTATCAGGCGACCTACGACCCCAAGCAAGCTGCCAAGAGCCGACAGTCGCTCAAGCAGCTCGACCCGAAACTCACGGAGGATGGACTGACCCACCTCACCAATTCTCCCTACGTGAATGCCCTCAAATGGCACAAAGGGATCGCCGAGGACATTTTGGAAGTGCTGAGCGTCAAAATCGAAGGGAACAAGGCGACGCTGCGGGTCTCCACGACCAACGAAGCGATCATCGACGGTGGCCGCTTTCCTTACGGAACAGCCACGATCGAACTCGAAGGAGAAGGAAACACCTGGAAAATCGGCGCCTACAACGACAGCAATGTTTACTACCAGGAGCCGCCAAAGAAGTAGCTGCTCCTGGGCCCGGATTCCATCGGAGCGAACCATTACACCGGCAGCGTCACCTCGCGACCGTCGGCATCGCGAAGCTCAAGCTCCAAGTGCTCGGGATAGTGGTTTTCGCTGCCGAGGATTTGCACGGTCATCTTGGCGTCGTCCTCAAGCTGCATCACCTCGCGGCGTTTCTTGTTGTTGAGGTAAGCCGCTACTTCGTCGTTCACTCGAACCGTCACCTTGGCGATTTTCGGCTGTTGGCTGGCGAGCATCAGCAGGCGGACGACCTCGATCGCCATGCTCTCGGCCGTTTTTACGACGCCGCGGCCCGAACAACAGGGGCAGTCGCTATAGACGCTTCGCTTCAAGCTGGGGCGGATGCGCTGCCGCGTCATCTCGATCAGGCCGAAGGGGCTGGTCCGCAGGATCTTCGTGCGAGCTCGGTCGCGCTTCATCGCGTCGCGCAAAGCGTGCTCCACGCCCCGGCGATGGCGCTCGCGGCGCATGTCGATGAAGTCGTTGACCACCACTCCGCCGAGGTCTCGCAGCCGCAACTGACGGGCGATTTCCTTCGCGGCGGCACAGTTGAGGCGATAGGCGGTTTCCTCCGCATCATCGTCGGCCCGGAAATTGCCACTGTTCACGTCGATCGCGACGAGAGCTTCCGTCTGGTCGATGACGATCGACCCGCCCGCCCGCAACGGCACCTTCCGCTGGTAAATCTGGGCGATTTCCGTCTCCAGCTTGTACTTGTGGAACAGCGGCTCTTTTCCCTGATACAGTTGCAGCCGATCCACGTGCCGCGGCATCACGAGCTGCAGGAATTCCTTCGCCCGTTCGTAAGCGGCCGGCTGATCGATGTAAATCGCGTCGATCTCTTGCGTGAAGATGTCGCGAATCGTGCGGATCACGATGTCGCTCTCTTCGTAGATGTCGCATGGACCGGGCTGCTTCTTCAGGCGGCGGACGATCACCTTCCAGAGCCGCAGCAAATACGCCATGTCGCGCGAGAGCTCTTTCTTTGTGCGATCCTGGCCGGCGGTACGAACGATGAAGCCCAGCCCCTTGGGCGGATTCAGTTCGAGAAGCGTATCGCGGAGTTGGCGGCGGACCTGATCGTCCTCGATCTTTCGCGAGACCCCAACGCGGCCCAGCGCCGGCATCAGCACCAGGTACCGGCCCGGAATGCTCATGTAGGTGCTGAGCGTCGGGCCCTTCGTGCCGATCCCTTCCTTGATCACCTGGACGAGGACTTCGTCGCCGCGGCGGAAGATCTCCTGAATCGGCGGCTTGAAGCGGGGCCGGCCGCCACGCGGAGGACGGCGACCGCCGCGCCCTCGACCGCGCTGATGCTGCCGCCCATCGCCCCCATTGCCGTTCCGTTGGTCGTCGCCATTTCCGTTCTCTTCGCCGCCGGCATCGTCGTCCTCACCCGTGTCGATGTCGGCCATGCGACCGGGGCCCATCGAGTCGGGAATCTCGAAGCCCCCCTGGCGGAAGTACTGCGGCTCGACGTCCGAGATGTGCAAAAAGCCGTTGCGGCCGACGCCAAAATCGACGAACGCCGCCTGAATGCTCGGTTCGAGATTGACGATCCGTCCCTTGTAGATATTGCCGACGTAGTTGTCCTGGCTGGCTCGTTCGATGTACAGCTCTTCCAGCAGTCCGTCTTCAACGATCGCGATCCGGCACTCCTCCGGTTGCGAGACATTGATCAGCATTTCGCTTTTCATAGATTCCTAAACTTTCGTGTGCGGTAGTGGTGGGCCGAACGGAACGGGCCAGTGCGCCGCTGCCGAGCACAACGTCGGTCAGTCGGGCAAACAATCCGGCGCGGCTGCGAGCGGCCCCGCTGATGTGGCAGAGGGCGAGCAGCGAGCGAGCGCGGTCGCGGTTACCTGAGGCGGCAAGCCCTGATGGGGTCGTGCGGGCCAAAGTCAGGCGGCCCGCCAATGGCGGGCCTAGCAGCGTGCGATCGATCGAGCAGCAAGCGCCGGAGGCGAACCTTCGGCAAGAAGGGGAGAGAACGAGAGACCTGGAAAGGACCACAGGCCACGGGACGGCACACGGAGTGTGCCTCCTTCTTAGCCGGCGCGACGCCCGTCCCCTACCGCAGAATTGGGCGGCGATTGGCGACTGGTGCGTGCGGGGCCAGGTGGGCATGTGGCGGTCGGATGGTCAGCCGAGCGGCGGTTGCATTTGGCTATGCAGATGCATTGGGCTATGCAAGCCGCTCGCCCCTACGGGGAAGACTGGCCGGGCATTTCGCCAAAGCCGGTCTCAATCAGTTGCGCTAGCGCCGCGACGGCATCTTCGGCGTCGTCGCCGACGGCGCGTAAACAGAGAGTGGTACCGTTTCCCGCCCCTAACGTCAACAAGTCGAGGATGCTTTTGCCGTTAATCTTCTCATTTCCCTTCAGAATCTCGACCGTCGCCTGGTACTGGCTGGCGAGCTTCATGAACATGTGCGCGGGGCGAGCGTGGAACCCTTGCGGATTCACGACGATCACCGTTTTTTGCACGCTCAGGTCGGACATGGAGCAAAGCGAGTAAAATCAAGCCAGAACTAGCTGTAGCCGAATTCGCCAGAATTTGGGCGCTGGGTCGGAACTGCCTGAACTCTGGCGCGTTCAGTTACCGGCGGATAAGCAATGCCGGGAAGCTTAAGCCACGAACTGGTTGCTGTCGGCTTCGTCGAGCAATTGCTGGATGTCGTGAGCCGATTTGGCTTGCTTGAGGAAGCGGCAGAAGGTGTCGTCGCGGAGCTGGCGAGAAATGTTTTCCAGAGCACGGAGGTGGTCGCCCGGCCGGTCGGGAGGAGAAACCAGCAGGAAAAAGAGTTGCACCTTGTCGCCGTCGAGGCTGTTGAAATCGACCCCTTCGCTGCTCACGCCGATCGTTCCGACAAGCTTTTCGACAGAGCCATGCTTCGTGTGCGGCACGGCCACTCCCCGGCCAATGCCCGTGCTGCCGAGTTCTTCGCGCTTCATGATCGCGGCAACAATCCCTTCGGTGTCATGCGCTTTGATCGCGCCGGCAGCAGCGAGCGATTCGACCAGTTCGCGAATCACACCCGGTTTGTCGAGGGAATTCACGTCGGCTTTGATCGCCGTCACGCTGACAAAGTCAGAGAATTTCATGGAACAGTTCCTGATTCGCGGGGGCCGAGCAAACGAGCCGTGCGGCGGTTACTCACCCGACGACGGCGGCTCCAAATGCTTGTGGGCGGTGGCCCGATGTTCTTTGAGTTTTTCTTTGAATTTACGAAGCTGAGCTTCGGCTTTTTCGATCACGCCGTCGAGAGCAGCCAGCACCGTATCGGCCGTTTCCGAGGCGACGAACTCATCGTGATGTTCGGCGGAAATTCGCACTTCCACCGTGGGCTGCTCGCGATGCTCCAGATCGACAGTCACGTTCAAGGAGGTCATGCGGTCGAAAAACCGCCGCAACCCCTCCACTTTCTCGGTAATCTTGTCCTGGGTTCCGGGGCTTAGATGGCCATGCCTCGCGGAAATGTTGATCTGCACCGGTGCGGACTCCTCGAGGGTGAATCAACGGATGGGACGGCAGGGAACGCTAGGGATGGCAACTTGTGCCGCTCTTTGGAAACCGCCCATTTTACTGGCGGATTGGCCCGAACGAAACCCCGGTGCGGCTAGACGCATGAAGGCCGCGTCCTTCAGTCTAGCCTTTGTCCGGGCCAGCGAAAGGCGGCTGGCAGGTGGGAGGGCGAAGCTTCTGCTGAGCCGTATGCAAACGATGCTGCTATGGCTCAGCGGCCGGATGACAGGATTATAATCCGGTCAGGAATGCCGATTTCGGCCACGTTACTCGAGCGGCACTAGCGGTGCGACCGCACCGCGCGGCTCGGGGAGCTCAACGGCGCCAACGGGCGGCTTGCCAAGCGGCTTGTAGGGCTCGATCGGAGCCGGCGGCATGCGGTACGTGATCGTCCCCTTCTGCTGCCGCGTCTTCCAGTTCTGAATGGCCGCTTTCAGATCCTCGGGTTTCTTTTGCGGCATATAGAACTCGTAGGCACCGGTGATCGCTGCCAAATTCTGAAAGGCCAGCACGCGAACATCCATGTGCTCGCTCTTGAGCAGATCGACGAGGTTCCCGTCGGCCCCCTTCGCCAGTTGATCCGGGCTATAACCGCCGAGGAGGCGGAACAATTCAGCCGCCTGATCGGGCCGCAAGCGTTCGAGCGTTGTCCGAATCGCCGCGGCGGTTTCCGGTCCGCGCTGCATCGCGCTCCGCAACGCGACAAACTCACCCGCCCAGAACGAATATTGCCTTGGGTCGTTCAGCTCTTTGAGAATCGGCTCGAAATCGCCAAGCAGTGCGAGCGAACGGGCCGCGAGCGAGCGGACGTTTACCTGCCGGTAGCCGAGCGCCTCGGCCAGTGTGAGATTCAGCGGTTTTTCCACGTCCAGCAGTCTTTCCAGCTCCGCCGATGACTGCCTCTCGATCCCCGAGAGATTCTTCGCGTCGATCCAATCCGGCGCAGCGAACGGACCAACCGTCTCAGCAGGATCGGCGCCAGCGTAAATCCGCACGTGATCGGCCGGGATGTTCACGCGGTCCTGGCCCAGCTCGTCCCAGGCAACGCGGCCGTGGGTGTTGAACAGCTCAATCACGGGAATGACCGGTGACGTTTCCGGATCGCTCCCTGGCGGCAGGAATGGCTTGACCGAAACGGCAAGCGACGAATCGGCATCGACGAGAGTGGCGACCCCTTTGAGCCCGACCAGATCGAGTTCGACCTGCGCCCCTGCAGCGCCAGCCGTAACGATCACCAGGCGACCGAAATCAACGGACATGCGCGAAGCGCCGGTGTCACCCGGCGGCAGAAGATGCAGCGACGTTTCGCCCGCCAGTGTGACCTGCACGCCCGAGGCAAGCGCGACCTGCGGCCGGAAGGCCGGAAGCGCGACCAGTTGCTGTCCGCTGCCGAGCACGGCCCGTGGCGGGAGACGCATCCAAATGCCGTCGTCCTTTCCTTGAATCGCGAGCACCTGGTCGTCGGACGTGAAGCGCCCCACGTCCATGACGACAGGCTCAGGCACATCGGGAACGACCGGAGGCGGAACCGGATCAACCGGCGGCTTGGGCATTGGTTCGGCCGGCGTTTCGGGCTTCGTGGCGGCGACATCAGCGGGATCGGCGGGTGTCGCAACGACAGCCGGCTTCTCGGCTGGATCGACCGGCTCCACTGGTGTGGCGGGAGGCTCTGACGGCGGTGGTTCGGCCGGATTCAAAGATGGACGCTCCGTGTCGCTGGTTCCCGAACCGGCGCTAGCTGCGGTGGTGTTGTTATCGTTGTTGCCATCCGTCGAATCTGCGCCGCTGGAAGTCTTGTCGGTCGCCTGATCACTAGCCGGAACTGTTGGCTGCTGGTCAGTCGACGTGACGGTATTGTCAGCGGGCTTCGATCCGCTGAGCAGAGCCAGGACCGGATGGCGGTTGTCGAACGGCCCCATCATTCGCAAGAGCAGTGCGACCACGACGAACGCAATCGCAATGGTGCCGACGATCTGCCAGAAGCCCGACTGGCGACCCGCCCGCAGATATTCGGGAACTTCCGCCGCGGGCTTCACTGTCGCGGCATGACCGTTGGCTGCTGCCGCTGCCGCAGCACGGGTTTCCTGCTTTGTCGCCGGCGGCTTGGGCGAAGTTTTCTCTTCGAGACCGAGCGAATAAACCCGCTCGCGCAGCGCCTCGGGCACATCAGCCGGTTTGCGCAGCACGAGAGCTAGAATCTGATGGCAACTGGCGACCTCCGCCAAGTGAGCATCCGAGTCGAGGCAGATCCGCTCGAAGTCGCCAACGCGATCCTGTGGCATCGAGCTGTCGAGGTACTCGGCAACGGTGTTCGCATCGCTCGCCATCCCTTTGCCGTCGAGCTTCGGCGCGTTCATCCGCACCTTTTTCAGCAGGCGGCGAATTCGCTCCATGAGCACGGTCGCCGATTCGGTGGAATCGATCTTCCGACGCAGTTCCTCCGCCTCGTTGGGATCGAGGACGTCGTCCTGATAGGCCAACATCGTTCGCAGGGTCAGTCGCATGGCAATCCTCGCAGTGGCAGAGGCCGATCGCACTTATCCGATAAGGGAATAGTGCGAATTCGGGGTCGTTGCCGTAGCGAGAAATTGCGAACCGCTGTTCGCGGATTGCCATTCAGATGTAACCCGCTTTCGGAAATCGGTTTGCGACCTGTAGTCGCATGTCGCTAGGCAGCTTTACGGCAAGGATGCGAGCTATCAAGGGAAGATTTGATGCCGCTATTTCGGAGCGACCTGACCTGTGCTCGCACCCCGGCAAAGGCCGCCGCGGCAACGAGGATCTGACCAACCGCCAGCACGGCTGGGTGGAAGTCCCACCGAGACTGCCGTGGCCGGTTCTGTTCATCCGAAATGAAGCGATCGGGCTGGCGTGGCGGAATGCCCTGGGCTTCAGCTCGCATTTGATCGATGTGAACCCACCCCGCTGCTGTTCGCCGCCAGCCGTCATCTGCGGCAGCAGCGCCATCGTCGGCTGCATCTAATCCGCGGCCTGCGAGCGATCCCAGAACGACCAAAGCTGCCGTCAACTTCCAACCTCTGCGACCCATCGAAAAGCTCCAGCGAGGAGAAGCGACCAACTCGCTGGAACTTCAAGGCAAGGGGGATGCCGGCGTGCCAAGGAACTACCTGAAAAGCGACGTAACATGCTGTGTGAAATCATGTTACAGCTTGGCGCTGCTAAGTCGTTTGCGCGCTCTTTGTCCTCCTATCACCACATTGTGCGGCCCGTCCGCGTTGCCCTTTCACCACTGTTGCCTCCTCGCCACCAACGCCCCTTAGTACGGTCGCCCGCGATTTGCGACAGCCCATTCCGTGGCCTAGGGTTGCTGCGTGTGCCGTGCATCTTGCCGGCATCGCGCACCCCCTGGTTCGGGTGTTTCCCAGCGCCTCGCGTATCGGATTGGAGCCTTGGAATGACGACCGCCAACCCGTCTCCTGCCCTCAAGGAACTGCTGCACACCGCTCAACTCCCCGCTCTGCCACAAAGCGCCATCCGCTTGCTCGAGCTTTCCCAGAATCCTGACAACGGCCCCGCCGAATTCGCCGTCCCGATCGAGTCCGATCCCGGCCTCACCGGACAGGTTCTCAAGTTCGTCAACTCGTCGTACTTCGGCTTCTCGCGTGAGATCAGCAGCGTGAAGCTCGCGATCACGCTCGTCGGCATCCGCACGATCAAAAACTTCTCGCTCTGGTCGGCGGTCTTCAGCCTGATGCCCAATCCGAAGTGCGGTCCTTTCGATCTCAAAAGCCTGTGGCAGGATTCGCTTCGCCGCGGACTCTTCGCCCGTGCGTTCGGCAAGCTCTGCGGCATGAAGGAAGCCGAGGAACTCTTCGCCGCGTCGCTACTCCAAGACATGGCCGTGCCGCTGCTCGCCAAGGAACAGCCGGTTCGCTATCTGAAGTTGCTGGAAGCGCGCACCCACGGCGAATCGCGCCTGTCGGATCTCGAACGAGCCGAGTTCGGCTGGACGCACGCCGAAGCTGCCGGCTACATGGCCCGCCACTGGAGCCTGCCGGAAGAGTTCGCCAAGCTGATCGAATGGCACACGCGGCTCGACGAGCTGCTCGCGTCCGGCTCGAAAGAAACAGGCAAGCTCGCGGTCGCACTTTCCGCTCTGCTTCCCGCCAATCACGACCAGCAGTGGTATGAGCGGACGAAGTTCCTGGCCGCCTTCGAGCAACTCGCAGGCAACCGCGGCAAGTCAGTGGCCGATCTTTTCGCCCAGGTCGATGCGGAGTTTGCCGAGTTCGCCCCAGTGCTCAAACTCGCCACGCCCGCCCGCTCGCTCGTCCAGCACCTGGCTGCCGAGCCAGTTCCAACCCAGGCGTGAGTAGTAGGCACACTCAGTGTGCCGTCCGACCCTGCGTAGGGCAGGACTTGTCCTGCCGCTGCGGACTAACCCGAAGCGTCGGCGAGGACCTTGCCCGCACGCTCCGCCACCCGCAGCTTCGCACTCCGACTGCGGGGATTCGCCTGAATCTCCGCTTCCGATGCGGTGATCGGCTTCTTCGTCAGGTTCACGAGGCGCGAATCGTTGCGAAACGCCTCCTTCACCCGGCGGTCTTCCAGCGAATGAAAGCTGATGATCGCCAGCCTGCCGCCAGGCTTGAGACGGTCGGGAATACGTTCCAGAGCGAGATCGAGCGATTTCAATTCCCGATTGACCGCGATCCGCAGCGCCTGAAACGTGCGGGTCGCTGGATCGATCCGATCTGCCGAGCGCGGTACGCACCGCCGGACAAGATCAGCCAGTTCTGCTGCGGTGTGAATGGGTTTTGTGGCCCGTGCATCGACAATTCGCCTCGCAATCCGCCGGCTGAAGCGTTCCTCGCCGAACTGGTAAATCACATCGGCAATCTCGTTTTCTTTCAGCCTCGCGAGCATCCTCCACGCTGGCTCACCCTCGTCAGTGTTGAAGCGCAAATCCAGTTCACCGGTGGCATCAAAGCTAAATCCACGGCCCTCGTCGGCTAATTGATCGCTCGATAACCCGATGTCGAGCAGCACGCCATCCACCGCGGCAATTCCCAGTTCGTCAAGCACCTCGCCCAGGTCGCAGAAGTTCGCCTGGGCGATTTTCACTGGCAGTCCAGCGAGCGACTTCTCCGCCCCTGTCAGCGCCGCCGGGTCGCGATCGAGGGCCAGGACATAGCCATCGGGGGACTCACGCCCCCCGCTCGCCAGTCGTTCTGCAATCAGTCGCGTGTGCCCGCCGCCCCCTAACGTCCCATCCACAATCACCTGCCCTGGCCGCGGCGCGAGCGCCTGCAGCACCTCCTGGGGCAATACGGGAACGTGAATGGTCGGCCTCGGGTCCATCCATTGCAGCATACCGCAATTGTCCTGTGAGGAGCATGTCGCCCTAGTCTCCCTCAGGATCTAGAATCCGTATTTGATTCGTGTTCCATCCGTGGCTTTAAAGTTCGTATCCACCGATGCTCCGACAAATCCTTCCCCTGTGGCTTCTCGTCTCGCTCCTAGCAACCTTCGCCACCGCCGCTGATCGGCAGCCGAATTTTGTCGTTATCTACTGCGACGATCTCGCTTACGCCGACATCGGTCCGTTTGGCGCGAAGGGGTATGCCACGCCGAACCTCGATCGGATGGCGGACGAAGGAATGCGTCTGACGAGCTTTGAGACGGCCGCTGCCGTGTGCAGTGCTTCGCGAGTCGCTTTACTCACGGGCTGCTATCCGCAGCGCGTCGGAATTCTCGGGGCACTCGGGCCAGCGTCGAAGATCGGCATTCACAACGATGAAGTGCTGCTGCCAGAACTCTTGAAAAAGCAGGGCTATGCGACCGCGATCTTCGGCAAATGGCACCTGGGCCATCATCCGCAGTTTCTGCCGACACGGCACGGATTCGACCGCTACTTCGGCCTGCCCTATTCAAATGACATGTGGCCGAACCACCCGACGAACAAGTCGTTCCCAGCGCTGCCGCTCATTGATGGCGAAAAGACGATTGAGCATAACCCGGACCAGACGCAGCTCACGACGTGGTACACCGAGCGGGCGGTCCAATTCATCGCCGAGAACCGCGACCGGCCGTTCTTCCTGTACGTACCGCACAACATGCCGCACGTGCCGCTCTTCGTCTCCGATAAGTTCAAGGGAAAAACCGAGCGGGGGCTTTTCGGTGACGTGATCGCCGAGATCGATTGGAGCGTTGGCAAAATCCTCGCGGCCCTGAAGCAGCACGGGATCGACGAGCAGACCCTCGTGCTCTTTTCCAGCGATAACGGGCCGTGGCTCTCCTATGGGGACCATGCCGGCTCGGCGGGACCTTTGCGTGAGGGGAAGGGGACGACGTGGGATGGAGGCCATCGCGTGCCTTGCGTTGTGCGCTGGCCGGGCAAGATTCCAGCCGGCAGTGCGTGCAATGAACTGTGCGGCACGATCGACGTGCTGCCGACGCTGGTCAAACTCGCAGGAACGGCGGCCCCGACCGACCGAATCATCGACGGCCGCGACATCTGGCCGCTGCTCGCGGGAACGAAGGACGCCAAATCACCGCACGAGGCGTTTCGCTACTATTGGGACTACGGCTTGGAAGCGATTCGCGCAGGCGATTGGAAGCTGCACTTCCCCCACGAGTATCGCTCGCTCGTGGGCGAGCCTGGAAGTGGAGGCCAGCCCGGACCTTATAAGCAAGTGCGAACCGAACTCGCGCTGTACGACCTGGCGAGCGACGTGGGCGAGACGAAGAACGTGGCCGCCGAGAATCCAGAGATCGTTGCCAAGCTCGAGGCGCTGGCCGAAGCGGCCCGCGAGGATCTGGGCGATTCGCTGACGAAGCGGCAAGGGAAGAATCGCCGATCTGCGGGAAAGTTGGCCGAGTAAACTGTGCCTCATCCCGCCACGCTTTCGATCGACGAGCTGCTTACCGAATGCGATGTGGTTCGCGCTCGCCGGAGCGGTCCGGGGGGACAGCACCGCAACAAAGTCGAGACGGCAGTCGTGATCACGCACCCCGAGACGGGATGCCAGGGACAGGCGAGCGAGCGACGCAGTCAGGATCTGAATCGGCAAGCGGCCGTGCAGCGATTGCGAGTGCGGCTGGCGCTGAATGTTCGTTACGATGTCGCGGGCGAAGGCAAACCGTCAGCGCTCTGGCAATCTCGCGTCCGCAGCCGACAGATCGCGGTAAGCACTGAGCACACCGATTTCCCGGCACTCCTGGCGGAAGCGCTCGATCGGTTGGCAAACTGCAACTGGGACGCGCCGGCGGCGGCGGAGAAGTTGGGCATCTCCACTTCGCAGCTTGTGAAATTTCTGGCTCAGGAACCCGAGGCGCTTCAGCAGCTCAACGCCACCCGCCAGGCGCGCGGTCAGCGAACGCTGCGATGATGCTCTATTTTTCACGCCCCCGCTGCTACCGCTTGAGTCACTGCCGGTCGCATCCGCGATTCGGCCAGGGCAGTGCTGGCGGTTAGATGCATCGTTACCGACCACTTGCCGGACGCATCGCCCCGGACGAGCCAGTGCGGGATCGTGCAGACCGATTGGTGGACGAGTTCGAAGCCGCCTTCCGACTGGCTGACGGTTTCGACCGGGAAGGTCCAGATGTCCGTCGGTCGGTTGAGCTTCATCACCACGTCAATGCCGAGCCACTCGTCGGCCATGCCGAGGCTCGTTACGTCGGCCAGATCGAGTTGCTTGCCAAGTTGGCCGAGGCGCGTTCCTTCGGCATCGTGGAAATAGCGATCGTCGGCGCCGGAGGGGAGGCCGGCGAAGTTCATCTCCACTCCAAAGTGCAGCGGAATGTCGCTAGGCACATTTTCGAGCAGGTAGGCGATTTCGAGTGTCGGGCTGCCGGCAGCCATCGTCACGCCCTTGGTGATGCGAATCTCGCGCTCGCCGACGCGGCCCAGCCGCGTGAGCTGCACCTGAATTTTGTCGGCGGCCCGACGAATCTTCGACTCGAAGAAGCCTTGGACGAAGTCGCCCAGTTCGTTCGCTTCGGCCCGGAATACGGCGTCGGCCGTGGTGCCCAGGTCGAAGAAGTGGTCGAGCAGGCGCAGCATCCGCCGCA
>CAYLLN010000076.1:0-33005 GCA_964384375.1 uncultured Pirellulaceae bacterium
ATAGCTCCGCCGCTCGGCCTTGTAGATTTGAATGTGGTGCGGGCAGTTCATCGGCTTGAGCAGATACGCCTCTTGCTCGTTGAACCACTCGCGAATGACGTGGAGCTTGTCCTCGTCGGTCGCCGCCTTGCCGTAGCCGGGGAACGAGTTGGGGACGAGGCCGCTATTAAGCTTCAGCGTTTCGTCGAACATGCCGACGAACTTGTTGGCACTGATCTTCTCCTGAAAGAGCAGGTAGAAGAGCTGCTGCACCGACTGCATCAGCGGGTCGAGATAGAACGGCGGGAACTGGCTGTCCATGTAGTACGGAAAGTGCCCGCTGGTCTGATACATCTGGATGCGGCCGATGTGCGGCGTATAGACCGGCAGATATGCCCGGCGGGTGAGCTCGGCGCGGATGAACTCTTCGAGCTGCGAGCGGATCATCGCCCCCTTCGGCAGCCAGAGGGCGAGGCCGGGGCCGACATCCTGACTGATGGTGAAGAGCTGGAGCTGCTTGCCGAGCGTGCGATGGTCGCGGCGTTTGGCCTCTTCGATCTTGGCGAGGTGGGCGTCGAGTTCCTCCTTGGTGAAGAACGCGGTGGCATAGAGCCGCTGGAGCTGGGCGTTGTTGGCGTCCCCTTTCCAATAGGCCCCGGCGATCGAGAGGACTTTGTACGCGCCGATCGCTTTGGGGCTGGGGACGTGCGGGCCGCGGCAGAGGTCGATGAATTCGCCTTGGCGATAGAACGACATCGAGGCGTGGTTGGCGAGGCCCGTGTTGATGTGCTCGACCTTGTATTTCTGGTCGAGCCCTTGCACGATTTCGAGCGCTTGCGAGCGGGGCGTTTCGATCCGCTCGAACGGCTCGTCGAGGTCGATGATCTTCTGCATCTCGGCTTCGATCGCCGGGAAGTCTTCCTCGCGGAGGGGCTCAGGGACTTCGAAGTCGTAATAGAAGCCCCCTTCGACCGTTGGACCGAAGGCGAGCTGCACCCCTTTCTTCAGGCGCATCACGGCACGGGCCATGATGTGGGCTGCCGAGTGCCGCATGACGCCGAGAGCCGCGGGGTCTTTGGCGGTGAAGATCTTGACGCGGGCCTCGCCGCTGTCGGGGAGCTTGTAGTCGAGGCCGACGGTCTTGCCGTCCACCTCGGCCGCGAGGGCCGCTTTGGCGAGCCGCGGACCAATGGCGGCAGCGACCTCTTTAACGGGGACCGAACCGGGGAAATCCTTGGAGCTGCCGTCGGGCAGAATGACCTTGAGCATGAGTGGGAGGGCGAGTGGAGTTGCGTGGCGGGGGGCGTCGATACAAAGGACGCCGGAGAACCCGCGGCAGCGCAAAGTATAGGGGAAGCGAGAGTTACGGGCAGCGGCAGGTTCGGGGCCACTGCGGAGTTCGGAATGCGGAGTGAGAAGTGGCGGCGCTGTGCCGAACCACCTATTGACCAGAGCGGTCCCTAGGGGAAGATGGATGGTCCTCCGGGCGGTTAGCTCAGTTGGTTAGAGCGCCACGTTGACATCGTGGAGGTCGTAGGTTCGAGTCCTATACCGCCCACTCGCAAACGCCGTAGGCTCCATTGCTTACGGCGTTTCTCGTTGATACAGCGGCGACTGAGGCGGGGCAAAGCAAGCACGAGTTCTCGGCGGACCATGGATATCTCGCGAGCAAAAGTCGCGGATCGCGGCGGCATCATTGACCATGGTTTTGTTTGGCGCGGTCCGCCGTGAGAGATACGATGTCAGGCAGCGGAGATACCCAACATTGAACGGCTGCTCGTGATGCCAAGTTCGCGGATTCCTTGCGACAAACTCGTCCGCCTATGAACGCGAGTATTCAGCCAAATAGCGCGCTATCTGCCAGCTTGCGCGATTCGCTTGTTTCAAGCGGCCTGTTCGCGGACGAGGAGCTTGACCGGCTGGTGTTCGCTGCGCGTGAGGACGCGGGGAAGTTCTCGGCCATGCTTGCCGAGGCAGGGCTCACGCCGTTTCAGATCGCCGCCGTGAGCGAAGGTCGCGGGGCGACGTTGCGAGTGGGGAACTATGACCTGCTCGATCGCCTGGGTGCTGGCGGCATGGGGACGGTGTTCAAGGCCCGGCATCGGCGGATGAAGCGGATCGTGGCGCTGAAGGTGCTGGCGACGAACCTGTCGAGCAATCCGGTGTTCGTAAAGCGGTTTCAGCGGGAAGTGGAGACGATCGCCAGCCTGGGCCATCCGAACATCGTCATGGCTTACGATGCCGACGAGGCGGAAGCGGGACACTTCCTGGTGATGGAGTTCGTTCACGGCCGGGATCTGGCCGCGTGCATCGAACGAGAGGGGCGATTCTCGATGCCGCGGGCCGTGCAGTGCATCCTGCAATCGGCACGCGGCCTGGCTTACGCACATTCGCAAGGGATCATCCACCGCGACATCAAGCCGCACAACCTGCTGCTCGACGAAACGGGTGCGGTGAAGATCACCGACCTGGGGCTCGCCCGGCTGAATCATGGTGCTGCTGGTCCGGCGGCAGGGGCGGATGTGACAATGGCCGGCGGGGCGATCGGCACGGCCGATTACATGCCCCCGGAGCAAGCGCTCGATGCCACGACGATCGACCATCGGGCCGACATCTACAGCCTGGGCTGCACGCTGCATTACCTATTGTCGGGGAAGCCGCCGTTTTCCGGGGCCACGATCATGGCGATCCTGCTCGCCCATCGTGATGCGCCGATTCCGTCGCTCCGTAGCGTGGAGCCACAAGCGCCCGAGCGGCTGGACCAACTGTTCCGCAGCATGCTGGCCAAGGAGGCCAGCGCGCGGACACAGTCGATGGACGAGGTTGTAAAGGAACTCGAAGCGATCGCTGCCACGCTGCCGCCGGATACGACGCACGAATCGCAGACCATTGAACTACCTGGCGGAATCTTAGGTGCCGGAACGACAATCGCGGGATTGTCCGGGAGTACGATCGCCCTTGATCCGGCTGCGCCATCAGCGACTGCTTCGCCCTCTCCCGCGGCCGGCCAGCTCAGCGTGCTCGTCGTCGAGCCGTCGCGCGTGCAAGCGGCGATCATCAAGAGCCACTTGCAGGGGCAATCGCACCAGGTCGTGGGGACCGCGGCAAACGGAGCGGCGGCGATCGACGAAGTGCGGAAGCGGCGGCCGCGGGCGGTCGTGTCGGCAATGTACCTGCCCGATATGAGCGGCTTGGAACTGGCTCAGCGTATCCGCTCGGAGTTGCCGACAAGCGCCCCCGGCTTCATTTTGGTGACGAGCGACGCGGCCGATGCCGAGGTGGCGTCGCATCCAGATCTCCGCCGGGTACAGCTTCTGCCGAAGCCGTTCACGCCGGAACAACTGACCTCCGCCCTGACACAGGTGACCGGGGCAACGACGACGCTGGCCGGGGGCGAACCAGCCGCGGCGAGCATGCCAACGGGACGCCGCGCCCAGGCGAAGGTGATGATCGTCGATGACAGCGCCACGGCCCGAATCAACGCGAAGAACGTGCTGCAAAGCCTCGGTTTTTCCCGGTTTTTGGAGGTTTCCGACGGGGCCCAGGCGGTGGCGATGGCCGCCCGCGAAAGTTGCGATCTGATTGTGACCGACTACAATATGCCTCTGATGGATGGCCGGGCTCTGGTCAGTTATCTGAAGCAGAATCCTGCGACGGCTAGCGTTCCGATCGTCATGGTGACGACGGAAACCGATCCCAAGGTACTCGATCCGGTTCGCCGGCTGGGCGTTTTGGCCATCTTCGAGAAGGCATTCCCGGCCAGCGCCGTGGGACCAGTGCTGGAGAAGCTGTTCTAAATCAATTTCGGCATAAGCATCGCGGGAACCCTTCGCACCGCATCAGGAAACTCGTTACTCACCAGCAGGAGGCCTTCCGGCAACGACGCATCGCGGGCGATTGATCGGCCATGACCAATACCGAAATCCTCCGCGAGTTCCTGCTTGAGACGCACGAGAATCTGTCGCTGCTCGATTCCGATCTAGTCAAGCTGGAATCGCATCCCGAAGACAAGGCGACGCTCGCCCAGGTCTTTCGCACGCTGCACAGCGTGAAGGGGACCGCCGGCTTCATGGGGCTGGTCAAGCTGCAGGCAATTGCCCATTCGGCGGAAAGCTTGCTCGGTCGCCTGCGGGCCGGCGAAATCCGCCTCAATCCGCCGATGGCGACCGCGCTTTTGCAGGTCGTCGATGCGATTCGCGAAATCCTCGCCAGCATCGAAACCTCCGGCGACGAAGGAACGGGCGACTATACGGAGCTGACAGCCGAAGTCGATCGACTGCGGGAACGGGGAAGTGCGGAACCATCGGTCGCGCCGGCGACAGGAAAGCCGGTCGCGCCCGTTGCTCCAGCGCCTCCTCCTGCCGCTCCGCTTCCTGCACCGCCGATACCTGAGTTTACTGCCCCGGTCTCCGATTCGCCGACGATCGTGATGAGCGGCCTGCCGCCAACGCCTCCCGCGAGTGGCAGTGGTGAACCGCGCTCCGCCGCTGCTGCTGATACGGCGATTCGCGTGGATGTCGGCCTGCTCGACAAGTTGATGACGCTTGTCGGAGAGCTCGTCCTGGCCCGCAACCAGATGCTGCAGCAGTGCGAATCGCGCGCGGATGCGACCGAGAACAACGATCTCGGAGGGATCGTGCAGCGGCTGAATCAGCTGACGACCGAGCTGCAAGCGAGCGTGATGAAGACGCGGATGCAGCCGATTGGCAACGTGCTCGGCAAGTTCCCGCGGATTGTGCGCGACCTGTCGCTGGCCTGCCAGAAGAAGGTCCGTTTCGAGATGGAGGGAGAGCAGACCGAGCTCGACAAGACGCTCATCGAGGCGATTCGCGACCCGCTCACGCACATGATCCGCAATGCCGTCGATCACGGGATCGAGCTGCCGCACGTGCGGGCGTCGTGCGGCAAATCGGAGGAAGGGCGGTTGCGAGTCGTCGCCTTTCACGAAGGGGGGAAGGTGGTCATCGAGATCACCGACGACGGCGGCGGCATCGACGCAGCCCGCGTTCGGGAGAAGGCCCTTACCGCCAAGCTTATCTCGCCCGAAGCAGCAGCTCGCATGTCGCCGCAGGAATTGCAGCGACTCATCTTCCTGCCGGGGTTTTCGACGGCCGAGCGGGTGACGCAGTTTTCCGGTCGGGGCGTGGGAATGGACGTCGTCCGCACGAACATCGAGAAGATCGGCGGCACCGTCGATCTGGAAAGCACGCCCGGCCAGGGAACCACCATTCGCACCAAAATCCCGCTGACGCTGGCGATCATACCGGCCCTGATTGTACTGTCCGGCGGGGAGCGCTTCGCCATTCCGCAGGTCAGTTTGCTGGAGCTCGTCCGCCTGGAGGCGGACCAAACCGGCCAGCGGATCGAACGGCTACATGGAGTGCCCGTTTATCGCCTGCGTGGGGCTTTATTGCCGCTGGTATTCCTCGACGAGCAACTCGAACTGGCGACGAAGCGCGGCGAGTCCGACGACCTGAATATTATCGTGCTGCAGGCCGACGATCGGCCGTTTGGCCTCGTGGTCGATGCGATTCGCGATACTGAAGAGATCGTCGTCAAGCCGCTGCAGCAGGAGCTGAAGGGGATCACCGTCTTTGCTGGCGCGACGATCATGGGGGACGGCCGTGTGGCACTCGTGCTCGACGTGGCGGGTCTGGCCCAGCGGGCGAGCGTCATTTCCAGCGTTCACGATCGCGGCCTTGCCGAAGAGAAGTCGCCCGACCAACCTGCCGCAGCCCAGAGCGAGTCGCTGCTGCTCTTCGAGCCGACGGCCGGCGGCCAGATGGCAATTCCCCTGTCGCTCGTCTCACGTCTGGAGGAATTTCCGCGCTCCAGCTTGGAACAACTTGGCACCCGGCAGGTGGTTCAATATCGCGAGGCAATCCTGCCGCTGATCGACGTTTCCGAGGAACTGTCCTCGCTTGCGGGGCGAGCGGCGGCACAAACTCAGCAGCCGGCGGCTGGCGGCGACTCGATTCCGGTCGTTGTCTATTCCGACAACGGCGAGCGCGTCGGACTGATCGTGCGGAAGATTCTGGATGTCGTTCACGAGCCGGTGACGGCCCGCTCGCGCGCCCATCGGCCGGGCACGCTCTTTACGTCGATCGTACAGGAGCGGGTAACGGAGTTTCTCGATGTCGCGGCGCTCGTGAGCATGGCGAAACGCGACCTGGCATCCACCGCACCCTGAGGCCCTGTTCCACGAGATTTTCGATGTCCGCCAACCGACAATTCTGCACGTTCTACGTGAGCCAGCAGTGCTACGGGATCGACGTCTTGCAGGTGCAGGAAGTGGTGCGCAGCCAACCCTTGACCCGCGTTCCTCTGGCCGCCCCGATGGTTCGGGGACTCATGAATCTGCGCGGGCAGATCGTGACGGCAATCGACATGCGCCGCCGCCTGGAGTTGCCCGAGCGCGACGCCCAAGCCGATCCGATCAACGTCGTGTTGCAGACCGCCGACGGCGCGGTCGCCCTGCTCGTCGATGAAATCGGCGACGTGCTGGAGGTGGACGACACCCAGTTCGAACGCCCACCGGAAACGCTGCGCGGCGCCGTCCGCGACTTGATCGTCGGCGCTTACAAGCTTCCCGGACAATTGTTAGTCATCCTCGATCCTCACCGCGTCGTCGCCGGCCCCGAGGCAGACGCAAACTCCTGACGCACAAATCAACTTTTCCTACGAGAGTCCGCACCGTGAGCAAGAAACGCCCCTCCCGCGCCCCCAAGGCCAGCCAACCCGCCCCGCAGGGGCTATCGTCCGCCACTGCCGTTCTGGAAAGCGTGCGGGCGAACGTTTTTGTCGCCGATCTCGATTTCAAGATCGTCTATATCAACCCATGTGCCGAGGAGACGCTCCGCAAGATCGCCAGCGACGTGCAGCGGTCGTTCGGCGTCGATGTGCAGCGAATGATGGGAGCGTCGATCCACGCCTTTCACCGCAATCCGCAAGCGGTCGAGAAAATCCTCACGACTCCCGGTTCGCTGCCGCACCAGACCGAATTCAGCTTCGGCAGCACGACGCTCGAGGCCCGCATCAGCGGCGTTCAGGGCGCTGCGGGCAAGCTGCTCGGATACGTCGTGGCGTGGGAGGACATCACCTACCGCCAACGGCTGGAGCTCGACTTCGCAGGGCAAATCGCGGCGATTCAGCGCTCGCAAGCGGTGATCGAATTCGAGCTCGACAGCACGATTACGAGCGCCAACGAAATCTTCCTCCAGACGATGGGCTACACGCTCGACGAGGTAAAAGGGCAAAAGCACAGCCTGTTTGTCGAGGAGGCAACGCGCAGCACCGCGGAGTATCGCGATCTGTGGGAACGGCTGCGGCGCGGCGAGTTCGTCTCTGGCGAGTTCCGCCGCGTCGGCAAAGGGGGCCGCGAGGTCTATATCCAAGGCGTGTATAGCCCGATCCTCGACAAGCAAGGGAAGCCGTTCAAGGTCGTCAAGTTCGCGACCGACATTACCTTGTCACGCCTGAAGAGCGCCGATTTCGAGGGGCAAGTCGCCGCCATCAGTCGCGTGCAAGCGGTCGTCGAATTTGGCGTGGACGGTACTGTCGCAAATGCCAACGAAAACTTCCTCGAAGCGATGGGATATTCGCTCAACGAAATTCAGGGGAAGCACCACCGCCTGTTCGTCGATGCGGCGGAAGCCGACTCGTCGGAGTATCGGAAGTTCTGGACCGACCTGGCGGCAGGGCGACCGAAATGCGGCCGCTTCCGCCGAATCGGCAAAGGGGGACGCGACGTCTGGATCGAGGGTTCGTACTTTCCGATTCTCGACTATGCGGGGCGGGCGTTCAAAGTGGTCAAGTTTGCGACCGACATCACGCAGCTCAAGCAGGTCGAATCGTCACTGGAGAGCACCGTCCATACGCTCGCCAGCTCCGCGCAGGAGCTGACTGCGGTCAGCCAGCAGATGGCCGCGAATTCCGAAGAGACGGCCACGCAAGCGAGCGTCGTTTCCGCAGCGGCCGAACAGGTCAGCCGGAATGTGGGCACGGTCGCCAGCGCGGCGGAGGAAATGGGGGCCAGCATTAAGGAGATCGCCAAGAGCGCCAACGAAGCGGCGCGGGTAGCCACGTCGGCCGTGAAGGTCGCCGAGAAAACCAACGCCACCGTCTCAAAGCTTGGCGAGAGCAGCGTGGAGATCGGCAACGTCATCAAAGTCATCACGTCGATCGCTCAGCAGACGAACCTGCTGGCTCTGAACGCCACCATCGAGGCGGCCCGCGCCGGGGAAGCGGGCAAGGGCTTCGCCGTGGTCGCCAACGAGGTGAAGGAACTGGCCAAGCAGACGGCCAAGGCGACCGAGGACATCGGCCGACGGATCGAAGCGATTCAGACTGATACAAAGAGTGCCGTCGATGCCATTGCCCAGATCAGCGCGATCATCAGCCAGATCAACGACATCCAAAGCACGATTGCCAGCGCCGTCGAAGAGCAAACGGCAACCACGAGCGAAATCTCGCGAAACGTCGGCGAGGCGGCCCTCGGCAGCAGCGAAATCGCGCAAAATGTGATGGGAGTGGCTCAGGCCGCGCGGAGCACGACCGAGGGGGCTGCCCATACCAAGGGCTCCGCGGACGATCTCTCGCGAATGGCGACCGAGTTGCAGCGCCTCGTGACCGCTCTGCGGAGCGGGTCCGCGAAAGAATGACCTTAGCTGAAAGCTGGGTGGCGAAGGACCATGCCGATGCAGGCCCTGGTGATCGACGATTCTCGCGCCGTGCGGCTATTGATCTGCAGCATCCTGCGCGAACAGGGATTCGACGTCTGCGAGGCGGCCCACGGCCAGGAAGGGCTGCAGCGGCTGCACGATAATGCTGACATCAGTCTCATCCTGGTCGATTGGAACATGCCGGTCATGGACGGTTTGGAGTTCATCCAGGCGGTTCGCGGCCAGCGTGAGTGGGACGGCGTTCGGATTGTCATGGTGACGACCGAATCCGAGAGCCAGCAGGTGCAGCGGGCGATGACCGCCGGCGCCGACGAATACGTCATGAAGCCGTTCACGCGGGAAGTGCTCGTCGCCAAGCTTTCTTTGCTCGGAGTCTTTGAGGATTAGCTGCCATGGAGAGGATACGGGTGCTCGTCGTGGACGATTCGTTCGTCGTGCGGCGAGTTGTCACGGAAGAGCTGGCCGCCCAGGCCGACCTGGAAGTCGCCGGAACCGCGGTCAACGGGCGGGATGCACTCACCAAAGCAGCCGAAGTGCGGCCCGACCTCGTGATTCTCGACATCGAAATGCCGGAGATGGATGGGCTGACGGCCCTCGCGCACTTGCGCGAGCGCCATCCGCAAACGCCCGTGATCATGTTCAGCTCGCTCACCGAACTGGGAGCGGCGGCAACATTGGAAGCGTTGTCGAAAGGGGCCAGCGACTTCTTCGCGAAACCGCGCGGGGCGGGAGGGCTCGAAGCATCGCGGCAGATCATCCGGAGCGAGCTGATTCCCGCGATCCGAGCGCTCTGCCCGCGTAAGGGAATCCGAGTCGTGCCCCCTTCCGCGGTTTTGTCTGCTTCGACTGCGCCGGGGACGAAGCGACCGGCGGCAGTATCGCGCATCGACCTGGTTGCGATCGGCGCCTCGACCGGCGGGCCAAACGCACTAGCGGAGTTGTTTGCCGCGTTGCCTGCCGACCTGCCGGTGCCGATTGTCGTCGTGCAGCACATGCCGCCGATGTTCACGCAGATGCTGGCCGAACGGCTGACCAAAAACTCACCCATTCCCACCGCGGAAGCAAAGTCTGGGATGGAACTCGTTCCGGGCAAGGCGTGGATCGCTCCGGGCGACTTTCACGTATTGGTCGTTCGCGAGGCGGGGCGGGTGCAAACGCGAATCAATCAAGAGCCGCCGGAGAACGCGTGCCGTCCCGCCGTCGATCCGCTGCTTCGCTCAGTAGCGAGCGTCTATGGTGCGGCGTGTCTGGCCGTGATCTTGACCGGTATGGGGCAAGATGGCCTCCGCGGCTGCGAAGCAATTCGGGCGGCCGGCGGACAGGTGCTTGCCCAGGATGAAGCGTCGAGCGTTGTCTGGGGAATGCCGGGACACGTCGCCCGGGCCGGCCTGGCCGACAAGGTGCTGCCGCTCTCCTTGGTGGCGGGCGAGGTCATTCGCCGCGTGAGGCACGGCCGTGATTGACACGTCGCTCTCTGCCGAGAACTTTGCCCTGGTCGCGCGACTGATGCGCGAAGCGTGCGGCCTCGTCCTTGAACCGGGGAAAGAGTATCTCGTCAAAGCGCGGCTCGCGCCGGTCGCGCAGCGGCACGAAACCCAGAGCGTGGACCGGCTGATCGACCGCTTGCGGCGCGATTCGAACGGACTCGTCGCGGAGGTCGTCGAGGCGATGGTGACGACGGAAACGTCGTTCTTTCGCGACATCCATCCATTTGAAACGCTGAAGAAGTCGGTCCTGCCGGAGCTGATCCAGCGGCGTGCGGCCACAAGGCAGCTCAATTTCTGGTGTGCGGCCAGTTCCAGCGGCCAGGAGCCCTATTCGCTCGCGATCTTGCTGCACGAGTACTTTCCCCAACTTGCCAATTGGCGAATCAACTTCCTCTCGACTGATGTCTCTCGCAACATGCTCGCCCGCTCGGAAGCGGGCCGCTATTCCCAGAGCGAAGTCAACCGCGGATTGCCCACGCCAATTTTGCTCAAGTGTTTCCGCCAAGAAGGAGGCTATTGGCAGATCGACGAGCGTCTGCGGCGAATGGTGACGTTCACGCCGCTCAACCTCATCGAACCTTGGCCAGCGATGACGCAATGGGATCTCGTCCTTCTGCGCAACGTGATGATCTACTTTGATACGGACCAGAAGCGAACTATCTTGGGCCGCCTGGCTCGCGTGCTCGCCCCCGACGGCTACTTGCTGCTCGGTGGGGCGGAGACCACGCTCAATCTGAATGACACACTCGTGCGAGTTGAAACCCTCAAGTCGGGGTTTTACCAGCGAAAGCCATGAACGAAACCGCCTCCACAACCTCCTTGCCGCCAGAGGTTCTTGACGCATTCGCATCGTCGGCCGTGACGGCTTTGAGTGAGCTGATGCAGATCGAGGCGTTCCCCGCCGATCCATTTGGTTTGCCACCTATGCCAAGCGACGACAGCATCGTCGCCACGATGGTCCTTGTGCGACCGGCTCCCGGCCGCTTCACGATCGTCCTTCCTCCTGCGACGGCCCACCAATTGGCCGCGGCCTACTTACCCGCTGGAACCGAGTTGACCGACGAGATCATCGCCGATGTGGCATGCGAGCTGGCCAACGTGATTGCTGGCCAGGCGAAGACCATTCTCAAGGAGACGCCGTATCACTTTGCGCTTTCGATTCCGAGCGTCAATCGCTGCGAGCAAAGGATCGAAATGGGGGGGCGCTGTGTTTCCATCAGTTTGGATACCGGGCGGTTGATTCTCTCAATCGAGTTGACCGCCACTCAGTGAAGTGGTGCACTTCTCGCTGACGTGGCCGGTGAGCTGACGAGTGTTAACAGCCTGACAACCAAGTTCGACGATTCAGACCTTCTCCGTGTGGTGATTGAGCGGAACGAAAAGGCGACTTATTTTCAGTCCGAAAAACAGTCCTCCTCGAAGGCAGCGATGTCGGCCTCGGCGACGGCAATTTCGTCGAAGCAATGATGCGGTATCAGGAAGTTGTCGCCGGCCCGGTGAGAGAAACGTCCGAAGGTTGATGGATCGACGATTGATGCCGGCGACCAACGCTACGGACAGGGCGGATTTCGCTGGATTGTTTTGCCCTGCGAGGGCTATATTGGCCTCGCCCTGGAGCATCACTTTTCTCTTGCTCGGCGGAGGGCGTTTCGGCTCGTGACATCGGTCCGTGGGGAGTTTCCAGATGTCGTACGTCGGCGTGGCGGTTTGCCCGCATTGTCAGGCCCGGTACGGCGTGTCGCCCGATGCCGTCGGGCAGACGCTTCCGTGTCCGGGTTGCAACAAGACGTTCGTCGTGCGGCTGGAGGCGAGTGCGCCTGCAGCACCGCTGGTGCCAGCTGCAGCAACGTCGGTACCGTCCAGACCAGCACCGGCGACTCCAGTCAGATCAGCACCGGCTCCAGTCAGGCCGCAACTCGCCGACGATCTCTTCGCAGCAATGCCGATGCCGGCGACGACGCGCGTGCTTGGCCCTGCCATCGCTCCCAAGCGCAAGTGGCTTCCCGACGACATGCCTTGGGGTGGCATTGCGATCTTCACTGGTATCTGTGTGGTCGTGGTCGCTCTGGCGATTGGCGGCTGGTACGCGTCCACCGCCATCGGCGATGCAATTGCATCGGCAGGGCCAGCTGCCGGCAAAGGTGCAACGACAACCAGCTCGACGCCAGCGGCCAGTGCCACCGCCGGCGCAAGTTCGCCCGCCAATTCGACATCGCCCGCCGCAGCTGTCGCAGCCCCGCTGCAAGCACTGAAGTCCGCAGCTGATACCGCCGCGAACGCGGCCAAGAGCGTGGCCCAGCTTCCCGCGAGCGTGCTCCCCGATTCGCACGCATCGTGCATGGCCCAGCGGGACAAGTTGGCAGCTGAGTTTCGACAAGCCGCGGCTGGCCTGCAGGATCCCGCCCGGCAGAAACAGGCCACGCAACAGTGCGCCGAGATCATCGTCAAGCTTCAAGACTTGGCGATCCGCTGGCACCTTTTGCCGCCGATGACCGACGGCGAGCGTCAGAACTTTAGTGAGCGATTTCAAGCCGAGTTCGAGCGCTTCCAACGAGGCGAGCGCCCCGAGCCTTTCAAAGTCGATGTTCAGAACGACGCGGCTCTGGCCGTGATGTTCGAATTACAGCCGGTGCAGGTCGCCCTCGGTGACACATTAATTTTTGCGTACAATCCCCCCAAACCACCGGCCAACTCAGCGGACGAGTCGTACGTCAAAGTGTCGGACGCCTGCCGGCAGATGTGCCGTGAGTCGTACGCGGTAAGGACCGTTGCCGACTGCGAGCGGATCAAGCCCGCGCTCGCGGCTCAAGCGGCCCTCGTCGTCGCTGCCGGCGACAAGCTCAAACAATCGCGTGATTTATCGCCCACGGCCGTGCGAGAATCTCGGGACAAGTATTTTCTCAAGCTCACGCACGATGAGAAAATGGTCGAGATGACCGCGAAATACGTGGTGACCCGGGCGGTCGTTGAAGCGGCGGGCGGGCTCAACGCAGAGGCAAAGCTCGCTCCCGATGTTCAGCAGCGACTGAAAGACACCGCCGCTGCGCTCCAGGCTTTGCGCGACGACAGTAGCGCCGCCCTTGCGAGCTTTGCTGCCGCCGGACGCGATGTCGAGCAGTCGTCCCGGTCCAATCTCGCGGAAGCTGCCCGCAACTCCCCCTCCTCACGACTGCAATCGGTCGCCGGCGCAAGCGATCCGCCCCTGACGCGGGAAGAACGGGACTCTATCGATGCCGCAGTCCGCCAACTCGAAAATCAACCGGGGACCAAGACGGTTTTGATTCGCGTTCACGGTGGGAGCGCTCAGAATCGCGAGGTGACCGAGCGCGAACTCACGTTTCACGCCACGGCCCAACGGTGGATTGCCATCGATACGTCGGACGGCGTCGTCATTGCCTTGGACTACTTCGGTGACCTGGGGATTTACCGCAATGGGATGACCTACGGAAAGCTGCAAAAAATAGACGACGACACGCGGGCGCTCGCGGTGGTCGTTCAAGGTCAATTCGTTGCCGGGGCCATGCAGAGGCGCGAGGGAGAAGGGATGAAGTTCGGTGCGCCGGTCGCGGCAGCCGCTCCCCCCAGCGGACAAACGTCGTTCACCGATCGCGTGACGGCCTCGATGCAGCAATTTCAGCGCGACTTTGGGAGCGACAAGGTAATCTTCGTCACAGGGCCGAAGTCAACCGAGGCACAGCGTAAGGCGCTCGAGGACGAGCTCCAAGCACTGTGCGAGCCGCAGAACCGCGCGGCCCACTCGGGCCCGGAGGTTACGGTGATCATCCTACCGTTCGCGGGAGACGTGCAGGAGTTGGCTAACAAGCTTCGCAGCGTCAAAGTGCTCGGGGTCGATGTGGCCAAACGCGGAATTGTGGTCGCCTGGAAGTGACTCCAGCGGCTACTCCAGCACGACCTTCGCATCCGGCGCTTCGGTGTACGTGATCTCGTGTCCGTCGGTCCACTCGCCGTTCTTCTGATACCGCGACTTGACGTGCAGCTTGCCGTCGGTCAGTTCGGTTACCGCCTCGAGCTCGGTGATCCCCTGGGCGTTCCCTTTCACCGCCTCGCGGCTATGGAGCTTGCCGTCCTTAAACTCAAACGTGCTCTGCGTGTAGAAGCCGGCGGTCGTGAAGTAGAACGCGACGAGGGCCTTCTTCTCGGCATCCCACATGATGATCGTCTCGCCGCCGTAGATGCCGTCGTTGACCGAGTGCGTGGTCCGAATCGCCTTCCCCTTCAGGGCAACCTCCCACCGCGACACATCGAACATCGGCTTCTCCTTCGTCGAGCTCTTGAACTCGCCGCGCCACGTCTTGCCAACATAGGGAGCGAACGGGGCCAGATGCTCGTCGAGCTTGGACTCGGCAGCGGTGAGCGGCAGTGCGAATAGTGCAAGGATGGTCGCAAGCGGCAGGAGGTGGCGAATCACGGGGCGGTCTCCCAAGGCGGCAATGAGGGGCAGGAAGCGTCTCAATTGTGTGCCGGCGACGAGCCAAACGCCAGTGCGTCGAGCGCGACGATTGTAGATGCCGCGGGTTTTGACGCAAGATTCGCGGAAAAGGCACTGAACAACTTAAGTCGCGGCGCTTTCTCGTCGCAATTCCTCCAGAAGCTGGTCGGTCAGTGCTTCCATGCGGGCACATTCTAGTCCGCGAGCAATCCGTGATCGCGTCACGACCAACTGTAGGATTAGGATTTTCCGATCGGTTCCGACTGAGTTCGCGACATTTGATTGCATTGCTTTTCGCTCAATCGTTGCCGAGATCTCCGACGTCACCAACGCAGGATCTGCTGCGATTCCCAGCCACTCTGCACAGTAGCTGCGAACGTCGCGTTCGCGATTCGACGTAAGAGGGACGGCATATGTCAGTGCCCCGCCTGTCACGCCAACGAGGAAGGCGACGATAAGACCCGCCGTGACGACTTGGGCGAACGCATCTAATCGCTCGCCGGTAAAGTAGATGATGATTGGAATGAACGCCATGCAACCAGCCACTGCGAGGCCGCCAAATAATCCTCGTACATAGGCCATTGCGACAGAGGTTCGATCGACCGTCGCGAGAGGGATGCCGTGGATGGCCGCAGTAGTTTGACTGGCGAGAAATGGGACGCCTTTCATCTCCTTTTCGCCGTGGCCGATGAAATAGTACGACTGCAACGGATAGAGCGGAAGCAATTGGAGCATGAAGAACTGCGTAAAGATTGGAGTTCCCTTAACGGACTTCACTCGACCATAGGTACTTGTACCAGCGATGACTGCGGTCATGCTCAGTTCCTTCAATCAATCTGGGGCAGCGTCAATGCTGAGGATGTCGTTCGTCGCGCGTAATATAGCGAGGCCGCACTCTGCAATTCAATATTCTCGTACGTTGTTCCCCCGTAATCGACTAACGCGGATCGCGTGCGCGCCTCGAATTTCGCACTCGTTTTGACCGAACCTCCCGATTCGTCTAGACTGAAACAGTTATCGGTTCCCACCTTGCGCCGCGTCGTCGCTTGCCGACGCCCCTACCCAGTGCGTCATTCTTCGGAGCAGCCGCATCATGCGCGATGGTTGGATTGTCGGAATTCTGGTCGCGCTGGCCACCTGTGTCTCGACAGCGCAGGCCGATGAGGCCGGTATCGAGTTCTTCGAGAAGCAGGTTCGGCCGATCCTTGTCGCTCGCTGCTACGAATGCCACAGCGGCACGGCCAAGCGGCTGGAAGGGGGACTGCGGCTCGATTCGCTGGCGGCGGCGATGAAGGGGGGCGGCACTGGCCCGGCCGTAGTGCCGGGTAAGCCCAAGGAAAGCCTGCTGATCGATGCGATCAACTACGGCGAACTGTATCAAATGCCGCCGAAGTCGCGCCTCCCCGCGGAGGAGATTGCGACGCTGACGAAGTGGGTCGAGATGGGCGCCCCGTGGCCAAAAGACACCGTCGCAGCTGCCGGTTCGACAAGCGAGTTCGATCTGACCAAGCGGAAAGCGAGCCACTGGTGCTGGCAGCCGCTGACGAGTCCGGCCGTTCCGAGACCTAGTGATTCGCAAGCTGCGATCCGCAACCCGATCGACGCCTTCATCCGCGCCAAACTGGAAGCCAAAGGGCTCTCCCCCGCTCCACCCGCCGACCCGCGCACGCTCATTCGCCGTCTCTACTTTGATCTGATTGGTTTGCCGCCGCCGGTGGAAGAAGTCGAGGCATTTGCCACGAATCACGATCGGCAGGCGATCGAAGCACTCGTGGACAAGCTCCTCGCCTCGCCCCAGTTCGGCGAGCGTTGGGGCCGGCACTGGCTCGATCTCGTGCGATATGCCGAGTCGCGCGGTCACGAATTCGACAACAACACGCCCAATGCTTTCGAATATCGCGACTATGTCATTCGGGCCCTCAACGCCGACGTCCCCTACGACCAGTTCGTCACTGAGCACGTTGCCGGCGACCTCCTGGAGAAGCCCCGGCTGCATCCGACGGAAGGCTGGAACGAGTCGCTCATCGGCACCGGCTTTTGGTTCCTCGGCGAGTGGATTCATTCGCCAGTCGATATCCGCAAGGACGAGTGCGATAGGGTCGATAACCAGATCGATGTTTTCAGCAAGACGTTCCTCGGCTTGACGGTGAGCTGTGCCCGCTGCCACGACCACAAGTTCGACGCGATCAGCCAGGCCGACTACTACGCTCTGGCCGGCTACCTGCAAAGCTCGTCGTATCGGCTGGCCCGGTTTCAGACCTGGGAACAGGATCGGAAGTCGGCTGAGCAACTCGCACAGGTCGATGCCAAGCATCAGCCGGCGATTGTCGCCGCGGTCGTGAAGGGGATCGAGCCGAGGATTGACGAACTGGCGGCGAAACTATCTGAGGCTGCCAAAGCGCAGGCCACTAGTGAATTAGGAGTGCTTGCACCGGATCTCGCCGATTGCGAGACGGTCATCGACTATCAGACCGCTCCAGCCAGCGAGTGGCGGGCCGATGGGCCGCTCTTTGGAACGGGCCCGGTTCGCGTAGGGCAAATCGTGCTGGGTGGCGGTGCGCCGCTGGAAGTCGCCACGTATGGCGCAGCGCGACAAGATTTGGCATGGCAAGCCGCCAACATCGCCTCGCCAAGCGAAGGGGATCAGGGGCGCCTCGGCGGCTGGACGCGAGCCGGCCGAGCGATCAAGACGCCGAAATGGACGCTCAAGAGCGGACAGGTGCATTACCTGATTGAAGGTGCGGGGCACGTCTATGCTGCCGTCGATTCGCACTCGCTGGTCAACGGACCGCTGCATGGCGAACTCGCCAAGGACACCGGCGGCAACAGCGACTTGCCGATGCGGTGGATCACGCACGACTTGTCGCGGTACGTCGGCCACCGCGTGCATCTGGAGTTCAGCCCCAAAGTGGGCGAGGACTTCCGCGTGCTGATGGTCGTCGAAGGTGCGCAGCGTCCGCCGGAGCCGAAGAACCGGGCGAATGCTCTGTTTGCCGCGAACATCACTCCCGATGCCGCTCGCGACCTCATCCGCAGCACGCTCGACTTGCTTACGGCCGACAAGGTTGCTGCCGACGAGCATTCGCCAGATCGGGCCGTGCTCGCCAACTGGCTCATCGCGCAAGCAGGTTTGGCCGACAAGTCGCCCAAGGAACTGGCCGATGCACTAGCAGCTTTTGTTGCCGATCGCGAGCGCGTTACTGCCGGCATTCGCACCGAATCGCGAGTTTGCCTCGCCATGTGGGACGGTTCGCCCACCGACGAGCACCTCCTCGTCCGTGGCAATCACAAAACGGTCGGACCAGCTGTCCCTCGCCGGATGCTGACGGCTATCGACCGTGGGGCAGGCGTCTCGTCTGCCAAAGGTCGCCTCGAACTCGCCCGCCAACTCGTCGATCCCGCCAACCCCTTCACCAGCCGCGTGATGGTCAACCGCGTCTGGCATCACCTCTTCGGTCGTGGCATCGTTCCCAGCACCGACAACTTCGGCGTCCTCGGCCAAGAGCCGACGCACCCCGAATTGCTCGACTACCTCGCTCGGCAATTCATCAAAGACGGCTGGTCGCTGAAGCGACTTATTCACTCGATCGTTCTAAGCGAAACGTATCAGCAGGCGAGCGGGAGGCGTGAGCCTCCCGATAATGTGACCGAACAGACCGATCCGCAGAATCTCCTCTTCCATCGCCAGAACCTCCGCCGCCTCGAAGGGGAATCGATCCGCGACGCAATCCTGTCGATCTCCGGCCGCCTCGACCGCACTCAGTTTGGCCCAAGCGTTCCCGTCCACTTAACACCGTTCATGCAAGGGCGCGGCCGCCCGGGCAACAGCGGCCCGCTCGATGGCGCCGGCCGACGGAGCATCTACATCTCGGTCCGCCGCAACTTCCTCTCGCCGATGATGCTCGCCTTCGACACACCCATTCCATTCAGCACGGTCGGCCGCCGCAACGTCAGCAATGTGCCGGCCCAGGCGCTCATCCTGATGAACGATCCGTTCGTCGCCGAGCAATCGGTCGCCTGGGCGCGGAAGGTGCTCGCCGAAAAGGACGCTTCACCCGAGTCGCGCATCCGCCGCATGTACGCTGAAGCCTTCAGCCGCGAGCCAACGGCAGAAGAAACTTCCGCTGCCCTCGCATTCCTCGACTCGCAAGCCCGTGAATATGGTCTGTCCACCGCCGGCACCGACGAGCGCGTGTGGGCCGATTTGGGGCATGTGCTCATCAATGTGAAAGAGTTCGTGGTCATTCGCTAAAGGGCTCGTGAGTTCCAGATGATTCCGTTCTTTCCTTGCCATCGGCTTTCCCCGCTGCCGAATTCCCGCCGCGCCTTCCTCCGCCAGGCCGGTTGCGGCTTTGGGGCGGTGGCGCTCGCGGCATTGCTGGCGCAAGGAGACGTTGCCAGGTCGGAGACATCCCAAACCAGCACTGATCCGCTCGCGCCCAAGCCAGCGCACCACAAAGCTCGAGCCAAGAACGTCATCTTCCTCTACATGGACGGCGGGCCGAGTCAGGTCGATACGTTCGATCCTAAGCCGCTTCTCAACAAGCAGCACGGCCAGCCGTTCGCGGTGAAGATCGAGCCGACGCAGTTCAACAACAACGGCAACACGTTTGGCTGCCCGTGGAAGTTTCAGCATCACGGCGAAAGCGGCATTCCGGTCAGCGACCTATTTCCGCACGTCGCCAAGCATGCCGACAAGCTCGCCGTCATCCGCTCGATGACGAGCCAGTTCCCGGAACACACGTCGGCCAATTACTTCCTGCATACCGGCACCGGCGTGCAGGGGCGGCCGAGCATGGGGGCCTGGTTCGGCTACGGCCTGGGAAGCGAATGCCGCGACCTGCCGGGATTCATCGTCATCAACGGCGGACTGATTCCACCCGGCGGCCTCGACAATTTCAACAGCGGCTTCTTGCCGGCCAGCTTTCAGGGCTCGATCTTCACCGCGTCGAACCCGCCAGTCGCCAACATCGTGCGTCAGGAAGCGACTGCCGGCCTGCAGCGGAACAAGTTGGCGCTGCTCAAGCAGCTCGATGCACAAGTCTCGGAGCGGCTCGGGCGCGTCGATGCGGTCGAATCGGCCATCGCGAATTACGAGCTCGCCTTTCGGATGCAGTCGGTAGTGCCGGACCTGATGGAGATGAAGGACGAGACCGAGGCGACGCGGCAGATGTACGGCCTGGACGCGACGACGAAAGGGACCGCCAGCTTCGCCCGGCAGTGCCTGCTCGCACGTCGGCTCGTCGAGCAGGGCGTACGATTTATCGAGCTTACCTGCCCGAGCCTGGGCCACGACCGCTGGGACCAGCACAGCAACCTGAAGGACGGCCACGCAGACAACGCCCGCGCCGTCGATCAGCCAATCGCCGCTCTACTGCAAGACTTGCAGCAGCGGGGCCTGCTCGACGAAACACTCGTCGTCTGGTCGGGCGAGTTCGGCCGCACACCATTCGCCCAAGGCTCCGACGGCCGCGACCACAACCCCTTCGGATTCAGCCTGTGGCTGGCCGGCGGCGGCGTGAAGGCGGGCACCATTTACGGGGCGACCGACGAATTCGGCTACAAGGCGATCGAAAACAAAGCCGAGATTCACGACCTGCACGCGACAATGCTGCACCTGCTTGGTCTCGACCACACGAAGGTCACGTTCCGCTTCTCGGGTCGCGACATGCGCCTGACCGACGTGCATGGGCACGTGATTCACGAGATCGTGGCGTAGCAGTCATTGGGAAGGCGCTGCCTCTGGGAAGGCGAGGCTCCCGCCGAGCCGCCGAGCTCGGTTCAGCGGGAGCTTCGCTCTCCCGGCGCATTCGCGAGCAGCCAGTCCTCCAGAATCACGTGCTGCACGTCGGGGGCGCGAAGGAGGGCGGCTCGCTCGGGCAGGAGACGCTTAAGCCAGGTGCGGCGAGCGGCAGCCGACAGGGCCCGCAAGCTCATGCTCTGCGCTTTCTGAGCGGCGACATTTTCGGCCAGTCGCTTGAAGGTCGCCGGAATCAGGTTCGGTTCGGGACCGAGGTGAATCACCGTTTTGATGCCGCCGGCGAGGACCGCATACACGCCGTCCCACAGTCGTTGCGGGTGATCGACCCAGCGGTGCAACAGGTCGCGAGTCGAAGTTGGCGTGTGGCTAAAGTGACCGGTGACGAGCGACAGTACATTCGGCCGCGGCACTTCGCTCGCCAGCGGCAGCGTATGCATGAGCCGCGCGGCCCGGTTAGGGATGTTCCGCTCCCACATGATCGGCGTGTGGAGCGGCGGCCAGCGATGTTCGTTCTTCCGCAGGTGCAGTCGTTCCTTCACGCAGCCGCGGGCAAGCTCCAGGAAACGGTCGAGTGTGTCCCCCTGGCCGATAAGGAGGAGCGAGTTCGGGGCGAGGATCGACGAGATGCCGACGACGCCGCGCCCTTGCACGTTGACCCGCAGGCACGCACCGCGAATGTCGTCGAGTGGCAGTTCCATCGCCCGTGTGAAGAGGACGCCCAGCGTGGCGTCGGTTGCCAGGGCCGCGCAGTCATCGGCCAGCGAGAGGGGAATCCGCAGGGCGTCCCCCGCCTCGATGACGCCGCCGGCCACGAGTGCCGCGATCTCACCCAGACTGTAGCCGAAACTGAATTTCGCCTGCCGCAGATCGAGGCCGAAATGCTCGCGGGCAATTTCCAGTTGCGCCTGCTCCATCGCCACGATCAGGGCGACGGCATCGGCGTAAGTGTCGATCGTCGTTTCCAGCCCAAGCTCGATCCGCGTGACCAGATCGACCGTCCGCCCCAGATGCTCGCCGGCCGCCTCGCCAACCTCGCGCAAGTGCCGCTCAACGATCGACCGGAATGCCGGTTGGTCGTATAGCTCGCGGCTTTTACCGAGGTTGGTGTTGTTGTACCCGCGAAAAGCGAGCGCAGTGCTGGGGAGTGCGCCAGAGAGTTCCTCGGCGTTCATCGCGCGTTGGGCTCGCTTCGGGGCAAGTGCAGGGAGAAGCAGAAGAGGGCACCGAATTGGTCCTCCTCAAACATAGCTCAAAGCGGTCGCGGCTACTCGCACATTGCTCACACCGTCTCGGGGACGATGAACGGAGCGCGGTATTCGCGCGTCAGCAGCTTGTTGGCCGCCTCGGCATGGTCGCCGGTGAACTTTTCGGTGGCCGGGTCGAACGTCAGCGTCGGCCCAATGGTGTAGATCGTCTTATCCACCGGCACGCCGACCGCCTTGCTGTTGTCCCGAATCCGTTCGAGCACGGCCACGGCTTCCGAGTTTTCCCCGATTGACCCGCGAGCCTTGTCGTATTGTCCCGGCGTCCCCAGGCGATACGAAATGTTCGGCAAGTGGCAAAGAGCAGCCGAGTAGTGGGCGACCTCCGCGTCGCAGTTGCAATCTTCCGGCTTCCGTGTCCGCATCGCGTTGATGAAGCTGCCGAACGGACCGCCGGGGGCGACTTCGTTGAATTCCACCTCTAACTTTTGCGAAGGGCCGCCATTTTTCGGGAAGAACTTGCTGTCGCGGATGACCCCTTCGGTCGTATAGAACGCGTTGGAAACGTCGCTCGGCCAATCGGGAAACTTCTTGTCGCCGACGAGGCCGCGGACCTCGAAGACGAGCGTCGCCGGGCCGAACTCCATCACGCCGAGCTGCATGTTCGGCGTTTCGGCCTGATCGGGCCCGGTCGGCAGGAAGCGGCCGCCGACGCTGAAAACCTTGGTCGGCAGCGTCGCGTCTTTGATCCCCCAGCGGGCGATGTCCATCTGGTGGACCCCCTGGTTGCCGATCTCGCCGTTCCCCGTTTCCCAGAACCAGTGCCAGTTGTAATGGACGAGGTTCTTGTGGTAGGGCTGTTCCTTGGCCGGGCCGAGCCAGAGGTTGAAGTCGAGCGTGCTCGGCGGCGATTCCACCGCCTTCGTGCCGATGCTGTTGCGGCCGCTCCCCGGCTTGCTGGCGCTTCCTTTGCTGACGAGAAGCTGGCCGTACTTGCCGGAATGAGCAGCGGCGACTTCGCGGGCCCAGCGGTTGTCGGACCGCGATTGCGTCCCGTGCTGCACGACGCGATTGTACTTCTTGGCCGCTTCGACGCACTTTCGTCCTTCAAAGACGTTGTGGCTGATCGGCTTCTCGACGTACACGTCCTTCCCCGCCTGGCAGGCCCAGATCGTCATCAGCGAGTGCCAGTGATTGGGCGTGGCGATTGAGATCGCATCGAGCGATTTGTCGTCCAAAGCCTGCCGCACGTCTTGCACGCAGGTTGGCCGGCTGCCGATGCGCCCTTCGACGCTCTTGGCCCGCGAATCAAAGAGCGAGCTATCGACGTCGATCAGGTAGGTGAGCTGCACATTCTTCACTTCGTCGGACGTGAAGGCCGAAATGTGCGAGCCCCCCCGGCCGTTGATCCCGGCGACTCCGACGCGGATCGTGTCGTTGGCCCCGATGACTCGGCCCGACGCCTTCGTGCCGCCGATTGTGAAGAGCGGAAAAGTGGCACTGGCTGCTGCGGCAGTTCGCAGCACCGTGCGGCGGGAAATGCGATTCATGGCGGGCTCCTGAATGGGCGGGCGGGAGGACTTCAGGAGGATTACAACACAGCGGGGGGTGAAAGTCCAGCAAAGTTCCTCCTTGAGCGACTAGGTACAGAAATGCACCATTGGCAAGAAACGCCAAGCCGCCAAGCTCGCGAAGCGCAAAGTGGGATAAGGGTCGTGCCGACTTTGCGGTCTTTGCAGCCTTTGCATCTTTGCGTTGAACTCGCTGCTGCAAGGGCAGGACCTGCCGGCCTGCTGCTTAACCGCAACGTAGATTCCTTCGGCACTTGGCTCGCGCGTGTTGCGCCACCACTGCGGTGGATGCGCTCGCGGATTCATCGGCTGCCGGGGGATGACATGCTCGTTATCGTCGGATTCATCATAGTGATCGGCTGTGTGCTCGGCGGTTTTTCGATGGCCGGCGGGAACATCGGATCGCTCATTCACCCGTCCGAGATCGTGACGATCGGCGGCGCGTCGCTCGGCGCGATGATCGTCATGTCCCCGAAGAAGGTGCTGATCGACCTGATGAAAGGCGTACTGCAGTGCTTCAAGGGGAGCCCTTACGGAAAGAAGGCCTACGAAGAGATGTTTTCGGCGATGTACGAGCTGGCCCGTCTCGCTCGCCGCGATGGCATGCTGGCCCTCGAATCGCATTTGAACGATCCGCACCACAGCACCATCTTCAACAAGTATCCGACGGTCTCGAAGAACCACCACACCACGCAATTCATCTGCGGCGCTCTCGGCCCGCTCATGGACGGCTCGGTGACCGCCGAACAGCTCCCCGTGCTGATGAATGCCGAACTTCGGGCGCTCGAAGAAGAGCATCACGGACCGGTCGGCGTCCTCTCGAAAACGGCGGACGCGCTCCCCGGATTCGGCATCGTCGCGGCCGTGCTCGGCATTGTCGTCACGATGGGTGCCATCAACGGCCCGGTCGAAGAGATCGGTCACAAAGTCGGCGCCGCTCTCGTCGGTACGTTCCTCGGGATTCTGCTCTCCTACGGCTTCTTCGCCCCGCTGGTGGTGAAGATGGAATTCATCGGAGCACAGGAATCGGCCTACTTCCGCACGCTGTCGAATATCGTCCAAGGCTTTGCCGATCAGACGCCGCCGAAAGTGGCAATCGAAATGGCTCGCCGCGGCTTGCCGAGCGACGTTCGCCCCGGCCAGCAGCAAGTGGAAGCGATGCTGAAGGCACTGGATACCGCAGCCTAGCGGCAGCAGGAGACAGGGGACAGAAGTTAGGAGACAGGGAACAGAAGACAGAGGACAGAAGACAGAGATCACTCACCTACTCACCACTAACCTTCCGACTTCCGACATTCGACTTCTGACCTCCAAACCACGGCCCACTGATAAAAGGACAATTGACCCATGGCTGGACATGGCGGCGGTGCCTGGAAAGTGGCCTATGCGGACTTCGTGACCGCGATGATGGCCTTTTTCATGGTGATGTGGCTCACCAGCCAGAACGAGGACGTCAAGGAAGCGATCGCCCATCACTTCGAGGACCCGTTCTCATTCTACGAGCCGAACGAGCATGCCACGTCGCACAAGCCGCGGCCCGGTCCGCCGAGCCACGTCGCCTTGCCGAAGCAAAAGGATCAGAAAGACGGCCGACGCTCGCGGCGGCCCACGCTGATGACCCTCGGCGACGGCAATCAGACGACGACCGGCACGATCGTCTTCTTCGCGCCGCATTCGGCCGAGCTCGATGCCGCAGCCCGCTCGCGGCTGGACGACCTGCTGCCGTCGATTCTGGGCAAACCGCAAAAGATCGAGATTCGTGGGCACGCTTCGCGACGGCCATTGCCGGCGGAGAGCCCGTTCAAAGACCCTTGGCAGCTCTCCTATGCTCGCTGCCTCGCGACGATGGAATATCTCGCCCAGCACGGCATTGCTCCGGAGCGGATGCGGCTGAGCCAGGCGGGGGTGTACGAGCCGCTCGGAAAGACGAACGGGCAGGAAAAACTCGCGCAGCAAGAGCGGGTCGAAGTCAACCTGCTTAACGAAATGGCCCGCGACTCGCTCACCGGCTCGGACAACAAGACACCTGACGATCATGCTGCGGATGATCATGCCGGGGACGATCATGCGAAAGAAGATCACGGCCACGACGACCATGCGGCCGAGAAGCATGGGGATAGTCACGAAAAGGCTGTCGAACATGATGACCCTGGCCACCAGGACGCCGGGCATAACGAAGCAGTCCACAGTGATGCTGGACACGGCGCTGCCAGTCACAAGGATGATGGGCACGCACCTGAGGCGCGTAAGCCGAGCAAGGACGACCATCATCCCGCGCCGCCTGCCAAGGCTGCCGGGCACGACGATCACGCTTCAGCCAAACCGGCTGCCGCCGAACATCACTGAAGCGGCAGGCAGCAGCACAATGTCGCTAATCGCGGTCCTCACCCTGCTCCGCCAAACGCCCGCATCGCTGCTTCGTACACATCCTTGAGCGGCAGGTTCTTCTCGGTCGCGATCCGCCGACACGCCTCGAATTCGGGCGAAAAGCTCGTGCCGCCGTCGGGGAGCACGGCGAGCTTCCCTTCAATCGCGCCAAATTGCGTTTCCACCGCATGCGGCTTGCGCTCCAGCTTGTGCCGGCACGCCTGCCAGCGGCGAATGCCGAGCGTGGATGTCTCGCGAAAAACGATCTTCTCGCACTTGGCGACCAATTCCGCCGGGCAGAGCACCGAGAGAAGCACCCCCGGCCGGTTTTTTTTCATCTGAATGCTCGTGGTATAGACGTCGAGCGCGCCGGCCTCGAAGAGCTTGGTCGTGGTGTGGCCGATGATCTCGCCGCTGATGTCGTCGAGATTCGTCTCCAGCACCCAGACTTGATCGCTCGCCACGCCGCTGGCCGATTCTCCCACGATCAGCCGCAGGATATTCGCCTGCTCCTTCATGTCCCGGTCGCCCGCGCCCAAGCCAATCGACTGCATCGTCATGGGCGGGAGCGGGCCGTATTCATCGGCCACTGTTTTGACGATTGCCGCTCCGGTCGGTGTCGTCAGTTCGCAGGCAACTACCGATGGTGCGAGCGGCACCCCTTTGAGGATTTCCGCGGTCGCCGGGGCGGGAACGCTAACGCGGCCGTGCTCGATGTCGATGAAACCCGTCCCCGTTGGCACGGGCGAACAGACGATCCGATCGACGCCGAGCAGCGACAGGCCAACCGCACAGCCGACGATGTCGGCAATCGAATCGACAGCGCCGACTTCGTGAAAGTGGACCTTCCGGAGCGTCGTGCCGTGGACTTTGGCTTCTGCCTCGCCGATACAGGTGAAGATCCGCTTGGCCAGGTCTTTCTGCGGCGGTGCTAAGACCGTGCTGGCGTCGATCTTCTCGGTGATGTGGTGCAAGTGGCGGTGAGCATGCTCCGGCTCGTGCAGCACGTTCACTTTACAGGCCCGAAAGCCGCGGCGTTTCGTCTCCTCGGCCGCGAGCCGAATGTTCGGAAAGCCGAGCGAGTCGATGCCGGCTTGAATGGCGGCCAATTCGATGCCGCTATCGACGAGGGCACCGAGCGTCATATCGCCGCTAATGCCGCTGAGACAGTCGAGGTAAGCGATTTTCATAATCGGAGATCAAACGAACGGAAGTCGGAGATCAGCAGTCGAGTTGAGCGGGAGTTTAGCCTGAACCGTGGCCCCCAAACCCCGAACCCTGCTCATGCACCACCGTCACGCTCGTGCTGATCCCGCCCCGCGGCGTGAACGCGGCCAAGAGCTTCATCCGCCGCGGCGCGAGCACCGCCACAAGGTCGTCGAGGATGCGGTTGGTGACGTTCTCGTAGAAGATGCCCGCGTTGCGGAAGCTCTGCAGGTACATCTTCAGGCTCTTGAGCTCCACGCACTTCTGGTCGGGCGTGTACGTGAACGTGAGCGTGCCAAAGTCGGGCTGGCCGGTCTTGGGGCAGACCGACGTGAATTCGGGACAGACGATCTCGATGACGTAGTCGCGGCCGGGAAACTGGTTGTCGAACGTTTCCAGGAGGTCACGGGGATTGATGGGGGAAGCGGACATGCGAGGTCTTTCGGGCGAAGCGATCAGCAATCCGTCGATTGTGCAGTAGCGGCCAGAGATAGCATAGGGGCGATGGGAAACAGAACCGGTCTGCAAGCGTTTGCGCCCCCTTGGCGGCGTGCTAAGATGGGCTTCCCGCCAAAACCACCCCTCTCCTGCCGACATTCGTCATGAGCAAAGTTGCACCGCCGCTGGGCGAAGGTTCCGCCCGCCAGCCGCTGACTTCTACCCAATGGTTGATCTGCATCATCGCGGCAATCGGATTTGCGTTCGACATCTATGAGCTGCTCATGCTGCCGCTAATTGCGCGGCCGGCGCTTTTAGAACTGGGCAACATTCGGCCCGGAACTCGCGAATTCACGTTCTGGATCAGCATGTTGTTTTATGTGCCTGCCGTGGCGGGCGGTGTGTTCGGCCTTTTAGGAGGCTATTTGACGGATCGGCTGGGGCGGCGTCGCGTGCTGACGTGGAGCATTCTGCTCTACGCGTTTTCAGCATTTGCGGCGGGATTCTCTACCAGCCTTTACATGCTGCTCTTTTTCCGTTGCCTGGTCTTCATCGGAGTCTGCGTCGAATTCGTCGCCGCTGTCGCATGGCTGGCGGAACTGTTTGATGACCCCAAGCGTCGTGAGGGCGTGCTGGGCTTTACGCAAGCGTTCTCTTCACTCGGCGGGCTTTCCGTGGCCATGGTCGGGACGATTGTCGCGGCATGGGCCGTTGGCAAGTCGCCGGAGATCTTCTTTCGATTAATCACACTGCCTGCCGTGCAGCTTCCGGCGATCAAGCTTCCCGGTTTTTTGAGTTGGCTCGGGGAAATCAAGAACAGTCATGCGGACTGGCGGTATTTGCTCATGTCCGGGCTAATCCCCGCGATTCCATTGATCGTGATTCGTCCCTTCCTGCCCGAATCGCCCGCTTGGCAGCAGAAACGTGAATCAGGCAAGCTGCGCCGGCCGTCGATTGCGGAACTCTTTTCACCCGAATTGCGGCGTGTCACGATTGTCACGACGATCATGTTCACGTGCAGCTTCGCTGCCGCCTTCGGCGCAATTCAGCAAATGCCGCTGATCGTGCCTGGACTGCCGGAAGTGCGCGAGGCCACAGCGGCGGCCCTCGAAGAGCAGTTCCCCAAGGCCGCGCAGGAAGGAATGAAGAAGAAGCTGCTCAGCGAGGGAAAGACGGAAGCAGAAGCGAGTGCGGCCGTGGCCGGCAAGGCCCGCTCGATCACCGGTCCCATCGAACAACCCAAAATCACGCATGCCACCGAGAACCAGGAGATCGGCGGTTTGTTCGGACGATTTGCCTTGGCGGGGTTGGTGCTCGTCGTGGCCAGTCGTCAAAAGTTACTGCGAATGTTCCTCATTCCGGGACTGATTGTTATGCCCTTGGTGTTTGGTTGGGCTGCAGTCACCAGTTTGGAATATCTGGAGTACGGCATTTTCTTCGCGGGGTTCCTGACGGTCGCCCAGTTCAGTTTTTGGGGCAACTATCTCCCGCACGCATATCCGATGCACCTTCGCGGGACCGGCGAGAGCTTCGCTGCCAACATTGGTGGGCGTCTGATTGGAACTTGCTTTTTCGGCGTGACACAGTGGATCGCGTTTTTCCTTGCGGGCGGCGACTTGAAGGTCTATCCGTCGATGGTTGCCTACACCGCAGCGGGCGTTGCCTTCTCGGTCTATTTGATCAATTTCATCGCTAGTTTTTGGTTGCCTGAACCGAAACCCGACGCGTTTCAAGATTGAGTGCCGAAAGCGCCGCTAGCAGCCTGCTGCCAGCTTGATTTCGCCTTGGGGGTTTGTGGGGAGCGAATTACATTGATTCAACCGCGTCGCGAGCCATGTGGTCGAAGATGACTGTGTAGCTCCGATTATTTGTGGCGCGGACAAGGATGCTGGCTGATGGCGGAAGGGAATCCGCTTCATGAATCGTCGCCTCTGGCCGCACCCCTCGTGGCGGTCACGCGGTTGGTGCTGCGCTCGCCCGGCCTCGTGGTCGGCGGGGCGGTGATGCTGGCCCTCTTGTCGGTGCTGGTCACGGTCAACGGACTCAGCTTCAAGACCAGCCGGCTCGATTTGCTCAATCCGCGGAGCGAATACAACCAGCGGTGGCTGGCGTACCTCGAAGAGTTTGGCGACCGGGACGACGCAGTGATCGTCGTCCGTTCCCAGGATACCGCGGCGATCAAGGCGGCAATCGACGACCTGGCCGCGGCTCTGCGCAAGCAGCCGGAACTGTTCGAGTCGGTGCTGGCGCGACGCGATCTCTCGTCGCTGCAAGGGAAGGCACTGCACTACCTGCCGGATGCAGAGCTGGCAAAGGTCGAGCAGCAGGTTCGCGATTCGGCGGCCTTGCTTCCGCGCAGCGGGCAGCCGGTCGATTTGACCGAGGCGCTGGCGGCGCTGAATGAGCGGCTGGAACACATCGCAGCCGACAGCCCGCAAGCGCGCGAGGAAGTCGAGCGGCAATACGAGCGGATTGCGGGGGTGCTGCTACGGTCAATGACGAACGTCCCGCCGCCAAATGATGCAGCGGCAGGCTGGAAGCCTGCCCCACTTCACGAGTTTGCACCGCAGTACCTGCTGGCCGATCAGGGTCGCATGGGTTTCGTGCTGCTCAAGCTCAAGCTTGACACGGGGGAGTTTGCCCGCGGCACGCAAGCGATCGGCCGCCTGCGGGCGACGATCGACGAAGCTCGCGAGAGGCATCCCGATGCGTGGATCGGTCTGACCGGTATGCCGATCATCGAGTTCGATGAGATGCAGGCGAGCCAGACCGACATGCTCTGGACCAGCATCATCAGCTTCGTGGCAGTGGCGGGGCTTTTCATTGCCGGGTACGGCGGCCTGCGACATACGATCCTCGCGAACATCGTGCTCCTGCTCGCGATGGCCTGGTCGTTTGGGTTTATCACGCTTGCTATCGGTCACCTCAACATTCTCAGTTCCGCGTTCGCCGTCGTCCTCATTGGCATTGGCATCGACTACGCGATCCATTACATCGCCTGCTACCTGCGGCTTCTCAAGGAAGGTCACGAACCGGAGGCGGCCCTCATTGGCATGGTGGAGGAAGTCGGTCCCGGTATGGTGACGGGGGGTGTCACGACTGCCGCCGCGTTCTACATGGCGGGCATGACCGATTTCATCGGCGTCCGCGAACTGGGCGTGATCGCGGGAAGCGGCATCTTGCTGTGCGTTCTGGGGACGATCGTCGTCCTGCCGCCGCTCATTCTGCTCGTCGATCGTCATTGGCCGCAGGCTCGCTTACCCGACATGTTGCCGACCGCGAACTTTCTGAACCTGCCGCTGGCCCGGCCGCGAACAACACTGTGCGTTACGATGCTCGGCACACTGGCCGTTGGCGTTGGTGCCGTCTTCCTCCGCTACGACCACAATTTGCTGAACCTGCAGCCGCGGCATATCGAAAGTTCGGACATTGAGCGGCTGGTGCTGACCAAGCTGGAAGACAGCGTCTGGTATGCCGTCTCGGTGTGCGATTCGCCGGCCGAAGTGCAGGCCCGGAAGGCCGCATTTGCCGCCTTGCCGACGGTAGCCAAAACCGAGGAGATCGCATCGCTCCTTCCTTCGCAGTCAACCGCCAAGCAGCAGGCAATCGCCTCGATCCGCGCCGCCGCGATTAGCCTGCCCGCTCAGCCGCCAACAGCCGCACGAGCGAGCGCGCCGCGATTGCGAGCGGAGCTAGAGCGAGCACAGCGGCTCCTTGCCGAGCAAACACCGTATGAAACGCGGGTGACCGCCATGCTCGCACATTTGCAGGCCGCGGCCAGTGTCATGACGGCGCGCGAAGTGGAAGAGCGCGTGAGCCGGATGCAAGCGATTGTCGCCGGTCAAGCCTGGCAGCAACTCCGCCCGCTGGCCGACCTCAGTGATCCCGAGCCGCCACGCCTGGCCGACTTGCCCGCAGAACTCGTCGATCGCTTCGTCGGCACAAGCCGCACGCATCTGCTCAGGGTCTATGCCCGTGGCGACATCTGGGACATGGACGAGCTGACGCGATTCGTCCGGGATGTCGAATCGGTCGATCCGCAAGCGACCGGCCATCCAGTGCAAACGTACTACGCTTCGCGCCACATGCAGTGGGGTTACATCTGGGCGGGCGTGTATGCCCTCGCGGCTGTGCTCGTCTTTCTCTGGCTCGACTTCCGCAGTATCGGCTACTCGCTGCTCGCGATGTTGCCGCTGCTGCTCGGCTTTGTGCAGCTGTGCGGGCTGATCGGCTGGCTCGGCATTCCGTTTAATGCGGCGAACATGATCGCCTTGCCGCTGATTCTCGGGATTGGCGTCGATGACGGTGTGCATTTGGTCCACGAGCTGCGTCGCACTCGCGGGCCGTTCCGAATGCGGAACGCCACGTCGATCGCCGTGCTGCTCATCTCGACGACAACAACCGCTAGCTTCGGCGCACTGATTCTCGCCCGGCATCAAGGGCTGCAAAGCCTGGGACAGGTGCTCACGCTCGGCGTGACGACGTGCCTCTTCTCCTCGATCGTATTCTTCCCGGCGCTCTTGGCCTGGCTGACGAGGAATCGAGTCGAGCCGGTTGATGACGCTCCTACGGTCGAGGTTGTGGACAACCAACCGCAGATCGAGATCGAACCGCAGGTCCAAGTCGCTATTTCCACAACGGACGATCTGACCGAACGAATCGAGGACGAAGCGGCGGCACTGGTCGCTACCGCGGCTGATCGGGCCGCTGCCGAACGAACTGCCACGCCAGGCGATGCAGATTTCGGCGAGCCGATGGACGTGCCTGTCGCCCCGCGACGGCGCATCGAGCCACCGGAGCATTCGGCGCCCCCACCGCATACTTTGCCCGCACAGGCCGCGCGGCCGGCTCGCGACGCTGCCCTGCGTCACTTGGCGGCCCGGCGGGAAAGCGAGCGGTAGGCCGCCGTCAGCCTTTGCAGCCCGCAGCGAGCGTGGTATTTTGAGAGATTCGGCGACACAATTACTTTCGCTTCTAGTTCGAGGAAAATTATGGCCAAGCCCCATCGTTCGCACACCAAAGCCAATCACGGCAAGCGGCCGGCAAACGCCAAGGCCCGCAAAGCCAAGCGCCGCAAGGTTCGCACCTAGTTCGCGAAGGTGGCTTGCTGCCTGCTGTCGCCGGCAACCGTCCGCTTCGTTCCATCGCCGTCAGGTAGGGGATCGTTTCGTGGCTGAGAGCAAGTTCCTCGTCGATTTGTCGCTGGTCGATTTCGACCGACCGATCGCGACGCTCGACGAGATTCGGAAGTACAACCCGCAGCGGTTCGAGATGGAGCAGCTGACCGCGGTCGTCTATGTCAACGAGCAGGACTTCTCGTGCGTCGGCTATCGCGATACCACCGATCAGGATTTCTGGGTCCGCGGCCACATGCCCGGCATGCCGCTGATGCCGGGCGTGGTCATGCTCGAAGCGGTTGCCCAGCTCTGCAGTTTCGTAACGCAGAAGTACGACCTGCTCGGTGCGGCCATGGTCGGTTTTGGCGGACTGGAGCACGTGCGGTTTCGCGATCCGGTGCTGCCGGGCGATCGGCTCATCGTGATGTGCCGGCTCGAAAAGGTGCGTCGCGGACGAATGATCGTCTGCCAGTTTCAGGCCGCTGTGGAAGATCGCGTGGTTCTAGAAGGGACGCTCAAGGGGATTCCGATTCCGGTCGAGGCGCTGCAGCAATTCCAGCAGCGTTCGCGCAAGTAGCCGCTCATGCCCCGCCGCGCCCTTCGCAAGCTCGATCCAACGCTCGACCTGTCGCGACACTTTCGCACGCCGGAAGAGTTGCCCCGGCCGTTTTCACTAGGCTCGCTCTTTGCTCGCGAGCAGCCGCTGGAAGTCGAAGTGGGCAGCGGCAAGGGGTTGTTTCTGGCGA
>CAYLLN010000077.1:0-31986 GCA_964384375.1 uncultured Pirellulaceae bacterium
ATCCCAACCACCTCACGCCCACCAAGATCACTTTGGAAACCGTGAACGGCTACGCGAAGAGCAAGCCGATCGACCTTGCGGAAAAGTGGAATTCATGTCTGCGACTGGTTCACCCGCCACGGTGGCGGGTAAAAAAGGAAGCGCTCGTCGTTGGACGTTCAGCGCAGGGGACTTTTCAGACTCTATTGCGCGGACTCCGACGTCAGCAAAGAAATAGTTACCGCGCGGTACTTTTCAAAGGTCAATTCGCAGCTAGCGCCTTCCGAATCGCCTCGACGGTTGTCTCCGCGCGCCAGTCGATGATACGCCGGCCCATCGCAATCGTCTTATCGGCCGGCGCGAGCTCGACGCCGTTGATCTGGAAACGGCCGGCTGCGATTCGTTGCTCCATGCGAGCCGAGCGCGGATCGACCGCGAGCATTTGGGCCGTCATGGCGAAGTCGTCGTGCAGCCCTTCCGGAGTCTGCTTGATTCCCTGCTCTTCGAGCCATTTGGCGGCCCCGGCGGAACTGTAGTACTCCTGGATGTAAATCACGCGGCACGTCCCTTTCCACTGCTCGTTGAGCCGCTCGGCGACGGACTTCAGCCCCGTCTGGTTGCCGCCGCTGTCGCCAATCAGCACGATCCGCCGAAAGCCGTGGGCCTTCAGCGAGCCGCAGATGTCGGTGAGTAGGGCCTGATACGTCTCTTCGCGGACGCTGATCGTGCCGGGATACAGCATGTGTTCGCTGGGGGGATCGATGTTCCCCTCCGGGACGAAGGGGACGATTGGAGCAACGAGCGTCTTGCCCAGCTTGCGAGCGATCGCCTCGGTGGTGCCGCGGAGCACGACGTTGTGCTTCCCTGTCACGAGGTAGGGGCCGTTCTGCTCGACGCCGCCGGTGGCCACGAGTGCCGTGTCGTGGCCCGACTTAAGCGCATCGCGGACTTCCATCCAGGTGAGATCCTCGATGAACACGGAATCGACGGCAGCAATCGGCCGCGGCGACTCGGGATCGGGACGCACCGGATCGGGCAATGCCGCCAGCGCTCCGGCAAAGGCCAAAAGCAAGACAAGCGAACCGGGAAATCGCAACATGGACGTGGCTCCTCTGAAGTGGGACCGCGATGAGAGCTGCTGATTATTGCCTGGATGATGGCCACGGTGGCAGATGAACGAGAAATCGCTCATCCGCGCCGCTGAGCCAGATGTAGTCGCCGCGGAAGCGGCGGGCTTGGACTGGTTCGCTGAGAAATCCGCCGTAGATGAGGAGCGGTGCGGCCAGGCCCATGCCGCCAAAGATCGTGAAGACCTGAACCTGCTCCGGCATGTTGCCCACATTCAGGACGAATGCCGGAATTCCGAAGAGGATGACGATCCCCGCGGTGAGCAACCACCACCGCAGGCGCGTCGTCATCCAGTAGCGCCGAGCGGAAAGGGGCACGCGCACGTCGAACCGCCGCGTCTGGAACGAAAACAGGTGGTCGTGCCCGTTGAATTTCTGCTCCAGCCAGTCGGTGGCCGGCGCGCCCGTCTTCACGCAGATTGCCGGCAGTGTCGCCTCGCGATGCAGGACGATCAGATTCCCCTCACGCCACACGCCGACGACCGCCTCCGCCCGCGGATCGACGACCGAGGAGGGAGCGTAAGGGTTGAGGTCGCCAGCGAGCGGAGGTTCTCCCAAGTTATCTCCTCCTGACTACTATCTTCAACCCGCTTGGATTTGCCGCATTGGCTAGCCCGATCTTCGACACCCATCGTAGAATACAGGAGCGATTCTCGCTTCATGGGCGGACAGCTCGCATGAGCATCTTGGCAACCAAGGCTACGGAAAAATCCCATCTCTTTGGCAACCAAGGGGTTTTCGTTGCTTTGGTACTCGGGGGACTGCTAATTTGGGGGGGCTGCGGCAGCGTCTCACCGAATGGTCCGGCAACTAAGGGCGGTGAAAAGGGTGCTTCAGAAGGGAAGGCGGGCCATCTCGAAACCTCCGCCCAGCCCCCTTTGGCACCAGACGGTCCGCCAAAAGCGGCAGACAGCGCCGATCCCCCGACTGCGGAAGTCGTTCCTCCGGGCCCGATTCAGTTTCGCGACGTGACGCGCGAAAGCGGCATTGATTTCGTCCACACGGACGGGAGCAGCGGAAGGCGATACATCGTCGAAACGGTCGCTTCTGGAATGGCGTCGTTCGACTACGACGGCGATGGCCTCATCGACATCTACTTCTGCAACGGTGCTCCGCTCGGAGGGGCACCTGAACCGGATGTCGCTCCTCAAAATCGGCTGTACAAAAATCTCGGCGGGTTCCTGTTCATCGATGTCACCGATGAAGCGGGAGTTGGCGATCCGCGATACAGCTTGGGAGCGACGGTCGGCGACTACAACGAGGATGGATATCCCGATCTGTACGTCAGCAATTACGGTCCCAATACGATGTATGCCAACAACGGCGATGGCACGTTCACGCGCACCGAGGAAGAAGCGGGAACGGCGCTACCCGATCCGGAAAAGGTCGGCGCCGGACCCGCATTTTTTGATTTCGACGACGATGGCGATCTCGATCTGTTCGTCGCGAATTACATGAAGTTCTCTCCGAGCAGCCACGTCGAGCATCAATGGAAAGGCGTGACGATTTACTCGGGGCCGCTGAAGTATCCCTTTTATCCTTCGCACCTGTTGCGCAATGAGGGGGATGGATCGTTTACCGACGTGAGCCAGGAATCGGGAATTCAGAAGAGTTTGGGGCATGGGATGGGGATGGTGTGCTCCGACATCGACGACGATGGGGACCTCGATGTCTTCGTGAACAACGACGGCAGTCCCGGGAACTTTCTGTTTCGCAACGAGGGAAACGGTCAGTTCGTCGAGGTGGCTGCCGCGAGCGGGACGGCCTATAGCGCCGACGGACTGGCACTGGGAAGCATGGGGGTGGACAGCGGCGACTTCGATAACGATGGCCGACTGGACTTTTACGTGACGGCCTATCAGGACCAGGTTTCCCGGCTATTTCGCAATCGCGGAGGGGGCCTCTTCGAAGATGTTACTCGCTCGATTGGAGCCGGAATGGGAACCTACAACCGGGTTACTTGGGGTTGCAGCTTCGGCGACTTCGATAACGATGGGTGGCGAGATTTGTTTCTCGCCTGCGGTCATCTCATCGACAACGTGATCGAAGTGGACGACACCACGACCTATGCCCAGACGCCCATCGTGATGCGCAATGTGAATGGGGAGAAGTTCGACAATGTGAGCCGAAGTTGCGGCGCGGGGCTGCAGCAGCCGCTCGTTGGTCGCGGGGCTTCCTTTGACGATTTCGACAACGACGGCCGCGTGGATGTTGCCATTCTCAATTCTCGTCGCCCGGCAGTGCTCTTGGCCAACGAATCACCAACGGAGGGGAATTGGCTGCAACTGTCGCTCATTGGCCGAGCGAAAACGCGGGATGCGGTGGGCGCCCGGGTGAAGGTTTTGTCCGGGGGGGCGCAATCCGGCAGTTCGCAGCAGGTGGCTGAGGTCCAGCGCGGGAAAGGATATCAGGGTCACTTCGGCTCGCGGTTGCAATTTGGAATGGGCTCCCATAGACATGCCGATCGCGTGGAGATCAAGTGGCCCGGCGGGGCCGTCGAAGTTCTGGAAAATGTGCCCGCTGGACAACTCCTGACAGTCGTGGAAGGTCAGGGAGCGGCCTCGGCTTCCAAGTTGCAGTGAGCAAAATTGCAACGAAGGAGCGTGGCAGCGCACTAGTCCGCATGACGCCAGATTGACGAAAGGTTGGACGTGAGTAAATCCAGTCGCAAAAAAGACGACCGAACGGCCGCACAGAACGCCACGCCAGGGAAGAGCGACGAGGTTGCAACGCCACCACGAATGCGACGGAGCATCGTTCTGCTCGGATTGGGAACGCTGGCGCTCGGTGCTGGGTTCCTTGCCGGGAGGTGGACGACCCCGTGGAGTGCAAGCGAGCAAGTCGCAGCCAAGGTCGAATCTGCTGCCTCACCAGGTAAGCCATCCGACTCTACTGGCAAACAATCCGATCTTCCCGATCCAGATCGTCCTCTGCCCCAAGACCGGGAGGGACTTGTGGCGGAGGTTGCGGAGGTAATGGACCATTTGACGACAGCGTTTCCCAATTCGCCCGATGCTCTGGAAATGAAAGCGCGCATGGCCCAGTGGCTGGGAAAGACCGCCGATTCGGTGAAGCTCTGGAAGCAATGTCTGGAACTTGATGCCAGCTACGTGCATGCCATTGTTGGCCTGGCGCAAACGTCGGCGGAAAAAGCGGAGCATCAGGAAGCAGCCGACTTTGCTTCTCGGGCCATTGAGATCGATCCGGCGAACTTTCAGGCGCGCTCCGTATTGGCCGACTCGCTGATTCACCTGCGCCGGCCCGCGGACGCCCTTGCAGCCTTGGAAGATCATCTCAAGCTCGATCCCCGCTCCCGAGGTTTCTACCTGGTGGGACAGGCGTACGCGGACCTGAAGCAGTACGACAAGGCACGCGATAGCCTGGAGGCGGCGATCGCGAAGTACCCAGAATACGCTGAGGCGTACTACCTGCTGTCTCGCATGTATCGCGAGCTGGGGAATGAGGAAATGGCGGCCCGCCGTCTGGCAGAGTATCAAAAACTTGCCACGCCCGAGCGGACGGTGATGGGCAATCGACCGAAGGCAGCAACGGAAATCGAGCAGATGTACCCGACTGCTGCCGTTTTGTATTCCGATGCCGGTCAGCTCCTCATGCTCCGCGAGCGGGCTGACGAGGCGGAAAACTATTGGCGGCGGGCCGCGAATCTGGACCCTCGCAATATTGCCGCACGGCAAGCTTTAGCCTTTCGCTGCCGCAATCAGGGCCGGATCGGAGAAACGATCATCTGGTTCAAAGAACTGGCCGAGATCGAGCCAGCCAATATTGCATATTGGCTGGAAATGGGGAAGTTGTTTGAGGAGCTGCAGGCGTTGCCCGCCGCTGAGAGCGCCTTTCGCAAGGCCTATGAGATTGCGCCCGAACGAGCGGAGGGCTACGCTGCTGCGGCCGATCTGCTCGTTCGCTACGAGCAAAAACTTCCGGAGTCGGTCACGCTGGCCTACTCGGCTGTCAGGTACAACCCAAGCGCACCCAATTTCGCGCTGTTGTCTGCGGCTTATCTGGCCAATGGGGAGCACACCGCGGCTCTGTCAGCGATCAATCAAGCACTGCAAATGGCGCCACAATCGGCGTCTTACCGCGCGGTTCTCGATGCGATCAAGAAGGAACAGGCAGCAGCAGTGGTTGTCCCTCAAGGATAATCAGATGACGGTCGATCGCCGGAGCGTTCCAGGTCTCTACGGCGCCGCTGGGCCAGCGGACCTCAATTTTGTCAACTTGGCTGGCCGCACCTAAGCCGAAGTGAAGCCTGGACCCAAAGTGGCTTTGATATCCGCGGCCGCTGCGGACTTCCTCGACATACGATTGGCCGCCTGCCACAACGGTTACTTTGGCGCCGACAGCGTCTCGGTTGCACGCGATTCCTCGCAAGGTGAGCTGAAGCCAGTGGTTTGGCGAGGGACTGTCGTTGCGAATCACGGTGGGTTTGTCCTGGGCATTCAGCACGACAATATCGGTGTCGCCATCGTTATCCAGATCGTCGAACGACGTACCGCGGCTGCTTGACGAAACTGCCAATCCGCTGCCGGCTTCTGGAGAAACATCGAGAAATTTCCCCTGGCCTTCGTTCAAGTACAGATTGTTCGGCACTTTGTACGACGTGGTCCGGTCAATGAGGTGAATCTTCTCCTCGAGATGGCCATTGGCGATGAAGATGTCGCGCAGTCCATCATTGTTGACATCGACGAATCCGACACCCCATTTCACATGCGGCAACGTTTCCGTTCCAAAGTTGGCTCGTATCGAGACGTCTTCGAAGAGGCCTTTTCCCAGGTTGTTCTGGAGCACCGGCATCTCTGCCTGATAAGTGGTAATCACGAGGTCGAAGTTGCCGTCCAGGTCATAGTCGGCGCAATCGACTCCCATGTTTCCGTTCGCCTTTCCCAGAAAGCCATAGGCTACGCCGCTGAACGGCGCCACATTCTCGAAGTGGCCTCGGCCATCGTTTTGCCAGAGAAAATTTGCCATGACATCATTGGCGACAAAAACATCGGCATCGCCATCGTCGTCAAAATCGCCGGCCACCACTCCCATCCCGCGACCCGCAACGGCGCGAATGCCGGAACTCTCGCTAACGTCGGTGAAGGTGCCGTCTCCATTATTGTGGAACAGCGAATCCGGTTCTGGCTGAAAGTCGAGGGGGCTTGGAGCTCGCAGCATTCCGCCGATCGTGCGACGCGGGTGGGTCTCGAATGAAAACTTGCAGTAGTTCGCTGAATACAGGTCCAAGCATCCGTCGGCATCAATATCGAGAAAGCACGCCCCCGCCCCCATCTTGTTACCGTCAGCAACTCCTGCCTCCAGTGCAACATCGTCGAATGTGCCGTCGCCGTTGTTGCGATACAGCACGTCAGGCCCATAATTCGTCACGAGTAAGTCCGGTGTGCCGTCGTTGTTATAGTCGGCAACGGTAACTCCCAGTCCGTAGCCGCGGTTGCCAACGCCAGCCTGTAAAGTCACTTCGGCGAACTTGCCTCCTCCAAGGTTGCGATAAAGAGCGTCCGTAGGAATGGAGTTGTCTTCCTTCGGGCCGTTGGCAATCTCTTTGTGAATTGGCGCGCCGTTGACAAAGTAAATGTCGATCAGTCCGTCGCCATCGAAATCAAATGTCGCTACGCCGGCTGACACGGCCTCAACGATGTACTGATTGCCTGTGCCGCCGTGAGTATGTACGAACGAGATCCCCGATTCCGCGGTGATATCGGCAAGTTGTATCGGTGCAGATCGAGTCGGCTTGGGTGTAGGAGCGGTCACCGTCGCACTTTCACGCTCCAGCGCGCTTGGGCCGCAACCCAATTGACAAGCACTGAGCAACACAAGGGCGGTCAAGGTTCGGGAAACCGAACTCAGAGCGCGGGCCTGGATGTTAAGGCGTGGAGAGCGAGTCATACAATGCGATCAGCTCCTTGTTCTCGGGATCCAAGTCCACGGCATTCTTTAGCGCAACTCGTGCGGCGGATCGGTCCCCCTGGCTCTTGGCTATCGACCCCAGAAGCCACCAGTTCCGTGCCGTGGGCGCTAATTCTACGGCCTGCTCGGCAAGCGCACGGGCTTCGTTGGTTTTGTGGTGATTGCGAAAAAACAGCGCGGCCAGGGCGGCATATCCCGCGTCGTCCGCTGGGCGCATGCGGCAGAATTCGCGAAACACGCGCTCGGCGTCGTCGATCCTGCGAGCACGTTCGTACAAGATTCCTTCGTTCCAGAAATGCAGGGTATTTTGGGGCTCGATCTGTCGCAATTCTTGTGTCGTGACCAGGGCCGACTTCCAGCGGCTTGTTGCCGTATCCAATTGGACCAATAGTTGCCGCGACTCGACATCGCGATCGGAGGTTGCGGCGGCCCTGCGAAACAGGCTCTCTGCATTTTCGCGATCGCCGGCCTCGAGATACGACTTACCGGCGAGTGTAAGAATTTCGGCGATTCGAGGCGGAACGAAATGCTGATCTTGAAGCACGTCGCGAGTGGCCTCTCCCGCCAATTGACTCGCCTTCAACTCTTCAAACCGCAGGGCATACTTGTTCGCTTCCGACTGCTGACCGAGTTTGGAACAAGCCTTCACCAGTCCGTGCAGCGCATCGGTCCGGGTGGGGTCTAGATCGATGGTGAGCGAAAAGTACCGCTTGGCTTTGGCATGGTTCTCAAGCTGGTAATTCACCTCGCCGAGTAACAGGTAGATGTCAGCCGTCGCATGACCGTCCGACTGCACACGTTCCAATTCCCGCCGAGCTTCTGCGGGGCGGTTTTGATACATGAGGGCCGAACCGAGCAGGGCGCGGTAGTTGCGATGCTCGGGATTGTCCCGCATCGCTTGTTCCATCAGCTCCACAATCCGGTCGTATTGAGCCTTTTGTTGAGCCAGTGCGACGAGTCGGGTGTACGCCAGCTCATAGGTTGGGTCAAGTTCCAAACAACGTCGCCAGCAACGTTCCTCGCCCGTTCCATCGTGAGCCAGGTAGTGCAGCAAGGCGAGCGCAGCAACGCTCGTCGGAGAATTCGGGTGGGCTTCCATTGCCTCAGCAACGGTCTGTCCTGTTTTGGCGATTTCCTCTCGATAAGAGTCGTCGAAACTGCTCGTCAATTCTGGCAGCTTGTACTCCCAGGGCGCTGGGCTTGCCGGCGCCGGTGTTTTCCCTTGAACGGACAAAAAACCTATCGTCCAGCCCAGGAAGGTCAGCCCAGCGATCATCGCCAATTGCAACGTTGCCCAAGGCCATCGCGATTGCCGCCATCTGGCTGAAATAGACATGAAACTGCGTGCTCCCTAGAGAACCAGCCAAATCAGAGAACCAGCCAAATCAGAGAACCAGCCAAATCAGAGAACCAGCCAAATCAAAAGGGGATTTGGAGGAAGACGGGCTGGATAGAGTCACCGTCGAAAAGCAACACCTCCAAGGAGCCGCGAAACGAAATAGCTCAGTCGATCAAACACGACCAGGGACTCGTCAGATTCAATACGACGAGTTGAACCCCGTGGTTTGAAGGCCGTTGCCCTGGGGCGCATTGAAAAGGCGAGCCCGCAACCGGCGGACTCGCCTTGGATACGTTCGTCACTCAGTCGTGAGTGATTACTGGTTTGCAACCGGTTCAGAGCCAGCCATCGTTCCCATCGCACCCCAGACGCCGTACGGGCTGATCCCCGTGAGCTGGTCGTGATGGCACGAGGCGTTGCGATTTCCGGAGTTAATCGTGTCGCTGACGAATCGAACCGAGCCGTCCAGCATCGAACCCATCACACCACCGGGATGGTAGCTATCCGGCGGGAAAATGTATTCATTGCCCCACTCGCCCGGCTCGTTGTTGCAGCTGACCGAGTTGGGAGGCAAAACCGTATTGAACCCAATCACCACCATGCCACCACCGCTCCACCAAGCACCACGGCGGCTCTCCCAGCCGACACCGTTGGGGACGATGGTACCATTGGGACCCTTGTGGACGAAGCAATCATTCGGGTTATTGCTGAAGCCCGTTCCACGCCAGTAATCGCCGTGCGATTTGTTGTGGGCGTTCGGATGATTGCCAACCGTGTGTTCGCTCATGCCAATCGTGTTGCTGGTTCCGTCCTTGATGTCGGCAATTTGGGTGTATTGCCAGCGGCGCGAAAAGGCACCACGGGCACGGCTCCACTGCGGCTGATCCCACATGTTGGTGCAGTTGTCACCGGCGCAGAGGTTGTAATTGACACGTCCCGTGTCGTTCCACCAACCGCCGTTTTTACGGGCCGAGTCCGACGGGCAGCGCATGACGGGGAGTTCAACGTGCCACGGTGGATAGCCGCTGCCACTGCCAAGATCCGATTCGTGCCACGGAGCTGGGCCAAACTGCGGGTAGATGGTTGAGCTGATAGCGCCGTTCTGATGGTTTTTGCCAGCAGTCTGACCAGTCATCTGAGCATAGATGGCGGTTTGCTCCATGAAGGGAGACATCGCAGCAAAGGCGCTCAGTTGGCCCATGTTCGACTGTCCGGAATTGCCGTTGTCGGTGCCGCCCCAAGGGGCAGGGAACGCCTTGTTGACGTCGTGGTAGTTGTGGGCCGCGAGCATCAACTGCTTCAAATTGTTGCCGCAAGACATGCGGCGGGCTGCTTCGCGAGCCGCCTGAACGGCTGGCAGCAGCAGCGCGACGAGCACGCCAATAATGGCGATGACCACGAGCAACTCGACGAGCGTAAACGCACGCCGACTCCTGCTCGGGGAGAGCAAAGCAGGCACCATGAACGGAATTCCTTTCTCAACGAGACATGAAAATAGATAAAACAAAAAGGCAAGCGTCGAACTGCAAACTAGCTAGATACTCTAGCCCGCACAATCGACAACGTCAACATTTCTGGACGAGATTAGGGAAAAAATGTGGATTTCGAACAGAATCGTGAATTGTCACCCGGAAGTGGTGAGTGCAAAAGTGAACTTGTTGTCACTCCCTTTTTTCACTTCGGCTTGAAGCCCCGATGTCTTGGAATCGGCATATCGAGCGGGAAGGGTTTGCTTCACGGTAAAGCTGGGAGTTGAGGAGTAGAAAGCTGAGGAACCACCCGCCTTTGATTTTTCCTGCAGCTTTTTCATCGCCTCCTCTTGCGACGTGGGGGCAGCTTCTTCCGCTGGCCCGGAAGACACTTTCGAAACGGTGATCTTGTACTTTCCAGGCACTGCGCCATCGCCCGGTGCAAGTGAAGTCAAACGAAACGCGCCGGTGGCGTCGGTGAGCCCCGATGCCGACCGCGCCTCGTCACTATCTGGAACAAAGGAAACGGTCGCGCCGTCAAGCGGTTTGCCGTCCAGGGTGACAATCCCTGTTGCGGGAATTGCGCCAACTGATGGTCCTCCGCCACAACCCACTGCCAGCGGCAGCAACAGGACCAAGCCAAAAGTCAATTTCGACAAGGACATCGCTTTCTCCCTACCCAAAGTGCGATAAATGAATTCTGACGAATTCCGAAGACAATTTCAAACTGGATTGTTAGTTGAAATAAGCCCACTTGTCAACTTGCCAATGGTAATTCTGGCGGCTAAGCACTCGGATCAAGTGGCCACGGCGGCAATTGGGCGAGGAACCGTGGATCACAACCCCGAATCCAGAGGTACTGGTCCTTGGCCCGGACAAAGCGAATGGCGTTGCCGCTGATCAGCACCAGCGCGAGCCAGATGATCGCGAATCCGAAACCAGCGACCGCCAGGGCGACGCGCAGTGCGTCGGGCAAGTTCGTCAGCAGCAAGGCACCCAGCCCTGCCGATGCGGCAATGACAAATGCCGGCAGGATCGCCCGCTCGCGTTTGGCATATGCCGCATACGGTGCTTCGGCCAGCGGCAACTGCATATGGAGTCGCCGCTGCGACCAATCAACGGGGTAGAACCAGACGAGCGTGAACGGTCGGACTCGCGTCGCCATCTCGCCGGTTCGAATGCAGATCGGCGGCAATGCAGCTTGCAGGTGCATGACGAGCGCGTTCCCGTCGCGCCACACGCCCACGCCCAATTCGCCCGCACGGCTGTACGGCGCAGCGACCGCCGACGGGGCGTAGGGGTTGACTGAACTGTCCGCGTAAAGGGTCATGCCACCAAGTTACCGCGTCGCGCGACGATATGGAGCCAGCAGAATTTGACAGAATAATGGCGGCAGAATAATCGAAAGGGTACGGATGCTTCGACATTTTCCTCCCATTATTCTGCTCCCATGATTCTGAGAAATCCGAAGCGTCACGCCTGCCACTCCGGCAGTTTGTCGAGAAATCGCGAGTCGGCACCTCGCAGCCGGAAATAGTCCCCTTCGAGCGAGCCGAAGTAGAGGAGCTGCGAGTACTGCACGTAGAAGTAAAACGCGGCTAGACCGATGACGATCAGCGACAACAGCGCCACCGTGATTCCAGCCGGTCCGGTCAGGTCGTGTCGGTACATGGCGAGTCCTGCCAATACGACTGCTGCCACGAAGCTGCCGATGGCCGTCCAGCGCCGCCGCCGGCACAAGTGATGCACCTCGGCGGCGAGCGGTACATAGAGCCGAAGTGTCCGCCACTGGTAATCGACGGGGTAGCTCCAAGCAATTTTGACGAGATAGCCGTAACGTGCCGGGCGGCCAGTGATCAGGCAAACTCTCGGCAAGACCGCCTGCGAATGCATGACGATCTCCGTCCCGTCGCGCCACACGCCGATACCGCGATCGACGGGGCGTACTAGCGGCTCGGGAATCGCCGAGGGAGCGTAGGGATTGATCTCGGGCTGGGCGTCGCGGGACATATCGTCAGACTACCGTACCGCGGGCCGCCGGCCACGGCGGCAAGTGATCGAGAAACGCCGGGTGCGTCCCCGCGATCCACAAGTACGGCCCGTGGGCATAGACCACCTTCACCGGTTCGCTGAGCGTGCGATAGTTCACCCACCAGAGGCCGATGCCCACGAACCCCATAGCGATGCTCGGCAGCAGCACGGCCGGCACTGCCCAGTCCCCCAGTTGGGAGAGAACCGGTGTCATGAAGCACGTAATGAGTGCGAGAAGGGCCAGCCCAAGGCCGATGATCGACTGCAGCCGGGCGCGGGCGAAGGCATCTCGTGGAACCTGGCTCAGCGGCAATTGCAGGACCTTGGCACTCGACAGAAGGTCTCCCGCTCCTTTCCACACGGCCCGAAACTCGCACGCTCCCACGGCCGGCAGCCCGGTGGCGATGCACATCCGCGGCAGCATCGCGTCCTTGTGCATGACGAGTAGCGACCCCTCGCGCCACACGCCCACTTCCGGCCGCGCCTCGTTTGCGACTGCCGAAGGTGCGTAGGGGTTGATCGGTGCGGCGGTCGGGAAATCGGCCATGACGCCAAACGCTAGATGTTGTACGGCCACGGATCGAGCCGATTCAGAAAGTCCGGGTGGACCCCCTTGAGCCAGATGTACTCGTCTGTGATCGGCTTGGGGCTGACGAGGCCGACAGCCATTTGCCCAAATACCAGCGTGAAGAGCCCGGCGAAGATCCCGAAGAGCATCAGGAGCAGGTACTCCGGCTGATCGAGTTGGGCGGTGAGCACGACGCCTCCAACGATCAGTCCAAGGCATGCGAGGCCGACGCCCCATGAGTAAAGCATCCGCCGCTGCCGCCGGGCGAACCACTCGTCAGTGAGCGGAAGTTGGATCGTCGCCCGCTTCGTCAGGATGATCGCCAGGATGACGTAGATCAGCAAGCCGGCGAGGATCGTCAGAGCGATGGCCGGATGATGCCAACTCAGGTTACGCGTCAGGCGGCGGTTGGCCGGTTGATTGCTCTTGAGGCAAATGTCCGGCAGCGGGGCCATCTTGTGCATGACGAGCACGTTCCCCTGCCGCCAGAGCCCCGCGAAAGCCGCCGGTTTCTGCGGCGAGCCTTGCTGAAAATAGCCGCCGGGGTGCGGTGCAGCATACGGATTGGGCATCTGATCCGAGAATGGATTGCTCGCCTGCTGAAAACCGGGCTGGGGATAGCCGGGTTGAGGATAGCCCTGGGGCGGATACGGATGTTGCGGAAATGGCTGCTGGGGAATGCCGGACATGGTTATTCGCGAAATGAAGTTGGCGATCGGGCGACGAGCGATGAGTATAAGTGCCGCGGGCCTGTTTTCGTAGCGCGGACCGGCGCTACAATGTCCGATTGAAACGACTCCCCTCCCCGCACAAACCCGCCATGCGCCACCTCCTATTCGCCACGCTCCCCGTATTCTTGGCCCTGGGCTGCGAGGTTCGCAGCACCACCGTGACCACGCCCGCCGTGGTCACGACTGCGGCTGTCGCTCAAGACACTGCTCAAGCTGCAGCAAAGCTAAACGGAGCTGTGCCCGCTGCGGTACCAACGGCCAAGGTCGCCGATCCAATCCGCCCTCTAACGCCTGACGAACTCGCGGACGGCTGGATCGCCCTCTTCGACGGCCAGTCCCTCTTCGGCTGGCAAGCTCACAGCAAAGCCGACTGGCAGGTGAAGGACGGAGCGATCGCCGTTAGCGCCGGCGAAAAGGGTCTGCTTTGCACGACCGTCCCCTTCGACAACTACGTGCTGAGGGCCGACTTCAAAGCCGCAGCAGGCACAAACAGCGGCATTTTCCTTCGCACCGCGCCGGTCGTCGGCATGGATGACATCAAAACGAAGTGCTACGAGCTGAACATCGCCCCGCCCGACAACCCGTTCCCCACCGGCAGCTTCGTCCAGCGGCTGAAGGCCAAGGAAGTTCTCGAACGAGCCGGCGAGTGGCAAACGTTCGAGGTCACGCTCGATGGTCCGAAAGCGACTGTCGAACTCAACGGCGAGGAAGTTCTGGCCTACGATGACCCGGCCCCGATCGGCCGCGGCCTGATCGGTTTGCAACTCAACACCGGCGCGGTCGAGTTCAAAAACATCAAGCTCAAGCCGCTCGGACTTGCACCGCTCTTCAATGGCAAAGACCTCACGGGCTGGAAGGACCATCCCGAGAGCAAGAGCACATTCACTGTCAGCGAGAACGGCGAATTGCACGTCACCAGCACCGGCCGCGGTTGCATCGAATCGGATCAGCAACTCGGCGATTTCGTCCTGCAACTGGAGTGCATCAGCCACGCCCCCAGCCTCAACAGCGGCCTCTTCTTCCGCTGCATTCCGGGCCAGTTCATGAACGGCTACGAAAGCCAGATTCACAACGGCATCAAAAATGGCGACCGCACGCAGCCGGTCGATTGTGGCACCGGGGGGATCTTCCGCCGCATCAACGCCCGCCTCGTCAACGCGAACGACAAGGATTGGTTCACGAAGACGGTCATCGCTGCTGGACCGCACGTTTCCGTCTGGGTCGATGGCTACCAGGTGACCGACTGGACCGACGAGCGGAAGGCCGATCCCAATCCGCGCAACGGCCTGCGACTGGAAAAAGGAACCCTGCAAATCCAGGGGCACGACCCGACGACCGACCTCTCGTTCCGCAACCTGCGGGCGCGGGAATTGGCCGCAGATGCCAACCCGAAGCGTTAGCGAGGGAGTATCGGGAAAGAGGCGGTCCCTCGCTGACGCGTCGGGCTATCATGTCGTCGCACTAATCCTCCGACCCAAACTCCACGTCGCGATACACTTCGGCCAGCGCCAGGCGGCAGCCGATGGCGGGCAGTTCCAGCGTCTGCTCCATTCCAACCAGCAGCTTATATCGCCACGTGCCGTCCTCGTCGCGCTCGTAGGAGACGATCTTGGCGCTCGCTTGCTCGACGATCACGTACTGCCGCAGCGTCGGCGCCTGCTGGTAGAGTTCGAACTTCGGGCCGCGGTCGTAGCTCTCGGTCGATTTGGAAAGCACCTCGAAAACAACGACTGGGTTGGTCGCGGCAATCGTATCCGCCGGCGACAATTCCATCTTCCCACAGATGACTGAAACGTCGGGATACGTCGAAAGGTCTGCCTCTTCGATCCGAATCCGCTGGTCGCTGCCATAGGGACGACAAGGTTTGCCTTCCAGGTGCTGATAAAGCTTCACGGCGACATTCAGCACGATGACGTTATGCCGCGGGGTCGCCCCTGCCATCGTAAACACTTCGCCCCGATAGTACTCGTGCTTCTCAAGCGAATCGCGTTCGCGGGCCACATATTCCGCCACGGTGATCCGGCGGCGACTGGATACTGTGGACATTTTCAGAACCTCCTCGACGCAAGTGAATCGTTACCCGCCCCCCACCAGCGATACTACCTCCAGCCGGTCTCCCTCCGCCAATCGCCGCGCCGCCAGCTCCGCGTGCGGCACAATCTCCTGATTCACCTCGACGGCAATTCCCTTCCGCGGCAGTTCCAACAGCGAGAGCAATTCACCCGCCGTGGTGGCATCGGGCACTTCTCGCGGCTGGCCGTTGACGACGACGTTCATTACGCCATTTTACGCCGAACTAAAACGGCTGCGTATCCGTATTCGGTGGCGCGTCGTCGTCGGGCGATTCGCCCGACTGGTCGCGGAGGCGGCTCTCTTCCTCGTATTTCCGATCGAATTCTTCCTGACACTTGCGGCAGAATTCCGACGTGTCGTAGTGCTGCACCCAGCCGATCTGCGGGAGCTTCGGATGCACGCCGTACCGCGGCAGAATCTCCTGCGCGACCATCCGATACGCCAGCTTGTGCGAGAAATGCTCGCACTGGGCCACCGCCACGCCGAGCAGCGCCAACCGCGACAAAAGCTCCTTGAACGCCTTCTCCACCTCCGCGTCGGTCAGTGCCGCCAGTTGCTCGGTCGTGTAAATCTTGATCGGCGGATCGAAGACCTCGGTGAACGGCACATCTTGCGTTCCTTCGGTCACCTCGTCCCATTGCTCGTACATCCGCTTCGTTTCCGGGTCGATCCCGGGAATTACCTCGTCCCAGCTCCGCTTCTGCGGCTTCTCTTCGCCGCTGGCAGGAATGTCTGCCTCGTCGTCGTCTGCCTCATCCGACAGGGACTCGTCGGATAGTTCGTCGTCCAGTCCCGGCGGAAACAGGCCGTACGGATCGTCGGCGTCCTCGTCGGCGTCTGGCGGCGGTACGTCGAATGGATTGAACTCCGCCGAAACTTCACCGTCGTCCTCGTCGGCCACAAAGATTTCGTCGTCGGCCAGCACCTCGCTCGCCATCGCTGCTCGCCGCTCAGCCGCCTTGCGATCCTCCTCGTCCGGATCGACCCACTCGAGCTCTGGATCGACGAGTTCCAGCAGCACGCGGCCGTTCTGACTGAACCACTCCATCGACAGGCACGGTTTCGTGGTCGGCGAATCGGTATTGGGACGAACCTGCTTGAGCACGATCTCGCCCGTCGGGCCGACCTGCTGTGAGGCGACCTTCGTACTGTCCAGCGGCGGCGCCTTGGGTGCCGGGCGATCGTCGGGCACGCCGAACCGGACATGCTTGCCCTGTAGCTCGCCGCTGCAGTTGCCGGTGAGCTGAAAAATGATCGGCGACTCTTCACCGCGGAGCACGAACCAGCCGTGCGTGCTGTTGGGCCGGCGATTGATCAGCTCGCCTGCCACAACGTAATCACCAAGACGCAGGGCCATGAGATCGTCGCTCAATTGCAATTTGCGGGGCCCTGAAATGCCGAACGAATGCCTGCCGCTACTCCCGCAGCGACAGATCGCGGGCCTTGCCGCCGGTAACCAAGATCATCTGCTGCGCTTGGGTCACGCCGGCTGCCGAGGCCCCCTTCGCCCACGGGAACGAATAGGCCGCCCACACGCCCGTATTGGCGTCGGCCACGTACACCACCGACTGCGGTGCATTCGGGCTGCCGCGGAAATTGATCCCGCCGGTCACCATCGAATACGCCGGCTTCTTCCCCTTCTCGGGCGGCAGATCCTTCACGATGTTCGTCTTAAACAGGCCGGCGAACCCCTTGCCGCGAGAACTGAGCACGAAGCACGACAGATCGCCCGTGAGGTAGTCGAGGCAATACAGCCCTTCGACCTCGCCGTCGATCGGTCCGGTGGCGATGGCGAACGTCTCCGAGCCGTGCGTCGAAGTCGCCTTCAGCCGCAGTTCCGAGAGAGCCGCCGCGTGGTCTCCTTGCTGCCGCGAGCCGACGACGACTCCCGCCGTCATCGCTCCGCCGATCGCCAGGCCAATCGCCAGCCCCGCCCCCAACAACATCCACGACCGCCGACGTGCTCGCCTCATGGTCCGATTCCTATTCGCTGAGTTTGCCGCGCACCCCTGCCGCAGGCCATTCTCTATCGTAGCGGTTGGCACAGTGCAAGACTAGCGCGGCATCAGTACGTCCCACTCGCCCAGTACGTCCCGCCTAGACGTATTTCAAAGCCGCGACCAGTGGTCGCGTTCTTAGCTTGCGTGGGCGTGCAGCTCTCTTAACGCCACCCCCTCCCGAAACTTCCCATCCGCCCGCTCCGCTGCCGCCTGATCCCCCAACTTCGCATGCGCATACCGCAGCACGTCGTACGGACCTTCGTACCATCCCGGCAGATGCCGAAAGCTGATCCGCTCGGTCCCCGCCCGGCACCCCTCGACGTGGCCGAGCGCAATCGCCATCTGCTCCCACACAATCGCCTCGGGCATCTTCCCCTGCCGATACGCGCACCAGCCCGCCAGCCAGGCGAGCTCCGGCGAACCGGCCTGCCGCGCGAGGCCCCGGGCACACAGCTCAATCGCCGCAGCAAACTCGCCCAGCTCGCTGAGCGACTCGGCCCCTTTTGTAGAAAGCCCAGGCCGCTTGCTCGTCCCAGCCGGGCAACTCGCCGCAGCGGCGATAGGCGTCGGCTGCCTCGCGGTGGCGCTTCATCCCGGCCAGCGTCTGCCCCAGGTAGTACCACCACCGTGGATCGTTCGGTTGATCGCGAGTTTCCTCCTGCAAAATCGCCAGGTCCCGCGCGAGCTTGGCCGCATACGCCTCGGGCGACTTAGGCAACTCCCAGAAGAACGCCCCCGGCAAAATCTTCGCCTCCCCCTGCCCCGCCCCGACCAGCGCCTCATGCACCCGGCCAATCCAACGCAGCGGGGCTCGGGGCTCGATCGCATGGCGAGCGGGGGGCGTCAGCCCCCTGAGCCTGTCCTCTGTCTCCTGTCCTCTGTTCCCCTGTCTCCTGACCCCTCTGATTCGTCAATTCCCAAATGATCGAACTTTCCATTCGGACGATAGGTGATTGTTCCGTTGGCATTTACAACTGCGATTCCCTTGGTTGCCGAATTGTCGACCGATAGGACGCGCAAAACGTCGTGCGCACTCGGGTCAGTGTCGTTGGCTAAGACATTGATCGTCACCTCGCTGGCGATGTTCGTTATGGTGCCATTCACGGCCGACTCCCAGTCTTCTGCTACCGTTGCGACATCAGAGAAAGCAGTTGGCGGACGGTTCGAAATAGTGATCGTGGTTTGATTCGTGGCACTTACTTCACCGGACCAGAAAGCTGTAATGGTTATCGTGTAAACATCGGACGCGGTGCTCGTTGGGTTGTCATCCACGTAGATGTGCGTTGGCGTCTGACCGGGTTCGTAGTCATCGATTTCACCATCGCCCCAACTAATCACGTATCCTTCAAGCTCGTCAAGATTGGAAAACGCAACCGACGCGGTTACCTCATCCATTTCGCGGGAGTTGGCCGCGGTGACAGTAACGGTTGGTCCGGTAGGTCCCGTTGGCCCGGTCGGACCTGTGGGCCCCGTTGGCCCGGTCGGACCTGTGGGCCCCGTTGGACCTGTAGGTCCCGTTGGGCCAGTTGGACCTGTAGGCCCCGTGGGGCTGGTTGCATCGTTGTCGAGAATCTATGTGGAAGCGCCACCGTAAGGACCGGAGGCTCCCGTCTCGGTGCTACCGCTAATCTGCAGCGTGAGCGTGTAGCTGTCGCCCGGCGTGGTGTTGTCCTGCGTGTGGACGGCGACCTGGGCCGACGTGCTGCCGGGGAGGAAGTCGATCGTCCCCGATGAGGGACCTGCCGGGCCGCCGGAGGACTGGTACGCGATCGTGAATGCGCCTTGCGCGCCCTCGACGTCGATCCGAAACAGCGCCATCTCCCCTTCGACGTAGTCGGGTTCGAGCGCGGTGACGGAGATCGTCGTAAGCATGGCGCGGCCTTCGAGGGGCTCGACCATTAGTTTACGCGACCGGCTGGGGGATTTCAGCGTGGTTGCTGACAGGCTGGAAGCCTGCCCCGCGGCGCGACCACTGGTCGCGGCTATGTGGGGGGGGCGCGACCAATGGTCGCGGCTTTGGGAGAAGACAGCACACGGCGTGTGCCTGCTACTTAGTCCTTCCCGACGTGCTCGACTTCCTTCCAATAGGCCGCGAAGCCGCGGTGGCTGAAGTCGGGGCTGTTGTCCTCGTCGTGGCACTCGCGGCACTTGGCTTCCGCCTTGCCGCCAGCGATGGGGAGCTTCATCGCCTCGCGCAGTTTGAGTTTCGCGGCTTCATCGGCAAAGCTCTGCTCCGCAGCAACGTGAGCTGAACCGGGGCCGTGGCAGTTCTCGCAGCCGTTGTGCTGAAGATGCTTCGTCTGGTCGAGGCTGAGATAGCCCGATTCAAAGGGATAGAACTTCTGCGGCTCCCAACCCGTTACGTGGCAGCTGAGGCATTCGGGATCGAAGTGGCGAGCGATGCTGCCGCGACTGTTCGGGGGAGTGACGAGCGAATCGGTGGCGTGGGCATGGGGAGTGTTTTTCCACACTTCCATCGCCTTGGTATGGCACTCGCCGCAGGTTTCGGAACCGACGAATCGCGCGCCACCGGGAAGCGGCTGCGGTTTCAAACCCAGGCCGGCGAGTCCCTCGGATTTAAGCTGCTCCTGGTAGTCGGCGAGGAGTTGCAGCATTTCGGGCGAGTCTTTGAGCGCTCCGTCGAGCGCGATCGACTGGTAACGGACGGGATTCTCGCGATCATCAAAGATGCCGATAACCCCCGCGTGCATTGCCTTATGACTGACTTTCAGGAGCTTCGCCTTCGTTCCCTCGATTGGCTCGAGATCCGTCGAAGGGAGCCCGCCGCCGCCGGATGTCACGACCAGGTCGAACAGCGGCACTTCCTGGGCGATCTTCTGCGATTCGTCAAGCGGTGCGTGGGCGAGCAGGACGTAGTAGTCGCAGTTTTGCTCCTTGAGCTTCGTGCAGCTCTGTTTCAGCCCGTCGATCGCCGCCTCGTGGACAAGGTCGCTCCCCTCCAGCTTGCGCTCAAAGGCGTCGCCCAGGACGGCCACCACACCGATCTTCTTGCCGCCTGCTTCAATGACCTGAAACTGCGGGGTTAGCTCGCGCGAGATGAGAGCGACGTTGGCCGAAGTAAAGATGCTCGGAACATCGTCGGAGACGTTGGTGCCGCTCAGCAATTCGCCGGCCGGCAGGCGGAGGTCGTCGGCCCCGAAGGCAACGGCTTTGTAGCCGAGAGTTCGCAAAGCGCTCGCCGTGTGCTGGAACTTGATCTCTTGCTGGCGGCCATAGCGGCGCACCTGGCTCCCGACGTCGAGCGGGACGACGGCCCAGCCCCGCTCGTCCTGCAATTGGCGAATGAGCGTATGGCGGCGGGCGAGCCCCCCTTTTTGATTTTCCAGGCCGGTGCAGCCGCAGGGCTCGATGTAGCCAAGCTGCTGGCCGGTAATGACGAGGGCCACTTCGGGCTTGGGCCAGCCCTTGAACGGCGGATCGGGGGGAAGCACGGCCGTCTTGCCGCTGGCAGCGGTATTATCCAATTGGCCAGCTTTGCCCTCTGCCGGAGTGGGCGATTTGCCGGCGTCCACTGGTTTCGTTGGGGCATTCCCTTGAACGGTTTTCTCGGGTGTCGGATCGGTGGGCGGGGTGAGCGAGTCGCCACAGCCGACGAAGACGCCTGCAACGAGCGCCCCGATCGTGGCGAGAAAGACAAGCCTTGGCCAGGAAGAGGAAGTCGTGTTCATGGATCGCTCATCCTTGAGTCAGGGGCATATCGAATGACCAAACCCCAATGGCCAACGGGACCGGGCGGCATTGGTCATTGGTGCTTGTTCATTGGTCATTACTTAACCGTATAGCGAACGCGAACGGTCATCTCCGTTACTTGCGGGTGTGTGAAAGCGAGCTTGATTTTCGCAAAGGCCTCATCGCCGCTGCGAGCAATGGGGGGCGCGTCAGCGGGGATGGTGATCGTCAGCGGATAGCGAATGATCTTGGGATTATCGCGGAGCGGCTCGCCGAGCGTGGCGGCGAAGTGCTGCGCGGGATCGGTGCTTTCAATGCGGACAGCCGTTTCCTCTCGGTGCGGCCCTTTGACGAGGACATAGACGGTTTTCGAATGCTCTTTCCCCTGGTCCAAGTTGCCCATGCTCACGACGAGCCTGTCGGCATGGACCCCGCTACCGACAAGCGAAATATCGCTCACCACGTTGCCAGTGACGCCGATATCCATGGGCTCATGCCCACGAAGATTGCCGGTAAGTTTGAGTGTCTGATTGAAGGGGCCGAGTGGCAAACCGGGGGAAATTGACAGCACAACTTCAACGCCTCCCACGGCGCCCTTCTCTTGCGCGAGTTGCTCTGGCGACAGCGGTACGAATTCGACTTTCAAATGGTCCGCTCCTTCCGGCCGGACCCACTCGTGCTTTTCGATGCGGAAGTCCTTATCGAGGAAGGCGTAGAATCGCATCCGAAAGGTTTGCAGTTCGTTAGCAGAGAAGTCCCCCAGTGAGAACTGTGTACGATCGGGACGAACGGTATCCACAACATCGCCGTGAATGACGAGATGAAGCGGGTTGTGCTGGGGATCGTTCGTGAGCAATTCTGCCGACTGTTCAAACATGGCATCGCCAGTTTTGACAGTCCATTCGAGCTTGACGGTTGTCTTTTCCCCTGGAGCAAGTTCTCCCTTGGCGAACGAAAAACTCGTACATTTGCACGTGGTTTTTCCAATGGCCAGCGTTAAGGGTGCGGTCCCTTCGTTGATGATTTCAAATTCGTGGCTATCGTTCGCATAGCGATTGATCTTGCCAAAGTTGTAGCGAGGCCCTCCGACCACGACGATACGTGGACCATCAGCGGGACCAGTGGCTTGATCCGTTGGTTCGGCAACGAGTTCCTGCTGGTGTGCAATTGGGGGCGATGGGCTGCTGAACTCGGTGCGCGTCGCGATCCAGCCGATGGCGGAGCCGAGGGCGAAGGTGACAAGGGCGAGCAGGGCGGGTTTCATGGCAAGGTCTCCGGTCTTGCGCTAGTACGCAGGCGGCGGACGATCTGTTCGGCAGTGATGGCTTCGAGGGACGGATCGTAAATCGTTTGGTGGCTTAGCTTTTGCTCGGCGTGAGGGTTTTGAGCGTCGAGAGCCGCCGCATGTTCGGCGGCCTTTCTCACATCGTTCTTCTGGCCGGCCAAGTGGAGTGCCCAGGCAAGTTGGGCGTGCATCAAGGCCCTTTCAGGATACCACGCGGCTGCCTGGCGGTAAGCGTCAATCGCGGCAGCCAGATGGGCGGGGTCGTTGCTCCTTCGCCAGGCGGAAAGGAGCCAGTTTCCTTGGGCCGTGAACTGAATTTCGTGGTGCGGGTCTCGGCGAGCGAATTCGACTGCGGCGGATTTAAAGGCGTGCCAGTTGTCGTTCGACTGCGTCGCGAGCCAGTGCTGGAGACGTAGATCTGCCAGTCGATGCCAGGGGGTTGGCGACCAGGGGTCAGCGTTCGCTGCGGCAAGGAGGGCAAGTTCCGCTTCGCTCGGCTGGCGAGTCGCGAGGGCCTCGTCGGCGCGAGCGAGTTGTGTGGAGGCTTCCAATACCGGCGAGACGAGCGTGCGGGAGCAGAGGAAGACGAGTGCCAGCGAGGCCAGGACCATTGTCAGTGCGGGGACGCGTTTTGGTTGCCACGTCCAGGCTGGTGATTCGCTGTTAGCGAGCGCTACAGGAATCAAGATCCACGCCGTATTGAAGACGCCGGGGAAACTCGTGGCTCCCGCGGCCAGCAGGTTGATGAGCAGCACAAGAAGAGCGATGACCGGCACGGATGGATGCAACTTGCCGGTGAGGACCCAGCCGTCGAGGAGCAAGATGCCGATGGCGGCGACAGGAAAGCCGGCAAGAGATGGTGAATAGCCGAAGGCTTGAGCCAGCGGAAAAGCGAGTACAAAGCCGATCGCACCGCCGAAGTAGAGAGGCAAGCGGGATATGGTATCTGAATGTTCGGCATCGGCCTGGTCACGCCTGCTGCGGCTCATCTGCCAAGCGAAGGCGACGCCCATTGCAAGCAGGGCGAAGAGCGCCGGTGTGCCGGCGGTGGACCAGATTTCGAGCAGGAAGTTGTGCGGGTCGGCGATCGTTTCGCTGGCTTGCGGCAGCTTGTAGCGGGTGTACCAGTTTTGGAATTGCCCAGGGCCGACGCCGAAGAGCCAGTGCTCGGCGATCATCGCCGCAGTCGATTGCCAGTATTGCAGGCGATAGAGGACGGACGTTGGCGCCTGGCTGAGGACTTGCACGTCGAGCCCGCCGACAGCGACGGCGGAAAGTCCCAGTACAACGGCGACTCCGGCGAGGGCCGCGGGAATCTTCCAACCGAACTGCCAGCCACCGCTCCGGCCATAGATCGCGAGCAAGATGACACCCGCACCTGTCGCAAGAATTCCCGTACGGCTTTTGGTGAGGAGCAGGCAACCTCCGATAACGATTGCCAGCGCGACGACGCCGATGGCTGCTCGTACTTGTCGCTTCGTGCCGATGAGTGACAGCCCGATACCGAGCAGTGCAACGAGCCACGGGGCAAGCAGGCCGGCGAGCGAGTTGGTGAGGCCGAACGTCGCCAGCGGTTCGACGCTTTCGATGCGCCAGCGAAGCTGCTGCTTTTGCGCGTCTGTTGTGAGTCCATGTTCCCGGTAGGCCGCTTCGGGATTCGCTTCAAAGTGGGCGCGATCGGCTGGTTGGGTGACAAAATACTGGTAGTAGCCGTGCGTAGCCTGAGACGCTGCCAGTGCGATCATCACGGTGACGAGCGCCCGGCACTGAAGCGGTGAGCGAAGCAGTTGCCGTAGGAGAAACGCAGCGACTCCGTAGGCGATGAACTGCCAGATCACATTGAGCGCCTGACGGCCGTTCCCTTGCATTCCGGCGACCAGCCCGCTGAGCGTATGCCAGCCGATGAGGGCGGCAGCCGTAACGCCGGTCCAACCGAAGATGATCTTCGACTTAGGTCGCAAAGCCTGTCCCGCGGCCCAGGCAACAAGCACCAGAAGCCACAGCAGAACAAGCGGACCATTCACGCCGTCGCGGACGGTCGCTTCACTGGGAACGAGCGGCGTCGCAACGCACAGGGCGGTTACAGCGGCAAGAAGAGACGCATCGACCCACGCGAAGCGGTCGCTGGCGGCAGCCGGATCAGGTTGTGCGTCTCGCTTACGTCGCATCATCGTGGGGCAGGACTTGTCCTGCCGCTGCCATTCCGGCAGGACAAGTCCTGCCCTACTTTTTTATGGTCCGCCGAGCCGTTGCTTCCAGTATGCCAATCAGCATCAATACGCAGCCGACGAGAAGCATCACGATTACGGCACCGGCCGTATTGACCTGATGGAGCAAGAGCGCACCCAGCCCGCACGTGGCAGTGGTCAAATAGACCGTCAGCACCGCCTGCGTTTTGGTCATCCCCAGCTCGACGAGGCGGTGCGAGAAGTGGTTCTTGTCAGCCTTAAAGGGACTTTGGCCAGTGGCGAGGCGAATGAGAATCACCGTCGTCATGTCGTAGAGCGGCACGGCCATAACGAGCAGCGGCGCGAGGATCGCGTGGCGATGTTCGTTGTCCTGGTAGCTTGCGTAGCTGGCCAGTAGCGTGGCAACGGCGATCATGAAGCCAATGAAGTAGGCCCCGCTATCGCCCATGAAAATGCGTGCCGGGGGACGGTTGTGCCAAAGGAAGCCCACGATGCCGCCGACCAGAACGAGTAAGAGGCCGGCGACGAAGAGTTGCGGCCGCTGCGTAACGGGATCGGGTGCGAGAAGCAGCACAGCGGCCAGCATGGACGCTGCGATCGCCGCGACTCCGCCGGAGAGGCCGTCCATATTGTCGAGCATGTTAAAGCTGTTGATCAGGGCAACAATCCAGAGGACCGAAAGGCCACCCGTCACTAGCGGCGCGTCAATAAACGCCGTCATTCGCAGGTTCGGAACGAGCCAGACGCACACTGCGGCAATGCCGAATTCCGCGGCCAGGCGAATCTGCCAGGAGAGGCCGCCCCGGTCGTCCATCAGACCTAACAGTGTTAACCCCGTCCCGGCGGCAAGGATGATCCAGAGCTTGGCCGATTGGGACCAAATGCCGGGCAGATATTGCTGGGCAAATTCAGGAACGAGACTCGCAACGGCAGGGACTTTGTCGGCCAACAACAGTAATAGCTGAGCGATTGCGAAAGTGCCGACGACACCGAGCCAAATCGCCAGCCCTCCGCCGCGTGGCGTTGGCGTCGTGTGCACCTTCCGCTCGCCCGGTTGGTCGATGAGTCCCCACGCGGCGGCGTTCGCGCGGATGAGATACGTCGCCAGCAGCGCGACGACGAGGCTCGGGAGAAGGGAGCCGGCGAGGAAGAGGAGGAGAGAACGAGCGGACATTAAACGTCACACAGCATGTCGTTGCCGCAAATACTCCCGGCAGCGGAGGAAGAATGCATGATAGTCAGCCCGCTGATAGTCGGGATAGGTCCACGGGCGGGAGTGCCAGGCGCCGCGCTGGAAATGCAGCGTGACCTCGGCATAGATGCCGTCACGCAGGTAAATCCGATGATCCCGGTCCTTCGTCGTCGCCAGGACGAGCTTCGCTTCGGTGAGATAGCCGGGGTCAAGATTGAGCGGCCGCAGTTCCGCATGTCGACCAAGCTGCTGATAGTCCCGTTCCCATTGGCCAGACACGAGTTTGCACGCTGCCAAGTCCGCCGGATCGACGAGCCGCTCGAAGGCGAAGAACGTCTTGAGAAGGTCAGCTCCCATCGACGCCTCGTAGTAGGCTGTCTCGCGATGGTCGAATCGGTCGCTGGTCAGGGCGATCGGTCCCCAGGCCGCTTCTGCCGTTTGCCTCGCCCAATCGAGCGCCTCGCCGTAGCGACTGAAGGCGGCGAGGATGAGGAGGACGGGGCGATGTGGTTGGATGTCATGCACTTTAATACGACTTCGCAAACACGGCCCGCTTCGCACTCGGTTTGCCCGTCAAGAAGCACTTGCCGGTTTCATTCGCGCCGGCGAGCGGAATGCAGCGGATCGTCACCTTGTGCTTCTTGAGCAGCTCGTCGAGTTCTGGTCCTTCGGCAAAGTGGCACATCGCAAAGCCGCCGTGGATTTCGGCTTTGTCCTCGTTCTTGCTCTTGGGAGTGAAGAACGCGAGGAAGTCGTCGAGCGTGTCGATGTTGCGAGTGTTCTCTTCGCGGAGCTTCAGCGCCCGCTGGAACAAACCGTTCTGAATCTCCGTGAGCCGCTGGCCGATCGTCGCCACAAGTTCACCCCGATCAACGCCGGCCTTTTCGCCCGTATCGCGGCGAGCGAGGAAGACGCCGTTCTTGGCAATATCCTTCGGGCCGACCTCCGCCCGCAGCGGCACACCGCGTTTGACGTGATACCAGTTCTTCTCGCCCCCCCGGATGTCGCGATCGTCGATCATCACCCGCACCTTGCCGTCGGCGAAGTCCTGAGCTTCCAGTTCCTTCTTCAGGCTTTCGACGTAAGGGAGCACCTGGGCCTTCTCTTCCGGGCTGCGATAAATCGGCAGCAATACGATGTGCTTCGGGGCGAGTCGCGGCGGCAGAACCAGACCGTCGTCGTCGGAATGCGACATAATGAGGCCGCCAATCAGCCGGGTCGAAACGCCCCAACTGGTCGTCCAGGCGAACTGCTCAGCTCCGCTTTGATCCTGGAACTTGATCTTCTGGGCCTTGCTGAAATTCTGCCCGAGGAAATGCGACGTGCCCGCTTGCAGTGCCTTGCGATCCTGCATCATCGCTTCGATCGCATACGTGCTGACCGCGCCGGGAAATCGCTCGCCGGCCGTCTTTTCGCCCTGAATCACCGGCATCGCCATCCAGTTCTCGGCAAAGTCGGCATAGACGCCGAGCATCCGCATCGTTTCTTCCTGGGCTTCCTGGGCGGTCGCGTGGGCCGTGTGCCCCTCTTGCCAAAGGAACTCGGCTGTGCGGAGGAAGAGCCGCGTCCGCATCTCCCAACGGACGACGTTCGCCCATTGGTTGATGAGGATTGGCAGGTCGCGCCACGATTCGACCCAGCGAGCGTAGGTCGAACCGATGATTGTTTCGCTCGTCGGGCGGACAATCAGCGGCTCTTCGAGTTGCGACGCCGGATCGGGGGCGAGCTTGCCGTCGGGGCCGGGCTTCAGGCGGTGGTGCGTGACGACCGCACATTCCTTGGCGAAGCCCTCGACGTGATCGGCCTCCTTTTGCAGGAAGCTGAGCGGAATAAACAGCGGGAAATAGGCGTTCTCGTGCCCCGTTGCCTTGAACATGCCGTCGAGCACGCGTTGCATGTTTTCCCAAATGGCCATGCCCCACGGCTTGATGACCATGCATCCGCGAACGTCGGAGTTCTCGGCTAGGTCGGCAGCCTTGATAACCTGCTGGAACCACTCGGGATAGTCGTCGGCGCGGGTGGGGGTGATTGCCGTTTTTGCCATGTTCGGTTCGTCGTACTTCGCCGGGACCAAACTTGGTCCCGGAATTCGTGGTTGAAAGTCGGATGTTGCCAGCATTTTAGCGGAGGGGCGGTAAATCGGGCAGGCGGACTTCCGAGCGGGCCGACGCCTCGCCCGGTTGCGAGGAGTACCGAGTACGCAGTACCAAGTACGGACTCCCCGACGGCGTTTGGGGTTCATTCCGCACTCCACATTCCGTATTCCGCAATGCCCTCTCCCACGCTCGACGCCACCAACCTCACCTACGACCCGGTTCACGGGTACATCCCGTTTACCTCGGGTGCCGGGATGCCTGCGGACGAAGTTTCCGAGCGGCAGATCATCGACGATCCGTGGGTGCAGCGGCTGCGGCACATTCATCAGTTGCAGACGGCGTGGTGGGTCTATCCGTCGGCCGAGCACACGCGGTTTCCGCACGTGATCGGGGCGATGCACCTGGGAAGCCGGGCCATCGAGCGACTTTTTTTGGGTCTGAAAGAAAGTTGCCCGGACGTGCCTAGCCGCGGCTATGTCGAAACGCTCCTCCGAATGGCGGGCCTGTTGCACGACGTGGGGCACGGCCCATTCGGCCACTTCTTCGACGAGCACTTCCTCAAGATTCACGGCCTGACTCACGAAACGCTGGGGGCGACGATCATCCGCGAGCGCCTCGGGGAGCAACTCCGCCGCGTCCGTCGCAATCCGCACTCGGCCCTGGAACCGGGCGAGACGCTCGACCCGGAGCAGATCGCCTGGCTCATTCAGCGGCCGCGGGGCGACGATGCTGCCAGCCAGCCGAGGTGGCTCGTCCTCCTGCGGTCGCTCCTGTCGGGCATCTACACGATCGACAACATGGACTTCGTCCTCCGTGACGCGCAGATGACCGGCTACAGCCCACGGGCCTTCGACCTCGATCGTCTGTTGCACTACAGCTTTTTTACGCCGCAAGGGCTGACGATTCACGACCGTGGCGCCGACGCTCTGGTGCGGTTCATCGGTGTGCGGGCGGAGCTATTCCGCAGCGTCTATTTCCACCGCACCGTACGAGCGATCGACCTGGCACTGAAGGACTTGTTCGTCGCCAGCCGCGATTGGCTCTTTCCGGGTAATCCGCTCGAGCGGCTCGACGACTATCTGTACTTCACCGAAACGTCGCTCTTGGTGGATGTGCAGCGCTGGGCAACTGCGAGCGATCCGGCGCGGCGCGAGATCGGCCAGCGATGGCGCGACCTGGTCGCCCGCAAGTTGCCCTGGACGGCTGTCTGCACGCGAAACCTCGTTTTTGCCAAGGACGATTCCGAGCAGGCGAGCATCTTCAGCGACGCCGGCCTCGTCGAGCACAAACTGCGGCAGCTCTTGCCCGCGGACCTGCGCGACGTGTCGCTGCGGGTCGATATTGCCCGGACGATCTTTCGCCCGCACACGGCCGGCCCGGCCGGCGGGCAGAACTTTCTCTATGATTCAGCGGCTGATCGCATCCGCCCGCTCTCGGCCTTCGAGTTCTTCCGCCGTCTGCCGATCAGCCACCGCCTCTGCCGGGTGTACGCCCACACGAATGAACATGCCGCCCCAATCGCCGCCGCGCTCGACACGCTGTTGGGCGGAGCGGTGGATGATGCGACGAATATGTAGTGAGTGCGGAAGGCTTTTGTTTCACGCTACGGACGCCGTCGATCGCCATCCAGGAGTTTCTCTATCGACACACTGCTCACACGTCCCTTTTCCGTGGCATGCAAAGCACGGTCTTGCCTCGGGTGCTTCAGTCTGCGATGAACATGCGTCTTGAGCTTGAAGTCGAGTTGCGAGTGAACCTGTCCCGCGGCAAAAGATGCACTTGCCTGGCATATCGGCGATAGGCGAATTCTCCCGGCCATAGCCGGAGTTGCATCCGAGGCAGGGAGTGAGAATTGTGTCAACCAACCATCCGGACTCCGAACTATGAAGGACGAAGCGTGTTGTGAACCACGGAAACTGTCCGACCTTGATAGGGACGTAGTCGCAGACAATCTCGACGATGATTTGACCCGGCGATTCATTGACGACGGTGATCGACTCTGGACTAACCGGAACTGGATTGTGGGCAGCCGACTTTTGCACCGACTCGGCATGACGTTGTTGCATCGCTGGCGTGCCATGAGAGGCCAGGAAACTCGATTCCCAGTCCGTTGCCGCGCGCTCTTGCCGCCGTTGCCAATCGTGATCGCAGCACGCTTGCAAGTACGACTGAATCAGCCCTCGCCAACTTTGTTGCTCGCCCATCGCAGGCCCCCTCGGAAATTAACGAACTCAGTCCCCGCACCCTCCCCCCTTTCCCGCCTCTCCGTACCGCCAATAATGAACGAATCTGGCACGTGGCGAAAGCGACAAGCTCGCCGCTGCCGGATTCCCTCTCGCCATTTCCCACCTGACATACGAGGAGTGCATCTCATGGGTGTTTTGGTCCAGCAGCCGGCCCCCGATTTCAAGGCCCAGGCCGTCATGCCGAACAAGGAGTTCAAGCAGGTCAGCCTGAGCGATTACAAAGGCAAGTACGTGCTGCTCTTCTTCTGGCCGCTCGATTTCACGTTCGTTTGCCCGACCGAGATCATCGCGTTTTCCGACCGGAACGAGGAGTTCGCCAAGCTCGGCGTGCAGATTCTCGGGGCGTCGATCGACAGCCACTTCACGCACCTCGCCTGGCGGAACACGCCGCGGAACGACGGCGGCCTCGGCGAGATCGAGTATCCGATGGTCGCCGACACGACCAAGGAAATCTCTCGGGCCTACGACGTGCTGCTTCCCGGCGGCATCGCTCTGCGGGGGCTGTTCCTGATCGACAAGAACGGCGTCGTCCGGCATCAGGTAGTGAACGACCTGCCGCTGGGGCGAAGCGTCGATGAAGCCCTGCGGATGGTGAAGGCCCTGCAGTACTTCGAGGCCAACGGCGAAGTCTGCCCGGCCAACTGGAAGGAAGGGGCCCGCACGATCAAGGCGAACCCGGCCGACAGCAAGAAGTTCTTCGCGGCCGAGTATGCGGCGAAGGGGTAGGTCCGAGCGACCGACGTCTAACTAAACTTTCCTTAACCGGGACCAAACTGGTCCCGGTTTTTGTTGCGTCTCGTTCGATTGCTTGTGGTTGCTCAATGGGGGGCCTGGTAAGTCAAGTGTGAGTCAATTTTTGTGTCAACCGGCGTCCGAATTCAGCCATTGAATTCTGCGATGTGTACGCCAACAATTTGACTCTATTGTGCATCTATACAGTAGCCAGAGAGCTGGCGGCTCTTAGGGCGTCAAGGGAAATCGAGCCATTTCGTTATGCTGCATAACTTGCATACGTGCATAAACGGGGATTGATGTTTAAGTCATTTTGTGGAAACAACTTGCGATCGTTTTCGTGGCTACTGAGTTTTGTTTGGTTCTATGCAACTTAAGAAACGGCGTTTTCACTCGCTGGCTGATTGCTAGACAAAGAGGGATTGATACGACTGATAATATTAGCGCAGCAGTAAGCGGCGTCAGTCGTTGTAAGGTATTTCAAGCAAACAGGTTGTGGAAGATTTTATATCAGAGTGCCGGGGTGGCAAACGCACGAGTAATATGAGCAGGCGACTTTGAACGCATTCCTCGGTGCGGATTCAACCGCGCTGTTAGGCCACGGTAGTCCCGCCGGGCTGGCGAGACCTACTTGGTAACGGCACGCAGGCAGATTGCCACAACAGACTGAGCGACGGACATGGACCAAGCGACCGGCGACCAACTCGAATTCGACGCGATCGTGCGCGACACACAGCCGCACATCCGGGCGTACATCGCCGGGATGGGGGTGCCGCGGCACGACGTGGATGACATTGCCCAGGATGTGTATGTCGAGCTGTACCGGTTTTTTGATCGGATCCCGGCCGAGGTGCATCCGAAGCAGTGGCTGAAGGGGATCGCCCGGAACCTGTGCCTGAATTACTTCCGCCGGACCAGCCGCCGGAGCCGGTTGCAGCGTGAGGCCCTGGTCGAGATTTTCCTGCGGGCCGAACAGGAGGGGCCGCCGGGACTGTCCGAAGGGCCGATTCGCCGGGCCCTCGACGGCTGTTACGAGAAGCTCGCGCCGGAGAGCCGGCGGATGCTCGCCTTGCGGTACGAACAAGAGCTGCCGAGCCAGACGATCGCCCAGCGGCTGAGCACGACTCCCGAGGCAGTGCGAGTGGCCCTGTTTCGGATTCGGGCGACGCTGAAGGAGTGTATTACGAAGAATTTGGTGGTGGAGGACAAGTGAGTTTCAGGTTCCATGTTTCAGGTTTCAAATTGCTGTAGCGAACCTGAAACCTGGAACTTGAAACCTGGAACTGCTAGCTACTGTGTCGAACCTAGATG
>CAYLLN010000078.1:0-30790 GCA_964384375.1 uncultured Pirellulaceae bacterium
CGCATCAAGACTTTTGAGAACAAAGAAAAACGGTTAACGGCGTTAAGTGCCACCCCCCTCCATCGTCCCTTTTCCCGAAAGTCGGTGCTGCGGAGCCTCGTTCCATCGCAATGGCGACTCGCCGATTGAATTCGCGCCCGTCGTTGTCGTACAGCAAGCTGATCCTCACATGAAAGCCCAGAAGTACAAGACGATCAAGCACTACCATGAGCCGGGCGATCTGCACGAACTGACATTCTCTTGCTACCACCAGAGGAAGCTGCTGACCAACGATTCGTGGCGCGGCTACTTGGCCCGAGAGATTGACGACGCGGGGAGCCGGTTGCGATTCGACCTGGTGGCGTTCGTCTTCATGCCAGAGCACGTCCATTTGCTCGTCTATCCGCACGACGAAAAGCCGGCAATCGAAGAATATCTCGCCTCAATCAAACAGCCGGTTTCCGCCCGGGTCAAACGCGACCTGCGAAATGCGGGAAGCCCGCTGCTGGCACGGCTGACGATTCACGAGCGTCCCGGCAAGGAGGTATTTCGCTTCTGGCAAGAGGGGCCGGGCTACGATCGCAACCTTAATCAGCCCGATTCGGTGCAGGCTTCGATCGAGTACCTGCACCTGAATCCGGTGCGGCGAAAGCTGGTGACCCAGGCGCGCCGCTGGAAGTGGTCGAGTTCGCGGTTCTACGAGTCGGACGGGGAGACCGTCGATCCCGATTTGCCGAGGATCACTCCAATGCCGACGGAGTTCTGGACGAAGTGAATGGGTTGGTGGCACGGGTGTCCTGGCCCGTACTGGATTTGGCGCTTTGTGCGATACTGTGAGTTGGCGTTCCATCAGGCCTTTTCGCGAACCGTCGCGCGGCCACACAGCACCCTTTGGCGAATTACCGTTATCGAAAAGACGCCTCTGGAACGCCACTTCAAGAGGCCGCCTCCACTCCTTCGGCAAGCACTGGCCAGGACGCCAGTGCCACCCAGGTTAGGCGAGAAATGCCAGCGTCCGCTCGGCGAACTCGGCCGTTTTCTCGAACGGGAGCATGTGGCCGCAATCGAGGATTTCGAGCTTCGCGCTCGGCAGGTGCTTTGCGAGATACTCGCCGTGGGCCAGCGGGATCAGTTTGTCGTGCCGGCCCCAGAGGATGAGTGCCGGGCATTCGACGCGCCGCAAGTGTTGCGGCAGGCGGGGGTTGTGCAGGTACGGGTTCCAGCCGACGCGGGCGGTCGCCTCGCGGGCCTTGAGCCACTGGATGATCCGGTTGTCGTCGAGCCCCTTCGGCAGCGCGAGCGGCACGCTCGGATCGTTCGGGTCCTTGAAGAGGAGGTGGCGGAGCTTCGTTAGATCGTCAATGAAGAGTTCCGCCATCGGCGCGCCCGGCAGGCGCAGGCCGGCCGAATTGACGAGGACGAGTTTGCTGACGAGTGCCGGCCGCAGGATCGCCAGTTCCAATGCCGTCCACGCGCCGAGCGAGAAGCCGACGATCGGCACGCGGCTCAGTTTCAGTTCGGCGAGCAGATCGACATAGTGCCAGGCGTAGTCGGTGATGTCCCGAATCTGGTCGAGCCCCTGCGAATCGGCAAAGCCCGGATGAGCAGGCAGATAGACGGTGAACCGTTTGGCCAGCTCGGCATGAAACGGCATCCACTCGGTCTCGCCCCCGGCGGAATGCAGATACAACAGCGGCGGCCCCTCGCCACCGACGGTGAGCTGGGTTTTCTTGCCGGAGACGGTAACAAATGACGAAGTTGGCATGTCCTTAGCCGGGACCAAACTGGTCCCGGTAGTGAGTGGAAACAATCTCAGCAGAATCAGCCTTCCTTCTGCAAGTTCTTGATCGCAGCAGATGGCGTAGGCGCAACGAGTTGGAGGTGGAAGTTCGCAGCATCGCTACCCTCAATTCGGACAACATTGCCGATCTTGAACGCCTGTAGCAATTCCAAGTAGTTCGCCAAGAGGTTGAGCGTTCCAGGAACGTCGTCAATCAATGCTCTTGAATCGACAAGCTTGGCGAAGAGATCATTCTCCGTGATTGCGCGTCCCAGAAAAACCAGCAGGCCGTAGGGTTTGAGCGACTTGGACTTCAATTCCCGGAAGCAGGCCTCGGAATCGTAAAACGCAGGCATGAGGAAATCACTCGATTGGGATTGAGGATTGCCTGGATCGAAAGCCACAAGCAGCTTTTTCGTTTGTACCATCGCTGACCATCGGTGCGGGAACCTGCGGGATCGAAAGTCTGTCCACTTCAGGGAAGCAGAGCTTCCCCACCTGTGGTCCCAAGCGGAGCTTGGGACCGAGGTTGAAGTCACCACGGCAATCCAGGATTCAATTCGCGATAAATCTTGCGGTATTCATCGGGCTCATCGACGAAATCGTCGATTTCGCCAGGGACGATCGAATATTCATCGCCGAATCGCTGCACACGTGCAAGCCATTCATCGACCGACGGTCCGAGATAGAGAATGTTATCTAACCACAATGCAAATGGAGACCGTGGCCCGGCGACATCTGGTCCATGCATATAGATTGCCGGGCCGCAATGGAGTGGAGAGTTGTGCGTCAAGATGATCTGATCACCAAAAGTCGAAGTTGCTATCCACTCGTATTCCAGTTCGTTCCACCCTGACAGTTCACGCCGAAGAGAATCCCAAAAGTACGCTCCACTATTCCTGCGCTCGGATGGGGCAAAGATTCTGACGTAGGGATCGTGGGGCTTCACCAGGTTTGGTCCCGGCTAAGAAACGAGTTGCGGCAGCGGGGCGTGCTTCACCGCCTGCAGCGCCGGCATCACTTCGCGGGCGAAGAGCTGCATGTTTTTTCGGGTCAGATCGCCAGGGAGCGTGCCGAGTTGGAACAGGCCGAGCAGGTTGCCGACGCCGAGCTTCTGGCCATATTCGAGCAGCTTTTGCTTCACGGTGGCCGGGCTGCCGACGATGGCATAGGCCCCGTCCTCGATCTGTTTCCGCGTTTCGACCGTGCTGAGGAATTTCGACAGGGCCGTGTGAATGCCGGCGATCGAGCGGACGCTGGTGTAGCCCGGCGGCAGGACGACCAGCCCTTTGAGCAGTTGCTTGGCGAAGTACATCAGGTGCGGCTCGTACTCGGCCCACGCCTGCTCGTCGGTTTCGGCGACATAGATCGGGCAGAGCCAACCGAGCTGATAGGGGCTGGCTTCGTACCCGCTCTTAGCGGCGGCATCGCGGAAGAGGTCGAAGTTCCGCTGGAAAAAGTCCATATGGAAATACGGAATGCCCATGTAGCCGAAGCGGCGGGCGGCAACGAGCTCGATCGTCTCCTTGCTCCCCGCGCCGGGAATCCAGACGGCCGGGTGCGGCTGCTGGATCGGCCGGGGCCACGGATTCACGTACTTGAGCTTCCAGTATTCGCCGTAGTGCTCGAACGGCCCCGGCTCGGTCCAGGCCCGCAGCACGAGGTCCATCGCCTCGGCGAACATCGTGCGGGCGTGCGTCGGGTTGACGGTGAAGCTGTAGTATTCCGGCCCGCCTCCGACGACGAGCCCCGCGATGAGCCGGCCGCCGCTGATCACGTCGATCATGGCGAATTCCTCGGCGACTCGCGTCGGCGGGTTATACAGCGGCAGGGCGTTGCCGATCACGGCGATCTTCACCCGCTTCGTCTGGCGGGCGAGGATCGAGCCCATCAGGTTCGGGCTGGGCATCGTGCCATAGGCGTTTTGATGGTGCTCGTTGACGCAGACGCCGTCGAAGCCGAGCTCGTCGGCCAGGCAAAGCTCGTCGAGATAGCGGTTATAGAGCGTGTGCCCGTGAGCCGGGTCGTAGATCGAATTCGGGAGCCACGTCCATGCCGATTCGTACTTCGTAGCGAAGTCGGCGGGGAGGCGGTCCCAGGGCATGAGGTGGAAGGCGAAGCAGTGCAAGATTGGCTCCTTAGCCGGGACCAAACCTGGTCCCGGAATGTCCGATCCCCAGGCAAAATAGCAACAAAGTTTGCAACTCGCCCCAGTCTGGCAGACCAACCGAATGTCCTCAAGGCTGCCAGCCAGACCCATAGCGCCGGCATTTTGTCACGGGGTACGATTCAAGTTTCAGATCTAACCACGGGACATCAACTTCAGCTATGGCTTGAATTTCAATCGCTGTCTCGATCCGCCTTGCGGAATCTCAACATCGTGGCAACCTGCTCGAATGGAATCCCTCTCAAGTACTCTCCATACTCGGCCACGAACTGCTCAATGAGCTGTTCCCGTGACGATTCTTCGGCGTCGAAGTCGATTACCTTTGTCAGATTCGCTTGCTGCAGCGCGCGATCGTAGGCAATCTGCTTCAATTGCGCGTCAGGAGTTCGCTCTAGCTTGCTTCGGTAGTCGCCGAGCAACAGCTTGATTGTCGAGTCGCGTTCGGGATTGTTTTGAGCCTTGAAATGGACAAAGGCAGCGAGTTCAGGGTCGCCAGTTTTCGCCGGAGACTTTGGTTGCTCGACTGGCGTGTACCAGAATATGACCAGGGTGCATCCGCGGCACCGAAGCGCTGGCAGAGGGCGAGTCGAGGACCGGAATGGCCACCAACCCAACGATTCGTTTTGCAGCTTTTCGCCGCGCTGCCACAACTTGGCGGGAGCCAATAGCCAGGACATACCAGGCGATGGGGCATCGAGGCAGCCCCGCTCCATCCTTCCACCACAATTCGGGCATTTGTAGTCGTAGATCACGATGGTAATTCTAGCACTACGACAAATTGAACGCGCCCGGCAAATTGAGCGTCATTCCTCAAAATTACCGCACCAACTAGAATGGGCGGATGATTGCTGTTGCTCCGTCTCCCAAGAGCTCGCCCGCGAAGGCCAACCCCTACCCGTGGTACTCGCCCCGCTTCTGGCACGGCATGCGGCCGGGGGACTGGTGGAAGCTCTGCTGGCGGCATCGGTTTCGCTTCCATCCGCTCCGCTGGCCGATGGCGTTTCTGATCAGCGTCATCAATCCGTTCAACACGTTTGCCGGCGTGGCCCAGCGAATTCGCTACGGCAAGCAAATCGACGCGACGGAAATCAAGGAGCCGCCGGTCTTCATCATCGGCCACTGGCGAAGCGGCACGACCTATCTGCACGAGCTGATGCACCTCGACGAGCGGTTCGTCTCGCCGACGACGTTCCAGTGCTTCGCCCCGCACCACTTCCTGCTCACGCAGTGGCTGATGCTCAATCTGGGCAGCTGGCTGATGCCCAAGCAGCGGCCGATGGACAACATGGCTGCCGGCTGGGACCGCCCGCAGGAGGACGAGTTCGCCCTGCTGACGCTCGGCGCGCCGACGCCGTACTTCCGTATGGCGTTCCCGAATGATCCACCCCCCTACAGCGAGTTCCTCGACATGCAGGGGTGCCGGCCCGAAGACCAGGCGCGGTTCGAGCGGGCGATGGTCGATTTTGTGAAGCTCCTCACGTTCGCCTCGCCGGGCAAGCGGCTGCTCCTCAAGTCGCCGCCGCACACGGGGCGGATCGAGGTGCTCTCGAAGCTCTTTCCCGGCGCAAAATTCATCCACATCACGCGAAATCCGTATTCGCTCTTTCCCTCGACCACGCGGCTATGGCACTCGCTCGACGAAGTGCAGGGGCTGCAATTCCCGAAGGACATTGGCCTCGACGAGTACGTCTTCGATTGCTTGACGCGGATGTATCGCGGCTTCGAGGACCAGCGGGCGCGGCTGCCGGCGGAGAACATTTTCGAGATCAAGTACGAGGATCTGGTGGCCAATCCGGTCGAGCAGATCGGCCGCATCTACGAGCGGCTGAACCTGGGGGACTATTCGCGTGTCCGAGTGCCAATCGCCGCTGCCGTCAGTGAGCAGAAGGACTACAAGACTAACAAGCATGCCTTGGATGAGTCCTTGAAAGCAAGGATTCGGGACCGATGGGCGGGATATTTCGAGCGATATGGCTATTAGCGAACATATTGGCGGCGCAAGCTCGTCTGTGATGCGGCCGCCGCTCCGAATGACCAATGACCAAGCACCAATGACCATTCAGGCATCCGCAATGGTCATTGGGATTTGGTCATTGGTCATTTCCCCGACCGCGCCATTGAACATCCCGGCATGACCGCTCTACCTCTGCCGCCGCTCGCGCTGGCTCTGCCGCTAGGGAGCGCGATCGTCTATGTCGTGGCGGCGATGCTGATGCGGCGGGCAGCCGATTTCGGCGTCGGCTTTTGGCGGACGACGTTTGTGGCAAGCCTGGTCGGTGTCGTCGTCTTCGCGCCGCTGTGGCTTCTCGGCGGCACCTTTCGGGCCGACCTGCTCTGGCAGCCGGCACTGGTGGCGCTCCTCTTCATGGCCGGTTCGATCTTGAACCTGATCTCGCTCGACCGGGGCGACGTGTCGATCGCGACGCCGGTTCTCGGCATCAAGATCATCCTCGTCGCGGTCTTCTCGACACTCCTGGGCAGCCAGGTGGTGACGCCGAAACTGTGGATTGCCGCGGCCCTCAGCACGGTGGCCATCGCCCTGCTCAATCGGACGCGGGGAGTTCATCACCACCACGTCGCGACGACAATCCTCGCGGCTGGGTCATCCGCCGCATCGTTCGCCCTGTTCGACGTCCTCGTGCAGCAATTCTCCAAGGATTGGGGACTGGGACGATTCTTGCCGACGATGCTCGGCTTTGTTGCGATCTACTCGATCGCCTTGATACCGCGATTCCCAGCGCCGCTTTCGACGATTCCCGCTGCCGGCTGGAAATGGCTGCTGGCTGCCTGCGTGCTGATGTCGCTTCAGTCACTCGTCTTCGTCGTTTCCATCGCGTGGTTTCAGGAAGCGACGGCCGCCAACGTGATGTACAGCTCGCGGGGCCTGTGGAGCGTCGTTGCCGTCTGGCTCATCGGCCACTGGTTCCACAATCAGGAACAGAAACTTGGTGCGAGCGTGCTCGCCTGGCGGCTGGTCGGTGCTTCGCTGATGGTCGCGGCGATCGTGCTGGTGCTGTGGTAGGGATCTACGCCGCACGCTGCCCTGGCAGCTTCTTCCCCTTGAGCTGATAGACGTAGCGCACGACTTCGGCCACGGCCGCGTATTGCTCGGCCGGAACTTGCTGGCCGATTTCGACGTTGGCATAGAGCGCGCGGGCCAGTTCTTTTCGCTCGACGATTGGCACTCCGTTTTGCAGGGCCAGTTCGCGGATGCGCTTGGCCAACAGATCGACCCCTTTGGCGATCACCACCGGCGCGGCCATCTTCTCGTGGTCGTATTGCAAAGCGATTGCAAAGTGCGTCGGGTTCGTGACGATCACATCGGCCTTCGGAACTGTCGAGCTCAATCGGTGCAGCGCCATCTGACGCTGAACCTGCCGGCGGCGAGCAGCCACCTGCGGATCCCCCTGCTGCTGCTTGATTTCCTCCTTGAGCTCCTGCGTCGTCATCCGCAAGTCCTGTTCGTGCTTCCAATACTGGTAGCCGTAATCGAACACCGCGAGCCCGACGAGAGCCGCGCCGATCTTCAGGCTCGTCCAGAATGTGACGTGAAACAGATACGACGCGATGACCGGCGTCGATTCGTCGGTCAGGTTCATCAGCCGGCCGCGCTCCCCCCAGAGCGACCAGCCGGCGACGATCGCGATAAACAGCACCTTGAGGATGCCAAAACCAAGGTGGATCGCATTGCTCCACGACGCGATGCGACCCCAGTTGGCAAGCGGATTGATCCGCTGCCAGTCGAGGGCTAGCTTCTCGGGCAGATACAGAAAGCCGAATTGTCCCATCTGCGTGACGATGCCGGCCAGCGCGAGCAAGCCAAGCAGCGGCAGCATGGCAATGGCCAGGCCGTAAGTCACGCGGGCCAGTTGGTGCGTTGTCTCCTGGGGCGACGTTTGCAGCCACGCCGCTCCGCCGAGGTACTCGCGCGCGAGGTTGCCCAGAAGCTCCGCTACCTGCCCGCCGAGCAGCCACAGGACGAGCAAACCACCGACCAACAGCGCAGCCGACGAAAGGTCCTGGCTGCGCACGACCTGCCCCTCTTCGCGGGCCTTCTGCCGGCGATAGGGTGTTGCTTCGTGCGTCTTGTCGCCAAAGTCGTCAGCGGCCATTTAATCTACGACAAACGAACCTCGCACCTCGTCTATGACGTTGCCCAACTCTTCCTGAAACACCCAGCCCGCCGAGCCGAGACAGAACATAAAGACGGCCAGCACCACGAGCGAGTTGAAGTTGAGGCCGACGGCCACCGCATTGAGCTGCGGAATCGTCCGGCTGATGAGGGCGACGATCAGGATCGCCAGCAGCATCGCGACCATCACCGGGGCCGAGGCGCGAACGCCCGTCTCGAAGCTGTGCGTTGCGACCTCGGTCATCGTGCCAAGCAGGCTCTCGGGAAAATGCCCCTGACCCGGCGGCATCCAATTGAAGGAGCCGAGCAACGCTTCCAGCACCTGCCGATGGCCGCCAACGGCGAAGAAGATCGCCAGGGCGAGCATTTCGAGGATCTGCGAGAAGATCGGCACGCTCGTTTCGAAGTTTGGGTTAGCGACTTCCGCCAGCGAGAGGCCGCTCATCTGGCTGATGACCTGCCCGGCGATTTGCATTCCAGAAAGAAGCACCATCACGGCAAGCCCTAGTGCGAGACCTAGGATGGCCTCCTTCGCCATCAGCATCGCCAATTGCGGCAAGTGATCCGGCGGCGGAATCGGCAGGCCGAAATGCAGCGGCGCGATGATGAGCGAGATGGCCACGGCCAACAGCCCGCGCACGTGCATCGGAATCGTCGCCGTTCCGAGCACCGGCAGGACCATCAGCAGGCTGCCGACGCGAGTCAGAACCAGGACGAAAATCAGGAACTGGTCCAGATAAAGAAGCAGCAGCGGTGCCATGACGAATTTCACCCGCCGCTAATCGTTTTGGGAATGTTTGCAATCAACACTTCCGAATACTCGACCATCTTCTGTACGAGCCACGGAAGCGCCAGCACCAAGGCGGCGACCATGGCCACGATCTTGGGGACGAATGACACCGTCTGGTCCTGCACCTGAGTCAGCGCTTGGGCGAGGCCGATGAGCAAGCCGACAACCATGCCGACGACGAGCAACGGCGCGCTAATGATGAGCGCGGTCATCATCGCTTGCTGGGTGAGCGTGACGGCTTCGGAAGCGTCCATAGCGAACCAGGGGACAGAGGACAGAGAATCGCACGACTCACACAAGTGACAAATGACATTGGGGTCAGGGTGGCCCCCCAAAACTTTCGAGGAGCATCTGCACGACGAGCGTCCAACCATCGACGAGCACGAACAGCAAGAGCTTCAGCGGCAGCGAGATCATCACGGGGGGGAGCATCATCATCCCCATCGAGATCGTCACGCTGGAGACGACCAGGTCGAGGATCAGAAACGGCAGGTAAATCTGAAAGCCGATGAGGAACGCAACTTTCAGTTCGCTTAGCATGAATGCCGGCAGCAGGGCCTGCAGCGGAACTTGCTCGTAGGTTTCCGGAGGCTCGCTGCTCCGCTGGCTTTCCGGCAAATACTCGTAGAACAGCCAGACTTCGTCGCTGTTCCCCGCCAGGTCGATCTGCCGAGCCATGAACTCCTTGAGCGGCACGACGCCAGCATTCCACGCCTCTTCGGGGTCGGTGATCTCGCCACGCGAGTACGGTCGAATGCTGTCTGAATAGACCTGGTTCCAGGTCGGCGTCATGACGACGAGCGTCATAAACATGGCCAGCGCGGTGATTACCTGGCTCGGCGGCAACTGCTGGGTGCCGAGTGCTTGCCGCAAGAGGCCGAGGACGACGATGATCCGGACGAAGCTCGTCGTCATCAGCAGCACGGCCGGCGCGAGGCTGAGGACCGTGAGCAGCAGCATCACTTGCAGCGTCGAACTGAGCCGCTGCGGGCTGGTCCACGACTCCGGCCCCCCGCGCATAGCCTCGGAAAGCGGATCGGGCAAGAGCGACGGGGCAGGGGAGGGGAGGGCTGGCAATTCGCCGACCGACTGGGCGAAGGCCGGAGTGGCGATGAGCAGTAATAGAGCAGCAACGATGGGCCTCATGCCGCACCTCGAGTTCTCGCCCGGGGCGACTCTGGTTCATTGGCCAGCTGAGCAAGCGTCCGGTTGAACGACGCGGTGGCACTGTCCGATTTGCCGCGGCGGCAGAGGCTGGCCAGATGTTCGACTTCGACCGGATCGGTGATTTCGGTCAGCGTCTCAGCGCCGCCGGGGGACATCGCGACCAAGAGCAGCCGATTGCCAACGCGAATGAGCTGCATCGTCTGCCGGCCGGCGAGCGGCGTGCGGCCGAGGAGTTCGACGGCTTCCTTCGGCAATTGTGCAGAGCCTGCCGGGGCGAAACGCTTCGAGCACCAGACGAAGGCGAGGAACATGCCGAGAACGATCGCCAAACTGCTGACAACGGTGCCGACGGCGGTTGTGGGCGTCGTAGCGGCAGATTTGTCCAGCGAGCGATTCGCTGTGCTATTGCGCGGAGCGAGGCGGAGTGGCTCGTGCGAAGGAGACTGGCCACGCTGGATCGGTTCGGCCGCCGCAACTTGTCGAAACGGGAACGCTGGTATCTCGCGCTGCGGCGCGTACTCCTGCGCCAGCGCACCAGCGGCAGCCAGCCAGCAGTAAGCAAGTGTCGCGAGTGGTCGGAAAGCGGTTCGCATCCGTGCGAAATTTGTGATGTGATGAGGCGAGGTGGTCGATACCGAGGGTGCGAAAATATGTGGCGAGCGGGGTGCGTAAGCGCCCCGATAGTTCAGCGAGTCTGAGCAGTGCAGCGTCATCGGGAGGCTTACGCCTCCCGCTCGCCTTAGTCGAAGTCGTCCCCCGTAAGCAGCTCGGTCACGCGGACGCAGAAGTTGTCGTTCAGGACGAGCACCTCGCCCCGCGCGACCATTCGCCCGTTGACGAAGACATCGACCGGGTCGCCGGCCAGCTTGTCGAGCGTGACGACGCTGCCCCGTTTCAGCTTGAGCACGTCTTCCAGGTACATCTGCGTGCGGCCCAGCTCGATCCGCAGGTTGAGATCGACGTCCTTGAGCAGTTCCAGCGTTGCCTTCTCGCCCGACGGGGGCGAGGCGGCGAGATCCTTGAATTCAAACGCATGGAGTTTTTCGAGAGCCGGATCGACCGGATGATCGACCGAGGCGAGGGCTTGCTCGGCCTGGGCGAGGAGAAACTGAATGTCGTCGCCAACCGGACTGCTTGTCGGACGCGAGGCGATGCTCGGGAGCGGCGGCAGCGTGGCGGTTGCGGTGGCGGCGCTCGCGGGAGCGGCAGCAAGTTCCGGTGCGGCAGCAACCCCTTCGGGCACAGCGGGCCTTGGAGGAGCGACCGTGCCGGCAGCGGGAGCGGCCTCGGGGGTGAGCCCCGCCGCCATCTGCGCCTGCCGGAGCAACTCCTCAATATCGTCTTGGCGCAGCGTAGGCGATTCGCCGGCCATCGGATTCCTTTCCAGTAGGCGCGAAGTGAATTAGGCTCGGCTTACTGTTCAATGAACGAGAAGTCGCTGAACAGCATCGTCCGCAGGATCGGCTTGCCGAGAAGCTCGTTACTTTTCGCCAATATCTTCCGTTTCAGCAAGGCCAATCCAGGGTCGGTCAGGTCCTCGACCCGGCTGTTGCGAATCTCGAAGATCACCTGGTCGCGGAGGCGGTGTTCATTCTTTGCTAGCAGCTCGTTGAACTCCGTTTCCGACTCGTGCGGCAGCGTGCCGATCAGGTGGAAGTTGACCCGCATCGTCAGGTTCGCCGCCGGCTGGTGAATGACGACGTTGAACTTGCCCAGCTCCGCCTCGACCTCGTGATGACCGTCGCCGTGATCGCCTGCTGCGTGTGCCGCGCCGTGCGCGTCATGGCCATGGCTGTCAGCTCCGTGCCCGTCGGCGGCATGGGGATCGGCCCCATGCGCGTCGTGCCCGCCATGCGCATCAGCCGGTGCAGCCTCGCCGTGCGACGCCCCTTCGGCCGCTTTCGCCTTGGCCCACGTCTCCAGATCGCTGGTGCTCGGAATGAGGAACCAGGCGAAGAGGCACTCGGTCAGGATGACGAGAGCGACGAACGTGCAAACGAGAATCGGCTTGACCATCGCAGGCTCCGGGCAATCGAGCCGTCCGTGGCCGCGGCGAGGGGAAGTTCCTTGTCAAACATAGGCCACCGTGGACGGGGGTAGCGGGACTGGCTGTGGTTCAGGGGCCAGGATTTGCGGCCGGATTTGGCGATTCAGTGAACGCGCGATCACTATTTTGCGGGTTTCCGCAACAGACATTTTGTACATTGCCGCGTTTAATAGGCAGAGGGTGCGGTGCGCCTGCTCGTAGGCAAAGTCTCCGCGTGGTCTTTGGCAATTTGGTTTAAACCGAGTGAGCACCCAGCGACCGGGTAGGGCGATTACTTCGCCTTCGCTTTTCGCAAGTCATGAATTAGCCGCTCGACAGAGTCGTGATTGGCTCCAGTTTGATAGATCACCAGCGACCCTGGATCATCCGGTGCCCCACTAACCGTCCCAGGTCCACCAACATCTTGCCAATTCTCTGGGTCAATATTACGTGTGATTGCTTCAATCACTTCGTCGGCCGAGGCGAAATCGGAAACACTGTAAACCTTCGTTGAAAACGCTTCTTGCCGTCGGCGCTCCGTACCACCGTAGTAACCCACGCGATAACCAGCCAGAAGGCCGGCTATACATAGAAAGAGAAACAGTAGGGTCCGAGTCGTGAACTGCCAGCGGCTTGGGCGTTTGGTTTCCATGCTTGTCGATTCTACCCACACACAAGAAAAACCGCCGCTCGGGTGACGGTAACACCGACGTGCGAAGGTCAGTAGCTGGTTTATGTGGGAGTCGGGAACAAGACAGCAACATCGATAATTTGCCATCCATCGTGGTGGTGTTCAGCCAGTATATGAATAGCAATTCACCGGTTAATACTACTTATACTCGCCCCTGCCCAGCAAACTTCGCATCACGTTCTGTAGCAACCATTTACAGCATTCATGCCACTGCAATTCGCTCAAAAAAGCGCAAAATGTATAAATCGGCAGCCACTCGCTCGTCGCAGCGACGGCTGTTCAGGACAAACTCGATACCGATGGTAGCCTCCCAGGTTAGGGAGGCTTGAAGCGGTTTACAGCCGGTCCCTACCGCTGGATGTTCATCAGCACGTCGAACAGTTCCTGCGAGGTCGAGATGACGCGGGCGTTGGCCCGGTACTGCGTCGAGGCGAGGACCAGGTCGATCAGGTTTTTCCCCACGTCGGTGTTCGACAGTTCGACCGCCCCGCCGATGATCGACCCGATGCCGACCGTGTTCGGGTTCCCTTCGATCGGCAGGCCGGAGTTGAGCCCCTGCTGGTACATCGTTTCGCCGCGCTGGATGAGGCCCGACGGGTTTGTGAAGCGGGCGAGGCGGATTTGCCCCAGGTCGCGCGTGACGCCGCTTGTGAAGACCCCTTTGATGATGCCGTCTTCGCCGATCATGTAGCTGCTGAGCGTGCCGGGTGGCGAGCCGTCCTGGCGGGCGGCCGAGAGCTCGCTGTTCTCGGCGGCCAGGCCCGAGGTTTCGGCAAAGTTCAGATCGAACGCGAGCGGATCGAGCGACGGCAGGTTGCGGCGTTCGACGCTCACCTCGGTATTGCTGACCGAGATGAGCCGTCCTTCGCCGTCGTAAGTGATGAGGCCGGTGCCGACGGTGACGTCGGTGCCGACGGCCGGGCTGTTGTCGCCCGATTCAGCAAACCAGCGATAGACGGTGGTGTTGTCGGAGAGCGATTCGAGAACTGCCGTCACGCGAACATTAACCGGCACGCCAAGCGTGTCGTAAGCCAGGAAGTCGGCAACGGCACTTTCGCCAACCGCCCCTTGCAGCGAACTGAAGCCGAGACCGGGCTGCAGGATCGTGCCGCCGGTGGTCGTGAGGCGAAACGCGGCCGAGCCGATATCGACCTCGTTGCCGGTGCCGTTGTTGCCGACGACGCGAATCTGGCCGTTGGTGATGGTGAGTCCGGGATTGAGCGTGCCGCTTTCCGTCGGAATGTTGTTGACGGACGTCGGCATCGCCGGATCGTCGGCGGTGGTGTGAATGCCGATCGCGGCCTGCATGAAGTTCATGAGATCCTGCACGGTGCTGGTCGCGGTGATCTGCATCGTCTGCGTGCCGAGCGTGCGGCCACCCTTGCGCGGCGTGAACTCAAGTTCGCCGGCTTGAAAGATCGGCGTCGGGCCAGCACTCGTATCGACCACATCGACGAGCAGTGTGCCGGCAGTGAGTGCGGCGCCGCCCGGTCCTTCGAGCGTGCCGGTTTGGCTGACGCCCGCCGTCGTTGCCGGATCGCCGGTCGGCGAGAGCACGCCTTGCAGATACACGTTTTCCGTCGCCTGCGCGACCATCGCCGTGCCGAGCGGAATGGTCAGCGGCACGAGGCTGGTCTCTTGAATCACGAATTCGTCGTTCACGCCAAAGCCGAGGACACGCTCGCCGGTCGTCGTGACGAGCTCGCTATCGGCATTGAGTTTGAAGATGCCGTTGCGGGTGTAGAGCTGTTCGCCGCCGCTGTCCTCGACGATGAAAAAGCCGTTCCCCTGAATCGCGAGGTCCGAGGGGCTGTTGCTGATTTCGATTGTCCCTTGATTGAAGTTCGGCGAGATTTCGGCCGTGCGAACGCCCAGGCCGACCTGCCGGGGGTTGGTGCCTCCGTTGCCCGAGGTCGGCGCGGAGCCGAGGCTCTGTGTGACAAGGAACTGTGTGGCAAACACCGCGTTCGACTCCTTGAAGCCGACGGTTTGCGAGTTGGCCAGGTTGTTGCCCGACACGTCGATCATCGTTTCGGCTGCCGACATGCCGGTCAGCGCGGTGGTCATGGCGGATTGGAGGCCCATGGAAATGCTCCGTTGGGAAAGCGAATTGATTTGAGAAAGCGAAGCGTTGGGTCAGGAGACAGAGGACAGAGGACAGGAGACAGAGGACAGAGGACAGAGGTCAAACACCACTCACAAATGACAAGTGACAAGTGACCAATGACAAACAACTATTCCTTAACTTCTCGCACGTTCTTCAGGTCGATCTTCTTGTCGCCAATATGCACGCGATATGTCCGCTTGTCGTTGTCGTCTTCATCCACTTCGACGGAGACCCGATCAACGACGCCGGTCACGTTCTCGTTCGTATCGGTCAGGGCAGCCACCTTCTTGCCGATCAGGCTGCTGGCCGTAGTCAGGCTCTGGCCAGCAAGGACCGAGCCGAGCGTGTCGGAAAGCTGCGTCGTCGCGCTGATCGAGCGAATTTGCCCGATCTGCTCGACGAGCTGCGCGTTGTCCATCGGATTGAGCGGGTCCTGGTTCTGCAGTTCGGTGATCATCAGCTTCAGGAACTCATCGACGTCGAGATCCTGGAGGCTGCGCGGTTTGCTGGCCGCATCAGCGACTGCCGACGAGGGGAAGTTGGTGTCGATGCGCGACATGGCGTGCTCCGGTTGGTTTGGTTCAAACGACGACGTTCAGTCGCCGCAGATCGTGGTCGGTGTGTTGAGTGCTGCGTGCTACGACTCCCTCCGCGACTTGTGGCAAGCGGCGGGAGCGCACGGCTGGCTGATGTACCGGTTGTTCGGGAGGTTGGCGGTCAGCAGGACGATCGGGCGTGCCGCTGGCGTCACGCTGCATCAGGTTCACTTCGAACCGCTCGATCCGCACTCCCTGCTCCGACAGCCGCTCGCGCAGTGCGGGCAGATTGTCGATCAGGGCGGTGCGAGCCGCAGAAGTTTCGGTCTCGAGCCGGGCGACCATCGCGCCGTCCTGGACCCGCACGTCGAGTCGCAGCGCACCCAGCTCCGGCGGGCTCAGCCGCAAGCGGACCTCGCCGCTGCCGTCCTGGGCCGCCGCAAAGGCGCGAGCTACGCGGTGCAAGAGGCGGGCGCTATCGACAGTGACGGGCTGCTCGGCAGCAGCGGGACGAGCAGCGGCATCCACAAGGATCTCCGTGGGCAACCGAGTGGTTGGCTGCGAAGAACTGGGATTGACGGGGCTAACCGATTGGCTGGCATCGGAACGTGTGATGCCAGCAGCTTCGGGCTTGGATTGGTCCGTGGTCGCAGTGACGATCGCGGCGTCCTGCATCGCGCGGAGGTCGATCTCCGGTTGTTTTGCAACGGCCTCCGAGCCGGTCAGTTCGCTCGTCGATTCGCCCGAAGACTTATCGTCACGCGAATCGGTTGGCTCTTCGGCAAGCGCGGTCGCAAATTCATTGACTGTTTTGACGGAGGATGGATCATGCGGAATCGTCGTTTCAATCGAGATGGACGAATCGGAACCTGGCTGGCTACTTGTCGAAAAACCCTCCGAAGGCGCAGCCGCTGGACCGGCTTCTGCTACTGGCGCGACCACCTCCACGACATTCGTCGCGGCAGCAACGACCTGAGGACCAGATTGCGTTTCAATGTCGGCTGCGATTGGCACCGCATCTGCATCTGCATGCACTTCGCTCTCCACAACCGGCTCGATCACTTGTGGCAACTCGGGGAGCACGATGACTGGCGCAACGATCGCTTCAGTCACAACAGCCGGCTCATCGTCCTGACTCTCGTCGGACGACTCATCCAATTCTTCGGCCTGGGCAACAACTTCCTCGGTAACCTCTTCCGAGGCTTGATCCTCTGCAGTTGGCGAACTCGGCTCTTCCGCCTCGGCTTCGCGTTCGAGACGACGCGGCTCCTCAGCCGCAGCTTCCTTCGGCTGCTCCGTCAGCACCTTTTCAAACGCGCACCCGCGCGCGGCCGGCTCACGCACGCTCGCGGCAGGCGCGACGAACGGATCGAGCATCGTCTTAGGGCCGAGCGTATCGGCCGAAGTTGCGTTCATGGTTATCGCGGCGTGAGTTGCTGCTTCAGTTGGTTGCGGGTGTCTTGGATCAGCCCGGAATCGGGCTCGCCCAGGCGGATTTGCTTCAGGATTTCGGCCAGTTTTTCCGTCTCCGGCTCCAGTTTGAATTCGGCGAGCAGCTTCTTCTGCTTGTCGAGCGGCATCGTCTTGATAATCGTCACCACGTCGCGCATCGGATCGTCCTCCGCGGTCGGCGTGTCTTCGAGCATCTTCAGAATCTGGTCCTTCGCCTGCTTCGGGTTCATCGCCTCGATCGTCCGCTGCAGTTGGAAGAGCGCCTCGTCGGTCGTTTCGCTTTCGAGCTTCTCCAGCCGCTTGTCGAACGACAGTTTCCATTCATCGAGCCGTTTGTTCTCGACCTTCACTTCCGCTTCGAGATTTCGCAGTTCGCCGAGGGCCTTGTCGATCGCCGTTTCACGCAGGTCCAGATCGAGACTCGTCGCCAGCCGCCGCTGGGCGATCTGGTCGAGCGACGGCTGCTCGTCGGAAGCGTTTGCACCTCCCGCGGCGTCTGTGGTTCGGGCCGGTTCCACGCCAGAGATCACCGCGAGCACGCCCATCAGGCGGTCGTCGGCCAGGGCCCCTTTCCACCAGAGCATCGCGAGCAGCACGGCGAGCGAGATCACCGTGCCGACTGAGAACGCGACGAACAGATTAGCGAGCCAACCGACTGCAGCTTTCATGCGGCATCCTCCCGCCGGCCGAAGGCAAGGATGGCCTGCTCATCCAGTTCCTTTTGCTCGCGCTTCAACTCGTCGGCAAGAAAGGCCTGCTCCTGCTTCTCGCTGAGCTTTTCGAGCACGCGAACCTGCCGGTCGGCCTCGACGAGCGCGAGCCGCCGCCGCTCGACCTCGGCCTGCACCTGCACGAGCTGCGCGGCGAGTTGCTTGCTCCGGCCGCGGAGCACCATTTCATACCGATGCGACGAGAGCAGCCGGTCCACATCACCCGCACCCGGCAGCGACAGCGTTCGCGACAACTCCGCCGTTGTCCGCTGTTCCTCGACCAAGTCTGCCGCCTGTTGTTGCAAAGTCGCCTCGGCCCGCAATGCCTTGCCTAGATCGGCCCGCCGCTGGTCACGATCGGCCAGTCGCAGGCGAAGCAGCGTTTCGAGGCGGAAGCGGAAGGACATGAGTTACGGAAGGGGCTAGGGCCTAGGGGCTAGGGTTTCAAGTTCCAGGTTCCAGGTTTCAGGTTGAGGACGACCACTCACTACGCACGACTCACAAATGAGCAATGACCTCACGCACGTACCGGCGCTTTCGCAACCGTTTGTTGGTTCTTTGCCGCCGGTGTTGTCGCTACCGCCGCTGCCGGTTTGCGGGCAGCGCTGCACCGCTGGGCCAATTCCATGAGCTGCGCGCGGGCCGTGGCGACGCTCGATCCGTCCGCCACTGCTTGTCGCAGGAAGCGGTTGATTTCGTCGCGCATCACAATCGACGCATCGACGGCTGGATTAGCGCCCGATCGGTACGCTCCTATCGAGATCAAATCCTCGTGATCGCGATACGCGGCGAGCAACTCGCGAATCGTCTGGGCGGCAGCGGCATGTTCCGGGCTGGCGAGATCGCTGAAAAGTCGGCTGATGCTGGCGAGCACGTCGATCGCCGGATAGTGGGCCTGCGACGCGAGCTTGCGCGAGAGGATCACGTGCCCATCGAGCAGACCGCGGACGGTGTCGCTCACCGGCTCGTTCGTGTCGTCCCCTTCGACGAGCACCGAGTAGAACGCGGTGATGCTCCCGCGGCTCGCGCGGCCGGCCCGCTCGACGAGCTTCGGAAGCATCGCAAAGACGCTCGGCGGATAGCCGCGAGTCGTCGGCGGTTCACCAGCAGCGAGGCCAATCTCGCGCTGGGCCATCGCGAACCGAGTCACCGAATCCATAATGAGCAGAACGTTCTGCCCCTGATCGCGAAAGAACTCGGCAACTGCGGTTGCCGTTTGTGCTGCTTGCACTCGCATGAGCGCCGGCTGGTCGCTCGTCGCGACGACGACGACGCTCCGCGCGCGGCCGGCCGCGCCGAGATCGCGTTCGAGAAAGTCGTTCACCTCGCGGCCACGCTCGCCGATCAGTCCGATCACGCTCACATCGGCCGACGTGTAGCGGGCCATCATGCCAAGTGTCACGCTCTTGCCGACGCCGGAGCCAGAAAAGATGCCGATCCGCTGGCCCAGGCCGCATGTGAGCAGGCCGTCGATCGCTCGCACGCCGGTCGAAAGGGGCGTATCGATCCGCGGTCGTTCGATCGCCGGAGGCGGCGTGCGCGTGAGCGACGTGCGATGCGGCAGATGCGGCAGCGGCTGGTCGTCGATGATTCGCCCGCGAGAGTCGATCACGCGGCCGAGCAGTTCGGTTCCCAAACGCAGTGTTCGCGCGGTCCGAGCGAGCCGGACGTAGTTGCCGTGCCGGACGCCGGTCATGTCGCCGAGCGGATAGACGATCGTATTCCGGTCCCGAAAGCCGATCACTTCCGCCTCGACCGGTCCGCCCGTCTGCCGCTCAATCAGGGCGAGTGCCCCGACCGGCGCCGGAAAGCCGGCGACCGCAGCCGCCATCCCTTCCGTGCGGACGATGCTGCCGGTCAGTCCGACCGGCATGATCGAGTCGAGTTGGTCGATGACGCCTTGCATGGTCAGGGAACAGGAGTCAGGGGTCAGGAGACAGACAGAGAACAGACGACAGAGGACAGAACAGCAAGTGACAAGTGACTAATGACATCAATCCAACAATTCCTCTGCGATGCGGGCCAATTGTGTCGCCACCTGCCCGTCGATCGCGCCATAATTTGTCTCGACAATGCAGCCGCCGGAGGCAATCGCCGGATCGGCAACGATCTCGGCCTGTCCCACGAGGCGCAGCTGCTGCACAATCTGTCCGGCGAGCGGGCCGAGCGTCGCGTGGTCGTCGGGGTTCATCCGAACCACGATCGGCTGATGGCCGGCCGCCAGCGCGAGCGTCTCGCGCACGAGGTCCAGGGCAATGTCCGGGGCATGGGCCACTTCGCGGCGGATGATGCGGCGGGCAATCGCCATCGCGACACGCACCGCATGTTCCTCCCAGTGCTTTTGCCAGGCCTGCCGCGATTGTTCGATCTCGCGCACCGCGTAGCCAAGCGCCTTGAGCAGCGACTCGGTCTGCTGATCGACCCGCTTGCGGAGCGACGCTTCGACCGCGGTCAGGGCGGCTTGTTTTCCTTCTTCGGCGGCGCGAGCCTTGATTCGGGCCGCTTCGGCGCGAGCCTCGGCAATGATCGCAGCGGCCTCGCCACGGACACGGGCGAGATACGACTCTCCCATGTCATCAAACTGATAGGCCGTGCTAACCGGCTCGGGGGCGGCAGCACGCTGACCGAATTTGATGATCCCTGCCATGCGTTACTCCAGGCGGTAGCGGTAGGCGGAGACTTCGTAACGCTCGGTCGGCGGCGGAACCGCCATTGGCGCGCTTGCACGGCGAAAGCCGAGCTCGCGAGCCAGCAAGCAGTTTCGCTGCCCGAGCCCGGCGAGGATTCGCTCGCGAGCTGCCAGGTCCATCGCCCCAACCAGCGCCTTCACACCGGCCAGCGACGAACTGGTTCCCCGACTCGCCCCGACATACGCCGCGAGCGCTGCCCGCAAGTGCCGCTCGATCTCGTCGAGCACTTCTTCGGCCGGCTCCTCGAGCCATGCCAGTCGTTCGAGCACGCTCGTCGCCTGATCGGCTGGCAGTTGTTCGAGTACCTGAGCCGCGAGGTCCGCCTCCAGCCGCGAAACGACCAGGGCGATCGTCTGTTCGTGTTCGCCGTCGAGGGCCCGGCTGATCGCTCGCGACGGGACATAGCGGAGAAAGTCGAATCGGCCACCGCTGGCAGCATGCGCCGACTGTGGCGAGGGCCTGGGTACGGCGTCTTCGCTTGCGGACGACAGTTGCAATTCCACATCTGCCGCTGGAGCGGATGCAGGCCGCTGCGGCGTCGGCCCGCGCAGGAACTCCGCCAGCACCGCTTCCTGCTCGGCAGCCGGCACATCGCCAAGTTCCATCACCGCGGCACGTACCCGCTGCGCCGTCTCGACTGGCATCTGGTCGAGCAGGGCGTCGGCCGTCCGCTCATCGAGCGCCAGCACCAGCACGGCGGCTTTGCGAATTGTGGGAGATAACTCAGTCATGGTTTCCAGGTTTACTCAACTAGGCTGCGTCACCAATCCAGAGCTTCAGCACGTTGGCGGCTGCATCGGGATTCTCTTTCACGAGATCCCGCAGCTCCGACTTCAGATCCGGTCCCGAAGCCGCGAACCGCTTCCGCAGGACGGCTGCCGGCTCCTGTTCCTCCTCGGTCGATTCAGCCGCGGCGGCGGAGGCATTGGGTCGCGACTGACTTGCTGCTGCAGACGGCGACGGCGACCCAGCCGGCGAGCGGACCATACTGCGAAGCATCATCAGGCTGATGACGCCCAGGCCCACGACGCCGAGCGTTCGCCAGTTGTCGGCCAGCCACGTCCCTGCCGTGCTCGCCAGGCTCGGTGCGGCCGGAGTAGCCGCAGGCAAGTCGGTGTACGTCGAAACGGTGATGTGCGGCCACGGATTTGTCCCTTCGACAAACGGCGGCAGCAAGTTGCGAACTGTTTCCTGAATGCGCTTGGTCGTCTCGGTCTCGATCTTCGCGAGATCGGCCGCTTCGGGCGCTTTCGGCGTTTGGCCAGCCGGCGTTGGATTCCGCTCCTGCCAGACCTTGGCGTAGTAGCTCGCCGGCACATCGATCGCCGCGGTCACCTTCGTCGGAATCAGAGGAGCACTTTCCTTGTATGCGACTTCCTGTCCCGGCATGTTCTGAACGTTCGATCGAGTCTCCGTCGTCGTCGATTCGTTTCCTCCGGCCGTCGCTTGATTGAGCGCAATCGCCCGATTGCCGGGACCATCGACACCGTTAGGAACCGCCCCTGGCCGGCCGGCATTTCCAGGCGAGCGGACGGTCGATTCCTTCGACGACTCCTCCGAGCTAAGCGTGATCGGCTTCGGGTCGAGCTTGACCGACTGCGTTCGGTCGATGACGTCCGGTGTCATTTCGACGTTCACACCAACAATCACGCCTGGGATCATCGAGAGCTGATCGGAGATCTTCTGCTGCCAGTTCCGTTCGTACTTCTGTTTGTGGCTGGCATACATGCTCTCGCTCTCGGACGCCCCGCCAGGCCCGGTACGGCCGCCGTAGCTGAGCTTGCTCACCATATCGGTGATCGTGATGCTCTGCGGATCGAGCCCCGCGTAAGCCGAGCCGACAACATTGCGGATCGACTTTACCTGGTCCTCGTCGAGCGTGCCGCCGGTCGTCCAGACGGCGACCATTGCGGTCTTCTGTTTCGTGCGGGCCAGCCCTGGCTTCAGCTCTTCGTCGTACTGCACCGTCGCCGACTCGATGCCGTGCATCCGCGAGACGATCAGGGCGAGCTCTTTCATCTTGGCGTTGGCCCGCCGCTGATCCTGCGACTTGCTCGATGCGAACGGATTGTCGCTCGTCGCCGCCTCGTCGATGTACTTGTAAAAATCCGCCGGCAGGGCGGCGTTGTCGGCCATCGCGGCGAGGTACGCGCTCTTCTGACCGCGCGGAATGCGAATCCGGTTGCCGATGGGCGTGCTTCCCGACAGGCCGGCCTGAGCGAACGCCGCTTCGATCGAAGTGATTTCGCTGGGGGTGAAGGGGCGGCCGTCAAGCAGGAACTCGTCGCCGGTTTGCACCTGAAACTGGAACAGGTACGCGACGCTGACGACGATCACTGCGAGCAAAAGGCCGACGGCGACGCGAGCGCCGGGCGAAAGCGAGCGGAAGAGCTCGAGAGTCTGAGCGTAGGCTTTGTTGACGAAGTCCATTTCGTGCCTGGCAAGCGTCCTGCTTGGTGGTTGTGTTCGATCGTCCCGCCGGGCCGGCAGGACCTACGCTCAGATCCGGATGTTGTTGACCTCTTGGTACGCGGCGACGAGCTTGTTCCGAATCTGCAGCATCAGCTTGAACGACATGTCTGCCTTTTGCAGCGTGGTCAGCACTTCAGCCGGGTTCACGTCGCCGCCGGTCACCAGTTGTTCGACGGCCGCGTCAGCTTGCTGCTGCATCGAGTTCACCTGGTCGAGCGCTTCGAGCAGGATGTTCTTGAACGGCTCCTGGCCGGCTGCCAGCGTCGATCCGGGCGAACCAGCCGCGGGGAGCGACAGGCCGCTGGGCGACTGCGGCAGCGGTAGCGAGCTAATCGGGGTCATCGTTCACTCTCCTGACTCGGGCTCTAGCCGAGAATCCTGAGCGACTGCTGGGCCATGTTCTTGCTGATTTCCATTGCACCGAGATTCGCCTCGTAGGCGCGGGCCGCCACGAGAGCATCCACCATCTCCGCCGTCATGTTGATTCGCGGGTAGGCGACGTAGCCCTTCTTCGGCCCGCTCTTGATTGCATAGGGATGATCCGGCTCCCAGCGGTAGTTCGGCTCCAGCCGTTCGGTCTCGACCGCGGCAACCTTCACGCCGACCGCACCGTCGCGCGTGCCGACCGAGTCGTCCGTCTCGAAAACGACGAACTTCCCTTCGTAGGCCTGCATCTCGCCGTTGGCATCGCGGACTTGCGAGTTCATGTTCGCCAGGTTGCTCGACACGACATCCATACGGATGCGCTGGGCGACGAGGGCGCTGGTGCTGATGTCGATGGCGGGAATCATGGGAAGCTAGGAAACAGGAGGCAGGGGACAGGAGCCAGGAATCAGACGCGTTCGCTGATCGCCGATTCGAGTAAGGCGAATTGGTCGGTCATTACGGTTAGAGCAAAGTTGTGGAGCACCTGGTTTTTGGTGATCTCAGCAACCTGCTTTTCGAGGTCGATGTTCGTATCGTCGTGGTAGAGGAGGTTTTCGAGGGAGGTCCGGACGTTGCGAATCGGATCGCCGCTGCGGGAACTGGCGAGGCCGGGCGACTCGCCGAGACCAGGTGAGCGTGACACGCTGCTTGTGCGGGATTGTTCGATCGCGTTCTTGAGCGTCGTCTGGAACACCTGCTCGTTCAGGTCACGCGTGCGGTAGCCGGGCGTGTTGACGTTGGCGATGTTCCCCGTAAGCACACTGTGCCGGGACTGAGCGAAGTTGAGCACTTCGCCGAGGACGGGAATCGTGGTGGAGCTGAAGAGGTTCATAGCAGGGCCAAGGGTTCAGGGTTCAGGGTTCAGGGTTCAGGGTTCAGGTCAGGTTGCAAGCCGTGTGCCGCTAGCGGCGACGCGCGGCGCGAGCGACCGGCCGGCACCCCGAGCCAGCGCCGCAAACAGCGTGGCCGGCGGCAATTGGGTGGTCTTGGGGAGTTTGCGAAAGTTGCCACGGGCGAGTGCGATTCCAAATGGGGCTCGCCCGCGAGGCGCAGGCGTTGCCGATTGCCAGCGGCAGGAATTGCCGGTTAGGAGCGGATTGTGCATGGAGGATTTCAAATGGGTAACGAAGGGTTATCGCTCTCCAAACGTGCGGGCGCGGGGAGCGTAGCCGTAAAGTCGCAGTTTGTTGGCCAAGGTCCGAATGCCGATGCCCAGAGCCTGAGCAGCCTTGGCGCGGTGGCCATCGAAGTGATCGAGCGTCGCTTCGATGAGACGCCGTTCCATGTCTTCGAGCTTCATGCCGGCAGAGATCGGCGTCTGCTCAGAGGTGACACCCGAAACGGCGGGCTTGGTCGGCTCCAAGAGCCACATCCGCAACTCGTCGGCAGCAAGTCGACGGCCCTGGCCGAGAACGCTCGCCCGTGTGACGAGATTTTCGAGCTCGCGGACATTGCCCGGCCAGTGATAGCTGGCGAGCAAATCGACCGCGTCCGAGGCAAGTTCGCATGCCGGCCGGCCCAAGCGAGCAGCAGCGGCGGCTAAGAAATGTTCGACCAGCAGCGGCACATCCTCGGCCCGCTCGCGAAGCGGTGGAACTTCGACGGGCACGACGTTAAGGCGATAGTACAGGTCTTGCCGGAAGCGGCCCGCGACGACCTCGGCCCGCAGATCGCGATTCGTCGTCGCAACCACGCGCACATCAGCCGGCCGCGTTTCGCTCGAACCGACCCGCTCGTAGGTCCGCTCTTGCAGCACGCGCAGCAGCTTCGCTTGCAGCCCGAGTTCGATCTCAGTGATTTCGTCGAGCAGGATCGTTCCTCCTTCGGCCAGTTCGAAGCGACCGACGCGAGGAGCGTCGGCACTCGTGAACGCTCCGCGTTCATGGCCAAAAAGCTCGCTCTCCATGAGCTGCGGCGACAGCGCAGGACAGTTCAATCCGACGAGCGCCCGCTGGGCCCGGCGGCTGGCGGCGTGCAGACAACGGGCGACCAGTTCCTTTCCGGTCCCGCTTTCGCCCGTGATGAGCACCGTTTCGTCGGTCGGAGCGGCCTGAGCAATCCGCTGCTTGAGAAGGCGCAAGGCGGCGCTCTGACCGATCATCAGCGCTTCCCACGCGGCTGGAGGCGGGGACATCGTCGAGCGGCGGCCAACCTTCTCGCCATGTCGCAAGGCACGCGCGACAAGTTGTTCCAACTGTTCGACGTCGAACGGCTTTTCGATGTAGTCGAAAGCTCCGTAGCGCATCGCCTCGACGGCCGATGTGACCGAGGCGAAAGCCGTCACCATGACGACCTGGGCCTCGCTCTTCCGTTCGGCAAGCGTCCGAATCAGGGCCAGGCCGTCCATCCCCGGCATCTGCAAGTCGGTGATGATGACGTCGAACGTTTGCTCGGACGTGATCTTCAAAGCCTCGATCGCGCTGCTCGTCGCGACAACCTCATGACCGCACGTGGCAAGTGCATCGGCCATCGACTGGCGAGCCCGTGGATTGTCATCGACCACGAGAACGCGACCGACAACATCGGGGAACTGTGAGAGCGCACCGACGAGTGAGTTCTCGACGGTTGGGCGACGAGTCGCAGGCGACAGGGCCCGCAGCGTCGATTTGCGAGTGGTGAGGGAAGTACTCATGCGGCTCGCTCCAGGGCGAAGGCTTGATCGGGAATCCGAAGGGTGAAGGCGGCGCCCCCATCGGGGCAATTCGCGACGTCGATCCCGCCGCAGTGGGCGGCGGCAATCCGTTCGACAATGGCCAGGCCAAGCCCCGTACCGCTGCTCTTCGTCGTGAAGAACGGCTCGCAAAGGCGTTCCAAATGGTCCTCGGCAATGCCGGGACCGCTGTCGGCCACTTCAATGTCGATCCCAGCGGATGTGCGGCAGCAGGTGATGGCCAGTTCGCCCCCCTCGGGCATGGCGTCGATGGCGTTGAGTACGAGATTGAGCACAGCGCGGCGAAGCATGTCGCGGTCGGCTGCTGCGCCCAGTTGCGGCGGGCAATCGATCGCCAGACGAATCCCCTGCGCGGCAAGCTGCGGCGCGAGCGATTCGCACACGTCATCGATCAGCCGGGCCAGGCCAAACGTCAGTCGCTGCGGCTCGCGATCGCTCGAAAAGTGCAACAGGTCACTGACCGTCGCCTCCAGAGCCGTGAAGCCCGAGGTGACTTTGTCGAGCACGTCCAGGCTGCCGACGTCGTCGGTGATGCGGCGACGCAGCAGGCTCAGGTAGAGCTTCATCGGCACAAGGCTATTGCGGACCTCGTGGGCGACGTGCGACGCCATCTGCCCGAGATCGGCCAGCCGGTTTTTGCGAGCCAGTTCGCGGTTCTTGGCTTCGAGTTCGTCCGACAGCCGACGTACTTCGCTGCGCAGCGCTTCATGCGTCTGCTGCAAACGGTCCGTCGCCTGATTCCACGCTTGCAGGATGACTTGCAGGTCGAGTTCGCTTGGTGGCGGCGCGGGTGCGGCCTTTGCCGGGAATTTCAGGATTTGCGGCTCGTCATTGTGGGTGCGTTGCATCGTTTAGCCCTCGCAGTGAACGTGGAGGGAACTCGCAGCCGCAGAGACCGGTGCGGCATAGGCAGCTTGGGCTTCGACGGCAGCATTCACACCCTGCAGCACGCTGGCGGCCGCGTCGCGGCGGCGAAGCATGATTGCCTCGCCCTGCTTCTCCAGCCGCAATGACTCGGCCAGCAGTTCGTCGCAGCGGTGAGCATCTGCCTGGCAGCGGGCCCGATCGGCAGCCGAATTCCAGCGGCGCGTCTCGGGATCCTGCGGGCGAAATGGATCGAGCTGCCGCTCCAGCGTCTGTAACTGACCCAAGACGGTCTGCTTGGCGGCCAGCAGCTTCACGAGATCGGAGATCTCGCCCGTATCGACGATCGCCAATTGCTTTCGCGCAAGGCCGACCAAGAGCTCCAGAATCTTGAGCTTGGCGGTGACGAGCGCGGCAAGCCGCTCGGTCGAAAGTTCGATGGCAAGTGCGGTCACAGGGTTCTCAGCCAGTCCAGGAGGTTGTTCCACGCCTGCCGATCGAGGCGCGTGGTGCGAAGGAAATCGGCATCGGGGCGAATGCGTTGCAGCACGACGCGAGCTTGCTCGATCGTGCCGCGGGCCTCGCCCGGCCGCTTGAGCCGGCGATAGCAGTTGGCGATTTGCACGTAGGCTTCGAGCGATTCCGGGTCGTGCTGATAGCGATTCGTCGCGTCGGAATAGGCACGGATCGCCTCGTCGTAGCGGCCCAGGTCGTACTGCGCGTCGGCTTTGCCGAAGTAGCAGTTGCGGAGCATCGCAAGCTCGACAGCCGTCCGACGGGGGAGACTCTGTTCCTCGGAAAGCTCCGCGAGCAATAGCTGGTACTGCGTCGCTGCCGCGTCAAGCTCCTGCTGGATCTGCCGGTTGAGTGCCAGCCGGCTCGTTTCGATGTTCGTTACACCAAGCTTCTTCCTCGGCCAAATCGCTGCATGGCGATACGCCTCCGCGATCCAGTAGCGGGCCTCGAGCGCTTGCAACGCCTCCGGGTAGCGCTCAACCGCCTCGGTCAGCGTCCGAATCGCCTCCTGAAATGCCGCATAACTCTGCTCCAGGAGCTTCAGCCCCTCTTTCTTCACGTCCTCATCGAGTTGATCAACGCCTGCCGCCCGGCTCTTCGTTTCGAGCTCACATCCTTCGCGGTAGTGCAGTCGGCCGAGGGAATAGAGCGAGTCGCGCCAGTCGGTGCTCTTGGGGGTGAGAGCGAACCGATACAGATTGTCCGTTAGCAGCTGCTTGGCCTTAGCGAGATCCCCTTTTTCTTGCCAGGCCTGGCTTTCGAGCACGCGGGCTCGATAGGTCGCCGGGTGAGCGGGAAAGTCATCGCGGCAACGGGTGAGTGACGCGATCGCCGGATCGAGATCGCCCAGTGCCAGCAGCGACTCGCCCAGGCCGACGAGCGCCTCGGGGACTCGTTGCGGCGGGTTCTGCCGCAGGAATTCGCGATAGACGCGAGCCGCCTGCGTGTAACCTTGGCCGAGGCGATAGTGCTCGCCGGCAGCGACGAGGTCATCGACATAGAACCGCGTCGCCAGTCGCAGGGCAGCGAGTCGCTCGCCGCTCGCGCCGGCCTGGCGGTAATGCTCGCGGGCCTCCGCACGCGTCACCTCAGCCTGGGTTGCCGGTTGAGCGGTCGCCTGGGCAAGCAGCTTTTCGGCCCAACCTTTGTGAGCGGCAATCTCCTGTTCCAATGCAACCGTTTCCGCCACAAGCGGCGGCATCCGATGAGCCAGCTCCACCGCCGCCGAGTGATTCCCTTTCGCAACAAAGTCGGCCGTGGCTGCGGCCAAACGGGACTCCAGCTCCGCAAGCGGCACCCACGATTTTTGATACGCTTCGCGTGGACCAGCTTGCATCAGCGTCCGCTGATACAGTTCGAGAGCGGCGGCGGCTTCCCCTTCGTTACGCACGAGATCGGCCATCTGCAGCGTCGCAGCCAGACCCTCGGGGCGACCGTAGCGCGAACGGCGGAGTTTGTCGTACACACTCTTCGCCGCCGCCAGATCACCGAGAACCTCGTGGCACTCGCCGACCAGCAGCTGAATCGACGGAATCTGCTCGCGATCGAGGCCCGGCTGCTTCTCCAGCGTTTGCAGAGCGGCGAGCACTTCGGTCAATCCCTCGCGCATCTCTGCGTCAAGCTCCGGCTTCTGGGCGAGCGACTGGCGGGCGGCGTCGATGGCTGATTGAGCCTGGACGAGGATCGCCTCAGCAGCGAGCGGCGATTCGGGGGGAATCTTTGCCAGCGCGGCAGCCGCTGCGGGCAGATCGCCGCGAGCGAGCAAAATGCGAGCTTCAAGCAGAAGTCCTACCTCCCACTCGCCCGGTGGCAGGTCGGCCATCTCTTGCAGACGATGAACGTGCTGCAAGGCTTCGTCGAGCTTCGGTTTGTCGAGATGGAAGTACGCTTCCGCCAGCAGCCGGTGCAGTTCACCCGCTGCCGTTGGATTCTGTTGCAGCGCCAGCCGGAGGACGGGAACGCTCTGTGCGAAGCGGCCGCCGTGATACAGCGTCCGGCCAAGCTGCAGAAGTCCATCTGCCTCGCGTCCCTCGGGAAAGCCGTGAATGCGGGCCTCTTCGAGATACCGCGACGCAACCAGATTGAGAATGCGTTGCTGCGTTGGCGCGGGATGCTCGGTTGCTTCCTGGGCGACGACCCGTCCGAGGACGTACATGGCCGTGCCCCGTTCTTCGAACGTCGCCTCGGGCAGGGCTCGCAATTGGTTGGCAACCTCGCGGGCTTCGGCCAGTTCGCCCCCGTCCAGCCGGTTGAGGGCCTTCGCGGGGAGAAATTCCCGCTTCGTGCCGGAATCGCCCCGAAAGAGTAAAGCCACGCCCAGCATGCCGCCGATAAAGGCGATCGCTCCCACCGCCAAACCGATCGCAGCAAAGCGGCCGCGAGCCCACGCCGGCAGCAGACGCGCGACGATGGACGGTCGCGCTGCTGGTGCTGCGGGAGCGGGGGAATTGGCCATTCTCGGTCGTCCTGACTCGACTCTTCGCGCGGGTGCGCCAGTCTGTGCTCACAGACACAATCCGGCCCGCGGACGCAATCCGGCAATCCTCGCCGGATACAAGCGGCGGGTATGTACCGCAGCAAGGCCTGCGGCGTCAATCTCGCTTCTGCTGGCAGCGGAGTTTGCTGGCAATTCGCAACGCTAGCTTGGACACGCAGGCGGGCGTGTGAGTATGATGAACGCTGTGGCCGCGGGAGATGCGGCCGAGACGACGGAGCGCCTCGAACGAGGAGAGAGGCTATGCGGCAGATCAGGGGCTGGTTGGCAGTGGGATTCGTGTTGGCGTCTGCGGCGGGAGTTTTCGCCCAGGAGCCTGATCCGGGATTGAATCCCGGGCCCGATCAAGGGCAATTCGCGGTCGTGCTGCTCTCGCTCAAGCATGACTGGCAGGCGATGCGGTATCACAAGCAGACCGGCCAATCCTGGTACACGCTCAAGGGGGACTGGAAACCCGTTCCCGAGGCCGGCGAACTCACTCCGCCGCCGGGTGAGTACAAAGTGCTCATGTCGGCGACCGGCGAGAATGATTGGATTGCCCTCCGCGTCGAGCAAAAGAGCGGCCGAAGCTGGCGACTGGCGGCACTCAAATGGATCGAGATGCGGGTGCTGGGACCGGACGAGCTGCCGCCCGAGCAGCCACAGGGTGTGGCGGGGCCGCAGTAGTTACCTGCGCTCACGCAGTTTACGGCGTCAACTCGCAAATGCCCCACTGGCCGTGGTTCTCATCGACCTCGACCCGCAGGCGCGACGGCCGAGGGAGCGATCGGGCCTTCAGTGCAGCAAGTAACTCTTTGCCGATGTACTCGGCCAGCAATTCTGCCGTCGTGTTGGGAACGGGGAGCAAGAGGCAGTCTCCCAGCGGAAAGACCCAGCGGCGACCATCGGGGACGAACACCGCTGTCACTTCGCGGTCATCGGCGGTCACGCAAATCAGCGGATGGCCCGTTGGCAGCAGCATCCGATGATCGAGCGTCTGCGTGATCTTGGAGAGCTCGTCGCGCAGGGCGATGAAGTCGATGACGTAGTGATTCTCATCGAGCGGGCCATCGACCTCGACCTGCACCCGGTAGTTGTGCCCGTGCAGCCGCTCGCAGATGTCGCCCGCAAAGGTAATGAA
>CAYLLN010000079.1:0-28903 GCA_964384375.1 uncultured Pirellulaceae bacterium
ACCACTACCTGGCACAAGTCCTAATGGGAGTATGAATTATGGTGCAATCGCCCTGTGCCAGCCTTGTGGTCGGTATTGTCATGAACAGGGGAAAACGTAACGCTTGTTTGTTCCTCGGCATTATCGCTCTGGCAGTAATCCTGTCTTTTGGGTGGAGCAACTGGCTGCTGCTGCTTCCCGCCGCACTGGGAATCGGCGCATTCCTATATCAGATGAACATACTCATCGTCTCATCTGAACTGAGGCGACGCAGCAAAGAACCAGAGCAGTCAGCAGAACCAGAAGAGACAGAAACGCTGAGGAAACTTACACCCAAAGAGATTGAAGAACGCAAGAGAAGATTTGAGTTCATGAAGTCTCATCGAGGAATGATTACAAAAAGGGCGGCTGAATACATGTCAGAGCATCCTGACGAGTTGCCAGATGATGTGGTTGATATTGTGACTGAGAAGTGTTTCCTTGAACACGAAATTGCCAGAATGGAAGCCGAAATCGCGGAAGCCCAGGCCGAGGCTGAGTCCCAAGTTGCGCGACACTCCAAGGATGTAAGACCTCTCGGAACTTTGACATATGATGAAGCCAGCTTTTACTTCACCAAGTATTGTGAGCTGATGCAAGAACAAGTGGGTTTTCAGGAGAAGGAGTCCCGACTGCCGACTTCAGTCGAACGAATGAAAGAAGCGTTGAAAGTAGAGTGTCTGAATTGGTGCAATCACGGCAAAGACTTTGATGAAAGTTGCCAGTTTATCGCGACAGGTTACGCGATGTTGGCCCGTTTTCTGCCCGATGAACTAGCTGAAAAAGCATCGCTGGAGAGGGCAGTAAGCGATGATTTGGATGTGTTGAGGGAATATCGCGAAGCCGCTACGGCCGCGGGCGGATTCAGCGAACACAGAATAAATGATCTGAATACTGAATGGAACGAGTTCCAGGAGAAGTATCGTGCCAAGTACGATTCCTAGTCGCCGGGTGCCACTGCTGGCTTGTCCAGCAGTGCCCATGGGGGCCGATGTCTCGGCCAAGGTTGATTGCACATCGACCAATTCCCTGCAATGGCTGGCATGGAAGTCCGGCCGGGCCATCGAAAACTCGTCAAACATTACGAAGATCCCAGTCACGTCCGGGAACTGACGTTTTCTTGCTACCGGCGAATGCCGCTGCTGACCAGTGACCTCTGGCGGGAGATGCTCAGCCGGGCCACCAGTTACGAAACGTGGTTACTCCAGGCCGTTGTCGGATGGTGAGGAAGGCTTTGCCAGAGCGTGCTGGACTGGAAATGGTCGAGCGCCCGCTGGTACTCTGACCTTACCGACGATCCCAAGCTGCCGAAGCTGACCTCCCTGCCACCGCACTTCTTCACCTCGACCGAGTGAAAACCATCGCTTCGATTGCCACGAAACATCGGTGAACACCAACTCGCCCAAGGGGCACTGCTGGGAAAGCCAGCAGTGGCACCCGGCGCGAGATTTGCAGCATTTGTTCAGTGGGTAGCCGAACCTGTCAAAATGGCAAGATCGTGGTGCGCTGTGAGGCAGGGGCTGGGCGAGATTGAGCGGAGCTCGGCTGGCGGCTGGGTGAGGCTTAAGGTGCATAAAATGCATATCGTGCATACGTGCATAAGGGGGAATTCGCAGGTAAGCTATTGCCCCGCAAAGGTTTAGGTCGCGAAGTTGCCGCGGGACGTTTTTACGGTGTTCGTGCATGGGGAATGAGAGGAACGAGGCAGAGCCTCGGGGTCGTGCGTTCATAGTTTGGAAATGTCGTCGTTCGCTCCGCGAGCGAACGTCCTTTCGCGGAGCGAAAGGCGACAATGCAACGGCCGCCGACTCGAGACGGGCGAGCGAATCAGCGGTCATAGAATTCATACTCGAGGTTTTGAAGCGAATGACGTAAGTCGTTGTGGCAAAGAGGACCGCGGCGAGTCATAAATTCGCGATTCCCCCGAAAAGTACGAAAAGTATGAATGGAAGTGGCCACAAGAGGGGTGTGGGAATCGCAGAAGCTTAAGAGGATCGTGGGCCAATCCCACAGGGCGAACGATGCATTACATCATTTCTCCGATGGGGAGCGCGGGGGACGTGCATCCGCTCGTCGGATTGGCGCTGGCGCTGCGCGACCGCGGCCACCGGATTACGTTCATCGTCGCCCAGTATTTTGAGTCGCTCGTTCGCCGGCATGGGCTGGACTATGTGCAGGTGGGGACGACCGAGGAGTTTCTCGCGTCCACTCGCAACCCGGATTTGTGGAAGCCGCGGAAGGCCCTGCAGCACGTCTATCACCAGGGGATTCGCCTGGCGATGCCGCTGCAGTATGCGGCCTTTGTGGAGCACAACGTGCCGGGCGAGACCGTCGGCATCGGCAGTTGCCTCGGCTTTGGGGCGCTCTTGGCCCGCGAGAAGCACGGCATTCCGCTGGTGACGGTCGATCTGCAGCCGGCCGTGCTGTGGAGCGATGTCGAGCCGCCGCGGATTCCCGGCATGTTCGGGCCGAAATGGTTTCAGCGGATGATGTACCGCGTCGGTGTGAAGTACATCATCGACCCGGCGATCCTGCCGAGCCTGAACGAGTATCGCCGCGAACTGGGGCTGGGGCCCATTGCCAGTGTGCCGCCGTGGTGGCACTCGCCGGACTGCGTCGCGTGCCTCTTTCCCGAGTGGTATGCCGCGCCGCAGCCCGACTGGCCGCCGAATGTGATTCAGACGGACTTCCCGCTGTGGGACGAACGGGCGGATGAGCCGCTGTCGGCAGAGGTGGAGTCATTTCTGGCCGCAGGCGATCCACCGATCGCGTTCACGCCCGGCTCGGCCAACATTTTCGGTGCCGACTTCTTCCGCGCGGCTGTCGAGGTGTGCCGCCGGCTCAATCGACGCGGCATCTTGCTGACAAAGTTTCCCGAGCAGATTCCCGCTAACCTGCCGCCGACGGTTCGACACTTCGATTACGTCCCCCTCACGCCGCTTTTGCCGCGATGCGCCGCCCTGGTGCATCACGGGGGAATCGGCACGGCGGCGCAGGCGATGGCCGCGGGCGTGCCGCAGATCATCAACGCCCTCGCGCACGACCAGTTCGATAATGCCGCCCGCATTCAGAAACTGGGCATTGGCGACTGGACGACACCGACTTGGTTCACTGGCCCCCGTGTGGCGAGGATGCTTGAGCGACTACTGGGTTCAGCAGAGGTTCGCACGGCTTGTCGCAACGTCGCCCAGCGGTTGGCCAATCGAGACGGGCTTTCGCGGATGGCGGAGGCGATTGAAGCATGGTCGGAAGAACGGTTGAGAATGCCTGTGTCCTTAGCCGGAAGCTAACAGCTTTCGGAGCGTCGTCGCCATGAGGGAGATCGCCGGAGGTTTGCCTCCGGCTAAGAACATCGTGCAGTGATATAATGCCCGCATGGCCGCTACTCGTCCGCTTGCCGATTCGCCCTGGTTTTGGGCCTATTTGTTCGGCACGGCGGCACTGGTGGCGCTGGCCCTGGCGGGACCGAAATACGGACCGCGACAGGCCCAAATCGAACGCGAGTATCAAGGTCGCACACGAGCCGCACAGAATCTGAACGGTGTTGAGCCTGATTTGGAAATGTCCACGGCCGAGCGGACGCTCATCACGCTTCGGCCGCTGTTTATTGCCTTGGCGGTGATCACGTCCTTTTCGTGGGTCGTATTTTGGTGGAAGCGAAGCCGAGTGCGGAGTGCGGAGTGCGGAATGCGGAGAGCGGAATGGGAGTGAATCACCTATCTCCTGACTGTTACTGGCCTCTGTCCTTAAACGCCTCAGTGGGCTTACGCCCACCGCTCGCCTTGCTGAACCCTGAACCCTGAACCCTGTCTCCTCTCCCCATGTGGCCTCTCGACCAACCTCTGTACATCGTCATCATCGGCATTGTGCTGGTGGTGATCGTCGGCGGGGCGTGGACAGCGTCGGGTAGGAAGGAATGGCTCGCCGCATTGGTGGCCGTCGCGGTGTTCACGACCATTTGGCTCGTCGTCGAGCGCATGGTCGTGACCGATCAGGAGGCGATTCGGGCGACGCTGCTGGAGATCGCTCGCGATGTGCAGTCGAACGACGTGCAGCGCGTCGTGAAGCACGTCGCCAAAGCGAATCCGTCGCTGACCACGCGAGCCCAGAATGAACTCCCCAACTACGACTTTGACGAGTGCCGGGTAACGAAGGTGGAGCTGATCGATGTCGATGCCAGCGCCGAGCCGCGGTCGGCGAAAGTCGAGTTCAACGTCATCGCGAGTGGCACGTTTCGAGCGCCGGGCGTCGAAGTCTCTCAAAAAGTGCCCCGCTGGATTCAACTGCACATGGTCCGTGAGGACGACGGGAAGTGGCGCGTGCAGGACTACCAACACAAACCTCCGGTGGCCATGTTCCTCGGCCAGCCGCTGAGCGAATACGAACGGTAGCGGTTCCCCAACCCGCAAACTCACGAATTCTCGTCTCGCCCGATCGCACGTTGTGGCGTTAGAATCCGGGTGAGGCAAGCGGTGCCGTCTGGCGAGAGTCTGCCTGCCGGTCCGATGCCGCAACTTGGTCCGGTCTTTGTAATAAGTGCCTGCGCCGCTTGGCGATAAGACAATGCACCCCAACCTGCAAGCACAGGCAGGTCATTGGGGATGCTTTCGCAAGTGCATACCACGGAAGGACTTGCCGCTCGAAATCTGCCACTCGCAAGGTGCGTCAGACTCGGTCGGCCCATCATTTGCACCCGCGAGCTTTGCTCGCCACACCATTCAAGGACGAACCGACGGCAGCGGCCAGCTAGCCGCTGCCGCCGTACTCGCAGGAGATCGAGCCATGTTTGCCAATCTGGGTCGCCGCGCCTTTTTGCGATCGCTGGCCTTGGGAGCCGGGGCCATGGCGACGACTCCCCTCTGGGCCGATGAGAATACTGGCCTTCGCGAACCGGTGCTTCGCGTTGCCAAGGCCGAAGGGGGCGGTGGACTCCCGGCGGGAACCCACCCGCTCGACCCGGGCCTGAAGATGGCCTACGACGCTCTCACGGTGATGCGCCGCGATATCGTCGATTACACGGCGACGCTGGTCAAGCGCGAGCGCGTGAACGGGGAAGTTGGCGGCTATCAGTTCATGTTCGCCAAAATTCGCAACCGGAAAATGGAAGGGGACAAGATCGTCACGCCACTCTCCGTCTATCTGAACTTCCTCAAGCCAGACACCGTGAAGGGGCGCGAAGTCGTTTGGGTCGAAGGTCAAAACAACAACAAGCTGCGGGCGCATGAAGGAGGGACCGGGCTGGGAGTTAAGTTCCTTCCCTCGGTTTGGCTCGATCCCGATGGCGCTTTGGCGATGCGCGGCAACCTGCACCCGATTTACGACATCGGTATCGAAAACCTCGTCGTCAAGCTGATCGAGAAGGGGCAAACGGTGCGTGCCCTGGGGCCAGAGAATTGCGAAGTTACTTTCACCAAGGGGGCCAAGATCAAAGGCGGGAAGGACGACGTGCGGACTTGCACCGTTCTGAACGTGCGGCATCCCGAAGAGCGCGAGCCGTACGAGTTCCACCTCGCACAGATTTTCATCGACGACACCCTGCAGGTGCCGATCCGCTATGTCGCCTATCACTGGCCGAAGGAAGCGGGAGACACGACCGGGCCGGTCATCGAGGAATACACGTACCTCAACCTGAAGTTGAACGTCGGCCTGACCGACGCGGATTTTGACTCCGAGAACCCGAACTACAACTTTTAGTAGTAGGCACACTCCGTGTGCCGTCCTGCACTTGGCACGGGATGGTAATCTCGTATTGGCTGGTAGCGTCGGTGTGAGTCATGGCCCACAATCGGGGCCATGACCAGCACCAACCACTCGCGACGGCTTTTTCTCGGTTCCGCGGCGGCACTGGGTTCTGTAGCGGCACTGGCCGGCGGGTTTTTGCCGCGGCTGGGCCAGTCGCAGGAGCGCCAGTCACAGGAGCCGAGTGCATCGGCGGCGAAGGAGCACAAGCCGCTCCGCGTCGCGGCAATCAACTCGATCTTCCGCCTTCGTTCACACGCCTACCACATCGTCGGTCGGCTGGTCTACGGCTTTCAGAAAGACGGCTTTCACCATCAACCGCACGCGCAAGTCGTGCGGATGTTCAACGATCAATCCCCGCCCGACGATCTCAGCCGCGGTTTCTGCGATCGGCACGGCATCGACCTCATCGGTTCGGCCCGCGAGGCAATGTGCGGCAAGGGTGGCGCCGACAAGCTCGATGTCGATGCCGTCGTACTGATCATCGAGCACGGGGACTATAAACTGAATGACCTGGGGCAGGTGCTCTACCCGCGCTACGAGTACTTTCAGGAGATCGTCAAGGTCTTCGAGGCGAGCGGCCGGTCGGTCCCCGTCTTTGTCGATAAGCACCTCTCGTACGATCATCGCCGAGCCGCGGAGATGGTCGCTGCCGGCAAGAAGCTAGGGTTCCCGATGATGGCCGGATCGTCGCTCCCCGTGACGTGGCGAATCCCCGAGATTGAGCCGCCGCTCGAAACGCCGTTCACCGAAGGAGTCTGCACGTTCGGCTTCGATCGCGGCTCGGGCGAGATCTACTTTATCCACGCCCTCGAAGTCCTGCAGTGCATGTTGGAGCGGCGGCGCGGCGGCGAAACGGGCGTCAAATCGGTGACGGCGTTATCCGGCGATGCGGTTTGGAAAGCGATCGACAGCGGCCGGATTAGTGCTCGACTCGTCGATCAGGCCCTCGCCCGCTGCCAAAGCAACAACGTCGGCCCCTTGCGAGAGAACGTGCAAAAACCGACAGCATTGCTCGTGGACTATGCCGATGGAACTCGCGGCGCGGTCCTCAACTTGATCGAGCAAACCTCCGAGTTCGCCTTTGCGGGCTCAGTTGCCGGACAGGAGGAGCCCGTCTCGTGCTGCTTCTTCCTGCCGGCGCCACCCGGAGCGAGATTCTTCGATCCGCTCACCTGGCACATCGAACAGTTCTTTCACACGAAAGAGGCGCCCTATCCCATCGAGCGGACGCTGCTCACCAGCACCGTGCTCGATCTGGGCATGCACTCGTTCCAGGACGGCAAGCCGATCGCATCCGATGCCCTGGCTATCCGCTATCAACCGCCAACGAGCAGCGGCTTCTTCCGCGGGCCGATCACGGACGCCCATTGATTGAAAACGTCGGTCACTGCTCCGACTCGTCACTGTTCCGACTTATCGAACAGGATGCTGATCGACTGATCGTGGTGAATCCGCTTGATCGCCTCGGCAAGCAGCGGGGCGACCGAGAGCACCTTGATCTTGGGAATCATCTTTTCCGGCGAGATGGGGATCGTGTCGGTCACGGCCAGTGCCGTAATGGGTGACTCCTTGATTTTCTCGACCGCTTTGCCGCACAAGACGCCGTGCGTGGCGGCGACGAAAATCTCGGCCGCACCGAGGGCTTGCAATTTGGCCGCGGCGCCGGCGATCGAGCCACCGGTGCTGATCATGTCGTCGAACATGAAGACGGTCATTCCTTCGATCGGCCCGCCAATGATGTGCTCCTGGCGCGTGTCGGTCGGGTTGTCGCGGCGTTTGTCGATGATGGCGAGCTTCGCGCCGAGCCGCTTCGCGTGCCCCAGGGCCCGCTTGATGCTGCCGACATCGGGGCTGACGACGATCCGCTTCGACGGCTCGACCTCGACCATTGTCGCCACGAAGTCGTTCAGCACGGGAGCGGCATACATGTTATCGACCGGCACGTCGAAAAAGCCCTGGATCTGCGGCGAGTGCAAGTCCATCGTCAGGACACGGTCGGCCCCAGCTCGCGTGATCAGGTTGGCGACCAATTTGGCCGTGATCGGCACGCGTCCCTCGTCCTTGCGGTCTTGTCGGGCATAGCCGAAGTAGGGGACGACGGTCGTGATTCGCGCTGCACTGGCCCGCTTGCAGCTATCGATCATGATCAAGAGTTCGATGATGTTGTCGTTCGCCGGCGGGCAGGTCGGCTGAATGAGAAAGACATCGCGGCCGCGAATGTCCTCCTCAATCTTGCAGAAGTTCTCGCCGTCCGGGAACTTTCCGAGCGTGATCTCGCCCAGCGGCAAGTGCAGGAAGTTGCAGATCGCCTTCGCCAAGGGACGATTGGCTTGACCGCTGAAAATTTTGAGTTCGCGCATGAATCGTTGTCATTTGTCACTTGTCCTTTGTCATTTGCGAAAGCAAACAACCGGCGACAAGTGACAAGGGACCAATGACAAGTGACAAAGGACCACAGACTACTGACTATATCCCATTTTCCGCATCTCCGCTTCCACTGCAGCCAGTTCTTCGACCGTGTTGATGCTCAGGGCTTCGCATGGGGCGAGCACAGGCAAGGCTTCAACTCGTTTTCCTTCACCGCGGAGGATGCCGGGACAGTCGGTGAGATAATACTCTTTTTGCCGGTTTTCGTTCTTCAGCAGGTCGAGCGCGTGGAGCAATTCGCGGTTCTCGAACACGTAAGTGCTCATGTTGACTTCGGTCAGTTTCCGCTGCTCATCGGTCGCGTCTTTCTCTTCGACGATTCCCGTGAACTGGCCGGCCGCATCGCGCACGATGCGCCCTAGACCTGCCGGGTTCGCCTTGTGCAAGGTTCCCAGGAGACATGCCGGGCGGTGCTGGCGAAAATGATCGAGCAGCTTGACCAGCGAAGCCGCCTGCACCATGGGCGAATCCCCGGCAAGGACGATCGTCGGTCCGTCATGTCCGGTCAGTTGCTCACGGGCCATCTTCACTGCGTGACCCGTCCCCAGTCGCTCGGTCTGCAGGGCGAACTGCACGTTCTTCCGACTCGCCAGGGCTGCTTTTACGTCGTCCGCCCGATAGCCGACGACGGCGATCACCCGCTCAACCCCGGCAGCGGCCAGCGCGTCAAGTACGAACTCGATCATTGGGCGGTCGAGAACTCGGCATAGCACCTTGGGCAGGTCCGATTTCATCCGTGTCCCTTGGCCAGCAGCCAGGACGACGGCAACGGTGGCGTTCATGATTCAGGCTCCTTAGTAGGCCCCGATTGTCCCGGTTCGGGCCGATTGCGGGAGAGGGGGTCGTAGAGTGCGAAGACGACGGTGTGAAGGCGTAAAGGAGAAAGGCGATGGAATCTTTTCCTACACTTCCGCACTTCTGAACTTGCCCGCCGCAAGATGAGCCAATCGGTTGCAAAACGTGTCAAACGGCTCTACCATTTCCCATTGTAGGGGCAACGGGAGCGACTCATCTGCCATTCGTGCGGGCTCGCTTCCAAGGAACGCTTGAGACGAGGAGATGCGTATGTTGCCGCTTTCTGCTGCGCGAATGCTGTGCCGCGCGAGTGCCAGTGTTTTAACCTTCGCCAGTGTCCTATGTGTGCCGCTCGTGGGCGCCGAGCGGATTGATCCGAAACATCGCGAAGCGTCGTATGCGGTGAACGAGGCGCTGCAGCGTGAGATTTATGGTTTGGAAGGGGACCGGCAGCAGCTTCTCTCGGCTGCGGCAGAGGCATCGCCTGAGTACGCTCCCGCCCGGTGGCATCAGGGCTATCTGAAGGATGCCCGCCGCGGCTGGCTCAAGTTCGACGAGGTGCTCAGCATTCCCAAGGCGGCCAACTTGCTGGTGAAGTACGAGCGCGAGCGAGCCGCTGCGGCTGACACCGTCGCCGGGCAAATTCGCCTGGCAGATTGGTGCATCGAGAACGGGCTCGCCGATCAGGCACGGGCGCATCTGAACCGGGTGATTGAGCTCGACTCCGATCATGCAGTGGCCCGGCAGCGGCTCGGTTTCGTCCGCGAGGGGGGAACGTGGATCAGCCGACAGGAGGTCGCTCGCGAACGCGAGGCGCAGAAAGTGCGCGAGGCGGCGATCACCAAATGGCAGCCCGTCATTGAGGATTTGAAGAAGGGGCTGGAGCACCGGAGCCAACAAAAGCAACGATTCGCGGCCCAGCAGCTGCGTGAGATTCGCGATCCGGCCGCGATTGGGGCGATCGAAGTGGTATTCCGCGATGCGGAGGATGCGGTGCTTGCGCCGGCCCTCGATACGCTGGCCGCGATGAGCGATCCCAAAGCATCACTCGCGCTCGCTCGCTTCGCCGTTCATGGGAAGACCGCCGTCGGACGATCGGCCGCGGCCAAGCGGCTCGCGGGCCGCGATGCCGACGGCTATGTGCCGACGATGCTCGCATCGTTGTACTCGCCGGTCGTCTCGCGGTTTGCCGCCCTGAGCCTGCCTAGTGGCCGGATCGGCTACCGGCACGTTTTCGTCCGCGAAGGACAAGACGAGCGGCAGGTGCGGGTGATGGATACGGAATTCCAGAATGCCGGCGGCGACGGGAATGCAGCCGCGGCCATCGCACTCACTTCGGCAGCCCAGACGGCTCGCCAGCGCGAAGCGGCGGCAGCGGCCCAGAATCGCCTCACACAGGAGGTGAACGAGCGGCTGATGGCGGCTTTGGCCACGGCGACTGGGGCGAACCTGCCTGCTCAGCCCCAAGCCTGGTGGGAATGGTGGTACGAACGAAACGAAGTCTTCGTGCAGGGGACGAAGCCGACCAATGTCGTCCAAACGTCGAACCAGGTGGCAGTTGCGTCCCCGGTTCCGTCTGGCGGCGGCGGAGCAGGAACGCTCGACTGCCTCGCCGCGGGCACGCCGGTGTGGACGGCCAAGGGGCAGGTCGCCATCGAGCAAGTTCGCGTGGGGGACCTCGTGCTGGCCCAACATGCCGAGACGGGCGAACTTGCCTACAAGCCGGTCTTGCGGACGACGATTCGCCCGCAGGGGGAGCTGATCAAGGTGACCGCGGGGAGCGAATCGTTCCAGACGAGCGGTGGGCACCTGTTCTGGGTGTCGGGCGAGGGATGGGTGAAGTCGCGGAATCTGAAGTCGGGGCAGGTGCTCCATACGGCCAACGGACCGCTGCACGTAAACGGCGTCGAGGCTGGCTCCGTCGCTCAGACTTACAACCTGGTCGTCGCCGACTTCAGCACGTACTTCGTCGGCCAGCAGATGGTCCTCTCGCACGACAACACGGTGCGCACGCCCACGCGGACGCTCGTGCCGGGATTGGCGGCGCAGTAGCCCTGCTAGGCGATTCGTAACCAGCGGGGTGCTCACGCACCCCGCTCGCTTACACTCTCTCCAACTGCAGCTCTTTGTAGAGCTGCGCGTGCCAGCGTAGGGCGTCCTCCCGGTTCATTTCCAGGGCGTCGATCAGCCCCTGCCCCTGCTTGAGCAGTTCCAGCGGGCAACCCTTGGCCAGTTCGGGCAGGAGCCCTTCGTGGTTGTAGTCGAATGGATAGAGCCGGCAGATGAGCGGGCGGGTTTCGAGCGGGAGGACGCAGCCGGCGGAGCCGAGAAAGGTGCAATCGCCCCCTTCCTTGCGTTTCAGCACCCGCCTTGAACCGTCGGGGTCAAACACGTTCTCGAACCAGACGGGGTCGTCGTACTGGTCGGCGTGGACATAGACCGGGTTGTCCGGTTTTCGATATTCGTGAAAGTCGGTCTGCCCCGTGTGCTCCTCGATCCGCAGGACGTCGCCGCGCGTCACAAAGATCTCGGAGGTCTGGCAGCAGGTCCGCATGTGGCGGGCGCAGCGGCAACAGAGAAACGCGTCTTGAGACTCAGGAACAGACATGCTGCCGAGTATAGCGGACGCCGGCAAATTGGCGAGTCAGCGCACGTCGAAGGGCATCGGATCGTCGAACCCGTCGTCCCCTTCGTCGAGATGATTGTAGTTGACCGTGATCTCTTCGCCTGGAGAAATGTCGCGCAGGGCGAGGAACTCGATGCAGTCTGCCTCCTCGCGGAACTCGTAGCGGGCGTTTGGCTCGTACGAGTGGTTGTACAACGAGCCGCAGCCGAGCGCGATCGCACCCTGGCCGCAGTCGTCGCCCCACTCGTAGTAGTACGAAGCGAGGCGCGTCCGCACGATCGACGGCACGTCGGCAGCGGGAAGAACAATCACCGGGCAACGTTCGATTGTCTCACCTGTTGCAAACGAGCGAAGAGCCACCACGCCACGCCCCTTGCCGGGAATGGAACGCGGGGCAATGGAGGCGAGTTCGATTTCCTGCGTGTCGCAGGGGGAAACTTCTTGCCAGGTTTGCACGCCCGGTTGCTCCGAATTGCTAAGCGTCATGCTAACCGCGACCAATGGTCGCGGCTTTGAATACGGCAGGCGAGACGCCTGCCCCACGTCAAATTACGCCGGATCGGGATACCGATACACCTGCCCTTCGTAGTTCCGCAGCAGCAGGTCGTCGCCATCGCGACCGACGATGTAGTTCGGCTGCAAGGGGATCTTGCCGCCGCCGCCGGGCGCGTCGATCACGTAGGTCGGCACCGCATAGCCGGTCGTGTGACCGCGGAGCCCCTCGATGATCTCCAGCCCCTTGCTGACGCTCGTCCGGAAATGGGCCGAGCCGCTGATCGGGTCGCACTGGTAAATGTAGTACGGCCGGACCCGCATCATCAGCAGGCGGTGGCAGAGGTCCTTCATCACCTGAACATCGTCGTTCACCCCCTTGAGGAGCACCGTCTGCGAGCCGAGCGGAATGCCCGCGTCGGCCAGGCGGCTGCACGCCACATTGGCCTCGGGGGTGCATTCGTCCGGGTGCAGAAAATGGACGCTCATCCAGAGGGGGTGATACTTCCGCAGGACCTTGATGAGGGCCGGCGTGATCCGCTGCGGCAGTACGGCTGGCATCTTCGTGCCGATCCGAACGAACTCGATGTGGGGAATGGCCCGCAGGCGGCCGAGAATCCAATCGAGCTTGTCCTCGCTGAGGGCCAGCGGATCGCCGCCACTGATCAAAACGTCGCGCACCGACGGCGTCTGCCGCAGGTATTCGAACGCCTTTTCCAGCCGCTGTTCGCTCGGCATGATTTCGCCGTGCCCGACGACCCGCGACCGCGTGCAATAGCGGCAGTAGGTCGAGCAGAAGTCGAGAGCCAGCAAGAGTACCCGGTCAGGGTAGCGATGCACGAGGCCCGGCGTCGGGCTGTGGCCATCTTCGCCCAGCGGATCGTCGGCCTCGCCGGGAGTTCGCAGGAACTCACCCGTTACCGGAATGACCGTGCGGCGCAAGGGCTGCTCGGGGTTTTCCCGGTCGAGCAGGCTCATGTAATACGGCGTGATGCCCACGGGGAGCATCGATTCCCCTTTGATGAGCGCCTCGCGTTCGTCGTCCGACAGAACGAGCATCTTCTCGATCTGGTCAAGTTTTCGCACGCGATGTCGCGATTGCCAGCGCCAGTCGTTCCAATCCTTATCGGGGACGTCCCGGTAGAACGCCCGACGAAACGCCCTCGTGCGCGTGCTGACTGCGCGACGGCGCGTGGCCGCGGCAGGACGCTCGGCAGTCGGCGGCGAATCGCAGTGACTCGCGCCGCTGGCGGCACTCCGGGCGACCGGCGACTCCAAGACCGGCAGGCTGAAAGAAGGGGAGGAAGAAACGTAACGACTACCCGGAGGCTCTTCCAAATCGACCGTGGCAGTGGACTGCTCGATTTCCGAGCTGTTCATAAATGGGGTTCACCCCAGGAGCCACAAACACCCACCGCGCCGCAGCGGTCTCCTTGCCGGACGGCGTCCGGCCGCCAACACGGCGGCCGGCCAGGCGGTGAGTCATCCCAAATACCCTCATGGCACACGGGAGCGGCCGCTTGCCGGTGGCGTTGTCGAGAATTCTCGACGCGGCTGCCGGAAGCTCACTGGCCTTCCTTCCCAGTCACCAGATACCGCAGTCCTTTGAAGCAACTGCAAGCATCAAGCGCGGAATTAAACGTCCATGCAAGCATGCTGTCAATGGTCAATCTTTCATTAGGGCGCGGAATTTGGAAAATCGTTTCCAATGAGCCACCTGAGTCCGCTGCCGGACGAACCGAATCCTTACGAGCCATCGGCCGTGGTGGTCGAGACGCCACCGGCAGCCGCATCACCGCAGTTCGCTTTTCGGGCCGTTTTCCCGCTGTTTGTGCTGTTTGGTTCGCTCTACTTCGTGCAGGGAATCGTCGAACCGACCGCCGGGCTCCTCTCCCAGCCACTGCAAAGCCAGCTCGAGGATTGGGGGCGAACGCCCACCGAGGTCGGTTTGATTCTCGGCTTTATCGGCATCCCGTGGTCGCTCAAGCTGTTTTTCGGGCCGCTTTCCGACTTCCTGCCGATCCGCGGCTTACGGCGGCGGCCGTATCTGCTCCTCGCGACCGGGGCAACGGCGGCTTGCTTCTTCACAATCTCCGGCCTGTGGGTGGGGCCGGGTGAGACACGACTGGCAATCTGGCTGCTGCTGGTGGCTTGCGGGGCGGTGGCAATGACGGATGTTGTCATCGACGCCCTGGCGATCGAGCACGGCCAGCCGCTCGGAATCACCGGGCAGATGCAGTCGGTGCAGTGGGGCGCGATGTCAGCGGCGACCATTCTGGCGGGCACACTCGGCGGCTACGTCGCCCAGCACAGCTACCTGAGGCAGGCAATGGTCGGCTGCGGAATCCTGGCCGTAGGATCACTCGTGGCGGTGCTCGCCTTTGCCCGCGAACAGCGCCGGCCGCGAGAACCGCTCGAAAACCTGCGGCAAGCCTGGCGGCAACTGCTCGTCGCCGACCCAACAGCCGGTCGCATCCGGGGGCAACCGCTGGCGATTCTCACGACCGTCGGCATGTTCCTCTTCCTCTGGAACTTCAATCCGTTCAGCAGCAACGTCTTGCAGCACTATTCGACCGAGGTGCTGGGCCTCTCCGAGCAGTTCTACGGCAATCTCTATTCGCTGCAGGGAGCGGCCCAGTTCCTCACCTGCATCGCGTACTTCTTCCTTTGCCGCCTCATCCCATTTCGCTGGCTGGTGCATGGGTCGATTGTCGCCGGCATCCTAGCGACGCTTTGCTACTGGCCGATGCATAACGCGACGACAGCCATCCTCGCGAGCCTCGTCTTCGGCGTCTGCTACCAGATCGGCACGCTAATTCAGCTCGATCTGGCGGCCCGCGTCGTTCCCGTGAAATCCGCGGCCACGATGTTTGCCCTTCTCATGGCGATCAGCAACACGGGGATCACGGCCGGCATCGCCGTCGGGGGCACCTGGTACGACCTGCTGACCGACGCCACCGGCAGTCGTCACGCGGCGTTCGATTGGCTCGTCTTGATCGGCGCGGCCTTCACCGCCGGCTGCTGGCTGATCCTGCCGGTGATGAACTGGGCGAGGGGCCAGCGTGCTTAGGCCTGAGCAGCCTTCTTCACCATCGCGTCGAACAGCTTCCGCTCTTCCGCCATCGCGGCGATGCGGTCCTCGGGCTTGCTGGCGTTTTCCATCAGGCACCAGCCTTCCCACTTCGACTTCACCAGCAGATTGATGAAATCCTGGAACGGGTAGTCGGGCGAGGCCAGTTCGTGGATGTGACAGGTGGCTCCGAACCGCTTGCGGACCAGTTCAAAGTTCTTCGCCAGATTTTCCGCGGGGCTGCCGTCTCCTGCCAGATCCTGCTTGTTGCTGTTCCAGCAGACGAAGACATTGTCGTCGGTTGCCACATCCATGATCGCCTTGATCGTCGGCAGTTCGGCGCACTGGCCGTGGACCTCCAGCCGAATTTGCTGCCCGAAACCGGCGGCATATTCGCCCAGTTCGTTGAGCGCATTGCCGATCTGCTCGATGGTTTTCTCTTTGGGCACATTGGGCCAGAAGCGATCCGGCTTCACCTTCACGCCGCTGCCGCCGATGTCGTGCGAGAGGCGGATGAACTCCTTGGACCGCTCGATCGCCTTCTTTACGACTTCCGGATCGGGATTGTCGAACCGCTCGTCGCTGCCGATGCCGACACAGGTGACTCCGGAATCGGAAAAACGCTTGGCCACTTCTGCCCGCTGTGCCTCGGTCAGTTCCGGCTCGACCTTGTGGGCATGCGTCGTTCGCAGCTCCACGCCGGGGCAGTTCGTCTTCTTGCAGTTTTCGAGCAGTGTGGGCAAATCCCAATCGGCCCCCCACATATACGTCACGAGGCCAAAGGCGATGGCGACGTCGTCAGACTGTGCGGTCGCACGAGAACCGACGCCGACGAGCGAGAGGCCGGCAGCACCAGCGACGGACTGAACGAATTGGCGACGATTGGCGTGCATGGACGAACTCCTGAGTCGGTCATTCAAACAAGCGAGAATTCCAACGACGAATTCACCTAAGAGTAGCCTCGCGAGTGGCCATTCACCACATTTCCTTCTCCCCCTCAGCGATGATCGTATCGAGCTGCTTCCGGTCGATTTTCCACGTATCGCACAGTTGTTTGAGCGCCTCGTCGAAGTTGTAAACCGCCGCCCTTTCCTTCAGCGCGGGATCATCCCCGGTGATTTCGTCGAGTGCCTTGAATTGAACTTTGATCAGCTTGAGATGCTCGTATATCGTCTTACGAGATTCCTCTGGCAATTCGTCGAGTGATAGCACTCGTGGCCGCTCTAGAATAGGAGCAGCAACTGGCGGTGCCGTGAGGGCCTTCGCCATTTGCTCGTTGGCCAGCCGCATCTGCTCGGCCGCTTGCCGCGAGGCCTCCGCCTGAGCGGCCAGCGCTTGCTGCGCCGCCTGCTGGGCTAAGAGCGCTTCGTCGCGCGCGGCCATGGCTTCGGCTTGCGCTTCGTGCTGGAAGCGGAGAAAAATGACAGCTCCCGCACCGATGGGCACCGCCAGGCAGAGGAGCAGAAACACTGCGCAGATGATGACGATGACAACGATCGGGCTGGAGTTCGGCGAGTCGTTCATAGAGCGTCCCAGTAGATCCCGCCTGCCGGGCGGGACAGTTCCTCGCTGGCGCGTCGGGTTGGTGTGGTTACCAGTCTAACCCGCCAAGGTCCAGAACGGCCAGCTTGCCTACTCGCCGAGAATCTTCCGCACGGCCGCGACGAGTTCGCCCGGAGCGGTGAGCGAGGCTTCCGTGGCCGTGGCACTCGCCAGATCCTTCACCTGGCACTTACCGGCCGCAAACTCCCGCTCGCCGGCAATGATCGCCACGCGCAAGCCGCGGCGGTCGGCATATTGCAACTGTTGGCCGAGTTTCTTCGGATCGGGGAAGACCTCGACGCCGATGCCCGCGGACCGGAGCGTCGCAGCCAGGGCCAGGTAGTCGCTGAGTCGATTGGCGTCGAAAAACGCGATGAACACCGGCGCGGGCGTGCGGACCTTTTCGATCATGCCGAGCTCTTCGAGGGCAGCCAGCAGCCGATCGAGGCCGAGCGACGCCCCGATGCCGGGGAGTTCCTGTTTCGTGAAGAGGCCAGCGAGATTGTCGTACCGCCCGCCAGAGCAGATGCTGCCGATGTTGGGCAGGTCGCCGAGGAACGTCTCAAAGATCGCGCCAGTGTAGTAGTCGAGGCCGCGGGCGATCGACACATCGAGCTGTAATGCCGCTTCTGGCACGCCACCGGCTTTCGCACCGGCCAAAATTTGCCGCAGGCGTTCGACGCCAGCTTCCCCTTGTTCGTTTCCGGCGACGAGCGGCGATAAAGCCTTCAGCACTTCGTCGTTCGCGCCGGAAAGCTCCGCTAGTTTGAGCACTTCGGCGGCTTGCTCGGCGGTTGTGCCCGCAGCGGCGATCATCTCGTCGGCAACTTTCTCGCGGCCGATCTTGCCGAGTTTGTCGAGCGCTCGCAGGATGGCCGTGCTCTTGTCGGCGAGGCCCAGCTTGGCCAACAGGCCGCTCAGCACGGCCCGGTTGTTGACGCGAATTGTGAACGGCAGCGGCTTGCCAAAGGCGACGCCGATCTGCCGCACGAGCTCGTAGATCACCAGAGCCGTTTCAATATCGGCAGCGACTGACTTCGTGCCGATCGTGTCGAAATCGCACTGCATGAACTCCCGGTAGCGGCCTCGCTGCGTATTTTCGCCTCGCCAGACCGTCGCGATGTGATACCGCTTGAACGGCAGACCGAGTTCGTTCGCGTGTTGTGCGGCAAACCGAGCCAGCGGGACCGTCAGATCGAACCGCATCCCCACGTGCCGCTCGCCGTGGTCCTGAAAGTGGTACATCTGCCGGTCGGTCTCGTCGCTCCCCTTGCCGGCGAGCACCTCGAAATACTCCAGCGCCGGAGTGTCGATTGGGCTGTAACCGAACGAGCGATAAACCCGCTGGGCCGTGGCAATGAGCCGCTCGCGCGGAATCATCGCCTCGGGGAGATAGTCGCGAAAACCTTTAAGCGTGCGGGGTTCGATCATGAATCACCAGGTAGGGTGCATGAGCGAAGCGAAATGCACCGGAGTTTCAAGGTGTATTTCGCGTTGCTCATACACCCTACGAAGTTCTTCCGAAGGACTATTTCGGAGCCACGGCGGTTCGCAGCACCGGCAAGCCCGGTCGCGGCGTGCGGATGCTTTCGCCCCGTTTCTTCGGCAGGACGACCTCCATGTATTCTTCCACCTGCTCGGGCGTCTCGAAATACTGCTCGTACACCCAGTCGTCCTCGTACTCGCACTTGTCGGTCGTGTAGTCGCGGCAAATCTGCGGCCGCGTCTCGTAAATGCCGCAGCGGTTGTCGGCCTGCAGGTGGCGGCACGGGGAGTGAACCAGCAGATACCACGTCCCCTCATCGACGAAGACGCTGGCCCCCTGGTGCAGCAGATACCAGCGGATGTAGTCGAAATCCTGCCGCTCGGTCGGCGTCTCAATCGGCAGGGCAAAATACTTGCAGCACTTGGCCGTGCAATGGTCACAGAGCGACTCGCCCGGCTTCAGCTGGTCGCGGCGGGGCTTGAGACGGATGGTGGGCAACATGCGGTGGCCTCCCGCGACGTTGGGGACGATTCGGGCGCAGCGGGCAACCCGTATCTGCTGCACAGACGAGGTCTGCCGCGCAGACGAAAGCAAACCGCCGCTTGGCCGCGGCTACTTCTTGCGATGGCGAATGCGGGCCCGCATGCGGCGTTTCTTCTGGCCAAGTTTGCGGCGACCCCGACCCGTCTTCTTAACACCCACGAGAGCGGCCCTTCTGGTTTCGGACTGTGTTGGGAAATTCCGGCGACAACGCCCGTCCGCGGCGACGTATGCCTAGCGGGCGATTGATGTTACGGAAAACCTCGGAGTGTACCAGTGAGCTGGCTAGTCGGACAAGCCCCGGCGAAAGCTCGGCCCCACGACAATCGCGATTAAATCGGGTATTTTCGGGGGCTGTTCAACGTTCACTTTTCCCTTGCTCGACCATCTCCCGTGCGCGTCATCATTCAGCCCGACGCCGAAGCCGCCAGTCGCCGGGCCGCTCGTTTCGTCGCCGATCTCGTCCGCAAAAAGCCGCAGTGCGTCCTGGGCCTGGCCACGGGCAGCACGCCGCTAGGGGTGTATCGCGAGCTCATCCGCCTGCATCGCGAGGAAGGGCTCGATTTCTCGCAGGTGACGACGTTCAATCTCGATGAATACGTCGGCCTCGCTCCCACCCATCCGCAGAGCTATCGCTGCTTCATGCAGCAGAACCTGTTCGACCACGTGAACCTGCGGCCCGAGCGCACGAACGTCCCCGATGGGCGCGCCCTCGATTTTGAACTCCATTGCCGCCAGTACGAGCAAAAGATCAAGGACGCCGGCGGCATCGACCTGCAAGTGCTCGGCGTGGGAAGCGATGGACACATCGCGTTCAACGAGCCCGGCTCTTCGCTCGGCAGCCGCACACGGCTCAAGTCGCTGGCCCGCGAGACCGTTCGCGACAACGCCCGCTTTTTCGGCGGCGAGGAGCACGTGCCGCGACTGGCCATCACCATGGGAGTGGGGACGATCCTCGAATCGCGCCGCTGCCTGCTCCTGGCCTTTGGCACTCACAAGGCTGTTGCCGTCCGCGACACGATCGAAGGCCCAATCACCGCCCAGGTCACCGCCTCCGCCCTGCAATTGCACCGCGAGGTGATCGCCATTCTCGATCAGCCAGCCGCGAGTCAACTTGCCCGCCGCGACTATTACGCGGAAGTCGAACAAGCGCAAACGCTGCTGGAGTCTGGCGCAGTAATTCCAGGTTCGCGAATTCCGACCTGAACCCTGAACCCCGAACCCTGAACCTCGAATCCTTCGCATGCGCCAACTGGGAAACTTGCCGACCGAATCCGACGCGCACCGCCTCGCGGCCTGGCTGGTGACGCAGCGGATCGACGCGCATGCCGAGCAGGACAAGGCCGGCTGGTCGGTGTGGGTCCGGGACGAAGACCACCTGCCCGAAGCGCGAGCCGCCCTGGAACACTTTCGGGCAAATCCGCAAGACCCGCGGTATCAAGGCGTCGAAAGCGCTGCCGAGCGCATCCGCCGCGACGAAGATCGGGAGCGACAGAAGGCCCGCAGCAATGTCGTCGAGATGCGGGGCCGCTGGGGAACAGGTGCCTCAGCCGTCGCCCGCCGCTGCCCGCTGGTGATGGCACTCATTGGTCTGTCGATTGTGATGAGCTTGGTGTCGAACTCGCTTTCCCGCAACAACACGAACGAATCGATCCTCACCAAACTGCTCTTCGTCGATCCCTCGCAAGCGATGCAAGCGGACGGCTTCGACGTCTGGGCTAGCATCCAAGGTGGCCAGGTTTGGCGATTGGTCACGCCGATTTTCATCCACTACGGCATGATACACCTAGTCTTCAACATGTTCGTGCTGTGGGACATCGGTGGCCAGATCGAGAACCGCCTCGGATTGCGACTAATGCTCCTGCTCGTCCTTGTGCTTGCGATCCTGTCAAACTTAGGTCAGGCTTTCGAGAGCAGCATCGCCGGTGGTCGCGGCTTTGCGTTCGGCGGGATGTCGGGCGTAGGCTACGGCGTCTTTGGCTACATGCTTATCCGCGTTCGAATTGGAAACAAGGAGCAATTCCGCCTGAGCCAAGTCACTACGTTTCTGTTGCTTCTTGGATTCGTTCTCAGCGTTGCTCGGCAGTTTTCTGGTCCGACCGGCGTATTGTCGTTCATGCCCGACATCGCGAATTCCGCCCATACCGTCGGTCTCTTCGCCGGCATGGCAATCGCGTATGCCCCCGAACTGCTCCGCCGCGCGTCTGATTGATGGCAGACTGCTAGCAATCGCCTCACTCAATTGCCTCAATTGACCTAGCGGCAGTTGGCCCGGCCTTCTATCATCCTCCGCGCTTGTATTGCAAACGATGGCTGGCGGTCCGGGAAGCCGGTCGCTCAGCGCCGTCGCATCTCATGGATCGAGTGCGACAGGATCGGGTCTGTCAGGGAGGACTTCGTGAATACGCTCAAATCCACGGCCGTAATCCTGGTGCTCGCAGGTGTGCTGTACGGCGTCTATACCGCGCTGAACAAGCCGGCCACCGAACCGCCGCCGGGAATCAGCAAGCGCGACATCGACGAGATGTCGGAGCCCCAGATCGACTTTGGGGGGAGCGGCTCCGGCGCGGAGCTCGCGAACGAGTTGCCTGGCCCCCCCGGTTCGCTCACGCTCAAGTCGGAATCGCGCTCGCCCGCCCAACTCGGGTCGGCCCAGCTCGGTTCGGCCCCGCCGACGATCCCCGACAAGCCGAGCACGTCGCCGCCAAGCATCTACGGCGCCGGCCGTAACGCTGTGGAATCGGACGACGCCAGTCCAGCCGAGACGGCTGCTGCGGAGAGCTTCAATCGACGGAGCAATTTCGAGACGCCAGCAGCGGAGGCGTCTCCAGCGCCTGCCGATATGCAACCGGAAGCGACGAGTTCTGGCTCGCCCGCCATCGCTTTGGCCACGTTTCGTCGCGATGTGGCTCTGGCCGAACAGCACGTCGCCGACGGGAAGTTTCGCACCGCTCTGGCAACGCTGACGCCGCACTATCACGTGACGGAATTGCCGGCCGAGCAGCGGGCCCAATTGCTGGCCTGGCTCGATGCTCTGGCTGCCAAAGTGATTTATTCGCGCGAGCATCTGCTGGAATCTCCTTACATTGTCCGCGGCCGCGAAACGCTGTTCGACGTGGCTGAAAAATTGCAGGTTCCGGCAGACCTCTTGGCCAATATCAACGGCGTCACCGATCCGCGGATCATGCTGCCGGGGACGGAGCTGAAGGTGGTTCCCGGTCCGCTCCGTGCCGACGTGGCGATCGACCGGGGAGAGCTGACGCTGTTCGTCGGCGAATTGTACGCCGGCCGCTTCCCGATCTCGCTCGGCAACGAGCCGCCGCAGCCGGGCGAATTCGCGGTGCAGAGTAAGTCGCCCGATCACACCTACGTCGGGCCCGATGGTCGCACGATTCCTGCGAACGATCCGGCGAATCCTTACGGTCAATGCTGGATCGACCTGGGGACGAGCGCCTGCATCCACGGGAGCCCGGCCTCAGCCGCGCCCAGCACGCAGACGCTCGGTTGCATCAGCCTGAGCCCGCAAGACGCTCGCGATGTGTATGCGATGCTGGTGCCGGGGTCGAAGGTGACGATTCGGCGGTAAGGTCTTCTGTGGGGTAGGCTTTCAGCCTGCCGCAGACGGCACACGGAGTGTGCTTACTACTAGTTCGCCTCACTTATTCTAGAAGGTGCTGGTATGTTCTTGCCAGCTCATTTCTCAAGGCAAGGAGGCCCAGCGATGGCGGTTCGAATCCGGATCGGCAGCGCCGCACAACTGAAGTCGGCAACGAAAGCTTGGGAAGCCGACCACAGCGTCGTCCGCTGGCGTTTCACCTCCGCCGATGCCCGCACCCGCTTGCACCGACTCTGCTCACAGTGTTAGGTAAGGTGCGATACTACCTCATCCCAAGCCCGTTCCCGGTTGCTTGGGCGGGAAGCGCGTATCGGAACGATCGTCGAGCGGTGCGGGGCCTTCCGTGCCTGGCTCGCCAGAGTCGCTCGTGCCGGCGGTCAGATGCGTGCTGGGGAACCGGGGCGGACCATCGGGCGCGGGCAATGCCGCGAGCTGCCGGAGCAGTTCGTCGGCACTGGGTCGCAAGGCAGGATCGGCGGCTAGGCAGCTAGCGACCAGCGAAGCAAGCCCGGCAGGAAGAAGGTCGCGCTGTTCGGGGGCGGGATCGGGCTGCCCGCACAGGCAGAACAGAATTGTGCGGCCCAGCGCGTACAAATCGGCAGCTGTGGTGAGTCGCTGGACGAGCGTCGGCCCGTGTTGCTCGGGAGCGCCGAAGCCAAGCGTGAACGGCCGCGGTTCGTGCGGGGCGATTTCGGCGGAAGGGCCATCGGCGAGCACCGCAATGCCAAAGTCGATCAGCTTCACCTGCCAGCCGCCATGATCGCAGCGGACCAGAACATTGCCCGGCTTCAAGTCGCTGTGAATGATCTGGCGGGTGTGCAGGGCCTTCAGCGTTTCGGCCAGCGGCGTGATGATGCAGCGGAAATTGGGCCACGAGAACGTGCCACAGCGGGCGACGTAGTCGTGCAGCGAGAGGCCATCGAACCACTCGATGACGTAGTACGGCCGGCGGCCGCGCGGATCGACGTAGCCCTGCTCCAGGCACGCCGGCACGCCGGGGTGAAGCACGCGGGCGAGGATTTCGGCTTCGTGGAGCGGATTGATCTTGCCGGGGAGCGAGTCGGGGGGCGACTTGACGACTACCCGCCGGCCGCTCGCCAAATTGCGGCAGAGGTAGGTCGCTCCAAATGTGGAGAGGCCGAGCGGCCGTTCGATGCGAAAGCGATCGACCGGAAGCGGCATGTCGAGCGGGGCGAATCGGGCCAAATCGGCGAGCGTCGCCAGTGCCGCTTCGTTCTCGCGACGATCGAGCTGCACCAGCAACAGATTCTGCATCACGATCGAACGGGCCGGGCCGTCGGGCAGTCCGGCCGCCGCCGCCGAGAAGCACGCGATGGCGGTGGCCGACTCGCCGGTCACCGCCGCTGCTTGACCGAGCCGGTTCGCCAAGCCGGGCAAAGCGACGAGAGCCAGGTCGTCGGCCATCCGCTGCACGAGCGTCCGTGCGGTGGCAGCTTCCACATCGCGCCGCTGGCTGCCAAGATCGCGAAACTTGACGTGCGTTCGCTCCTTGAGCAGCGCGGGCAAGTGCGATGAAGCAAACTCGTTGAACCAGAGGCGATGATCGGCAGAAGCGGCCGCCAACTCCACGGAAACGTCCAGCCGTTCCAGACCGCCGGCCAGGCGAAAATCGTCGCGACCGGAGTCGCTTGCCGGCGAGTGGTTCATGGGGCCCCTGCGGTTGGACGCGGGACAGCCTAACCGCGGCGATAGAGCGATTCAATCTCGGCGGCAAAATGCTGCTCGATCACCTTTCGCCGGAGGCTCAACTTGGCCGTCATTTCGCCATGCTCGATCGTGAAGGCTCGCGGCAGCAGAACGAACTGCTGCACCTGCTCGTAGGGGGCGACCTCCTTCAGACGCTCGCGGATTCGCTCGTGGACGAACTGCTTCACCTGCGGATGCGTGAGCGCTTCCTCGCGCGAAGCGATTGAAATGCCACGCGATGCAATCTCGGCCGTGAGCAAATCAGGATTGGGGACGATCAGCGCGGACAGGCACGGGCGGCCATCCCCAACGACGAGCGCCTGCACGAAGAGTGGATCCTGCGTGAGCAGCGATTCGAGATAGACCGGAGCGACGTTTTTGCCGCCGAGCGTGACCAGAATCTCTTTCTTGCGCCCGGTGATATAGAGAAAGTTGTCCTCGTCGAGCCGGCCAAGATCGCCCGTATAAAGCCAGCCCTCCTTGAGCACTTCGGCGGTCGCTGCCGGGTTCTCGTAATAGCCGACCATCACATGGGGGCCGCGCGTGAGGATCTCGCCGTCGTCAGCAATCCGCACTTCCACGCCTGCAACGGGCTGGCCGCTCGCGCCGCGGCGGAACGCCTTGTCCGACGAAACGGAAATCACCGGCGAGGATTCGGTCAGGCCATAACCCTGCAAGAGCGGCACGCCATGTCCGTGGAAATAGTCGAACAGATGCACCGGCAATGCCGCTCCGCCGCCGCAGCAAGCGCGAATCGCCCCGCCAAGCGTCGCCCGCAGCGCGCCGGGTGTGTCCGCCACTCCCTTGTCGCGAAGCGCCCGATGCACCCGATCGTAGAAGTGCGGCACGCCGTTGACGATCGTCGGCTTAATCGCCTGGCAGTCGGCAATGACCGTATCGCGCGACTCGGCGAGGGCCATCCGCGTGCCCCCGGCGAGCCAGCAGTACAGGTCGCACGTGCGGGCAAAGATGTGCGACAGCGGCAGGAAGTTGAGCCGCAGGTCGTCCTCGCTGCGGCCGAAGGCTTCGATCGTGGCCAGCGTGTTCGTGGCAAGGTTCCGCTGCGTCAGCATCACTCCTTTTGGCTCACCCGTCGTGCCGGAGGTGTAGAGGATCGTGGCGAGGTCTTCGGACCGGCTCACTTGGCGAGTTTCGCAGGCCCGCTCAATTCCCGGTTCCATCGGAGCGGCAGCGAGTACATCGGTAAGCGTCGCAATGGGCCGGCCACCAATCGTCTGCGAACAAGCATCATAAGAGACAAACTTCGTCCCTTCCGGCAGATCCGCTGCAACGGCCGTGAGCTTGTCCGCCTGTTGCGGCCCCGAAAGGAGCAGCACCTTGGCCCCGCTGTGCCGCACTTGCCAGGCGATCTGCGGCCCCGTCAGCGGCGCATGGATCGGCACGTGAATCGCGCCGGCCATTTGGATCGCAAAGTCCGCGATGATCCACTCGTAGCGATTCTCGGAAAGGTGTGCGACGCGGTCGCCGCGCTGCACGCCCAGGTGAACGAGCATCGCCGCCCAGCGAGCCACATCGGACGCGATTTCGCCCCACGTGAACCAGCGAAACTGTCCCTCTCGCTTGACGGCAAGGGCGGGCCGTTCGCCATCCGTTTCAACGCGACGGCAAAGGATTTCGACGATCGTGTCGGCTTGGTGAATCATGGGTTGCTCGGATTGCCGCCGATTATGACAGTTTTTCCGCTGGTGTGTGCCGCCTGCGGCCTGCGGGCTAGAATTCCTGTGGAGACCTAGCGGGACACCTCTTCAAGGATCGCTCGATGACGACCACGTCCGCGCCGCACGACCGCCCGCCAGCCACGGAAGCCCCCGAAGCGTCGTTTGCCGAAACCGCGCTCAAACTCGGCGGCAAGAGCGAGGACGAGGCTCGCCGCATGGGGGCGATCGATCGGGCGGATGATCAGGTCGAGCATCTGTTCCAGAAGCAATACCAAACGACTGCCAGCCCGATTCACCGGGCGATTTGGGATCGCCAACTGCCGGTCGAACTGTTCGAGGCGTCGTATGAAAATACGCCTCCCGACGTACAGCAAGTGATGTCCGCCTCGCTCGACGTCGTCCGCCGTAGCCGGGCCGCGGGGTTGCTCCACAACTCGGAAGGCAAAGTCGCTGAACCGGTCCTCAAGGAATTGGGAGGCGTTGGTTACTGGGGGCTGCTCGTCGACCGGCAGTACGGCGGCTACGGGGCGCCGCTCCGCAGCTTCATGGCGTTTCTGACGCAGATGGCCCTCGTCGATCCAACGACGGCCGGTCTCGCGTCGGTTCACGGCTGCATCGGCGCGGTCGATCCCGTCCGGACGTTCGGCACCGAGGAGCAAAAGCAGCGTTTCCTGCCGAAGCTCGCCAGCGGCGAGAGGCTTTCGGCCTTTGCCCTCACCGAGCCATGTGCCGGCTCCGATCTGACCGCTCTGCGCACGAAGGCCGTCCTCGACGGCGATCGCTATCTCGTCACCGGCGAAAAACTGTTTATCACCAACGTCGTTCCCGGACGGACCATCGGCCTTGTTTGCCTCATCGACGACAAGCCGGCGGTGCTGATCTGCGATCTTCCCGACCGCGAGAATGAGCAGTTCAAGCTGGTGAAGTACGGCCTGCACGCCCTCAAGCACACTTACAACCGCGGCATCATCTTTCGCGACTTCCCCGTCCCGGCCGAGAACCTCTTGCGCGTGAACAAGGGAAACGGCCTGACGATCGCCTATCACGGGCTGAATCTCGGCCGCGTCGCACTGTGCGCGACAGCCGCGGGCAACATGCGGCTGATGCTGGCGAGCATGCTGCCGTGGGCCAAGTTCCGCGTCACGTACGGTGAAGCAATCGCGAAGCGCGAGCTGGTCCGTCGCCGCATCGGCCGTCTCGCGGGGCTCATCGTCGCGTGTGACGCACTTGTGGCGTGGTGCTCGACGCTGCTCGATCAGGGGTATCGCGGCGAGATGGAGTGCATCATCGCCAAGATTTTTGGCAGCGAGGCACAAAAGGAAGCCGCGATCGAGCTGTTCATGAAGACGCACGGCGGCCGGGCGTTCCTGCACGGCCACCTCTTCGGCGATCAGGTCCACGAGTTCCTCGCCCCGTGCATCTACGAAGGGGAAGGGGAAATGCTCGGCATGGCCCTCTTCAAATCGCTCGTCAAGCAGCACGGCACGCAGTACTTCGAGCCGGTCGGCAAGGCGCTCGCCGCGGCCGGCATGAAGACGTTCAGTCCGGCGAATCCGATGCACGCCTGGAAGCTGCGGAAGGCCCTCGTTCCTTACGGCATGTGGTGGGCCGGTGAAACGCTCGCTCGCAAGTGGCGAACTGAACTCGGCCCGATGCCGGATAACCTCCGCGAGCACGCGATCACGGCGATTCGCGGCTTGCAGTCGATGCCGCTGGAGATCAGCGGGACGATGCGAAAGCATCAGCTCAAGCTGGCCGACCGCCAATGCCGCATGAGCGAGTTGTCCAGTCGGGTGCAGAAGCTGGTCGTCATCCTGGCGACATCGCTGTATGCCTCGAAGCAAACCGACGAAACGGTACGGCAGGCGGCCGATATCGTCTGCTCTGACCTAGCCCGCGAGCTGTCGGGACGCCGGCCGAGCGATCGCTATTTCCGGCAGGTAGCCGACCTGGGGGCCAAGGTCGCTGGCGGCGGCTTCACCAGCATCGCCGGTCTGCATCCCGACGAGATCCTGATGAAGTACGAGTCGTGACAGCTTTTGACACAGTTCGTACCGAGCAGGCGAAGTGCGGCAGATTCGCTTGACTCGCCGCGACCCAGCGGCACACAATAGGCGCACCTCTCCGGAGATTGACTCCCAGGATCCCGCCCCGTGCCCACGTTTGCCGTCATCCTTCCAGCCGCTGGCAAGAGCAGCCGCTTCCGGGACGAGCACTACAAAAAGCCCTTCATGCCGCTCGACGGCAAGCCAGTCTGGCTGCATGCCGCGGAGAAATTCACCGGGCGGAGCGATGTCCAGCAGACGCTGCTCGTGATTGCCGCCGAAGACCGCGAAGCCTTTCAAGACAAGATGGGAGCCAATGTGGCCCTGCTCGGCATCGAGCTCGTCGAAGGGGGACAGGAACGTTCCGACTCCGTGGCGGCAGCACTAGCCCGAGTGAAGCCGGAGATCGACTACGTCGCCATCCACGACGCGGCTCGGCCGTGCCTGGCGGAGGCGTGGATCGACGCGGTCTTTGCCGCTGCATCCAAAAGCGGGGCGGCAATCCTAGCGACGCCCATTAACGGGACCGTGAAGCGCGTCGGCAGGGTCGTTGGAAGCAGCGACCAGGCGATCGAAGAAACCGTCTCGCGCCACGGACTGTGGGAGGCGCAAACGCCTCAGGTCTTTCGCCGGCAGCTACTCATCGACGCTTACGCCCGCCGCGGCAATGCGAAAGTCACCGACGATGCGCAGCTCGTCGAGCAGCTCGGACACAAGGTCACGGTCGTTCCCGGATCGCCCATGAACCTGAAGATTACGACCAAGGACGACCTGCGGCTGGCCAGTGCGGTGATGAAGTCGCTCCCTCGCCCGCGACTGGCAGGGCCGGCACACCCCTTTGGCGACGACGCCCTGTGGCGATAAGAACATGGATTTGAAATCAGGTAGCTGAAGTCGCCAGACTTCAGGGATTGCGGCCTGAACTCTGGCGAGTTCAGCTACAAAGACGATCTCGACATTCAACAAGGAACCAAGGTGCTTCGGTGGTGGGACGCGGATATCACATCGCACTCGGACGGGATCAAGCAAAACGATTGTTCGGACTCAAGGAGGACGCAGCGATCCTCAAGTTCCTGGAGGAGCTGAAGGCCGCTCCCGACATGAAGAAGAGCGGCCGC
>CAYLLN010000079.1:28913-30631 GCA_964384375.1 uncultured Pirellulaceae bacterium
GCCTGCTCGATACGGGAACCGCCTGGGATCCGATTCACCGCTGCCTTACCGAAGGGGAACTCGACCCCAATGCCGGCGACTTTCCGCTCAACCACGCGGTGCTTGGCGGCAAGCAATTGCATCAGGGAACCGACTATGCGGCGGTCCTGATCCGCCCCGACATGACCCGGTTCATTGCCGATGCACTGGCAGAAGTGGACGAAGACGACTTCCGCAAAAAGTTCTTCGCCCTGAAGCGAGACGCCCAGCCGCCCCCGAGCGAAAAAGAGTTCACCGCCGTCTGGCTGGCCCTGCAAAATCTCAAAGTGTTCTTCGAGGCCGCAACGGAGAACATGGAAGCGGTCGTGTTTACGGCAAAGTATCAGGCTTGAAACGTGGGCGCGTCTGGCGCGCCGAGGAAAACTGCCCATGACCACGCGCCGAGAGTTTCTCACCACTGCTGGTGCATTCACCGCCGCTGTAGTCGCGCCTTTTTCCGCTCCTTGCTACGGCGCAATGAGTATGAAGCACGCCGGCAACCGCATCGGTGTCAGCACCTATAGCTTCTGGCAATTCCAGCACGACGACGGCCGCGATATCGAGAAGTGCATCGACCGCTCGGGCGAATGGGGGTTCGACGGCGTTGAAATCCTCCACCGGCAGATGACCAGCGAGGACAAGGGCTATTTGCAGCGGCTCAAGCGGCGGGCCTTCGTGAATGGCCTGGACCTCTGCGGCTTCTCGACGCATCAGGGTTTTCTTTCGCCCGACGAAGCCGTGCGGCAGAAGAACATCGACCACACGATCCACTGCATCGAACTGGCCTACGACCTGGGCATACCGACGATGCGGGTCAACACGGGAACGTGGGGGACGAGCAAGAACTTCGACGACCTGATGGCCCATCGGGGCATCGAGCCGCCCAAGGAAGGCTACACCGACGAGGATGGCTTCGGCTGGGTGATCGCGAGCCTGGAAAAATGCCTCCCCGCGGCTGAAAAGTGCGGCGTGCTTCTGGGCCTGGAAAATCACTGGGGCCTGGGTCGCACGCCCGAGGGGGTGCTCCGGTGCGTGAAGGCGATCGATTCCCCCTGGCTGCAAGTGACCGCCGATACGGGGAACTTCCTGGAAGACCCGTACGACAAGCTCGCGCAGCTTGCGCCGCAGACGATCCTTGTGCAGGCCAAAACCTACTACGGGGGCGGACTCTGGTACACGCTCGAACTTGACTATCCGCGGATTGCCGAGATTTTCCGCAAGCACAACTACCGCGGGTACGTGTCGCTGGAGTTCGAGGGGAAGGACGATCCGCAAACGGCGATTCCGAAGAGTTTGGCGCTCTTGCGAGAGGCGTTTGCGGGGAAGCAATGATCCCTGCTTCGATTGTTCTTTGGCGTGGACTACGTTGACGACTCACGGCGATGCGAAGCTCAACTTGTCGAGCCTGAGAGATTGGTCATGGGTGTCTTCGCAAATGACAATCCGTATCCCGACGAAAATTGGCGAAACCCAACGGACTATGACTTTCGAGTCCTCGAACGGCTTCTAAGCAAGGAGTTTCCAGGCCGTTCGGCACTTCAAAATCAACTTATCGGATGTCATGTACGCCAACTCGATGGGTTTGGCAGCCTAAAGTTTCAAGTCGCTTCCCTCGAACGGGCTGAGGTGAAAGAGACTGTCCCAGTCAGGGCGATTGCGCGATTTTAGGCAATCTGGCATAACTGGGGCGAGCCTGGATT
>CAYLLN010000080.1:0-30233 GCA_964384375.1 uncultured Pirellulaceae bacterium
AGGAAGATGGTGCCGGTGTGGGCGGCTTCGAAGCGGCCGGTGCGGTTAGCGACCGCGCCGGTGAAAGCGCCGCGGACGTGGCCGAAGAGCTCGCTTTCGAGCAGGCTTTCGCTGAGAGCGCCGCAGTTGACGCGAACGAACGGACCGCTCGACCGGAGGCTGAGGCGGTGAAGGGCCGTGGCGATCATCTCCTTGCCGCTGCCGGTCTCGCCGAGGAGGAGGACCGAGGCGTTGGTCTTGGCGACCTTGCGAGTGAGGCGATAGACCGCCTGCATCGCCTGGCTGTTGCCGATGAGGCCGGGAATGGGAGGGCCGGTTTCTTCAGCAGGGGTTGGTCGAAAAGTGGACATGAACGATCCGTCGCGGTCGCTGCCGGTCCTCCCCGCCTGGGGCCCGGTGCGTGGAATGGTCGAAGGTGAGTTTAGTGGGTGGGAAAACGAACCAAGCCCGCGAGACGAATCCCGCGGGCTATGCAGTTGCCGAAATGTTGAGCAGTACGATTACTTATGGTGCACTCGCGGTTTTCTCCGGCGATGCGGTTGGCGATTCAATCGCATCCAGAATCGAACCGAGCACTTTCTGCGTTTCCGCATCCAGCCGCTCGCTTGCATTGTAACGCTCAAACTGCGTGGCGATTTGGGCCTGCGTCAAAAACAGACCCCGATTTTTCACGGCTGCGGCAAATGCAGCGGCGGCTGATTGACGGTCGGCGATCGGCCGGGAAGTCTGACTGGCGAAATCGACGAGGGCCGTTTGGCTCTTGGGCGTCGCTAAGGTGGCCAGGACTCCCGCAGCGGCGGCAGTAAGGGCGGGGTTGTCCATCGCGGCAATGATCGCCGGTTCGTAGCGGAGGAGATTCCAGTGGGCAATGCCGTCTTTTGCACTGGCGAGTTTGGCGATCGCGGCCAGAGCGGCCTGGGCTTGCTGCACCCGTTCTTCACGAGCGACATAGTTGCGGCCAGCCAGTTTGCGGAGGATATCGACGTCCGCCTGGGCGACCTCGGCCGAGAAGATTCGTGCGAACACGGCCGTGAGGCTGTCGCCTGCGAACATGTAGCGCAGCGAGTACAGATCGTCGCTCTTGGCCATCACGCCGATCGGAATGCCGGCGGTGCGATAGTCCTTACGGAGCCACTGCACGAGATCCTTCACGGGCGGGCCGTCGATCGCGTCGCTGATGAGGATGAACTCGATGTCGCTGGCGGTGATCGCGAGCTCCGCGAGGCGGCGGCCCGTGTAAGCCGCTTCGCCGTCGTAGCCGAGCGTGTTCATGAAGCCGACGAGCGTTTGCGCCTCTTCGCCGCGCGGATGAGCGATGAGGACGCGGCCGACGCCGGCGGTGCGAATCGTCTGCGCGAGCGGATCGAGCACGCGGCTGGCACCGGCAAACGACGCGCGCGGATTGAGCTCGACGATGGCGAGTGCCGCAGCGAGGCGGACGCGGCGGTCGGTGTGCGTGAGCGCCTTGGCGAGCGGGCTTTCCGCGGGACCAGCCGAGGAGAGCGCGCCGGCATCGCCGCGGCTGGCGAGGACTTCGATGGCGGCGATGATCGCTGGCACGCGGTTGAGCTTGAGGGCGTCGGCCAGGACCGAATTGATCGTCGAGCTGGGCACGTCCTTCAGCAGTGCTGTGACGGCGGCCATGTTCAGCGGGTTTTCGAGGCCGCCGAGCACCTTCGTCAGTTCGAGGCTCGTCAGGAGTTGCAGCTTTTGAGCGTCACTCGTGGTGGTGTTCTTCGAGACTGCTTCCAGCGCCACAAGATCTGCGGTCAGGCGCGTCGCGAGGAACAGTGCCGCGTCCCCCTGCGGCAGCTTGCGGCTCGTCATCTGGCGGTTCGTGTCGTCCCAATCCCACATTTCTGCCTGATCGTCGGCATCGAGCTTGTATGGCAGACGACCCGCGAGCAACCGTTCGATTTCCTGATGCAAATACTGTTTAGCTTCATCGTTCATCGGAACCTTCCCGACGATCTTGGCGAGCGACGCCGCTGCGACCTCGCGGACCTCCGCCGGCACCGTCGGATCGACCGCGAGCCGCACGAGGTGCATCACCGCCCGCTCGCTTCCCATCCGGCCGAGGACGGCGATGATCTGCGCCTTGAGCTGATCGTTGGGCACATCGAGCGCCCCAAGCAGCGGCCCTTCCGTCGAAACCGACAGACGAGCCAGTGCCGCACGGAGGTAGCGATGTTCGGCTTCGCGCGACTTGTCGGCCAGGACGCGGAGAATCGGCGTGACGATGTGCGGGCCGGAGGCATCGAGCCGCGACAGGGCCGACTGCCGCAGAGCCAGTTCCGGCGCGGAGAGCTTCTTGATCTGCTCGTCGAGGTAGGCTGGATCCTGCGCTCGCTTGGCCGCGGCAGCAAAGATGAGTTCGTTCAGGTGGGCCCCTTCGGGCTGCAGGTTCTCGTCGCGCGTGAGCCGCAGGATGAGCCCGGTGCCGACGCGGTTGGGAACTTCGGCCAGTTCGTTCTCGGGAAACTTCGCGGCGAAGAACTTGGTGATATAAGCCTTTGCTTCGGCAGCATCGCCATAGAGCAGCACGGCATAGGCGGCTTTGAGGATCGCCTCGGGCGTGGTGGGGTTACTGTCGCGAAGCTGCTGAATGACGAGCGGGAGTTTCTCGGTGGATGCCGGCGCTGCGGCCGGTTTGGCCGGCGCGCCGGGCGCGGCAGCGCCCGCGCCGAAGGGATCGTCCGCAGCGGGAGCGGCTGGTTCCGCTGCGCCGCCGGCGGGTGGGACCGCGAAGGGATCTTGGGCGAGTGCCGCGGAGGTGACCAGCAGCGCGAGCCAATAGTAGCCCGAAGCGTAAGCGAGGGAGCGATTCATGGTGGTCGAGATCATGTTGCTACGGTCCCAGCCCGTCTGGCATGTTCGGGAAGCGGAGCTTCCGCACGTGTGGTCCTAAGCGGAGCTTGGGACCAAGGGGTCCCGCCGGGCAGGCGGAACCTACTACGGCACACGGAGTGTGCCTACTACTTACTTCACCTTCTGTTTCCAAGCCTCAATCTGCTTCCGCACCTCGGCCGGCGCCGTCGAGCCGAAACTCGCAAACGCCTGCACCGCCTGCTGCACACCAAGCACGGCATAAACACTCTTGTCGAGCGACGCGTCCGCCGAGCGGAAATCGTCGAGCGACAGGTCCGCCAAGCGGCAGCCGCGCTGCATCGCTGTGGCGACGAGCTGGCCAACCGCATGGTGGGCCGTCCGCTGCGGCAGGCCACGGCGGATGAGCCATTCCATGAGGGTCGTTGCGTCGAGGTAGCCCCGGTCGAGCTTCTCCGCGATCGCCTCGCTGTTCAGTTTCGCCCCGGCGACCAGCGGCGCAGCCAACTCCAAGCATAATTCGACCGTGTCAAAAGAGTCGAAAATTCGCTCCTTATCCTCCTGCAAATCCCGGTTGTAGGCGAGCGGCAACCCCTTCACGAGGACCAATAATGCCTGCAAATTGCCGATGACGCGGGCCGTTTTCCCTCGGGTCAGCTCCAGCACGTCCGGGTTGATCTTTTGGGGCATGATCGAGCTGCCAGTGCAGAATTCCTGCGGCAGCTTGAGGAAATTGAACTCGGCGGTGGACCACAGAATCCACTCCTCGGCCCAAGTGCTCAGATGTTCCGCAATCAGCGTCAGAACGAAGGCCGATTCGATCGCAAAATCGCGGTCGCTCGAAATGTCCAGACTGTTGGCGGCGATGCCTTCAAACCCCAGTCGCCACTGCACGTCGGACCGGTCGATGGGCAGGCTGCTGCCGGCGAGGGCGGCGGCACCAAGGCTGCTGACGTTCGTGCGGCGGCGGCAGTCGGCCAGGCGATCCCGATCGCGCTGAAACTTCTCGCAATACGCCAGCCAGTAATGCGGCGCGAGCACCGGCTGGGCCCGCTGCAAGTGCGTATATCCCGGCAAAATCACGTCAAAATCGCCATCACACCGATCGACGAAGGCTGTCTGCAGGTTCAAGAGGCGGGCGTCGATCCGGTCCAGGGCATCGCGCGTCCAGAGCCGCAAGTCGGTGGCGATCTGGTCGTTGCGGCTGCGGCCCGTGTGCAGCTTGCGTCCCACATCTCCCAGGCGCTCGATCAGCGCCTGCTCGATGTGCATGTGAATGTCTTCCAGCTCGATCTTCAGCTCGAATTGCCCCTCGGCGATCTCGGCCCGAATCTGCTCCAGCGTCTGGCAGATTTGCAGGCATTCCTGCTCGCTGATGAGGCCGACCGCCGCCAGCATCTGGGCATGCGCGACCGACCCCTGAATATCATGGGCATAGAGGCGGTGATCGAAGCTGATGCTTTCGGTGAACCGCTCGACACGGCGATCCGTCGCCTTTGCGAATACTCCACTTCGGGAGGGACTGGTCAATGCGGGAACCTATGAGATGAGCGGCCGAGAATTGCAACAACTCGTTTATGCTAAACGGCTTAGGCGAATTGTCAACGTAAGGAGCGGGCTCGCTCCGTGTGCCGTCCGTAGCTGAACTCGCCAGAGTTCAGGCTGGTATTGCGGTCGCGCCGAATGTAACGCCAGAACCCGGCTCGACATCGCAACCAGGATGGCGGCCAGTGCGTACACTAACCCGACGCGCCAGCGAGGTTCTTTGGAAGCCCGACGCGTTAGCGAGGGATCTGAAACATCCTCGCTAACGCTTCGGGCTACCATGCCGAAGTTGACCCGCCGACACGATCGACCGTAAAATCAAACTGCTTACCCCACAACGAGTTGCGCCCGCGAAAGCGATGAACCTGCCATGCTCGGTTCTGTCTGGTTGAAAAGCTGGGGCGTTGCCCTGGCTGCTGTCTGCTTGTTTGGCCTTTCCGGTTTGGCTCAGGAATCGACCGAGCCGGCGGAATCCAAACCGGAGGAGTCCGCGCCTCCACCGCGTCTCAACCTCCGTGACCTGGGCATTCCCGGCCTGGGGGGCGGCAGCGGCAGCCTCGATCCGGCTTCGTACCGCGCGTCGTTCCGCATCCAGGAAGGTTCGCGCCGCGGCACGCTCGCGGTCACCGCCGAGATGGAAGAGGGTTGGCACGTCTATTCGGTCACGCAGTCGGGCTCGCCAGGCCCAATGCCGACAAAAATCAAGGTCACGGAAGCCGTCGATTTTAGGGTGCTCGGCCCGTTTCAGCCCGATCACCCCCCGCACGTGGTTCCGCCCGGCGGCGACAAGAATCCATTCAAGGTCAATTCCGAAGAGCACGAAGGCCAAGTTACTTGGACCGCGCCGATCGAACTGACTGAAGGGGTAAAGCTTGAAGATTTGCAAATCGCGATTCAAGTCAGTGGACAAGTCTGTAATGAAGGGAACTGCATTCCGCTACAAAAGACGATAACCGCCAAATTCGCCGGCTACGACGCAGCACCAACGAACCCTGGCGAGTATCGCCCTGACCCGAAGTTTGAAGCCGAGGTCGTTCTCAAGGGACACATCGAACCCGCGTCCGTTGCTCCTGGCGGACAAGCAAAGCTGGTCATCACGGCAGAGCCAACTCCCGGCTGGCACATCTATGCCTACGCGCCGGTTGATCCGAATGAAGTTGCCAAGCCGACGTTGATCGTCCTGGGTTCACTACCAGAGGGCTGGACAAGTTCGTCAGTTGCTGCCTCAGCGGAACCCAAGGTCGAGCCGGCAATTGGAAACCAACCTGCCGCTCGCTCTCACGAGGAGTCCGTGACTTGGACACTTCCGATTTCGATTCCCACAAACGCGCCCATAGCCGAACACATCATCAGTGGGTACGTCGGATTTCAGACTTGCATGAATCAGGGTCGCTGCCTGCCGCCACAGATGGTTGCATTCCGCGCGAGCCTCCCGGTTGGACAAGATCAAGCGGGACAGATTCCACTTGAGTTCTTCAAGCCCAAGGATGTTCGCGGCAGTGACAATTCTGCGACAGCCAATCAGGTTCGCAGCTATAGCGATGTTGCCAGACTCGCCAAGCAAACCGCCGCGGTTGCCGCTCCATCCGCGTCGACCACTGATGTCAACTCAACTCGTCCTCTGACATTCGGCGTTTTGGCATTCAATATCGCCCTGGGACTCGTCGGCGGCTTCATCCTGAATTTCATGCCGTGCGTGCTGCCGACCGTAGGCCTCAAAATGCTTTCGTTCGCCCAGCAGGGCGGACAAAATCGCGGCCGGATTTTCGCCTTGAACCTGTCATTCTTCTTGGGCCTGATGGCAGTGTTTCTGACGCTGGCTACGCTGGCCTCGGTCGTGAATTTCCTGTGGGGTGAACAGTTCACGCACACTTGGTTCAAGGTCGCGATGATTGTCGTCACGTTCGCCATGGCGCTCAGCTTCTTGGGCGTGTGGGAGATTCCCATTCCCGGCTTCTCCACGTCTGCAGGGGGCAAGAACAAGAGCGAAGAAGGACTGACAGGAGCATTTCTGAAGGGGATTCTCGCCACGCTGCTCGCGACGCCTTGCAGCGGTCCCCTACTTGGACCGCTGTGGCTCTACGCCGGCAGTTCGCCTGTATTGGCTTATGTCCTGTTCGGCAGCATCGGATTGGGAATGGGGTTACCCTACCTCGTGATTGGCGCTTTTCCGAGTCTCGTCCGCTGGCTCCCCAAGCCCGGTCCGTGGATGGAAACCTTCAAACAGGTCATGGGGTTCGTATTGCTGTTCACCGTCGTGTATTTCTTTGCATCCGTGCCAAGCTATTACATCCCGGTGCTAGCGACCGTCATAGGAGTATGGATGGCGTGCTGGTGGATCGGCCGCGTTCCCGTGTACGAGAGCTTTTCCAAACAAGCGTGGGCGTGGCTCGGCGGCGGTCTCACCGCCGTGCTGATTGGCTGGGTCTCATTCGGCATGTTCAGTCCGCGGACAGAGGCGCAAAAGAACGAACTAATTGCCTGGCAGACGTTTTCGACGCCGCAGCTTGACGCTTCGATCCGCGAAGGCAAGACCGTGATGATCGACTTCACGGCCAATTGGTGCCCTACTTGCCAACTCAATACTGTCTTTGCGATCGAAACGCCCAGGGTTAAGGAACTGATCGAAAAGAACGGTGTTGTGCCAATGCTCGCCGACTGGACGGAATACAGCCCAGAGATCAAAGAAAAGCTTCTGGAACTGCAAAGTCGATCAATTCCGCTGCTTGCCATTTATCCGGCGGGACGACCGCAAGAAGTGATCATCCTCCGCGACGTGATTACCGAGAAACAGCTGATCGACGCGCTCCAGCAAGCGGGACCGTCAGCTGGTGGAGCAGAGGCGGAAAAAGTAGCGAGCGCGGAGTAGTTACCCCTGCACGATTGGATTCAATAGCGTCCCCACGCCGTCGATCTTGATCTCGACGATGTCGGCAGGGGCGAGCGTGAAATCGCTGTCGGGGACGACGCCGGTGCCGGTCAGCAGGAAGGCACCGGTGGGGAAGCTGTTGTCGCGGCCGAGCCAGCCGATGAGATCCTCGAACGTGCGGGCCATGTGATCGACGCTCGTCCGGCCGTCATACACCATCTTCCCACCCCGATGGATCACGAGGCGAATGCCGATCTCGTTTCGCGGCGGCATCCCGATGGGGAGCGTGATCCACGGTCCCAGGCCGCAGCACTGGTTGTAGCACTTGGCCTGCGGCAGATAGAGCGGGTTTTCCCCTTCGATGTCGCGCGAACTCATGTCGTTGCCGACGGTGAAGCCGACAAGCTGCAGCTTGCTGGTCAGGACGAGCGTCAATTCCGGCTCAGGGACATTCCACTTTGCGTCGCTCCGGATGCGAAGAGGTTGTCCATGGCCGGCCACGCGGTGCGGCGACGCCTTGAAGAACAACTCTGGCCGAGGCGAGACATAGACCCGGTCGTAACACGAGGCTGCAGTTGGCGACTCTTCCATGCGAGCCGTCTTGCTTCGCTTGTAGGTCACGCCAGCCGCCCACACTTCCTGCTGGTCGATCGGCGGCAGCAGGTTCACGCTCGCCAGCGGAATGCGAGTATCCCCCCGCGCCAGAAACTCAGCCGCTTCGTAGGGATTGTCAGCCTCCAGGATTTCGGCGAGCGAGCGATATTGCCCGCCGGAGAGATCGAGCGGCAAAAGCTGATCCCCTTCAATGCGGGCGACGCCGGCCTGACCTGATTGGAGCTGATACTTGGCGAGTTTCATGGAAGCACACCGCGAGGAAGATGACGGATCATTGCAGAGTAGCAGCGGCCAGTGCCGTAGGGTAGGCGTCCCGCCTGCCTGGAATCACAGGGTAGGCGTCCCGACCTAAGTAGTCCCACACTCCGTGTGGGACTAGCAACAAAACGCGGTCGGCCAAGGCAACTCGTATCGCAGGGTGTGGCCCATACGGAGTATGGGCCTACTTGCAATCGTTGATTGCCCATCATCGCCCCGTGGGTTAGTATCAGCGTTCACCTCTCGCCAGCCTGCCCACCTTCCCGCCGAGGGTCTAAACTCATGCGAAAACTCCTCCTCGCTCTGGCCGTTACGGCACTTGCGTTTGGCGGTGCGACGGCATCGCTTGCTCAAGAGTGGACTCGCTTCCGCGGCCCCAACGGCAACGGCGAGAGCGAGGCCACGACGATCCCAGCCAAATGGACCGAGCAAGAGCAAAACTGGAAAGTTGAGTTGCCGGGTGTCGGGCACAGTTCGCCCGTGCTCTGGGGCGAGAAGATCTTTCTGCTTAGCGCCGATCCGAAGACTGCCGCTCGCTACGTCCTTTGTCTCGACACGAAGGACGGCCATGAAATCTGGCGGCGCGAATACCCCGGCGTGTCGCATCATTTGCACGTTCGCAGCAGCTTCGCCTCTTGCACGCCGGCGTGTGACGACGAGCGAGTCTTTGTCGCGTGGTCCGATCCCGAACATACGCGGCTCCTCGCGTTTGACCACGCCGGCAACGAGCAGTGGAACATCGACCTGGGACCGTGGGTCAGCCAGCACGGCTTTGGCACGTCGCCGATGCTCTACGACGACCTCGTGATCGTCAGTTGCTCGCAGGAACCGGCAAAGCAGCCCGGAGTGCCCGATCCGAAAGAGAGCTTTATCATCGCTGTCGAACAATCGACGGGCAAAATTCGCTGGCGGACCGAGCGAAAGATTGATACGACCAGCTACTCAGTCCCGTCGCTTCGCAAGAACGAAGCGGGCGAGGACGAACTCGTTTGCCTCACGACCGCGGAAGGGATGTTCGGCCTCGATCCCAAAACTGGTAAGGAAAACTGGTCGATTCCCGTCTTCAGCATGCGTACGGTCAGCTCGCCGCAGCTGGTTTCAGGGCTGATCTTCGGCACGACGGGTTCGGGCGGCGGGGGAAACTACGTCGTCGCGGTGAAGCCGGGTCCGAATCCCGAAGAAGCGTATCGGATCAAGGAGCAAGCCCCGTATGTCCCCACGCCGATCGCGCACGGCGATCTCTTGTTTCTCTGGTCCGACAAATCAGGCGTGGTCACCTGCGTCAGCGCGGCCACCGGCAAGCAAGTCTGGCAGAAGCGCGTCGGCGGGGCCTACAGCGGCTCTCCTGTGCGGGCAGGCGACAAGATGTTCTGCGTCGATGAAGCGGGCCTGGTCGTTTGCCTCGAAGCCGGTCCCGAGTTCAAGGAACTGGGCCGCACGCCACTTGGCGAAGAATGCCGCAGCACGCCGGCCATCGCAGGCGGGCGGCTCTATATCCGCACGATCTCGCATCTGATCTCCGTAGGCGGCAAATCGGCCGGCGCGGAATAGCAGGTCGCATGTCATACCAACCCGAAGCGTGAGCGAGGGAATTCGGGAGGGTGGGCAGTGCCTCGCCTGTTGTTCGCGATCGTCAATCATTGCCCCATGCTCGCCTTCCTGTTCATCCTCCTCAAACGCCTTGCCTGGATGGCTCTGACGCTGTGGGTGGTCTTCACGATTTCCTGGACGCTAATGCGCGTCGTGCCTGGCGGGCCATTCGACAGCGAGAAGAAGGTTCCGGACGAAATCAAGCGCAATCAGGAACGCCGCTACCGGATGGACCTTCCTTTCCATCGGCAGTACCTGAACGACCTCGGTTATGCACTGCGCGGCGACTTTGGCCTCAGCATGAAGCTTAAGGACTTTACGGTAAACCAAGTGATCGAGCAGGGATTTCCAGTCTCCGTGTCGCTCGGGGTGCTGGCACTGGCGTTCGCGATCCTGTTTGGCACGACCGCAGGCGTCATTTCAGCCGTTAATAGAAACTCGCTCTACGACACCGCGTTCATGGGATTGGCAACCATCGGAATCGCGGTGCCAAACTTCGTGTTGGCCAGCGTGGCAATCATCATCTTCGTGTTCTATTTCAAGGCGTTGCCTGCGGCAGGCTGGGGACGCGTGGACCAACTCATTCTCCCGGCCTTGTGCCTCGGTGCCCCCTTTGCCGCCTACATTGCTCGACTGACTCGGGCTGGCATGCTCGAAGTGCTCAATCTCGACTACATTCGCACCGCCTATGCCAAAGGACTCCTGCCTAGGACCGTCATTGTTCGTCACGCCCTGTGGGGCGCCATGTTGCCGGTCGTATCGTACTTGGGACCAGCCACTGCCGGAATTCTCACGGGTTCGCCCGTGCTGGAGCGAATCTTCAATCTGCCGGGAATGGCCAGCCACTTTATCGAAGCGGCAATTCAGCGCGACTATCCGCTCGCTCTGGGCATGGTCATGGTCTATACGGTTATTCTGCTGGTGATGAATGCCCTCGTCGATTCGTCCTACTCCCTCATCGATCCGCGAGTAAAGGTCGAATGAACGATGTCAGCGCCAACACCGCTTCGGCCAGTCGTCGGGACCGCGACTACGAGGCGTTGCTCGCACAAGCAGCCAAGATTCACGGCGTTTCGCTGTGGCTCGATGCGTGGCGGCGTTTGCGAAAGAATCGGGCCGCGATGGCTTCGCTTTTCTTCTTGGTCGGTCTGGCACTCGTTTCATTTTTAACGCCGCTTTGGCCGTTGCAATCGCCCCAATTCATCGTGCTAACCGAAGCCCGGCAATTTCGCCCACCGAACCTTGATCCCGTCTATCTGGACGTGACAAAGGCGGAGGTGGCCGAGTTTGATGCCGAACTGGTGAATTTCCGAAAGCAGCTTGCGAATGCGAGTAGCGAGGAACGAGAAAAGTTGGCACTCGACTACGAGCAGCGTCAGCAGTCGCATCCCTTTCATCGGCTGTGGAATGCTCCAGGCAGGCTTACCCAACTGCTAATTCGAGTGCGTCTGGCGATTTTTGGCACTTGGTGCATTCCGTCGATCTGCGGAACCGACGAGATTGGCCGCGATGTGCTTTCCCGCATATTCTGGGGATCGCGTGTGTCGTTGATTGTCGGGCTCGTCGCCACGTTGGTGTCGCTCGCGATTGGTGTTTCTTGGGGCGCGACAGCCGGCTATGCGGGGGGAGCCGTCGATGCATTGATGATGCGAATTGTAGATATCCTCTATTCGGTTCCGTTCATTTTCGTAGTGATCTTCGTCATTACGATCTTGAGCGAGCCAAGTATCAAAGAAAAACTGACGGCGGTTGGCATCAATCAGATCATCGTCTTCTACATCATCATCGGCGCGATCTACTGGCTTACGATGTCGCGCGTCGTCCGCGGACAGGTGATTTCGCTCAAACACGAGCAATTCGTCGATGCGGCCCGCACCATCGGCGCGGGAACGGGGCGGATCATCTTCCGGCACTTGATTCCGAATGTGCTGGGCATCGTCATCGTTTATCTGACACTCACGATTCCGAGCGTGATGCTCTTCGAGGCCTTCCTGTCGTTCCTGGGCCTGGGCGTGCAGCCACCGGATGTCTCGTGGGGCTTACTCGCCAACGACGGCATTCGGGTAATTACGCCAATCCAGACGTACTGGTGGCTCGTGCTGTTTCCGGGACTTGCGCTGGCGATGACGCTGTTCGCACTCAATTTCCTGGGGGACGGCCTCCGCGACGCGCTCGATCCGAAGATGAAGAACAAATAGATGGCTGACGCGCTGCTCTCCGTCGAAAACCTCCACGTCCACTTCAAGACGGACGACGGCCTCGTGCGCGCGGTCAACGGCGTCTCGTTTGACGTGTTGCCGGGGCAAACGCTTGGCATCGTCGGCGAATCGGGGAGCGGTAAGAGTGTCACCAACCTCGCCCTCCTCGGCCTGGTGCCGCGGCCGCCGGGGATTATCGCCGATGGGCGCGCGGTCTATCGCGGGCAGAACCTGCTGCGGATGAGCGTGGGAGAGCTTTCGCACATCCGCGGTCGGCGGATCGCGATGATCTTTCAAGATCCGATGACCGCTCTCAATCCGTTCCTGACGGTCGGTGAGCAGATCATGGAGGTGACGCGGCTGCACCTGAAGCACACGGCCGAGCAGGCCCGCAAGCATGCGATCGACATGCTCACCAAGGTGGGCATCCCCGCGCCGGATAAACGGATCGACGATTACCCGCACCAGTTTTCCGGCGGCATGCGGCAGCGGGTAATGATCGCGATGGCCCTTTCGTGCCAGCCCGATCTGCTGATCGCCGACGAACCGACGACCGCCCTGGACGTGACGATTCAGGCTCAGATGCTTGAGCTGATCAAGGAACTGCAAACGTCGCAGGGGACGGCGGTGATCCTGATCACGCATGCGCTGGGCGTTGTGGCCAGCGTCTGCGATCGTGTGCTGGTGATGTACGCGGGCAAGATCGTCGAAGAAGCCGCTGTCGGGCCCCTCTTCACCCAGCCGCAACATCCCTACACGCTCGGCTTGATGCAGTCGATTCCGCGGTGGGACGAAGAGACCCGCGGCCCCTTGCGGGCGATCCCCGGCCAGCCGCCAAACATGCTCCATCCGCCTGCCGGCTGCGAGTTTCATCCCCGCTGCCCGTATGTGATCGACAAGTGCCGCGTGCATAGCCCGCCGCTCGACGCGACTGTGCATGGGGGGCGGAAGGCCTGCTGGGTCGCTGTGGATGAGGTCGTGCCGGCGGAGGCGAAACAATGAACGCCACCGCAAGTTTGTCACAAGGAAATCACGTCTCGCGCTCGCCAGCAAGTGGCGAGCCACTGCTTAGCGTTCGCGACCTGCGCGTTCACTTTCCGTCACGCCGCGGGTTGTTTGGCCCAGCCGGCTTCATTCGTGCCGTCGATGGCGTGAGCTTCGACATTCGCCCTGGCGAAACGCTCGGCCTCGTCGGCGAATCGGGCTGCGGCAAGAGCACGACGGCCCGGGCGATTGTGCGGCTGATCGACCCGCGGGTGATGACGGGGCAGGTGTGGCTCGGCGGCGAGCGGATCGACGGCCTCTCGCCGCGGGCCATGCTGCCGCACCGCCGCGTCGTGCAGATGATCTTTCAAGACCCCTATGCCTCGCTCAATCCGCGGATGACCGTGGGGAGCATCATCGGAGAGCCGCTGGCAATCTTTGGCCTCGGCCGCCCGCGCGATCGCAAGCTCCGCACGATGGAATTGATGGACCTGGTCGGCCTGAACCCGACGTTTCTCAACCGCTATCCTCACGAATTTTCCGGCGGCCAGCGCCAGCGGATCGGCATTGCCCGAGCCCTTGCGGTCGAGCCCCGGCTGATTGTCTGCGACGAGCCGGTGTCGGCTCTCGACGTGTCGATTCAGGCTCAGGTGATCAACCTGCTCGTCGAACTGCAGGAGCGGCTGGGAGTTGCTTACCTCTTCATCTCGCACGATCTCTCCGTCGTGCGGCACATTTCGCACCGGATCGGTGTCATGTACCTGGGGCGGATCGTCGAACTGGCCGAATCGGACGAGTTGCACCGTCGCCCGCTACATCCCTATACGCAGGCCCTGCTCTCCGCAGCCCCTATTCCCGATCCCGTCCACGAGCGCGAGCGGAAGCGGATCATCCTCCGCGGCGAAGTCCCTTCGCCCGACAAGACTTATCCCGGCTGCCCGTTTGCCGACCGCTGCCCCATCGTCGAAGCCCAATGCCGGCAGTCACCACCAAAGCTCGAAGGAGCAAGGCACCTGGTGTCGTGTTTCAAGGCGGAGAAAGAATAAGGGGGAATCGCCTGTTTGGAGAACGCCGCTTATGTGGAGCTGGCTATTCCCGCCCCGTTGCCCGATCGGCACCGAGGAGAAAGTCTGGGTCGAATCGCGGATGACCTGGCTGGCGCAACAGTTCGGCGTCGAGCGAATGGTCAAGGCTCAGGTGATCGAGCCCACGGACGAGTTCTTTCCCGAAGCGTATCACGGCACCGAGGAAGATGCGCAGCGGATGTTCCACCAGCTGCTTGGATACCTCGATATTCATGCAGGAAGCGTCCCACTCGTTGTCCGCCACGATTGGGATCACAACTCGCCGCTGGGAGAGTACCAGCAAGGGGAGCGTCCGCAGATCTTTCTCAACCCATCGCAGCTTGAAGACCCTGAATCGCTGCTGGGGACGCTCGCTCACGAACTGGCTCACCACTTGTTGCTCGGCGGCGGCTTGTTGCAGGACAACAACGAGGATCTGGAACGGCTGACCGACTTGCTTCCGATTTATTTCGGCCTGGGGATTTTTGCGGCCAACTCGGTCGTCCGCGAAAAAACGATCCGCGAAGGGCGCTATAGCGAATGGTCGGTCCGCAAACAGGGATATCTCCCGATGCGGATGCACGCCTATGGCTTGGCCGTGTTTGCCTACGTCCGCCTGGAATGGGAGCCGACATGGACGAGCCGCCTGCGGCCGGACATCTCCGAACCGCTCTACGCCGCGCTGCGATACCTGCGTGATTCTTCGGATTGCACGTTTCAGTCGCATCCGCCGCCCGGGGATTTGCCGCTGGCATCCATCGAAGAGTGCCAATCGAAGCTGCGCGACAAGTCGGCAAGCCAGCGATACCTGGCGCTGTGTGACTTGCTCGAACATGGTCCCGCGGCCGCACCAGTCGTCCATGCGGTGTCTGACTTGCTGCACGACGCTGACCCGGACGTTGCGATTACCGCTGGACGAGCACTTGGCGAAATCGGCCCTCCCGCCATTCTGGCGGAAAACGAACTGCGCGGAATGCTCGCGAATCGGAATGCACTTATCCGCATCCAAGCGGCATATTCGTTGGCGGCGATCGGCGCGCGCGACACAGCGACGGTCCGGGAGTTGGTCCGCACGCTCGACGACGACGATCCGGGGGTGAGTGCAGCCTCAGCCCACGCACTGGGCCAATGCGCCGCCGGCGATGAATCGGTGGCTCGCCAGCTGCTGCCGAAATACAGAACCGCGCTCATCAAGTGGGATGATCGCTTGATTCGCTCCGTGGCGCTGGCCTTGCATAAGACGGCAGGTGACGCAGTCGCACTGGTCCGGGAATTCTTGGGCGACTCGGATGCGGAATTGCTCGGTTATGCCGAGGAGGCGCTTGCTGAAACGCTGAAGGAGCCTGTAGCGGACAGCGAATAGGCGAATCTTACTCCGGCACGATCGATGGCCCGCCACTGGCTCGCAGGCGGACGATGTAGTTCTTCCCCTTTTCGACCTTGATGTAGCCGGCATCACCGTAAGCCGCGTCGATCCCCTTTTCGACGGCCTTCGCCTTGTCGTTGGCGATGCTCCAGAAGTCGTCGAAGATCGCTTTCTCGAACTCGCTCATCTGGCCGCCGCGGAGGTATGCCTTCGGGGCCGCACCAACCTCATCGAGCGGGTAGCCGTCGTCGGGCTTTTGGTCGTTGCCGAAGAGCCGTTTGAACATGATGAGCGATGTCCCCCGTTCCAGATCGGCCGCTTCGACGTATTTGTCGAGGAACTTCACCACCCAGGCATCGACATAGACCGTGTCGCCTGGGATGCGGAACTCGCGGGGCGTGTCGATCGGATGTCCCTCGTCGTTGAGTTCGACGAACTCGACCTTCGAGAACATCTTGCCGGTCGCTTCGTCTTTCCCCTGATCGATAACCGAGAGGCGGGCGACGCGATGATCGATCTTCAGCAGCGTGAGTGACGTTTGCAGCCGATCGACCTTTTCGCCGAGCGCCCGAATCTCCGTCGCCTGCTCTTCGATACGGACGGTCTTTTGGGCGATGTCGGCCGCGGCAGCGTCAAGGTCTTTTTGTACGCGAACCAGTTTGTCGTTCGCTTCGGCCAGTTCCTTGGTTTTCTCGCGGGCGGCGATGTCGGCCGCGTTGAATTTCGTGTAGCCGAACCAGCTGACCACGCTGAGCACGCCGATCACGACCATCGCGATCAGCGTGCGTAGGAAGCTGTTGACGGTCGAAAGGTTTTCCATCATGCCGGGCATGGGAGGGTCCGGGATCGGAGGTCAGAAGTCGGAAGTCAGAGGTCCGAAAGCAAACGGCGGACGGCAGCGGCAATGTCTGGCTCGCGCATCAGGCTTTCGCCGACGAGCATGGCGCCCACGCCCGCCTCCTGTAAGCGTAGCACGTCTGCCCGCGTATGGATGCCGCTTTCGGCCACCAGCAGGCAGTCGCTGGGAACCTGGCTGCGGAGGCGGATCGTGTGATCCAGATCGACGGTAAACGTCCTCAGGTCGCGGTTGTTCACGCCAATCAGCGTTGCTCCCGCTTCCAGCACCCGCGCCAGGTTCGCCGGTTCGTAAAACTCGACGAGCGGTGTCAGGCCCAGGTCGATGGCTTCATTGTGAAACTTGCGGAGGTTGCAGTCGTCGAGGCATTCCGCGATCAGCAGGACGGCATCAGCGCCAGCGGCACGGGCTTCGACGAGTTGATACGTGTCGAGAATGAAATCCTTGCGCAAAATCGGGATGCCGACTGCCGCACGAATTTGTCGCAGGTAGTCGAGCGAGCCCTGGAAGTATTGCTCATCGGTCAGAACGCTGAGGCACGAGGCGCCGGCGGCTTCGTAGGTGCGGGCGATGGCGACGGGGTCAAAATCGGCCCGGATGATTCCCTTGCTGGGACTGGCCTTTTTGACTTCGGCGATTAGACGGATGGCGGATAACCCCTCGCTTACGCTTCGGGCTGGTTTGAGCGCCCCGAAAAAGTCGCGGACGGTAGGCGCGTTGGCAAGCTGATCGCGCAGCTTCTCGATCGGCACGGCGGCCTTGGCGCGGGCGATCTCCTCCCGCTTCGTGGCGACGATCTTGTCGAGAATCGTGGACATGAATGGTTTAGTTTAGCATGGCTGAATCGGATGTCGGAGGTCGGAGATCGGAAGTCAGATTAGCCGACCTCTGACCTCTGACTTCCCTCCTCTTGCTCATCTACAATGTCCCTGCCGTGTTCGTCCTCGCATCGCGACTTCTTTATGTGCCGCTGTTTCTCGCAGATTGTGTGCGCCATTGTCTGCGCGCTGGTCATTTCGCCCGCCGTTGCCACGGAGCCTCTGCTGGCGGGATTCGCCGAGGTCGATATTACGCCGACGATCGCCAAGGACCGGCCAGTCTATCTGGCCGGGTATGGCATGGGGCGCAAAGCGACCGGTGTTCACGATCCGATCATGGCCCGAGCGGCTGTGCTGGCCAGCGGCAACGAGCGGATCGCGCTGGTGAGCGTTGATCTGATCGGATTGCAGTATCCGCAGGTCAAGGAGATTCGGAGCCGCTTGCCGGAATTTCGCTATGTGATGGTGTCGAGCACGCACAACCACGAAGGGCCGGATGTCATTGGCATTTGGGGGCGTGGGCCGTTTCATCGGGGCGTCGATGATGCGTATGTCGAACTGGTCGTGGAGAAAGTCACGGCCGCCGTCAAGCAAGCGGCCAGCATGCTTCAGCCGGTCGATGCGTCATACGGAACGGCTACGGACGAGCGGTTGGTAAACGACAGCCGGCTGCCGATCGTGAAAGACGGCGTGCTGCGGCTGGTGCGGCTGGATCGGGCCGGGACGAAAACGCCGGCGATACTGATCGTGCAGTGGAATTCGCATCCCGAGTCTTTGGGAAGCAAGAACACGCTGTTAACCGCCGATTTTCCGTATGCGACGGTGGCCGCTTTGCGGAAGAAATACGCCTGCGACGTGCTCTACCTGACCGGCGCGGTGGGGGGCTTGCTTGCTCCGCCCGGCGGCGGCGTAGTGCGGGATGCCGCGGGGAACGAACTGCACGAAGGGGATTTTGAATACGCCCGCGTCCATGGCGAACAAATCGCCGACCTCGCTGCCAAGGCCGCCGACGCAACCAAGCCGCTCGTACTCGCACCATTTACGATCTCCGCCAAGCCAATTGCCGTGCCTGTCGAGAACTCGCTCTATCGCGTGGCGCGGGCGGTCGGCGTGCTCAAGCGACCGGCGACCGTCTGGACCGGCAACTTCCAGAAGTTCGGCGATCCGATGACGCTCGAAACCAAGTCGCTCCCCTCCGCGGTTGAAAGCGAAGTGGGCTACCTGCGGTTAGGCGAGCTGCACGTGGCCTGCATTCCGGGCGAGATTTACCCGGAGCTGGTCTATGGTAAGTACCAAGAGCCGGCCGATCCCGGGGCGGACTTTCCCGATGCACCCCTGGAGCCGTCCGTCGAGAGTCTCATGCCCGGAAAGAAGTGGCTGTTGCTCGGGCTGGCCAATGACGAAGTCGGCTACATCATTCCCAAACGGCAGTGGGACAAGGTTGCGCCCTATGCGTACGGCAAGCAGTCGGGGCAATACGGCGAGATCAATAGCTGCGGAGCGGAAGTCGCCCCAATCGTGATGGCGGCGTTGAAAATGCGGGTGGAGGAGGCGGGTCCGTCTGGCAAGTAGCTCCGCGTGGCACGCACTCAGGTCGGCTTCCTCCCTCCGAACCAACTCCCCCGGCGTTTCGTAACGTAACGTATCGCCCGCTCTACCGTTGAGGCGATGCCGGAAGTCGTTATACTGTCCCCAGTTAGATGCGGCCGCCCGGTGAAGTGCGGCCCTGTCGCCGGCCCGGCCGGCTTCATCGCTTCGCAAAGTCCCAGCTGATTTGACGACTGCCTATGACTGTTGCCACTGCTGAAAAACTGGCCGCAAAGACCGCATCGACCAATGGCCAGGCCATGATCGAAGCCGTCGGCCTCTCCAAGTTCTACGGCGTCTTTGCCGCCTGTCGCGACATCAGCTTCACCATCAACAAGGGGGAGCTGGTCGCGTTCCTCGGCCCCAATGGTGCCGGGAAGAGCACGACGATGAAGTTGCTCACCGGCTACCTCTCCCCGTCGCAGGGAGTGGGCCGCATTGCCGGGCACGACATGGCGACCGACCGGATCGCCGGCTCCGCCCGCTTGGGCTATCTGCCGGAAAATGGCCCGCTCTATCCGGACATGACGCCGCACTCGATCCTCGAATTCTTCGCCGATGCCCGCGGCCTTTCGCCGGCCAAGAAGAAGGAGCGGATGGAAGAAGTGATCCACCTCTGCGTACTGGAGAGCGTCATCCACCGGCCAATCAGTAAACTCTCGAAGGGCTTTCGGCAACGCGTCGGCATGGCGCAGGCCCTCTTGCACGAACCCGACGTACTGATCATGGACGAGCCGACGGCCGGCCTCGACCCGAATCAAATCGTGGAAGTCCGCAAGACGCTCCTCCGCATCGCCCAGGAAAAGACGATCCTCCTCTCGACGCACATCCTGCAGGAGGTCGAGGCGATGGCGAAGCGCGTCATCATGATCTACGAAGGTCGCCTCGTGCATGACGGACCGACCGACGGCCTGATGAGCAAGTACGGCAGCCTCGACAAGGCGTTCCACTCGCTGACAGCCGCGACGGCACAGGTGCATTGACGGTTGTCACTCGCTGACGCGTCGGGCTTTCATTTCATCGACTCCCCCTAGCAACTCGATACCCACCGCCATGACCCAAGGCGCCATTGTCCTCGAACTCCTCCGGCTGGTAGCGTTTGACCTGCTGTTTGTCGGCATCATGATTGCCGCGATGGTCCCGCTGGCCGCGTATAAGAAGGCCGCGTTCGCCGTGCTGAAGCGGAACTTCGTCGGCTATTTCAGCAATCCGACGGGGTACGTATTCTTGTGCATCTTCGTGCTGCTCACGTCGATCGCCGCGTTCTGGCCGCACGAGTTCTTCGTCGCCAACCTTGCCAATCTCGATCAGCTCAACCGCTGGATTCCCTGGATTTTCCTGATCTTCATCCCGTCGATCACGATGAGCATCTGGGCTGACGAGCGTCGGCAAGGGACCGACGAGCTCCTGCTTACACTCCCCGCCGCCGATTTCGACATCGTCATCGGCAAGTATCTCGCCGCCGCGTCGATCTTCACCGTCTCGCTCCTCTTTTCGCAACTGGCGAACTACTCGGTCCTCGTCTCGCTCACGCTCGACGCCACCACGCAAGATGTCGATCTCGACACGGGGCTCTTTTTTACGACGTATTTCGGCTATTGGCTGATGGGTCTGGCGATGATTGCCTTGGGGATGGTGGCTTCGTTCCTCTCGAGCAACCTGACCGTCAGCTTCATCCTGGGGCTGCTCATCAATACCATCCCGATGTCGCTGTACTATGCCGACATGTTCGTCCCCGGCTCCGGTAATGCACAACGCATCTCTCGCTGGAGTCCTCAGGCCCAGTTCGACGACTTCGGCCGCGGCGTCATCAGCTTTGCCTCAACGATGTATTTCGTCCTGCTCATTACCTTGGGCATCTACCTGAGCATGGTCCTGATCGGCAAGCGGCATTGGCAGGGAGGTCGCGACGGGCAATCACTCTGGTGGCACTATCTGGTCCGGGCCGTGGCACTCGTGGTCGTGCTCATTGGCGCGAACATGCTGCTCCAGCGGTGGGACGTCCTTCGCCAGGACGCAACCGAGGGACAGGTGAGCGCCCTTTCGCCGAACACAAAGAAACTGCTTAAGGATCTGGCCCAGGCCGATCAGCGGCCGATCGTTGTCGATGCGTACATTTCGGCCAACATGCCCGATGAATACGTGAAGACGCGGTACAACCTCGTCGCGATGCTCAAGGAACTCGGCAGCCAGTCGGGCGGGCGGATTCGCGTCAACATTCACGACAATCTCGAACCCTTCAGCGAAGCCGCCGCTCAGGCCGAGGAACGCTTTGGCATTCGGCCGCAAGTGGTGCGGACCGAATCGCGCGGGGCGTTCAAGGAGGAGCAGTTCATCCTCGGCGCCGCGTTTACGAGTGGCTTGGAGAAGGTCGTCGTGCCGTTCTTCGGCAACGGAATTCCGGTCGAGTACGAACTGATCCGCTCGATCGCCACGGTCGGCAAAGGGGACCGCAAAAAGCTCGGCATCGTGCAGACCGACGCCAATCTGATGGGCGGATTCACCTTCGCCGGCATGCAGCCGCGGCAGATTCCCAAGCAACTGATCGTCGAAGAGCTGGAAAAGCAGTACAAGGTCGAAGAAGTCGATGCGACCAACCCGATCGAACCAGGGAAGTACGACGTGCTGCTTGTTGTTCAGCCGTCGGCCTTGGGACCGCAGCAACTGGCGAACCTCGTGGACGCGATTCGTAAGGGGCAGCCAGCCGCCATCTTTGAGGACCCGTTCCCGATGGTGATGAGCCAGGTCGTCGGCACCGCCGATCCGAAGCCGCCAATGGGAGGCGGCATGTTTGGCGGCGGGCAGCCACAGCCGAAGGGGGACATTCGCGCCCTCTGGGACGCACTGGGGATTCAAGTCACCGGGGATAGTGGCCCGCGCGGCGAAGTTCCGGCAACCATCGTCTGGCAAAAGTACAACCCGTACCCGAAGTTCCAGATGGGGAGCATCGGCGACGAGTTGGTGTTCGTCCGCAACGACGCGCCGGGGGCCAAGAACGCCTTCAATCCCGACGAACCCGTCGCCGCGAAGTTTGAGGAGCTGCTCGTTCCCTACCCGACCGGTATCACGCCCGCGTCGGAAAGCAAGCTCACGTTCACGCCGCTCATCGAGACCAGTGCGACAGAATCCGGCACGATTCCCGCCATGGACGTGCAGAGCTCTCGTCCCGACGAGTTGCACGAGAAGCGCGGCAAGCCGACCGGTAGGAAGTACACGCTGGCGGCATGGATTCGCGGCGAAGAGTCTGACAAAGGCGGCGATGGCAAAAAGAGTGACGACAAGAAGAAGGTGGATGATAAAACCGCTAAGACTGACAGTGAGAAGCCGGCGGGCGAGGCAAAGGAGCGGCCGATCGACGTGATTTACGTCGGCGATATCGACCTTTTGCACAGCGAGTTTGTGCAGCTTCGCAACCAGCCCAATCCGGACATTAACTTCCGTTTCGACAACGTGCCGTTCGTGCTGAACGTGATCGATGCGGTGGCGGGGGACGACCGCTTCCTCGAAATCCGCACCCGTAAGCCGCGGCACAGCACGCTGAAGACCGTCGAGGCCCGCGCGGCGATTGCCCGCGAGGTGGAAGCGGCCGAAGCGGCCAAGTTCCGTGCGAAATATACCGCCGAAGAACAAAAGGCAGATGCGGACGCGAAGAAGACGTATGCCCAGGCGCAGCAGGCGGTGGACGAACTGAACCGCAAGCGAACCAGCGGCGAAGCGGTCGATCCAGGTGAGTTCCTCGCCAAGATGCAGCAGCTCGCCTTCGTGCAGGAGAAGGCCAACCGCGGCCTCGAAGTGAAAAAGGAGAGCCTGCGGTTGGAGCGCGAGAAGAGCCTCGCTGAAATCCAACGCAAGCGCGATCAGGATGTGCAACGTATCCAGAACGAATTCAAGGTGTGGGCGACGTTTATCCCGCCGATTCCGCCGCTTGTTGTCGGCATTGCCGTCTGGATTCGCCGCCGCGTCCGCGAGCGAGAGGGTATTTCACGCAGTCGAATGAAGTGACATCAATGTTAGTGGACAGTCGTCAGTTGTCAGTGGGCAACGACGACAATCAACTGACAACGGACAACTGACCAATTTCAGCCATGAATGAATCTCTTCGCACCCTGATCTACGTCGGCGTCGCCGGCGGCGTCGCCTTGCTCGCCTGGGCCAGCCAGCCCGGCGCAGGAAGCGGTCCACCAGGGCCACTACGCGGTACGCCGCTATTCCCGGAATTCACCGATCCGCTGGCCGCTCAGAGCCTGGAGATCGTGAAGTTCGATGAAGGCTCGGCCGAACTCAAGTCGTTCAAGGTCGCTAAGGAAAACGGCCTATGGGTTATCCCCTCGCACGGCAACTATCCGGCCGACGCGGAATCGCAGATTCGCGAAGCGGCCGGCAGCCTGACGGACCTGGAGATCATCGACATTGCCAGCGAATCGGCCAAGGATCACACGCTCTTTGGCGTCGTGGAGCCGGACAAGTCCAAGCTCAAGGTCGGCGATAAAGACGTGGGAACGCTTGTCGCCCTTCAGGATGCCAAGGACGACGATCTGGTGCGGCTGATTGTCGGCAAGGAAGTGGACCGCTCGCCCGGCCAGCGGTTCGTTCGCCGTCCTGAGCAAGACGTCGTCTATATCACCAAGATCGCCCTCGACAAGCTGCCGACCGACTTCGACAAGTGGATCGAAAAGGATTTGCTGAAAATCAACACGTTCGACGTTTCTAAGGTCACGCTCAAGGACTACTCGATCCTGCCGTCCCAGTCGGGCGGGTTCGTGTTTGCCGGCCGGATGGAGGCGACCGCCGAGTGGAACAACGAGCTATCGAACTGGAAGCTCGATCGCCTGAAGGCCTATTCCCAGAATTCCGGCCAGTGGATCGACCAGGGTCTCGGCGAGCAGGAAGAGCTGAACAGCCAAAAGCTGAGCGACCTGAAGACGGCTCTCGATGACCTGAAGATCGTCGATGTTCGCCGCAAACCGGAGGGGCTTAGCGAGGGACTGAAGTCGGGAGCGGACATCCTTCAGCAACGCGACCTGATGGCCTCGCTCGTCGCGCTCGGCTTTTTGCCCGCCGAAATGCCCGGCAGCGGCAAGCCGGAGATTTTCGCCACTAACGGTGAAGTCGTCGTCGATATGAAGGATGGCGTGCAATACAACCTCCGGTTCGGCAACGTGGCGGGAGCCGAGGAATCGTCCGGCGAGAAGAAGCCGGGCGAGGCGGATGAGGTGAAGCTGAACCGCTACCTGTTTGTCTCGGCCCAGCTTTCGCCGCACACGCTCGTCGAACCGACCTACGAGCCGGAGCCGGCCGGACCCGAAGCGACGCCGAAGGCTGAGGGAGATGCCGCGGCCGATCCCGCGAAGCCCGCGGAAGAGACCAAGCCTACCGATCCGGCGGCCGCTGCTGCCGATCCGAAGGCTGCCGAGCGGGCGCGGATCAAGCTCGAAAATGAGCGCAAGCGGACCGAATACAACGACAAGAAGAAGAAGGCGGAGGCCCGCGTGGCCGAACTCAACGCCCGCTTCGCTCCCTGGTACTACGTCATCTCCGAGGATGTCTATAAGAAGATCCACCTGGGCCGCAACGACCTCGTGAAGGAAGCCTCGACGGCTGCCCAGGAAGGAATCGGCATCGACGCGTTCCGAAAGCTGGAAGATGCCGGCCTCAAGGGATCGTTAACACCGCCGACTGGCGCTTCGCCCGGATTGCCGCCGGGCCTTCCCCCCGGTCTGCCGCCGGGGCTGGGATTGCCGATGTAAAGTAGGTCCCGCCGGCTCGGCGGGACACAAAGACCCGGCCATTGGCCGGGGTGATCGGCACGAGAACATCGCTTAGCTGCACACCCTGACCACTGGTCAGGGCTTTGGTTTCGCTACCTTCCAAACCGCAGATGCCGCAAGAGGCCGTGCGTTTGGAAGGCCCCACCCAGGCCATAGACTTGCTGCACGGGATGCAGCGGGTCCTGCTTGGCGTGATTGGCCAGCGATCGCTCGATCTCGCCCGTGATCTGCACGAAGGCGGGCTGCACCGCGTCGCGCCACTGACCGAAGCGGCGGGCCTTGGCCGGCTCTCGCTTCACCTGCTCTGCCTGCACGTGCGTCAGCGTCAATTGCTTGAGGAGCGCCGACGTAAAGCTGTCTCCCGCCTGGCCGAACGAACGGAACCAGACGCTCCGCGGGGCGCTGATGACGATGTTGGTGCTGTCCGTCCCCAGATCGACGGCGCAAATCGCCTCCGGCCCGGCGGCATCCCCCTGATCGGCAAAGAACTCGTGAACGAGTGCGTTGTGGAGGGCAATCGGGTCGCTAGTGATGAAATCGACGGCGATTCCCGCTTCCTTGAAAGCCGAGATGCGGTCGCGAACGTGTGACTCACGGGCCGCGGTCACCAGAATCCGCCGCGATGAATCGTCAGTCCCTTTCCCCGGGACGGCATCGAGCACGTGGCTCTGCCAGCACAATTCCTCCAGGGGAATCGGCATCTGGTGCCGAGCTTCGTAGGCGATGGCGTCGGCGACTTTTTTCGCGGCCAGCGGGGGCAATTCAAAGAAGCGGCCCAGAACCCGATGTCCGGGCAAGCCGACGGCAATTTTGGCTCCACGCAATTCGCCGCTGCGCGAGAGAAAGTCCTGAAGCGTCCGATCGACGATCGCCACACGGTCCAGATCGACCTCCGGATGCGTGAGCGGCTTCTCGTGCAGGATGTATTCGCAGGCTTCGACCGTGACGCTCGTTCCCTTCGCATCCCGGGCGACCTTGACCGCCTTCAGGGCATAGTCGGAATGATCCAGTCCCCAGGCGACCGTGCCGGGTTTTTTGCCCACCGACAACGAGGGGAGCATCTTCAGCATGCTCGACTTATCGGCGGGCGAAAGATCGAGCGGCACGCCGGCCAGGCCCACGCCTTGCAAAGCGAGCCCCAGCGCGACGAAGAATTGCCCCGGGTGCTCCCGAAGTGTGGACATCACCACGTCGTCCTTCGTCGTCAGCCTCGTGGAGTGCGCGAGCCAGTCGATCGGCAAGCCGAGCAGAGTGCGTTTGGGGACGGGGGCGAAGTTCGGCGCGCCGAAGTGCGGGTCGGCTGGACGGGCCTTCATCCGCTCGGCAAGCTGCGCCCGGAGCTTCGCGGCATCGTCGTTGGTTGGCGAAAGCTTCACCAGACGATCGGCCAGGGCGAGTGTTGGGCGGTCGGCCAGGGCCGCGTTCTTCACACCGTCGAGCAAGGCGAGCAGTTCGCCGGCCGTTTCGGTCAGCGTTTCGACCTCTGCCGAGCGGACGAACGACGAGACCTGATCGAGTTGATCGAGGGCTTCCTGATACTTGTGGGCCAGGACTGCCTTCTTTGCCCCGCGCACGAGCTGATCGCGCAACTGTTCGGCAATAAGGATTGCCTGCTTGTGACCCGGCTTGAGTGTGAGCAGACGTTCGATCTTGGGGAGGAGATCGTTCGTTTTTTTCTCCTCAATAGCCGCGCGGATTTCGCCGCCGAGCGTGAGCAGCTCCTTGCGGGCCGAGCGGGCCCGTTCGAGTAGCACTGCCGCTTCAGGCGTGCGGAGCGGCGGCGGAATCTCCTCCAGTTCGGCAACAACCCCTTCATAGGCATGGCCATCCATGAGCTGCTTGGCCTTTGCGAGGGCGACCTCAGCCGCCTGCCGCTGCTGACTGCGCAGCTCTTCGATGCGGGCGATTTCCGCCAGCGCCTGCTGGGCCCATTTTTCGAACCGCGCATCCGAGACGGCTGCCACGCCGCGGAGCGTGGAGATCGCCATGTCGTACCGAAAGGCGGCAAGCTGCTCCTGCGCCTCGGCCAGCTTGACCTGGAACTGTTTGCTCTGCTCCGAGAGGCCGCCCAGAATATCGCAGCCGCAAGTGCCGCAGAACCGCTCGTCGGCCGCGCACTCGGCATTGCATTGCGGACATTGCTCCCACAGCGACTCCCCGCAGCCGCCGCAGAACCGCCGGCTGGCGGGATTCACACGCTCGCATTCTCGGCAGGTGACGTTGCCGACTGCGGCGTGGCCGTTGGCGCCGCCCGCCTTGCCCGCTGGTTGCCCGGAGCGGCGGCGAATGGCGGCGTCGAGCACCGCCTTCCGTTCGGGATCAGATAGAAACGTATACGCCTCTTCGATTTCCCGATTGAGCGACTCCCAGACGACGGGATCCGCCTTGTCGGCGTGCAACAGCATCGCCGACTGCTGCCGCAGATAGCCCGCCCGAATGCGATTGGCGTCCGCTTCGAGCGGCACGATTGCCAGGAGCTGATACGGCGAAAGGGGCCGCTGGCTCTCGGTAATGTTGAGCCAGACCCGGTACGGATCGAAGTCGAGGGCTTCCAGGGCGGTCGTCATGCGGCTCATCCGCGGAAGTGCTTGGTGGGACGGGGCACTTGTGCGAGATCGGACTCTCGCGTGGTCAGGAATTGTCAGTCGCCGTCGCATGGTTGCGCCGGCGCAAGACTCTCTTTTGACCCACGGACGGGGGTCCGGCTAGCGACCTTCGCACAAAATTAACACAGCGGGAGAGAAACTGTGCAATTTACAGCGCCGACTTCTGCAGCACGGCAAAACGAACGTTGATCTTGAGCTTGGGCAAGCGAGGATGAGTGGTCGAAATGCGCAGCTCACCCTGGGGCGTTGCAATGAATTGGCAAGGGAGCGTTTCAGGAGGGAGTTCTACGAGAAGGTCATATAGCCCTTTTCTGGATTCACCTTGGCGTGGCACCAACTGCGCCTTGAGAAACGGGGGATCAGCCTCTACCTGAATTTCGCCCAGATTCGGCTCGCGGTCACGAATTTTGACGAGTACTTTCGACTTGCGGCCTTGTCCGAACGGAACGGTTCCAAAGTCGATGGCGTCGTCCACGATGTCTTTGCCAAAGAACGCGATTTGGCCGCGAATTCGCCCATGCAGGGGCACATCGAGCGTTTGCGGCGGCGTGACCCGATCGAGCGACTGAATGGTCAAGCGGAGCGTATCGCTGAAATTCTGGGAGGTAACGTCGGCAGGGATCGTGAGCTGGAGTCTTTGAACGGAGCTGGCGTGCAATTCGGGCACATCCGTTGGCGCGGCGGGCAGGACCTTCCACTCGATCCCTGGCAAACCGCTCTTCAAGGCCAATACTGTGAACGAATCCCAGATCTGCGAATACAGATGCGTATTCGCCACGACTTGCTCTCCGGCATCGATCGTGTCGAGAACGATCTCCGGATGTTCGGCGCCGATTTCCATCAACACTTTGCCGTGAACGACAAAGTCAATCGACTTGCGGGCGGGATCGTTCGTGCGGATGGTGGCGTAGTGTGAGTACAGTGGGGCCGTGCCGGTCGCCCATTGCAGGGTGACCGTTGCCGATTCTCCCGGCGAGATTTCGTTCTTATTGAGGCCACCGACGGTACATTTGCAACTCGTCGGACCCACCTTGAGCACCAGCGGCCCGTCGCCAGTGTTCTGGATGGAGAATTCATGCTGACCGCTCGAATTCGGATCCATCGTGCCAAAATCGAAATCGGACGTTGGCGTTGTGGCCTTGGGCGCCGGCGGGGCCTTCTCGGCGACCTTAACTTCCTGCATCACCACGGCCGCGCCGGTGGTCGGGTCCACGACAATCCGCGTCTTGGGCGAGCTCGGGTGGCGATACAAAAAGTCGGCGTTGGCACTGGCCCAGAGCAGAGCGACAGCCAACACACTGACGAACGCAGCCAAGAGCCAGAACTTCTTCCACATACGAAAAATCTCACAAAGTCTAATAGCAAAGCGAGTGGGCCAGACCTTGGTCTGGCCCACTCGACGGTTTGGTTCACGTGACGAGTTAGTTCACGCGACGAGGGATAACCTCAAGTGCTGTCGTTCCTATGAACTACGGGGTCGGGGCCGCTTCAAACTTGGCCTTCGTCCGCTTCGAGAGGAAGAAGCCGCTCCAGATTTCGCCTGGGGGGAGCTCGATCGTGCCGTCGCGATAGCCGATCTGGAGGTAAGCGTCGTCCGTCAGGTCCGAAGGAACCGGGAAGCCCGGATTCAGGAAGCGGTCCCCTTGCGTGTCGTTGAACGTCTTCACGGACCCATCGGCCATGAGGATGTTGCAAGCAGCCGAGGTGCCACCACCGTGGACGGCATACCAGTCGCGAGTGTCCTGCAGGAACGTCCCCGAGGCAACCGTGGCCGTGGGAACGAATCCCTTTGCTTCGGCTGCGATCTGGTTGGTCAGGTCGGCGGCCACCGGAAGGCCAACGATGCCGTTCGTCGCGTTCAAGAAGGCGGGACCGTCGTTGAAGGCTTCGGTCAGCAGCGAGCCAGCGGGCAGAAACACCTTTTCCCCCTTGGCAGCAGCGGCGCCGAGCTGCACGGCAACCCAGTCCACGTCCGAGCGAACGAGCGTGTTCGACAACGAGGCTTCGTTGATGTCGCCAGGGGCGCCATCGCCCAGCAGCGGAATGTTCGACGTGGGAACCAGGCCGGCTTCGGCCTGACGCCGCGTCAATGGGCCGAGCGAACCACCCAGACCCTTGTGAGTCGCCGTGCCCGTGGTGCCGACCGGCTCGACCGTACCGTTGCCGTGAGCGGCTACTGTAATGGCGTTGCCGGGCGCGGTGATCGACTGCCGGTTCGTCCGCGGCTGCGTCCGGGCCAAATAGTAGCCGGCGACGTAGTTGGTGTTGTAGCCATCTTCCATGATTGCCCACGAGACGAGGGTCGCGCGGTCGGCCGATGCAGCGGTCGTGCCGCCAAAAACCGTGTCCGCAGCCATTTCGATCGGATTGCCGCTGGAGCCAACCTTCCAACCGTTGGTGCCGCAGAAGCCGTCGAGCAGGCGAGCCGCCGGGCCACCTTCGTTGGGAAGCGTCGAAGAGGTGCCGCCAATCAAATCGTTCAGCTTTTCGCTGCCAAGTAGCGGATTCGTCGGGCAGAGCTGCGTGCTGACCTTGCCGCCACCCATGTTGACGATGTCGGCGACCCAGCCCCAGGTGTCCATGCAACCGTCGCGGCGGAAGTCGCTAGCGCCGGTGCAGAACCGCTCGGACGGGTCCTTGTCGGCAAAGTTGTGCAGGGCAATGCCGAATTGCCGCAGGTTGTTCTTGCACTGTGCATTGCGAGCCGCTTCGCGCGCCAGCGACAGGGCCGGCAGCAAAAGGGCGATCAAGACACCGATGATCGCAATGACCACCAGCAGCTCGATAAGTGTGAAACCGCGCTTCTTCATTACTCAAACTCCGTGTAGAAAAATGGATCGAACCGAAACGTGTGTGGGAAACGTACTAGTCGTAAACCAACGGACGATAACCAAGGGACGGTGAGACTCGATTGCTCCGGGAAGCAGCCCGCGATCAAGCAGCGGTCGTTACGCCTTATCGAGTACGATGACGTAGCCGAGCGCGGTGACATTGCCGAGCGGTGATGCCTTCTGGATACCGTGCGCCACCTCCTTTCCCCGAAGCCGGGCTGTCGCGTCAGTAACGAGTCAATTGCGTGCGGCGTGCGTGGAGTGCAGCGCCGAATGTCGCGTGAATCTATTTGTTGGGTGAGAAGTTATGCGTACTCACCACTTCGTCGGGTGGCAGCTCGACCACGTCGCTGCCAAAGCCGCCGGAAGGGGGAAATCCGTTGTTCAAGTAGCCGTCGTCATTGAGGTCCGAGAACCCGCGAACGGAACCGTCTGCAAACAGAATGTTGCAG
>CAYLLN010000081.1:0-29130 GCA_964384375.1 uncultured Pirellulaceae bacterium
GGCGAGACAACTCTGCCGCGAGCTTCACGCGTTGGGCTTCGCCGCCGGAGAGCGTCGGCGCGCTTTGGCCGAGCGTCAGGTAGTCGAGCCCCACGTCACACAGCGTCTGCAAAATGCGGCGAATCTTGGGGATGTTCTCGAACAGCTTCACGGCGTCGCCGCAGGTCATGTCGAGGACATCGCTGATCGAATGGCCGTGGAAGGTGACCGCGAGCGTCTCGGGGTTGTACCGTTTGCCGCGGCAGGTCTCACATTCGACCCAGATATCGGGCAAAAAGTGCATTTCGATACGCCGCTGGCCGTTCCCCTCGCACGCTTCGCACCGGCCCCCCGGCACGTTGAAGCTGAACCGCCGGCCCGAATAGCCGCGGAGTTTGGCTTCAGGCAATTGGGCAAAGAGGGTACGAATCAGCTCGAAGGCCCCGGTGAACGTCGCTGGGTTGCTGGTTGGCGAGTTCCCCAGCGGCTGCTGATCGACCCGAATCACCTTGTTGATGTGCTCCAGGCCCCGAATCTCGTCGTGCTTGCCCGGCACGAGGCTCGCCCGGTGCAGCTTGCGAGCAATCGCTGAATACAGGATGTCATCGACAAGCGTGCTCTTGCCGCTGCCGCTGGGTCCGGTGATCGCTGTGAGCGTGCCGAGCGGGATCGAGACGCTGATATTCTTGAGGTTGTTGTGGCGGGCGCCGAGAACTTCAATGCAGGGGCTAGTGGCTAGGGGCTGGGGGCCAGGAGCCGACTTACCGCGACTTTGAACCTTAAATTTTGAACCTTGAACCTTTTCTTCCTGACCCCCGAACCCTGAATCCTGAACCCTCCTCGTCGCCGGCACCGGGATCGCCTTCTTGCCGCTGAGATAAGGTCCCGTCACCGAGCCGCTCGCCTTGCCGATCTTGTCGGGTGTGGCGTCGGCCACGACTTGCCCGCCAAGGCGGCCGGCGCCGGGGCCGAAATCGAGCACGCGGTCGCAGTTCTCAATCACTTCGCGGTCATGCTCCACAACGAGGAGCGTATTGCCCAGATCGCGGAGCTTCTGCAGGGCCCGCAAGAGCCGCGTATTGTCGCGCGGGTGCAGGCCGATCGTCGGCTCATCGAGGACATAGAGCACGCCGACCAGGCCGCTGCCGAGCTGGCTCGCCAGGCGGATGCGCTGGGCCTCGCCGTTGGAAAGCGTCGCGGCAGGCCGACTAAGCGAGAGATAGTCGAGCCCCACGTCGAGCAGGAACTGCAAGCGGCCGGTGATCTCGCGGGCCAGTTCGCCAGCAATCTTCTGTTCGCGCGTGGTGAGCTTCCAGGCGTCGATTTCCTGTCCCAGTTCGCCGAGCGAAAGCTGGCACAACTCTCCAATCGACTTGCCGCGAAAGCGGACGGCCGAGGCGTCGTCCCGCAACCGGCTGCCGTCGCAAGTGGAACAGGCCACCTCCCCCACCAGATGCTCCAACCGCACGCGCAGACTGGGGGAGAGTTTCGAGGTCTCTTCGAGAGCGGGGTAGAGGCCTTTGAATTGAAAGCGGAAAGCAAGTGCGGATTGGGGATTGCGGATTGCGGGTTGTTTTTTTGCCGCTTTCCCTGACTCCGCACTCCGAACTCCGAACTCCGTATTTACTTCAAACCACTGCTCCCCCGTTCCATGCAGAATCTGTCTGCGGTGCTTGGCCGATAGTCGCTCAAACGGCACATCGAGCGGGATGCCTGCACCGCGACCGAGCGCCTCGAGCATCGCCCGCGCCATCGGCTGCTCCAGGTTCGGCCACATTTCGAGCGCCCCTTCGGCCAGCGTCAGCTTCGGGTCGCGCAACAGAGCCAGCGGATTGGCCCCAATCTGCACGCCCAGCCCTTCGCACGTCTTGCACCAGCCGAGCGGGCTGTTGAACGAAAAGCTGTGCGGTGTAAGCGGCTCGAAGCTTCGGCCGCATTGTTGACAGGCCAAGTGCTGGCTGTGAACGATCACGTCCCATTTCGCCTCGGGGACCGTGTCGCTCGCGACCGCAACGTGCATCACCCCTTTGCCCAGAGCCAGGCACTGCTCGATCGTCTCGGCGATGCGCGAGCGAACATCGTTCTTGACTGCCACCCGATCGACGACCACCTCGACCTTGTGCTTGCGACGGCGGTCGATCTCGGGCATGGCATCGAGTGTGTGCGTCACCCCATCGACGCGGACGCGGTTGTAGCCGGTGGTCCGCAGCTGCTCCCATAGCGTCGCGTATTGCTGGCCGACGTCGATTTCAACCGGGGCCATCAGATAGAGCCGCGTCCCCTGCGGCAGGGTGAGCACGCTATCGACGACCTGATCGGCCGACTGTGTGCCGACGGGGATCTCGCACTCCGGACAATGCAGTTGCCCCAAGCGAGCCATCAGGATTCGCAGGTAGTCGTAAATCTCGGTCACGGTGCCGGCCGTCGAGCGCGGCGTGTGGCCCAGGTTCTTCTGCTCGATGGCGATGGCCGGAGAGAGTCCGTCGATCGAATCGACCGCCGGCTTTTGCATTTGGGCGACGAACTGCCGGGCGTAGGCGCTGAGCGATTCGACGTACCGCCGCTGCCCCTCGGCATAGATCGTGTCCATCGCCAGGGAGCTTTTACCGCTGCCGCTTTTGCCGCAAAAGACGGTCATCTTGTCCCGCTCGATGCGGCAATCGACCCCCTTCAGGTTGTGCTGCTTCGCGCCACGGACCGTGATGTACGTCGCCAGTTCAGCCACCTTGCTCTTGCCGTTCTTGCCGCGTGTAGGACCGCTCAACTGCTCCGCCGCCTCGCGCATCGCCGCAGCGAACGTGCCGTTGAGCACCGGCAGCAGCGAGTGACCCGTATGGCTCACAAGCGAGGGACTCGCCTTCCCTGACTTCTGACCTCTGACCTCTGACTTCTTGGTGTACTCCGCCACTTCCTCCGGCGTTCCCGTCACCACGATCTGCCCGCCTGCTTCGCCCCCTTCCGGCCCCAGGTCGATCACCCAGTCGGCCGTCTTGATCACATCGAGATTGTGCTCGACGACGAGGACCGTGTTTCCCGCAACGACAAAGTCGTGCAGCACTTTGAGGAGCAATTGAATGTCGGCAAAGTGCAGGCCGGTCGTCGGCTCGTCGAGCAGGTAGAGCGTCTTGCCAGTGCTCTTCTTCACCAGTTCGCGGGCGAGCTTGATCCGCTGGGCCTCTCCGCCGGAAAGCGTCGGCGACGGCTGGCCGAGCTTCAGGTAGTCGAGCCCCACGTCATGCAGCGTTTGCAGCTTGTGGCGGACGTGCGGCACGTTCTCGAACAGGACGAGCAGCTGCTGGATGTCCATTTCCAGCACGTCGGCGATCGACTTGTCCTTGAACTTGACCGCCAGCGTCTCCCGGCTGAAGCGTTTCCCCTCACAGACCGGGCATGTGACCCAGACGTCGGCTAGAAAGTCCATCTCCAGGCGATTGCTTCCGTTCCCTTCGCACGCCTCGCAGCGGCCCCCTTCGACGTTGAAGCTGAATCGCCCGGGCTTGAAGCCGCGACGTTTCGCCTCCGGCATCTGGCAGAAGAGGTCGCGAATCTCGTCGAACACCTTGATATAGGTGCCGGGATTGCTGCGCGGCGTGCGGCCGATGGGCGTCTGGTCGATGGCGATCAGCTTGTCGAGGTGCTCCAGCCCTTCGATCGCCCGGTGAGCGCCGGGCGTTCCCTCCCCTTTGTTGAGATCGCGATGCAACGCCTCCACAAGGATGTCGCTGACAAGCGAGCTTTTTCCACTCCCCGAAACGCCCGTCACGCAGACAAACGCGCCGAGCGGAATCTCGACATCGACGTTCTTTAGGTTGTTCTGTGTTGCTCCTAGGACGCGGAGGAAGTTACCGTTTCCTTTCCGTCGCTCCTTAGGAATCGCGATTTCCTGCTCGCCCGAAAGAAACTTGCCGGTGAGGCTGCGCGGGTGTTTGCTGACGACGGCAGGTGGGCCCTGCACGACTAGCTCGCCGCCGCGCACGCCGGGGCCGGGACCGAAGTCGATGATCTGATCGGCAGCCCACATCGTCTCTTCGTCGTGCTCGACGACGAGGACGGTGTTCCCCATGTCGCGGAGGCGGCGGAGCGTCCGCAACAGGCGGTCGTTATCGCGCGGGTGCAGGCCGATCGACGGCTCGTCGAGGATGTAGAGCACGCCGACCAGACCGCTGCCGATTTGCCCGGCCAGGCGAATGCGTTGCGACTCGCCGCCGGAAAGCGTGGGGGCGGTCCGGTCGAGCGTCAGATATTCCAGCCCTACATCGACGAGAAACCCTAGCCGCGTCCGAATTTCTTTGAGCACCTCTTCGGCGATCAATTGCTGCGTCGGGTTCAGGTCGAGCGACTGGAAGAACTCAACCGCGTCGCTCACAGGTAAGCCGCAGACTTGCGGAAGGGTCAACGTCTTGATCCCTGACTCTTGGCTCCTGACTCCTGTGATCCTCACGGCCCGTGCCTGCGCCGTCAGTCGCTCCCCCTGGCATTCTGGGCAGCGGACCATCCGCATGTACTTTTCGAGCTGCTTGATCTGTGTCTTGCTCTTGCTGTTGCGATAGCGGCCGTCGAGGTCGGGGACGAGTCCCTCGAACCGGCCGCCGTACATCATCGGCTTGTTGCCGGCTCGCCAGACGAACGTGATGTGCTCGTTGCCGGTGCCATAGAGCCACAGTTTTTGCAGTTCTGGAGCGAGTTTTTCCCATGGCGTCTCAAGCATCGTCCCCGCTTTGAGCTTCTGCACTCGCTCCACCGTGTCGGCGACACCCTGATAGATGTGCCGCCGCCAGCGACCCAGATCGTGCCAGGGGCCGATCAACTCGAAGCAGCCGTCCTTAAATGAGAGCTTCGGGAACGGCGCGAGCAGCTCGGGATCAAATGTGTATTGAACGCCCAGGCCCGCGCACTGGGCACACATCCCTTGCGGGCTGTTGAAGCTGAATAGCTGTGGACTCGGCGGCTCGAAGGAGAGGCCGCAGTGCGTGCAAGCGTAGGCCGAGGAAAACAACAGATCCCCTTCGCGTGCTGCCGCAAGAGCACGCTTACCCCGTTTAGCCGGCGAGCGGGGAGCGTCAGCTTCCCGATGCGTCTCCATCTCCTCGTCCGGTTCCACGCCGTCGGGAGGCTTAGGCCTCCCACTCGCTTTGTCGGAACCCTCGTCGAGCGCGACGATCAAATTCCCTTCGCCCAACCGCAGCGCCAGTTCCACCGACTCGGCCAGACGCGGGCGGATGTCCCCCTTCATCGCCAGTCGATCGACGACGACCTCAATATCGTGCCGCATCTGGCGATCGAGCGAGAGGTTGTCCGAAAGCTGGACGATCTCGCCATCGACGCGGGCCCGGACGAATCCCTGCTTGAGCAGGTCCTCAAAAAGGTCCTTGTATTCCCCCTTCTGCTGCCGAATCAACGGGGCGAGGACCGAGAACTTCGTGCCGGCGGGAAGCTGCTGGATGCGGGCCAGAATCTCTTCGCGAGACTGGGCAGTGATCAGCCGCTCGCACTTCGGGCAGTGTCCCTGGCCAACGCGGGCGAACAGGACGCGCAGAAAGTCGTAAATCTCGGTGACGGTGCCGACTGTCGAACGCGGATTGTTGCCGGTCGATTTCTGGCTGATCGAGATCGACGGCGAGAGACCGCCGATGTAATCGACGTCCGGCTTGGGCATTTGGCCGAGAAAGTGCCGGGCGTAGCTCGACAGGCTTTCAACGTACCGCCGCTGCCCCTCGGCATAGAGCGTGTCGAAAGCAAGCGAACTTTTGCCGCTCCCCGAAACGCCGGTAAGACAAATCAGCTGATTGCGGGGGAGAACGAGCGAGACATCCCGCAAGTTGTGCTCGCGGGCGCCTTTGATGACGATGTCCGAGGCAGGCATATTCCAAACGTCGGGTAGGTGGACTTCCGTGAGCGACCCCGCAGTTTACCAGGAAATCGGACTTCGTCGTGAGGGGGCGCATCGCGTCAGACACGTCCAACACCCATGCCCCTTGAGAGATCCCGGTCCGCTGGTTGGCATTTCGCGGGTATGATACGCTTGCGACTAGAAAACTGGACCAAAATAGACACGCCCCGGCGGCGGAACTCCCTTTCAACACTCATGACGACGGCAACGGTAGCAATGACGCCCAGTCCCATCGCCGGGGTAACCCCGGCGGAGGTTAAGGAATCGACGATCATGACGGTCTGGCCGAGCAACGCGAAGTTCGCGCTTGGCCGGGCGCTTGGTTCGGCCTACGCGATTCGTTGGCCGGATATTTACATCTTTCGCCTGGGGAATCTGATCGCGCTGGCGTCGATTCCCATCGCTCTTGTGCTGTTCTTTATGCGTATCGCGCCGGGCATCGGCACACGGTATCGCCTGACCAACCGGCGAATCGTCGTCGAACGCGGCCTGACCGGCAAGGAAGACAAGGCGGTCGATCTCGACCGCTTCGACCGGATCGAAATCGCCGTGCAGCCGGGGCAAGCGTGGTACGACGCCGGCGACCTCGTGTTTAAGCTGGGCAACGTCGAGACGTTTCGCCTGGAAGGGGTTTCACGTCCTGCGGCGTTTCGCGAGACGTGCCTGAAGGCGCACCTCGTGTACAAGAACGTGAAGGAAATCAAACGGCGGCAGGGAATTTAAGGCCGGGAATTAAGGCAAGGGACAACGAGCAGGCCCACCGCTCACGATATTCGGCCATCGCCGCGTTGCAGATGGTTGACGATCCAGCGAATCGCCTCGGCGCACGCGCTGCTGGGCATCGTCGGCAAGTCCTGGCGCTCGCCGAGCAGCTGCTGCGGGGCGAGCGGGAGGTGGATGAAGGCGGCCCGCGTTCTTAGCTGCTCGCTCGTGGCGATGTGATGTGTCAGGTAGAGGAGAGCGTTGCAAAGGAACGTTCCGGCGTGATACGAGACCTGGCACGGAATGCCGATCGAGCGGATTTGCCCGGCCCACTCGGCCAGCGGAAGCGACGATTGATAAGCCACCGGCCCGCCCGGCACGAGCGGCTGGAACTGGTCGGGCAATAGCGACGAGTGGCCGCCGACATTGACGCCGATCGCCTCCAAGTGGACGCGGCCGATGCCCGGCGCCTGTCCCAGATGCAGGACAAAGTCGTAGTTAGCCGCGAGATCTTCGACCAGCCGCGAGCGTGCGATCTCGAAATCGACCGGATACCGCCGCGTGACCACCTTGGCGCCAGCCGGCAGATCGCGAGTCAGTTCGACGAGCGCGAGCCAACTCGAATTCTCCGCCCAGCGGTCGTAGGGCTCGAATGCGGTGATCAGAAGCGTGGGCACAGGCGAGAGAATCGTGTGTGTCTGGGTCAGCCTTCAAAGCTGGCAAAAGTCGATTGCGGCAAATGCGACGTGGTGAAGGGCGATAGAGGCCATCCTAATGCATGAATGGCCGACAGGTTAGCTGCTTACTGAATCGCCCAGCCGGGAAACCACTGCGTCACCAGCCAGTATTGCCCGAACACCAGCGAGCCGCAGGCGACGAAGAACCCGGCAATCGGAAAGAGCCCCAGCGCTCCCTCGTCGTCCATTTCCAACAGCACTCGCACGATCCGCGGAACAAACAGGATTTGCAGGATCGCCAGGATCGTTTCGCCAAACGTCCGCGCGGCCCCTTCCTTGGAATCGAACGCCAGCCAGGCAATGAACAGGAAGATGGGGACGTTGAGAACGGTGAGTGTGATGAGGAGAGGCATCTTGAGACTCGCCGACGGCCCAATAATTTACACTCTATTGCATGCCGGCGTCGTTCATGCCACCGCGTCTGCTTCCGCAGAGGGCAACTCCTGGTGGAGAACTTCAGCGAGCGCCTTCATCACATAGGCTCGGTCGAGTACGTCGCCGGTCGGAACCTTGAAATTCAGTTTGCTCCGGGACGACCCGGTGGCCTTCGCCGGCATGCGAAGAAAAAAAGTTAGAGCGGGCAAATTCGACTTCTCGAATTTGAATCGCCCCTTGGCAACCGAACCGATTCGGTACTTGCCCCGCAGCACGGTATTGTCTGCTTCCGGTAATGACTCGAACTCAATTTCCCAGCGCCGCTCTGCGAGATGCCAAGCTTGAGTGGTAATGAGGTGATTCCCGTCAGTTGCCTCTTGAACAATCAACAGATCCCAGTCGCGAACAGCGATAGCGCCGCCGAGCGAAGGAACCAACACCCAGTACGTCCAATCATTCCAGCGGCCCACGATCGTGCCGTAATAGCCGATCGTTGCCTTACCGGCATCTCCAATTGGGAAAACTGCGACCTGGCAACCAATCAGCTTGGGACGTCGGGACGATGCTTCGGACATGGCCTCGCCCTCCCGCTCTAGTATCCGTGTTTCATCGGTGTTCCATCCGTGGCTCGCAAACTCCATTCTACTCCCGCGTCTGCTCGAAGTAGAACACGCCGCGCTTGTTCGCCACGATTACATCGAGCAGGCCGTCGGCGTTCATGTCGTGGACCTCGAACTGAGTCCCCACGCCGCTTTCGGCATCGAACTCGTGCTTCGTCCATTTGGGCGTGCTCGCGCCCCCTTCCTTCTCGGTGCGAGATAGCTCGTACCACGCGATTGTCGGCGGCTCATCCTCGCCCGGGTCGCGGCCGTTGTGGGCATAGAACCGCTTGCCGGTCACCAGGTCCGGCAGGCCGTCGCCGTTCATATCGGCCAGGATGAGGGCGTGCGTCTGGGCGATCGACTCGTCGATCTTGTGCGTCGTCCATTTGTCGCCGTCGTGCTCGTACCACCAGATGCCGCGGCGGTGGGCCGAGCTGCCGACCACGTCGTTGTCGCCGTCGCCGTCGAAGTCATAGACGTACATTTGGGCTTGGGCCTCGCCGAACGGAGCGGCATGGAAGGTCCACTCGCCCCCCGCTGCCGGTTGCTCCGACCAGCCGCCGGGGACGATCACGTCGTTCCGGCCGTCCTTGTTGATGTCGCCGACGCCCAGGCCGTGATAGAACTTTTCGACCTTCACGTCGTCGGGGCCGGAAATCGTGATCGCTTTCCATTCGAGGAGCGGATTCGCCTGCGGCCGGGCGATCGACAGCCGATTGGCCGCATCGCCATAGACGAGGCCCCGCTGCCCATCGCCATCTCCATCGACGTACAGCGGGCTCTCGTCGTTCGTCTGTTGCACCACCACGTTCCGCTTCCACGGCTCTTTGCTGGCATGCCCCGGGTTCTGGAACCACCAGGTTTGCTTGCCGGGGAAATCGACGACGATCAGATCCTGCCGGCCGTCCCCATCGACGTCCTCGGCCCAGTTCATGAACGTGTCGCCGTAGGTCTTGATGTCGAAGCTGTTGGGCTTCTCGCCGAGGACGTGCATCGTCCAGGCGTCGCCCCCCTTCGCCGGTTGTTCATACCAGACGCTGCCGGCCGAAATGTCGAGCAGGCCGTCGTTGTTGAAATCCCCCATGCCGACACCCTCGCTCCGGAAGGCCCGGTCGAGCGTCGTCTTCTTGAAGCCGACCTTTGCCGTGGTTCCTTCCGCCGTTGGCTTGCTCGTTGGATAAGGCAGGGCCGGCACGTGCGTGGGAAGCAGCGTCAGGTTCAGGTTCTTGAAGCGGACCTCGGTCTTGCCGCCGGAGTGCAGTTGCAGGCCGATCACGCCGCGGCGGGCCGCTTCGGGATCGTCCCGATCGACGCACAGGTTGCCGTTGATCCACGTTCGCACGCGGCTGCCGGCGGCGACGATCTCGTAGTGATTCCACTCGCCCTTTTTGACGAACTCCTCGCCCCCCTTGGCTTCCAAGAGGGCCCGGCCGTGCTCTTCGTAGAGCTTCCCCCACCAGCCGGCACCGATGTCGGCCTGATAGCCTTTCATTTCGCCGCCGGCGATCGGCTGGCTGCGGATTTGAATGCCGCTGTTCCCTTCGTCGCCGACGAGCTTCACGTCGAGCGCCAGGCGGAAATCGCCCACCGACAGTTCGCTGATGAGGAATTCGTTCTTCGCGAGCCCCTCGGTCTTGCCGACGATCTCGCCGTCCTCGACCGACCAGAGCTTGGCATCGCCCACCCAGCCGGCCAGATCCTTGCCGTTATAGAAGCTGCTCACGTTGTCGGCCGTGGCCTGCATCGGCGTCTGCCCGCCCGCCTGCAGGTAGGCGACGAGCGATTGGATTTCGCGGCTCGTGAACTGCAGCAGCTGATTGTCGGGCATCATCGACTTGTCGCTCTGCTTCTGGGCCGTGATCTCGTCCTTGGCGACGACGATCGTCTCGTTCTGCGTCACCAGCGTGAGCGAATCGGCCGTCTCCTCCTTCTTGGTGCCGGTGATCGTCCGGCCGTCCTCCAGGCGGACGACCAGCGGCTGATACTCCTTGGCCATGACGGCGGAGGGATCGACGATGTTCTGCAGGAGATAATCGAGGTTCTGCCGGTTCGAGCCGGTGAGGTCCGGCCCGATCTTGGCCCCCGTGCCAAAGAGCGTGTGGCAGACCTGGCAGGTCTTGGCGAAGACGGCACGGCCGTGTTCGAGAGAGGGGGTGCCACTGGTGGCTTGCCCACCAGTGCCTCCACTGCTGGACGAGCCAGCAGTGGCACCCACCAGCTGCTTGTACGCCGCGATTTGTTTGGCCACGTCTTCGGGCGACGTGCGAATGACGCCCCACACCTGTTCGATCCGCTTGCTCAGCGCCTCGTCGTTCAGGTTCCGCAGGTTCGTCACGAGGTCAGCCGTCAGGTGATTGGCGGGAACCTTGCCGCCGGCCACTGCATCGAGCAGGGCCGCGGCAAAGGCCGGCCGGCTGGAGAGGGTGGCCAGCGCGTCGCGACGTTCGGCGGCGGAGAGGTCGCCATAGACCGCCAGTACCGCGGCCGGAGTCTTCGCATCATCGAAAGCCGCCAGACCGCGGATGGCATCGCCACGCAGGCCCGCATCGCTCAAAACTTGCAACAGGTAGTGTGCCGTTCCGGCGGCCTTGGCCTTGACCAGAATCTCCAGGGCCGGCCGGCGATCCTCCAAGGTTCGCTTCGTATCGACCACCAGCCACTGCAGCGGGACGATCACGTCCTTGTCGCCAAACGTGACGGCAAGCGCCAGCGACTGAAAGAGCACGTCCTTGTTCTTCGACTCCTGCAGAGCCGCCAGCGTGGTGCTCCAGTCCTCCGGCGCCTTGACCTCGCGACGGCCTTTGAGCGATTCATTGATTCCGCGGAGGAACGTCAGCCGCGTGGCGTCGTCCTTGGCGGCCTTTAGCCCACCGACGAGCAGGGCCAGCGACTTATCGGGATCGCCCGCGCCGATCCGGCGAATCATATACTCCTCGAGAATCGGGATGTTCTCGCCGGCGGTCATCGCCAGTGCGAGCGCCCGCGCCGGATCAACGTCGGCCAGCGGCTCCATCGCATACCAGTACATCAGCGGCAGGTTGTGGTCGGCAGCGTCTTCGGGGTGCGAGGTGAGTGTCTCCAATGCTGCCCACCGAAGCGAGATTGGCAGTCGCTGAAGTCCGGATGCGATTGCCAGGCGAACATCTGGCGAAGAATCATCGGCGATGAAGCACTTAACAACTTCCAAATACTGATCATCAAACTGCAAACGGTCGTCAAGAAGTGCTTGAACGATCCATGCTCTTGCTGCAGGGCTATTCGCCGTTCTTTCGCGAATGACTTCAAACTGCTCCTTTGGGCTACGTGTAGGCAACGAACCCTTGACGCTTGACGCATAGCCGCCAATTACATGCACGGCACGAATGAATGGGATTTGCTCTGTTTCAGTCCGTTCATGAAGCGGTTTCGGCCTTTCGGCAGCCCTCAACGCCGCTGTATCGAATGAACTCTTCGCAAATCTCTCCTGGATAATACGTTGAGCATGGCGCCGATACCAATGGTTGTCGTGCCATAGCAACTTGACCAACTCTTCGTCCGACAGCCTCTGCAAATCCATCTTCACCGGCTTCGCGTCGTTATAGACGATCCGGTAAATCCGCCCGTTGCTCCGGTCGTGGACGTTCACCTCCGGGCGGTGGCAGGCTTGCATGTCGTACCAGTCGATCACCCAGACCTGGCCGTCGGGGCCGTAGGTGAGGTAGAGCATTTGCGACGCCTGGTCGCGGGTGAGCAGGAAGTCCGGGGCGAAGCTGCCGACGTAGCCCGAGCCCTTGGGCGTGAGGACATCCATGTTCAGCCGGTTGCCGTGGATGTTGTTCATGAAGATCTGGCCGCGGTATTTCTCGGGCCAGGCGCCGCCGAGGTAGATCATGGCCCCGGCATGGGCGTGGCCGCCGCCGAGCGTGTCGGACTGGCGGCGGTTGTCGTCGTTCCACTGGTTGCCGGTGTAGTGGCGGTGCTCGGCGATCGTCTTGATGTCGTCGTAGGTGTGCGGGTTGTAGTGCTGCCCCGCCTGCCGCTGGTACCGGCCGCCGGGAATGATGTGGTACAGGTGCGGGATGACGCAGGCGGTGGCGAAGGCCTGGCCGTATTCGTTGAAGTCGATCCCCCACGGGTTGCTCGTGCCGTGGGCGAAAACCTCGAACACGTGCCGCACCGGGTGATAACGCCAGATGCCGGCATTGATGGGGATGCGCTTGTCTTCGGGCGTGCCGGGCTTGCCGACATTGCTGTACGTGAAGACGCCGTGGCAGCCATAGAGCCACCCGTCGGGGCCCCAGATGAAGCTGTTGAGCGTTTCGTGCGTGTCGTGCCAGCCAAAGCCGTCGAGCAGGACCGTCGCGCCGGGGGGCACGTCGCCGGGGAACTTCACGTCCTGCGGCTTGGCGCCCTCCGCGGGAGCATCCGGCTTGTCGTCGTAATCACGGTCGGGAATGAACAGCAGGTACGGGGCCGCGCCGACCCAGACGCCGCCGAAGCCGACTTCCAGGCCGCTGACGAGGTTCAGCCCTTCGCAAAAGACGGTCCGCTTGTCGAGCTTGCCGTCGAGGTCGGTGTCCTCAAAGATGAGGATGCGGTCGCGACCTTTTCCCTCGGCGCCGCGCTGCGGATATTCGTAAGCCTCGGCGATCCAGATGCGGCCCCGGTCGTCGATGGCCATGGCGATCGGCTGCTGCACGTCGGGTTCGTGGGCGGCGCACTGCACGCTAAAGCCCGGCGGCACGACCATCGCCTTGGCGGCTTCGTCGCCGGAAAGGCCGGCATGCGGATAAAGCGCGGCCACTTCCGGCACGGGCAGCTCGCCCGCCGTGGACTTGAACTTGGGCCGAGCACTATGGAAGCGGAAGTCGTCGAAGTTGACGTGCCCCCAGCCGCCGGTTTCCAGATCGACGACGCGGATGAAGAGCTTGCGCCCCTTGATCTTCGCCAAATCGACGATCACCGGCCGCAGGTTTTCTTCGTTCTTCCCCCGGTGGCGATAGAAGACCTTGTTGTCGTCCGCCGTGACTAGCTCGACGCGCGTGCCGGGGAGCGAGCCGCCGCCGATGAGATAGCTGCAATACGGATGCGTCACCTCGAATGCCGGTGAAGTGAGCGTGCCGGTTGGTTCGTCGCGAAGCTTCTCGTAGCCGCCGATCCACCACTGGCCAGTGTGCTCGCTCTTTTTGCCGTCGCCGAACGGCCGGTTGGCGCTGATCTCTCCCTTGATCGGTTGCCCTTCCCACGCTCTTCCTTCGACCTTCCAGCCATCGAGCGTGCCGGACTCGAAATTGAGATTCAGCGCCTTGCCGTCAGCACCGACGGGAACAACGCCCGCATCGCCGATCGGTTCGTTGAGGGGGTTGGGTTTGGCGTCGGGCTGTTTTTCTTGGGCGAGACTTGTGCATGCCACGACGAGGCAGAACATCAGCGCCGCAGAGCGGCAGAGCGTGCATTCCCACGCAGAGCGTGGGAACGAGGTAAGAGCGGCGGAGAGGGAACGGAGCACGGGCGGACTCCAAGGGAGGCGCGACCACTGGTCGCGGCTATGGAAGGGCAGAGAAACCCCCATTGTGTGCAGCCAGGGGCGGAAGTCAATTCGGCGGACGATGAGCGAGAAATCAATCCTGGGACTTACTGCCCTGCTTCGACAAAATAGCCGCCCAGGAAAACGGCTGCTCGTTTGGCACCCTCAGCGTCGTTATAGCTACCTACCAACGATACTTTTTTGCCACTCGGAAATTCGTCCTCCAGCTTGGGCGTACCAGGCGTGTTGAAACGGAAAAGTTTCACAACCACAAACGGCTCAGCGGACGTTTTCAAGACGATTACCTTTTGCCCCTCCACAACTCGCACGCCTTCGACTTCGCCATTCACCAGCAAGTCGGCCCACTGATATTTGGCGCGAAACTCGTCACGATTGGCGCGAGCTTCAGTTGACAGCTGGTCTGGAGTCGTCGTAATGCGCGGGCTCGAACCAACGTCACTAAAGACACACGCGGTCAACACCGCATCTTGTGGAGAGGTTTTCCATTGCCCTTTCACTTTTACTTTGCTGCCACGCGCCACAAGTTTCCACAAATCAGCCTGCTGGAATTCGCACTCCACCAAAGTACGAGTAGCAGGATGGCGATCTGCCAGTGAAACCCGCCCGTTTGACGCCATGCCTCCTACAACCCCTTCAACTTCAAGTGTTTTTCCTGCGTATTTAGCATCGGCAGCCGGGTGATTGCTCTGTGTCTCCGCATGCAATGCCTCGGCCGTGATTGTGAAGTCGGGTTTGCCATCCTGCGGCGTTTTTGCTGGGGAGGATGCAACAGAACTGGTGGCGGCGGCTGGAGCGGTTGTCGAAGGAGGCGGCGGAGGACTTCCGCCAGGTGGGGCCGGCGGTGCTGGTGGTCCGCTCGCAGACGGCACGTTGGCACTCGGAACCTTCGCCTGCTCGCAACCGATTTCCAAATACGCGCCCGTCACGATCAGTGCGACCAAGAACGACCGACATGAAATATGCATGATGTCGCCTGCTAACCATGAAAGTCGCAAACTTGAATCGGCGCAGCATAATGTCCAGTATTTTCGCAGAAATGCAAGTGTTCGCCGAGTGCGCAGGAGTATAAGGAAAGCCGCGATCAGAGACACGTGAAACTTGAAACCGCAGGTATGGAACGGTGGAGAATCCAACAGTTTGGCCGAGCAGGAGCGGATATCAATTCGGCGCTGCCAGGAGGGGCGATTGAAGACGTACGCGTTAGAGATTCGGCAACCATAGCTCCGCTTGCCGAGGTTGGGGTTTTCTCTACCTGTTCCCGCCCGCCATCTTCACCGCTTCGTTCATGCCACGCAGCCGAACCATGCTGACGATGCCAAAGGCCGGGCCGAGGGCGAGCATCGCAAACGCCCAGCCCCAGCCGCCTTGATGCACGCCAACCGCGTCGCGGACCATCGGCACCGCGCCGATCGTCAGCGTTGTGAGTAAGAATCCGGCACAGGTCTGGATCGTCAGGGCCGTGCCGACGAATCGCGGATCGCACAGTTCGCTGACCGCGGCACTGAACTGGGCGCTGTCGGCGACCACGGCAAATCCCCACACCAGGCACACGACGGTGAGCAGCACCGGCTGATCGACGAGCCAGCCGGCGACAAGCGCACAACTGCCGGAAACGACGAGGCTGACGATGGTCGTCCAGCAGCGGCCGGCGCGATCGGCGGCCAGACCCGCCAGCACGCAGCCGATGCCGCCGATGGCCACGACGGCGAAGGCCGCGGTTGCCGCCATGTCGTTGCTAAAACCGCCGTGATCGAGCGCCTCGCGCACGAGCTTCGGCGCCCAAGTCCACATCGCATACAGCTCAAACATGTGACCGAGATAGCCAAAGTTTGCCCGCCGGACGGCAGGATCAGCCCAGATGCGGGCGAAGTAGCTCCAGTCGAACCGGGTCGCGGCGAGTGAGTTAGGGCCCACGCGCGCGAAGGCAAGTGCGAGAAGGGCAGCCGCGACGGAGGCGAAGGAGACAGAGAGCATGACCGTTCGCCATTCGGCCCGTCCCGCGAGCAAGTGCGGCGATGCGGAGCCGATCGTGAGTGCTCCGACGAGTACGCCAATCGCCAAGCCGCGCCCTTGCTTAAACCAGGTGGCGATGAGCTTCATGCCCGTTGGATAGACCCCGGCCAACATGACACCGGTCGCCATTCGCAGCGCGATGAGCAGGCCAATGCCGAAAGAGGTCCGGCCGAGTTGATCGGAGATGGCCAGCGGAATCGCTGCGTTGAGGGCCGCGCCAAGTATTGCACACACCGCCAACAGTCGCGGCGGCGAGAAGCGGTCCGACAGATTGAACACCGCGCTCGCCAAGGCGCCTATCACGAATCCGAGCTGCACGCTGATCGTCAGCCAAGACTCGGCGAAGGGGGGAAGCGACCAAGAAGCCTTGAGCGCTGCCGTCACTGCCGAAGCCGAGAACCACAGCGACATGGCGAGCAGTTCGACGACCGCCAGCAAGGCGAGCTGCGACCAGCGGTTCGAATCCTGCATTCCGTGCTCCGCTCTCTTCGATCTCAGGGGACTGACGTCCCCCGCTCGCCGGCTACGCGAAAAACACTTTCTCTGCCGACTTTCGCAAGAGCCACTCCTTATCTCCCTTGCTCGCATCGAGCTTGTCGCGGATCAGGGCGATCGACGCGGCATAGGTGTTCGGCGCTTCGACCTGATACGGGGCGTCGCTCGCCCACATGCACCGCTCGACGCCGTAAACGTCGATCACGCGGCGGATCATCGGCAGCAGTTCCTCGTGCGGCGGCTCCTTCTTGCCGAGGGCGTAATAGGCCGAGAGTTTGACGTTGACCGTCTTGTGCTTCGCCAAGTCGCACAGGGCCGCGACATCGGCATCGCGGATCGTGCCGTCCACGCCGATGCGGGCGAAGTGGTCGATCACCACCGGCGTGTACGGGTACTTCTCGCACATCGCGGCAACACCCGGCAGATCCTTCGCGTCGATCAGGCAGCACATCGCCTGGCCCGTCTCGGCCCCACATTTCCACAGAGCCGCCATGCCGTCGCCGTCGAGCCACTTCTCGCCGCCAACCCGCGGCGTGATGCGCAGGCCGCGCACTCCCAGCGGCAGCAGCTCCTTGAGCTTCACGTCCGGATGCGGCTTGGTATCGTCGATCATGCCGACGATCGAAAATCGCCCGGGCATCGCCTTGGCACAGTCGATCAGGTACGAATTGTCGAACAGGTGATAGACCGAATGCTGAATCAGCACGACGCGGCCAACCCCCACCGGCTCGGCCAGCTTGAACAGCTCCTCGGGGGTGAAGCTGGCCGGCTTCAGGTCGGCTTTCGTCTGACCGTTCACCAGCGGCCACTTCGCCGTGTCGGAAGACCAGACGTGTGAATGGGCGTCGACGTGCATGGACTTGATGTCGTCGGCCGCAGACGCGCGTTTGGGGAACACGCTGATGGCGGTCGCTGCGGCAGCAGCGTGCAGGATCGTGCGGCGGGAAACGTCTTGATTCATAACAAGTAACCAATGGCAAGTGACAAATGACCTAAAGCATTTTGCGGATCGCCACAAATCCCGTCGCCATCTTTATGGCGAGAATGGCGGCGAAACCGCCGAGGACGATGTCCATCCAGCCGAGCATCGCGAACTGCTCGACGGCAATCCAGCCGTAAACCCAGAACCGTGGGCGAACGAGCCACGAATACGGCACTCCGAGGGCGTTGCGAATCATCGCAAAGCCGACGACGACGGAGTAGAAGAACAAGTACAGCCCGCCGGCCCAGGTGCTGGCCATTGCTAGTGGCGTCGCCATCAAGGCGAGCGTGCTGGCGGTGACGACGATCTGGTCGGCGAGCGTGTCGGTGAACGAGCCGCGGCGCGAGGCGGTCCCCAGGTGCCGGGCCAGCGGACCATCCAGCCCGTCGAGCAGCACGTGCAAAAGGAGTGCGAGGATCGCAGTCGGTCGCGCCCACGCGGGACTTCCCGGCCAAAGCCAAAGCGGGCAAAAGGCGAGCCCCGCTGCCAGCGACGCGAGCGTGATGTGGTCCGGCGTGACGCCGCAAGCCGCCAACAACCGCAATAACGGCCCCAGCCACCAGGCCCGCAGTTCCTGACCCCAGACCATCGCCGCTCGCTCGCCGGCAGAGTAGCAATCGGCCTTGGCTTCGGCTTCGGTGGTGGACATATTGGCAACGCTGTCTTCAAACGATGCACGGGATTGCGAGGGTAAATGCTCTCACCTTCGCAGCTAAAGAAACCTTCCTGAAAAACCTGGATCAGGCCGCCATAGTTCCGGCAGACATATCCGCAAATCTGTTCGCATACCCGTGCAGCTCTGGTTTGTTGACTCGTGATTGGGGAGATGTGAAACGATTGGACGCAGTTCTTGATGTGCCTCGGAATCAAATCAGGGACTGGTTCAGATTCAGACAATGGGTGAATGTTGAGTAGCCTTTGCATCTGAGTGTCGAACACTTCATCGCCAGCCCAGGTACGATGCACCAAAAGCTGGTTGATGTCGGAACTGAAGCGAATGAATCCTCGCGTCCAGTTCGGAAGCGATTCGAGTTCGATCGAGGCAGTGCGAATGCGAGGTCGCAAGCAGTCCAGTAGCGCGTTCGGCGGCGGAACCTCGTTTGAAGTGCAATAGACGTTGTACCACTGCCGCAGTTTCACACCGCTCACTCCTTCGCATATTTCGCAAACGCCTCGGCGATCTTGCCCGCCTTTTCGTCCCCCTGGTGGAAGATGACCCGGTATCGCAGCGTGATTTGCTCCCCCTTCTTCAGCGTGTGCGACGTTTCGACCTTCTGGCCGCTGAAGTCGCCGGCGCCGAATGGGTTGGCCGCGAACAGACCGTACGTCCGGACGTGCCAGCCGGTGGGATAGCGGAAGCTTTGCGGGTGGTTGAGGATCGCGATCCCCAGGCGCTCGTCGCCGACGGGGCCGTGGTAATCGACCCAGCTCGCCGGCTTCCCCCACGCCTTGTCGTCTTCCAGGCCTTCGCTGGTGATGATCTTGCCGGCCGGCTTGCGGTCGGTTCGCATCGACTCGGCGATCCGGAGGCCGAACGAGCCTTCCTTCGTGTCGCCGAAATTCACTTCATCGGCTTCGGCAGTGAGCGTGATGTCGAAGTCGATCCAACGCGTTTCGCCGTCGGCCCCGAAGCGAAGCGTCCGCCGGTCGGAAAGAATCTTGCCGCCGTCCGGGCCGAGCCACTCGTTCCGCGTAACGATCGTGTCCCCCTCGGCCTTCACCAGTTCGCGATGGACGATCGAGCCCTGCCGCTCCTTGGCCGCGGTTTCGGCCCAGAAGTCGATGCCGTTGACTTCGCCGTGCGTGAACCAGAACGACCGCTGGTGGACGTGGTCGGTTTTCTCGTCCGGGTTGTCCTTCCGCATCGGCCAGGCCCGCGTCATCTCCTGCCCCGTGGGGCCGATCACCGGCCAGAGGATCGGTTTCACGCCCGACTGAAAGAGGTACGTCGTGAATGGCTGGTCGCCGACCTTCACGGTTACGCCGCCGTCGATCTTCTCCACGACGATGTCGGCAGCACTGGCTGCCGTGAGCGATAAAGCGACAAGGGGCAGGGCAACGACAAACGGACGAAGCATGGTGGGCTCCTCGCGGGAGAGGTTGCAGCGGCAGGGCAAAGCTGGCCTTGATCGTATCCGGCGGGAGGAGCGGTTGCCACTGTGACTTACAGGAAGCCTGTATCCAGCGAGCGGTGATAGTTGAATTCCACCTCTTGGTGAACGGCTGGCATTTCTCAGTCGTCTATGAAATTGATGCTCAAGGACTTGGGAGTGTCACGGTCGAATTTACCGCGTACATCGTAACGACCATCCCCGCGACCCGTCCCACATACAAGCATCTTTGGCTCCGGAAGATTTCCCACGGGCATGAGGGCCCAGGGACTACTCATGAAGTTCGCACGATCGAAACTATTGTTTGTCTGCACATGAAAGTGCAGGAATGGTAAGTTCGCATATCTTTGGTCTGACTTGAGGAAGTCGTAAATCGCCTCCTCCAACTCAGAGGAAATCGCTCCGACCACTTCGGCCCGAAACATGTTGACCTGAACCGTTTTCAAGTGGAATCGCTCCATTAGTTCTCGCAATAGGGTTTCATGGGGAGCCGTGGTAATCACACCAATTCGATCCTTCCCCATTACTGTCCAATGCTCATCAATATCGGCCTTGTCGGCAATCACAAGTTTTGCAGAATCGATGGCAACCTCACCAATCTTCCGCTCCACTAGATTGTCCACCGGTCCACTCCAATCAAGCTGGATCGCAGCAATCAAAGTGTGCCCGGCTGGGTAACGCCAAACGGTCGCCGCAATGTCGATCGAGTCCGCGTCGATTTTCTGGATTTCGAGTCCGGGCAAGTATTGCGGGTCGCTCAGCACGATACTTCCCGACCGAATCTTGAGGCGGCAGAGATGCTCTTTCGTCTCAAGCGGTTCGCCGCCGCCAGCTCGGGCATTCAACTCATCGACCATCTTCAAGAACTGCCGAAGTTGATCGGCTTTGGAAGGTGCCATCAACCTGCGCAACCAAGCAAACATGTGAATCCTGCGAAGTAAGTTGCGGTGTTGTTCAATAGACACTCTGTAACCTCAAACATGCGACCCTATCTCCCGCGAAAACGTAATGTAGTCCGTGTTGACTGCCGTCCCGCCGCAACGGCCGATGATCTTGGCGATCTGGCCGCGGTGGTACGGGCCGTGGGTGACGACCTGCGTGAGGATATCGAGGACGGTCGAGACCATCTCCTGCCCCTGGCTCGTTTTGTAGCGCACGTCACTGGCGAATTGGTCTTCCGTGATGCTCGCCAGGAACTCGGCATAGCCGCGCTCGTTTTCTGCGAGCAGCGCGGCGCATTGGTCGAGGTCGAGCGTCGGCCAAACGGTATGGCGAGGCGTGCGCTGCTCCAAGCGAGAAAGCCAGACGTGTTCCGCGGCGAGCAAGTGTGCCAAGAGAGGCAGCGCTTCGGCGTGGGCCGCTGGCGTGGCCTGGAGCGATTCGAGCGAGCGCCGATCGGCCCAAGCGACGTAGCGAAACAGGTGCTGGTAGTGCGAATTCATTCGGTCGGTTTTCGGCGAAGGAGCGTCGGGGGTGAACGCACTTAGTCTGTGGAATGGGGCCAGAAGGGTCAATTCTGGAGTTTGCCGACAGAAGGGAAAGAGGTAGGTCCGGCTTGCCGAGCCGGACCTGAATAGCAGCGCAAGGTCCCGCCCGGCAGGCGGGACCTACTGAGCGGGATCTACTGACCAACCGTGTCACGGCGGAGAAGTTTTTTGGCGCGACTTACGGCGAGCGGGCGTGGCGGAAGGGATTGCGACAGCGTGGCTTAGCGCGAGACGCTGTGACGTAAGTCGCGCCAGCCAAGAAATCTCGCGCACAACTTCATTGACGCGCGCATGTCGGCGTGGCAGATTCGAGGCCATGTGTACAAACAGGTCTGATCGCGTGTTTTGGCCGGCAGTTTCGCTACGCGCGCATATGGACTGCTCGCAGGTTCTCCCGCTGCCGGGCGAGATTGATACCAGGTTACCGGGAACCCCCGTTTTCGTCGAAATTGGTAACGAAATCACGCTTCGAGAGGAGTTTCTGCAAGGTGCGTTTAGCAGACGCTGCCGACCGCAAGTTGCACGTGGGGCGAGGTTTGCGGCTAGAGGAGCGAACCGGTTACTCGCTAGTAATTTCGCGCTCGGAAGGGGCGCAGGTTACCACGAAACGCGAAAAGGCGGTAACCACGCGCAAGTGGTTGTGCGGTAAGCACCTTCGCATGAGAACAGAGCCATTGGGGGCGAATAGCGTGGTAACCTGAATAGCGCGATGCAATGGAAGAACCACGGCAGTTCTTTGGCCTTGAGGCGGTTCCGGTTTGGTCTGGATTGGAATTATTAATAATTATTTAGGAAGTTATGCTAAAGCATAACCTACGGCTGCTATTAGAAATCCATGGACGCCTATCCCACTGCGTTGAAACTGACCGACGACCGCGCGCTGCTCATCGACTGGAGCGATGGCCAGCGGCGGCGGTATCGCGTGAAAGGGCTGCGCGATGCGTGTCCCTGTGCAACGTGTCGCGAGAAACGTTCGGCACCGAGCGATCCGCTGGCGTTGCCGACACTCGGCGCTGGGGAGCTACAGCCGGTGCAGATCACCGGCATGAAACCAGTCGGCAACTATGCGTATGCGATTGCGTTCAGCGACGGGCACGACACGGGGATTTATTCGTTTGAATTGCTAAGGGAGTTGGGGGACGAAGAAACGAAAGGCTGAGATCGGGAGATAGGTCCGCCCCGGCAGGGCGGACCTATAGCGCCAACGGTTCGCCAGCGAGTTGGCGCTCGTTGCGCGTGAGTTCGTACATCGCGTGGATGAGGTCGATGTCGCACTGCCGCTGCTGGACGTTGCGGCGGCCGAACATCCGCTGCTGCGTGGCGACCATCACTTCCGGCGGCAACTCGGTCACCTGGCCGAAGAGGCGCGCGTAGTTGACGAAGCTCGGGACGTTGGTCGTCACGAAGCCATAGACCATCGAACAGCAGCCGACCGTTTTACCGGTGAAGATGCCCGTGTTGATCGCGGTCTTCGCGTAGTCCCCCAGGATACAACCGACGAACTGCATGCCGGTGGCGACACTCTCGCCGCGATACTCCATCTTCACCGCGCCGTAGGTGTTTTTGAGGTCGCTGTTGCTCGTGCCGGCCCCGAGGTTGATCCAGCTGCCGAGGTAGCTATGGCCGAGAAAGCCGTGATGTTGCTTGTTCGTGTAAGGCTCGACGATCGAGGCTTCGATCTCGCCGCCGATCTTGGTCGTGTGTCCGAGCGAGACGGCGTCTTTAATCGCCGAATGCTCGATGACGCGGGCCTTCGGGCCGAGATAGGCGGGGCCGCGGAGGAAACAGTGGGGGCCGACTTCGGCACCTTCGTCGAGCAGCACGGGGCCTTTGGTCGTGTCGGTGACGAGGTATTGTCCGACTTTGGCACCCTCGGCAGCGAAGAGACCGTCGGCAATCTCGCGATAGCCGCCGTTGGCGAGGCGGAACGCGAGGCTTTCGCCGATCGACTCCAGATTGAAACGGACCAAGTCGTGCGGCCAGGCGACCAGCGGCAGGCGGAGATCGCTCGTCGGGAGTTTGCCGTGGATGGAGTTCGCGAGGTACTTTGCCCAGTGCGACAGGTCGGCATCTGGCGGTGGAGCGGGGCCGTGTGGAGCGATCATGGCCGCGGCGATCGACTTGTCGTGATAGACGACGGTCGTCGTGGCGGCGTCCACAAGCTGTTTCAGCGTGCGATAGGCGGCAACGGTGGGCGCGACGCGAGCATTCACGATGAGGACCGGCGTTTCCGTGCTCGGAGCGCGGCGGTCGATCTGCGGGAAATCAAGCTGCTGGAGCTGCGCCAGGTGCGGCCGAACGACGCTCCGCAGCGTCATTCCTGTTTCGCCAGACAGCCGGGCGAGCCAGTCAATCAGCCGGTAGCTGCCGCAGGTCATGGCGTAAGCGGCCCGTCCGAGCGTGATCGGATGCAGGCGGCTGACGGCGTCGTCTTCGAAGACGATCAGTTGCATTGCGGATTTCGGATTGCGGAGTGCGGAATAACCGGCAAGTGTACGCCGCAACTTACCGCGCTGCTCGCGTCACTCGCCAGAGACCACGACCCGTCAGAGACGATGCATCCGCACCAGTAGCCGTGGTTTGCTGCGCAAACGCACAGCCACCCCGTTGCAATCTGCAATCCGCACGTGGCTAATCGGCCATCGCCAGATCCGGCACCAGCAGGTCATCGCTGCTGTTGTGGCGCGGGGCGGTGACGGCGAAGTGGTCGGCCGTCAATCGCTCGTTGAGGGCCGCGAGCCCTTGGCAGGTGACCAGGCCCTTTGGCTTGCGGTCGCGAACAACGACGGCAAGCGTGGCCGTTTCACCGGTGAAGAATTCCATCAGCTCGGCGAGCGGCGTCGTTTCGTCGAACTTCGTCACGTCGGTTGTAATGACATGCCGCAGAAGGCGGGTCGAGCTGCCGCCGCGGGGCTTCGACTTGGCCCGAGCCGCTTCGAGCAAAGCCGAGGTGACGAGGCCGGCGAGCTTCCCTTCCGTATCGACGACGGGAATCGCCGAGAGCCGCGTCAGCTCCATCAGGGCGTAAGCCTGGTCGATCGATTCGTCAACATGCAGTAGCAACGCACACGGCGTCATCACGTCGCGGGCGAGCGTCGAGCTGAAGAGCTCGCCGTTGGCGGCTGCGGCGGCCCATTGGTCGGTGTCGCGATCGACTTCCTGGCTCGTCGCGACGTTGCCGCGACCGGAACCCTTGGCGAGCTGCGTCGCCTTCTCGGCCCGCGTGAGGACCGTTTCGATCGTGTCGCCGGGATGAAGTTCGGTCACGCCGCTACTGGCGGTGAACTTCACCGGGTGGCCAGCGACACTGAATTCGTTGGTGGCCAGGGCGGCGAGCGTTTCGCCGGCCCAGTTCGCTCCCGCCTCGCTATCCCCGGTGGACGAGAGCACGGCAAGCCGGTCGTCGCCCAGGGCAGCGAGGAAATGATCGTCGTGTGTACGGCTCTTGAAGAACTCAGCAACATCGCGCAGCGTCGCTTCGCTCGCCGGACGGCCGTGACGCGTGTGAACGCGACTGAAGTAGTCGAGATCGAGAATCGCGAGCCAGCCTCCCTCGGCTTTTGCGTCCTCGAGACGTGCGTGCAACCGAGTGACGAGGGCGGCCTTGGCGGGCAGTTCGGTTACACCGTCCAGGCCACTCTGTTCCCAGATGCGACGTTCAAACTCAATGACACGAGCACCGGCCCGGAGGCGGGCGAGCAATTCACCGAACACGACCGGCTGGTTGAGGAAGTCGTCGAAGCCGGCTTCGAGCGCCTCGGTCAGGCGGGCGACCTCGGCTTCGGTCGTGAGCAAGAGGGCGTAGGTATATGCGTGCGGTGAAAGCTTGCGAATCTGGCGGCAAAGGGCAAGGTCGGCCTGCTCGCCACTCGATGCATCAAGCAAGAGGAAGTCGGGATGGGCCGCTTCCGCCGCGGCGAGGGCCTGAGCCGGTTCGCTCGCCTGGCGGACGTCGTAGCCAAAGACCTCGACGAACCGCGAGAGGCGGCGAAGCGTCGATCGGTCGGGCGAAACGATCAGAATCGTGAAGGGTCGAGCGGCCATGATGTCGTCGGCAGAAAGTGGACGCGCGGGACGGGGAAAGGGCTACTAGGGAGTCTAGGTCACGGCAGAGAAGGTGAGAGGGCGAGGGGGTGAGAGGGTGAGGGGGAGCGGGCCAAATTGTTCGCCTGCAACTTCTCCTCTCCCACTCACCCCCTCTCCACTCTTGCGAAGACCGGCAATGACGCTTGCAACGACTGTGCCGCCTGCTGCCGTGGAACACCGCTCAATCGCTCTATCTCCTCTCCCCCGGCCATTTTCGTGCTAGGTTTTTCTTAGTTATGCGGCCGGCGCGGTTGTTGTCCGATGCGCCCGCTGCTTGTTCGATACGTTCGACGACTGCGAATCGTGTTTGTGACTCACTGCCTTTGCGGCGCTGCGGCGGGACTGAACTCGCCGAAGAAATACATCGACGATTAGCCCTGGTCCCTCTTGGCTGCCATGCTTCGATGCGAACCAAATTACTAGCCGGCGCCGCCACCTCGTATCCGTGGTTGTCGCGCGAAACTCCCGGCAAAGAGCCGGAGCGAATCGAGCTGAACGAGTTTCCGTTCACTCTCGGCCGCAATGAGTCGTGCGATTTTCAGATCCTTTCGTCCCGCGTCTCGCGCGAGCACGCTGAGATCGTGCGCGAGGGGACGGGTTTTCGCCTTCGCGACCTCAAGAGCACGAACGGTACGTTCCTCAACGGCCAGCGGATCGACGAGGTGAAGCTGAACGACGGCGACTTGGTGGTAATTGCCGACGTCGAGTTCACCTTCCGCCGCGGGAGCGAGCTCGAATCGCGCAAGACCGTCACTCAGGTGATGGACAACGACTGCTCCGAGAATGGCCCTTCGAGCGAGGAAGATGCCGCTCGCGAGCTGATCCAGGCGGTCCGCTGCCAGCACGAGACGCTGTTGCATCGGGCGACGCGGAACCGCTTCCAGCCGATTGTCGATCTGCACCAGGGCAATCAGTGCGTCGGCTACGAAGCGATTCACCGGCCGGCCGGGTCGGACGAACCGTCGCCGGCTCAGCGGCTTCTCGAAGCGACCGACTGCCGGCTGACCGAGCGGATCTCGCACCTGCACCGCATGGTCGCGGCCGAGCACATTGCCAAGGTGACCGGCGGGACGATGCTGTTTGTGAATCTGCAGCCGGCCGAGGTCGGTGCGGACTCAATCCCCGATTCGCTTGTCCGCCTGCAGCAGCTTGCCGGTGGGAAGCGGATCGTCGCGGAAATACCCGACAGCGCGGTGGTCGATATTCCGTACTTCCGCGACTTCCGCCACAAGCTGAAAGAACTGGGGATCGGCGTGGCCTACGACGGCTTCACCGGGTCGCCCCACCAGATCAAGGCGCAGAAGGACTTTGCCCCCGACTATCTGAAGCTGGCGGCCGTGCTGGCCCGCGGCGTCGATCGGAGCACGCAGCGCCAGCAGCAGATTAAGGCGCTGGTTGAGGCGGCGAGGGAGATCGGCGTCGAAGTGATCGCCGACGGCGTGCATACCGAGAACGAGGCCCAGATGTGCGCCTCGCTCGGATGCAAGCTGGGCCAGGGGGACCACTTCGGCCGGGCACAGACGATCGACTGGCCGATCGAGGGGTTCACCGCGGGATAGTCGCGGAGGTGCTTGCCGAGAGGATTGTCGGCGAACCCTGCCGCGGTGTCCGGCTTCTATATTTCAGGCCGCTGTCACTGGGGCTGCGGCAGGCCGCGGTGAAAATCGCCCGTCGCATGCTTGGCTGCAGCAATTGCGGTTAGCGCACCGCCTCGGCGGCAAACACCTTGTCGCGATGCCCAACATCAACTAATTTACGGAATTCCATTCCCCTGTAGCTCAGTTGGTAGAGCAGGCGGCTGTTAACCGCCGGGTCGTAGGTTCGAGTCCTACCGGGGGAGCTTCTGCGGTTTTGCCGCAATGCCCAAGCAGGCCTCGACTTCCGACGAGGCCTTTCTTTTTTGGTCCCCCCTCGACCAGCTGGTTCGGGGACAAATCGGGGACAAGTGTTGCGAGGGTGATGCTCCTGCGCGGCTAGTTCTTTCCTCCTCCACGGAAAGAATCTGTCGCATGGCCTCTCTTGAACTTCACTATGGCTCTTACCGGGTGCTCTTCCGTTTTTCGGGGCGGAAATTCTGCCGTTCTCTAAAAACGGCCAATCCCAAGATCGCCCGCTCAGTACTTGCCAGGCTGGAAGACAATCTGGTCCGCCTGGAGTTGGGCCAGTTGATCATGCCGCAGGGGGCTGACGTTGCCAGTTTCCTGCTCTCCGACGGGCGACTCGACAGACCTCAACAGCTAAAGTTGAGCGACTCAACACGCTGGGCGAATTGCTTGACGAGTTTCTGAACTCCCTCACTCCCGACGCGCTAGAGGCAACCACGGAGCACTGCCTCCGGATACACACCGGCCACTTAAAACGAGTGCTTGGCGTTACCTTGCCGCTTCGCTCGCTCGACCTCTCGGCATTGCAGCGGTATGTCGATGCACGGTCTACAGCCAAAGGACTTCGTGGACGCCGGCTGAGCGCGACGACCATTAAAAAGGAGGTGGCTACGCTCTCGATGATTTGGAATTGGGCATGCCATCACGAATATCTTGATCGGCCCCTGCCCAAACGCGGGCTTCGCTATCCGAAGTCGGAGGACAAGCCGCCCTTTCAAACCATCGCCGAGATCGAACGGAAAATCTCTCGCGGTGGCCTGTCCGACGATGAGATTGCAGACCTTTGGGACGCGGCGTTCCTCACTGTTCCGGAGATTGAACAGCTGCTCGAAACGGTCCGACATCGAGCTACGCACGACTTCCTCTATCCCATGTTCGTATTTGCCGCCCACACAGGCGCCAGGAGAAGTGAGATGCGGAGGTCGCGGATCGAGGATCTTGATTTCGACGGCAAACGAATCTTCATTCGTGAACGGAAGCGCGTTCGGAACCGGCACACCCTTCGGTGCGTTCCGATGTCACCGACGTTGGAGCATGTCTTGCGCAACTGGCTTGAAGGTCATCCAGGCGGACTGAGCACGTTTTGCCTCGCCACGCGTGTCCTCAAGAGCGCTAAGCATCGAACGAAGCCGATCGCGTTGACCGATGACGAAGCCGGACATCACTTCCGGCAAGTACTTCGCGGCACTAAGTGGGCCAACCTCCGTGGGTTCCACGTCTTCCGCCATTCCTTTTGTTCGAACTGTGCTGCACAGGGTATCGATCAGCGGATGATCAATGCTTGGGTAGGGCATCAGACCGACGACATGGTGCGGCGCTACCGCCACCTCATTCCGAACAACGAACAACAAGCGATCAGCTTGGTTTTCAGCGCCGCTCCATAGTGCCTGTTTCTTGCTCTCCCCGACCTCCCTTCGACGGATCGATCTCCCGGATTATTTGGGACGGTCACCAGAAGATGCACAACGCGGATTTTTGCTGCGATATCTTTTCCGATAAAAAAATCTGCGAGTTATTTAGTGGAGTTAGGGGGCCGTCCTAACTGTCTTCGGCGTCGCAACTTGCGCCGCGACTATCCGCAGGCCAATTTCGCAGCCGTCGCATTTCTTCCCGTCTGCCTGCTGCCGTAGAGGCGTCGACAGTCGACGCCGACATCTCACATCCGGCAAAGCGGCCACGGCTGAAAGCGGTACCTGGTACCGCGGACTGACCAAGGTCGAGCCGAACGGAGGCCTGTTCGATGGACGCCAGAAACGGCAATGGTAAACCCGCCTCGCAAGAGCTTGCGGAAGTGGTGGCGATGGTTCGCCAGATTCAAACCGAGCTCGCGATAACGCGCAATGCGTGGGCGACGCACGCCTCATCGGTTGAGGCGTTGCTTGAACTGTTCAATCAGCGGCTAGAGGTCGTCGAAGGCGGTAGCAACGCCACGCCACTTCCGAAAAAGGATTTCTACGACACGGAGGAAGCCGCGACGATTCTTGGCCTTCGGCCGTTCACCGTGCGCAAACATTGTCGGGAGGGCAATTACGAAGCCCACAAGATTCCTAATCGCAGGCACGGTGAGTGGCTGATTAGCCACGACGAAATCGAGCGCATCGTGAATCGTCGCCACCCAAAGTAACACCGTCGAGTAGGTGATCGCTCACTTCGCGGACCACTCAACTCTGCGTTGCACCAGGAGTTGTTCTGCGCGGCTTTTCATTTTGATCGTTCCGCGCACCATTAACTGCAAAGACCCTACACACCCAATGCACCAT
>CAYLLN010000082.1:0-28716 GCA_964384375.1 uncultured Pirellulaceae bacterium
AGACTTCCTAATCCTCCAGTCAGGAAAAGTTTGTGCCACTTCACGGTTGGACGGCCAGCGTCTGGCAGGCCGATACATCCGGTTAAGGCCCGCTGCGCCCTGCGCAGTGGGGAAGCCCGTGTGGATGACAACCGCCGTCGGATAGCGCCCCGTATGACCACTCGCCGCCAATTCCTCGCCGAGTTTGCCAGCACCGCTGCCGCGGCAGTGCTGGCAGGCCCCCTCTTCGCCGCCGAAGCGAATCTGATTAGCTGGCCGTCGCGCGTCGTGCAATTGCCGGAAGACGAACCGACCGGCAAGCCGCCCGTCATTACGGCGATTCGCCTGCACAAGGACGGCGAGTGGCTCGCCACCGCTGGCGACGACCACCTCGTCCGCGTCTGGAACCTGGCCGATGGAAAGCTCGTCCATAAGCTGGCCGAGCATACCGACTGGGTCCGGACCGTCGATTACTCGCCCGACGGGGCCATCCTCGCCAGTGCCGGCAACGATCGGCAGATACTGCTGTGGGATGCAGCTACCGGCGACAAGCAAGGGCAATTCGCGCAGCACGAGCGAGCCATCGCAGCCATTCGCTTTAGCCACGACGGCACAAAGCTCGCCGCGGTGGGCTTCGAGGGGAAGATTCGACTGTACGACGTGACGACGAAGCAGGTAGTCGCCGAAGCGGAAGCACCGTGCCAGGACATGCGGGCCGTGTCTTTCTCGCCGAACGACAAACTGCTGGCGGCTGCCGGTCGTTGTGGCTCGATCCGCCTGCTCACTGCGGACCGCGGCGAACTGGTTCGTGACATTGCCGCCCATAAGCAGCGCGTGCGGGCTTTGAGCTTCTCGCCCGACGGCTCGTACATCGCCTCGTCGGGCGAAGACCGCTTGGTCCACGTGCAACCGCTGGCCGAGGGGCGTGACGGGTTCACGTTTCCCGCACGGCCGTCGAAAGTACTGGCCCTCGCTTTCTATGGCCCGACGCAGCTTGCCGTGGCGGGGAGCGACAACCTGATTCGCCTGTGGGACGTGGCCGAGCAGCGAGAAACGGGCATGTTGGCCGGGCACACGGGAACGATCGCCGCCCTCGAATGCCAGGGGAAAACGCTTATCTCGGCCGGATACGACACGACGGTGCGGGTGTGGAGCATTGCGGACCATGTGGCCGGCCGACCGGCGACGCTGCCGGGGTTGCCGCGAAAACGCTGATTGCTGCGGATCGAGCGGACGGAAGATTGGTTTGACGTTCGTGCACACGGAGGTGCTTTGTGGGATTGTGGAGCTTGCTCACCGGACGGCGGAAACCGCGCACGATTGGCAAAGAGAGCCGGACGAGTGTTTCACGGCGCGGCCGCTTCGAGGCGCTCGAAGAGCGCCGTCTTATGGATGCCGACCCGCTCAAGATCGGCGTTACCTATATCGAAGAGGACAGCGGCTCCGACGCGCACGGCGATACGTTCCAGATTCTCTTCGAGGGGGGCGCACCGGGAACGGAACTCACGCAACTCGTCATCAACGGCGACCACGGCCCTGCTGGGCTTTCGGTCGGCGATATGATCTTCGACACGATCAAGGGGGGCCTTGGGGCCGACGAAGCGTTCAATCTGCAGGTCGTCTCGTCCACCGGCATTCAGAATGTGTCGTGGCAAGTGACCGACGGCGGGATGTCGCTCACGTTCAACTTCCAGGGCTTTCACGCGGGCGAGAAGCTGATCTTCACGATCGACGTCGATGAAGTGCAGGACTTCGATCCGGCCGAGACGAACCAGCAAACGATCAATGAGGGAATCGACCCCATCGCGTCGGGCGTTGAGTTCCAGGGATCGAAGCTGACCGCCAAATTCGACGCTCCACACTATCACGACGTGCAAGGGACGAGCGAGTTCCGCAACCTGTACGACCCCCAATTCAACGGCTCGAATTTGCTGATCTCGCAGGGGAACGCCAGCGGCCTCCCCAACGACGATTTTCAGGGGAAGCGTGACCGTTCGACCGGCACCATGCTGACGCTGCAGCAACTGCCGCTGCCGGTGACGATCGCGGGGAAGGTCTTTGCCGACAACGACCGCGACCTGTCGCAAGATGCCGGCGAGCCTAGCCTCTCAGGCGTGACGCTGACGCTCTTCAAAAAGGTGAACGGCGTCTGGCAGAACACGGGACACACCACGCAGACCGATGCACAGGGACGCTACAAGTTCGGCCTGGATCTGAATCTGCAGCCGGGCGTGTACCAGGTGCGCGAATCGCAGCCGGCGGGTTACTTCAGCGTCGGGGCGATTCCGGGCAACGTCAGCGGCACACCGACGGGCAGCACCGTCGCGGGCGATCCTGATGTACTGACCGAGATCAACATTCCGCTCGGCGACCTGCACGCGGTGAACTATGACTTCGCAGAAGCTCAGCCGGCCTCGATCCGCGGCCGCGTCCATCTGACCGACCGCGAAGGGAACTGCTTCACCGAGGAAGCATTGAACCGCCCCCTCGCCGGCGTGAAGATCACGCTCAAGGACGCGCAAGGGAATGTCGTCGGCACGACGTTCACCAACGCCAACGGCGAGTACGAATTCACGAACCTGCTGCCGGGCGTCTATACAATCGTCGAAGAGACGCCGCCTGGGCTGCTCGACGGCGGCGACCATGTCGGCACGATCGGCGGCATCGCGGTGGGCATCAAGCCGGCCAACGACACGATCAGCCAGATCGTCCTCAACGGCGGCCAGCACGGCATCAATTACGACTTCTGCGAAAAGGAGCCGGCGATGGTCGCCGGCTTCGTCTACTACGACAAAAACAACAACGGCATCTTCGAGGCCAGCGAAGCGGCGATTCCCGGTACGACGGTCATCCTGCTCGATGCCGGCGGCCAGCAGATCGCCCAAACGACGACCGACAACACGGGCTTCTACAAGTTCACGAACCTCTCGGCCGGCAGTTACACAATTCGCGAGGTGCAGCCCAACGGCTTCATCGACGGCAAAGACACGCCCGGCACGATTGGGGGCGTGGTCGTCGGTTCGGCCGATAGCGCGAACGACCGGATTAACAGCGTTAACTTGCTCTACGGCGATTCGGGCATCAACTACAACTTCGGCGAACTGAAGCCCGGCAGCATTGCGGGCCGCGTCTGGGTCGATCCCGACGAGGACTGCGTCTTTGACTCCGGCGAAGCCCCACTGGCTGGTGTGACGATTCAACTGCTCGATGCCGGCGGCAACGTCATCCGCACAACGCAGACGAATGCCCAAGGCGAATATCTCTTCACGGATCTCGCACCCGGCGTCTATGGGGTCCGCGAACTGCAGCCCAGTGGTTACCTGCAAGGGGGCCAAATGGCCGGCTCGCATGGCGGAAATGCCAGCGTGACCGATCTCATTACACAGCTCGTTGTCGAGCCAGAGAACAGCCTCGTCGAGTACAACTTCTGCGAGCTCTTGCCCGTCAGCATCGGCGGCCTCGTCTGGGCCGATCGCGACGGCGACTGCCTCTACGACGAAGGGGAATCGCCGATCGCCGGCGTGACAATCCATTTGCTCGACGCCAACGGCAACATCGTCGCAACAAAGCAGACGGACACCCAGGGCAAATACCAGTTCAACGATCTCACCCCCGGCACCTACAGCGTCAAGGAAATCCAGCCCGCCGGCTACTTCGACGGCGACGAGATGATCGGCTCGCACAGCGGCGTCGATACGGGGAACGATTTGCTCGCCAGTGTCGTGCTGAAATCCGGCGACAACGCGGTCAACTACAACTTCTGCGAAGTGCTGCCGGTGAGCATTGCCGGCCGCGTCTTTGCCGACACAAACAGTAACTGCGACTTCGACGAAGGGGAGAAGGGGATTGCCGGCGTGACGATCGAACTGCTCGACGCCAATGGCTCCGTCGTTGCCACGCGTCAGACCGACAGCCAAGGGCGCTACAAGTTCGACAACCTGCCGCCGGGAACGTACACCGTCCGCGAACTGCAACCCGCCGGATACTTCGACGGCGGTGAAGAAGCTGGTTCGCACGGTGGCGATGACTCGGGCAATGACATCATCACGGGCGTCTCGCTCCTCTCGGGCGACAACGCCACCGACTACGACTTCTGCGAGAAGCCGCCGGCGAGCCTTTCGGGCTACGTCTTCCGCGACGGCGGGCTGATCTTCTCGCTCGATGGCACACTGCCGGAAAATCTCTATGAGATTCGCGACGGCAAGCTCACCTCCGACGACTTGCGGCTGAAGGGAGTCGTGCTCGAACTGCGGCACACGCTGACGGGCGAGCCGGTTCTGGGCGAAGAGTGCCTGCCAGGCTTCTATCCACAGGGGCCTGTTCGCGTGACGACCGACGCCAACGGCTTCTACGAGTTCAAGGGCCTGAAAGCCGGTAACTACAGCGTCTTTGAGGTCCACCCCGAAGGGTACTTCGACAGCATCGACACGCCTGGCACCACCGACGGTCTAGCCGTCAACGAAGACACGCAGGTCAGCCCGCTCGTGATTCAGACGTTCGCCCTGCAAGGGGTGACGTTCAAGAACGACGCGATCCTCCAGATTCCGCTCGCCGCCGGACAGAACTCGGTCTTCAATAACTTCAGCGAAGTGCAGGTCACGCAGATCATCATCCCGCCGCCGGAACAGGAAATTCCGCCGGAGCTGCCAGTCATCGCAGAGCCGATCGTTCAGCCGCCGCCGCTCTTCCTTTTGCCGCCAGTCATTGCGCCGCCGCCAGTCCGTTCGATCGTCACCGGTGGAGGGGGCAGCTTCACCTGGCACCTCTCGGTGATCGATGCCGGCCTGCCACGCTCGACCCGCGCGAGCACCCGCGTCACCGACGTGACGTACAAACCCGCTCACTATGTCGATCGGGCGGAGTGGACGCCGGGCCGCCTCAAGCAGGGAATTTGGACGATTCACTCGGCACACGAAGAAGGGGAACGGGGGGCTCCGCAAGCCCACATCTTCGGTCTTCCCGGTGCGATTCCGGTCGTTGGCGACTGGAACGGCGACGGCAAGAGCGAAATCGGCCTCTTCTACAAAGGGGAGTGGTTCCTCGATCTCAATGGGAATGGCCTCTGGGATGCCGAGGATCTATGGGCCAAGCTCGGCGCGAAGGGGGACCGGCCGGTCGTCGGCGATTGGGACGGCGACGGCAAGGACGACATCGGCGTGTTTGGTCCCGAATGGGCCGGCGACCCGCGGCATCTGGAAGCCGAGCCAGGTCTGCCCGACTCGGCCAATCAGCGAGTCGTGCTCAATCCCGACAAAACGATCAAACGGCCGAAAAACGTGCCGCCGACGCCGGACCAGGCAACCGACGGCGAACGCCTCTTGCGGCTATCGGCCAAGGGGAAGGAGCGGGCCGACCTCATCGACCACGTCTTCCGCTTCGGCGGTGGGGCGGACATTCCCATTGCCGGCGACTGGAACGGCGACGGCATTCGCTCGGTCGGCGTCTTCCGCAACGGCAAGTGGCACTTCGACACCGACGGCGATGGCCGCTGGTCGGTCGGCGATCAGATCGCCCAGTTCGGTCAGGAGGGGGACATCCCGTTCGTCGGCGACTTCAACGGCGATGGCATCGAAGAGATCGGCATCTACCGCGCCGGCCGATGGATCATTGATACCAATGGCAACCGCCAGATCGATGCCGGGGACCAGCAAGTCGAACTCGGCGGCGAGGGGGACTTGCCGGTCGTTGGCGACTGGAACGGTGACGGCACCGACGAACCGGCCCTATACCGCGAGCAGCCTGCCACCGACAATGAGGCGGAAGGGTAAGTGCGGACGCCACGTGTGTCCGCCGGCACGGGCGATACACGCGAGCGAGCGGCGATGTTTCACTACGACGGCGGACTGAAAATCACGGCGATCGACCTTGCCGTCGATTGCCGCCGCCGTCAGCCGCGAGGATTCATCTCGCACGCGCATACCGACCACATGGCGCGGCACGAACTGGCGTTCTGTACGCCGGCGACGGCCGCGCTCTACCAGCGGCGCTATGGGCAGCGGCCGACGCGGGCGATGCCCTTCGGCCAGCCGCTCGAAATCGGCGGCTTTCAATTGACCGCTCACCCCGCCGGGCACGTCTTCGGCTCGGCGATGCTGCTCGTCGGAAACGGCCGCGAGCGGCTGCTCTATACGGGCGATTTCAAGCTCCGGTCGTCACGCACTGCGGAAGTGGCCGAGCCGCCCAGAGCCGACGTGCTGGTGATGGAAAGCACGTTCGGCGATCCGAAGTATCGGTTGCCGCCGCGCGAGGCGGTCGTCGAGGAACTGATTGGCATCGTGCAGCGAGTGTTGGAGTCGGGTCGCACGCCCGTCATCGAGGCGTATGTCCTCGGCAAAGCACAAGAGGTCCTTCGCATCCTCGTCGATCACGGCGTTCCCGTCGTGCAGCATCGTCTGGTCGCCGAAATCAGCGAGGTCTATGAGCAGCACGGCTGCGATTTGGGAAGCGTGCCGGTGCTCGACGGGCCTGCCTATCAGTCAGCGGCTGGAGCCGCTATCGTCGCACCGCCGCGCTGGCAGAAAGGAGCGGCGATTCCCGGCCTGCGAAACGCCGTGCGCATTGCCGCGACCGGCTGGGCGATCGACGCGAGCTTTCGGCTGCGGCGCGGATATGACTATGCCGTTCCCTTGTCCGATCATGCCGACTATGACGAGTTGATCGAATGTGTCGAGCGGGTCCAGCCGCGGGTTGTCTATTGCACGCACGGGCCGGAAAGTTTCGCCGATCGGCTGCGGAAACTGGGCCACGAGGCACTCTTGCTCGAATCGTGTACGGCGGGGCAGCGGGTGTAGTCGCGCCGCCTGTGCGGGGCGTACGGGTTGCTCGTGACGGGTTGCACGCGACCTGCCGGCCACGACGATGACACTGCCAGCACGCGCCGCGCGCGGGCCACGGCACCTTTGCTTCACGGACGAACCATGACTCGCCTGCCCAAGGAATGGGTGGCCACGCTGGCCCTTGCTGCCGGATTGCTGGTGATCGGCGGCTGCGGAGATTCGCGGCCTGCCCCGCTGCCGAATGGCAGGAGTGCCGCTCGTTCGGAACCAGCGAGTTCAGAGCCGCGAACTCCACAAGCCTTCGTCGTCCCTGAGCGGCTCGTCCCGATTCCGGCTCCAGCGCTCGAGTCTCTGCAACCTGTTGCCACCAAGCAGCCGCCGGCGCCGATCCAGGCGCAGTATGCTCAGCCAGCCAGTTCGCTCCCCGATCTGCCGCCGATGCGCGAGGTCGCGAAGCCAACGACAACAGCTAACTCGCCCGCGGCGACCAGCATCTACGGTCCCGAACTCGCGCCTGCCACAACGTCGCCGCACCAGGTTGCCCCGGTCGCTGCGCCGCCTCGCACTGCGGCCATGCAGACCGTATCCGACCAGGCGTCAGCCATGTCGCGCCGGGCCTACGGCATGGCGCAAAAGGGGATGCTCTTTTCGGCTAAGCAGGAACTTGTGCAGGCACTGCAACTAGTCGCTCAGGCCCGCGATGTGCAATCCCGCACGACGCTCTACTCGCAGGCTCTCTCGACAGGTCTAACGGCGCTCAAGGAAGCCGAGGACTTTTCATCGTCGTCCAGCCGCGGCGGGCCAATCGACGTGGCCACCGTCGCCCGAGGACACCGCACCACGATTCTGAAGTCGGGGGCCGATCTGCCGCCGGTCGTCGCCCAACAGCAGTACTTTGCCTATTCCCAACAGCAACTAGCGCTGGCTTCCGGCAACGAGCCCGGCGCGTCGCAGACGCTGTACACGCTCGGCAAGATCCACTCGGCAATGTCGGCCGAGGGGAGCGCTGCTCAGGCGCTCGACGGCCCACGGGCGATGGTCTTCTATCAGGCCGCACTCGCCGTCGATGCGCGGAACTACCTGGCCGCCAATGAACTGGGCGTCCTCCTCGCGCGGTACGGGCAGCTCGACGAGGCCCGTCGGGCACTCATCCATAGCGTTTCGACTCGCCCCCACGCACAAGGTTGGCAGAATCTGGCGGTCGTTCATCGCCGCCTCGGTGAAACGGAACTGGCCAAACTGGCTGAAAACGAGCGCGAACTGATCGCCAGGAATCCGACCGCCGCTACCCGCGCCGGAGCGGATCAGTTCATCGAGTGGGTCGATCCGACGACCTTTGCCTCCCGCGGCACGCACCAGCAAGACTGGCCCGCGCCAACCGCCGCCGCCACTTCACCGTCTTCCAGCCAACCCCGCAGGTAACGCCATGAGCCGACGAAGCATCGTGCCCGCCTGCTGGTTGCTTGTGCTTGGCGTTTGCGTCGTAACGAGCGGCACACCAACCCGAAGCGTAAGCGAGGGAGCCTCTCGTTCCCAAGCTCTGCTTGGGAACGCACGTCCAGAAGCTCCGCTTCTCAGCCATCACGACGTAGCAGAGCTTCGATCCACTTCCGTCCCAAGCAGAGCTTGGGACGGAAAAGTCGAGACTGCACTCCGCGTTCCGCACTCCGCACTCCCCACTTCCCCGATTCAGCTCTGCCAGGCCTACGGGCCCGCACCTTGCAACGCCGCCTGCGAGCGCCCCCTCAGCGGTGTCGATAGCGGGCAGGGAGACGGCTGTGGCGAGCTGAAGTGGAACGCCTGGGGGCCGATTCCGTGGCAAGCGTTTGCCCAGGGAGAATACGTCGGGCCGGCCCGCTCGTCGCATGTCCCCGAATATCACCTCCGAGTCGATGACGAGATCGAGTTCATCTATCGTCTCACCCGCGAGGAACTTGGCCACAAGTACCAGCTCGAAGTGGGCGATGTGATCCGCATTGAGTCGATCATCGACCCCAACCTCAACCGCGAAATCAACATTCAGCCCGACGGCACCATCGACGTGCTCCTGCTCGGCCAAGTGCGAGCCGCCCGCCTCACGGTCGAGGAGATTCGCCGCGAGCTGAACGAGCAATACAAGAAGTTCTACAAGGTCACCGACATCAACGTCACGCGCGTCAAGACGCAGACGCGCCTGGAGGACTTGCGGGCGGCCGTCGATAGCCGCTTCTTTTCTGGCGGGCAGGGCAAGCGGGTCCGCGTGACGCCCGAAGGGACGGTTTCGCTTCCGTCGATCGGCGTCGTGCCGGCGCAGGGGCTCTCGCTCGACGAAATCAAACGCGAAGTCGATGCCCGCTACGGAGAAGTGGTCGATGGCCTGGAAGTGACGCCGATCCTGGCCCAGCGGGCGGGACGGTTCATCTTCGTCGTCGGCGAGGTCCGCAACCCCGGCCGCTTCGACCTGCAGGGGCCGACGACCGTCATGCAGTCGATCGCCCTGGCTGGCGGCTGGAACAACGGCGGCAATCTGCGGCAGATCGTGGTGTTTCGCCGGGCCGAAGACTGGCGGCTTTTGGCGACGAAGATCGACGTCCGCGGCGCCCTTTATGCCGAGCGGCCGTCCCCTGCCGACGAAATCTGGCTTCGCGACAGCGACATCATCGTCGTTCCTAAAATGCCAATCCAGCGGCTCGACGACGCCCTTGAACTCGTCTTTACTCGCGGCGTCTATCGGGCGTTCCCGATCAGCTTCGGCTATCAGTTCTGGAACGGCACTTCGACGATTACGGCTGACTGATTCCGATCAGGTAGGGTGGGCTGTGCCCACCGCAGGTTTCGAGTTGGTGGACATAGCCCGCCCTACGGAATCTGATTGAGTGTGTAGTGCGCCTCGGCCGGATGGAACAGTTCTTTGCCGCGAACGAGCGGCTTGAGCTGGAATTCGTACAGAAAACCAGGCCGCAGGTCGGCCAGCTTCAGCGTCACACGCTTGGCATCTGGCGATAACTCGATCGCGGCGATCTTCTCGGTGCGGCGGTCGAGATTCGGCCCGCCATAGGCCGGCGTCGATTCGCGGCGATAGCTGGCAATGCTGTAGTTGGCTGCGTCTTTGGCCTTAGCCGGATCGACGGGGCGGAAGAAGTCGATGGTGAACCCTTCTTTCGTCGCCCGCACTTCCGCAATGCCGCAGGGGAGCTTGTCGGGTTCGATCTTGATCTGCACGATGTCGCCGACGTTGTTCCCCGCTCCCCAGCCGCTATCGCGAATATTGCCGACGTACAGTTCCCCGCGTGGCGAGACGGCACACACGATTGGTCCGAGCAAGCCATCCTCGACATTTTCGGGCGGAATGCTCAGCGGATAAGCCGCTCCTTGATACGTGTCGCCGACCTTTTGCAGCGTCATCCGAATGAGCTGCCGCGTGTCGTACTCGCAGCCGACAAGATGCCCTTCGAGGGGACCGAATGCGTCCTTGCCGGTTTCTTCGCGAAGGGCCGCCGGCGTGTCGAGAAAACAAATCCCGTTCACGCTCCGCGTCCACGGATGCGGAATATCAATCGCCGGCTTATCGTGCCGCGGCGGCTTGAAGCCCTTGTCCTTCTCCAGCGCATTGATGAACCCAAAGTGCGCCCCCGGCCGCACGTGGTTCAGCTCGTTAAACGGGTTGTAGTTCCCCTGGTTGTCGGTCACGAACAGTTCGCCGTCTCGATTGCGCGCCATGCCCATCGGGAAGCGATGGCCCGATGAGATGACTTCGAGATCGAACCCCGCATCTTCCTTCATCGGGGTCAGGTGAAGAATTTGTCCCCGATGCTTCGCGGCCGATTCGCTGCGTTGGTCCTGTTGGCACGGCAGAGCGACGTAGAACCCTCCTTTCCCATCGGGCACCGGTCCGATCGCCCAATCATGATAGTCGTCTGTAGCACCCCATCCCGACGCCAAACGCACGCTTGAAAACCTTGATGCATTGACAATGCCACCTTTGACTGCAACTAGGATCTCGTTATCACCGCGAGGGAATAGCCCATAGGAAGTTGCAAGACCGTCTGCATATACTCGCCATTTTTCTTCGAGGCCGTCGTGGTCAAAGTCAATCACTTCGTAGATTTGTCCCTTCAGTGACGACGTCAGAAGTCTATCGTCATCTTTCCAAGCCAACCCTGTCGGCATCATGTCAATTGGGAGCGGCAGTCGCTGACCGTCAAAGCCAGGAGCGATGAGCACTTTGGTCGATTCGGATATGACTGGAGTTGGAGGTTCTGCGACAAACTGATCTGCCAGACCGGACATCGAGTACCGAAGCGTCAGTTTCGCGATCCAATCAAACGGGGTTCCCTTTCGTTGTACTTCGAACGCAGAGGTGGGAAGCGAGAAATACCCCTCCTTATGCCATTCGACGGTATCGGGAGAGAGAACTTCAATTTCCAATCCACCGCTTCCTTGGACCTGCAACCTTTTCCGAGCATGGTCCCATCGTGCCTCACGTATGAGGTCAGTATGGAGTGGCGCGAGTCGGATTTGTTCGGAATCGCCGATGCCATATACCCTGCAAGTTCGCTCAAAGCCGGACCGACCTTGAGCAAGTTCGGAATGCTCTTGAAACAATTGGTGGTACATGAATCGAGGACCGCGGTTCCCGGTTTCACCATCAAAATTCAGCCGAACATTTACGTTGGTGAAGGAGCGTTCTCTTTCATCTAGCCCCAAGCGAGTCCCGGAATAGCCCAACAAGTCGGCGTGATACTGGCCGATTGGCCGCGGAAACATTTCCTCACCGTTGACGACAATACTCAGATCAGATTTCGCCGGGTTGGGAACGATCGACGTTCCTCCCGCCTCCCAAAACCAACTCTTCCCCTTCGTGCGCTGGCGGGCCGTGTCGCCGAGCCACCAGGCGGCGAGGCGGTTGGTTTCGAGGTCGAACAGGATGTTGTGCCGGTTGGGGAGGCCGATGACGAGCGGGAAGAGGTAGGTCTTGTCGCCCGCTTTGATCACGTCGTGCAAAACGATGGGGGATTCCTTTCGTTCGGGCACGCCCGACAGTCGCAGCACGCGGACGGGGTTTGGCTCCGGCGGCTCAAAGCCGGGGGTATTGAGCGTAAGCCAAACGGCGGAAAGCTGATCGGCGAGGTTGTCGCCGAGTACGCCGCGGACGGGGATCTGCACACTGGGCATTTCCATCCGTGGCACGATGCGGGCCGGGCTGTTGCACCACCGGTCGAACCACTCACGGCGGATGCGTCTTTCCAGCAGCGACAGATTCGGTCCGCGTGCATTTAGCGGCGCCTTGTCAGGCAGCACCGAGCCGACCTGATGGCAACTCGTGCAGCCAAAACCGTCGGTGGTTACGAGGCGAGGACCGGCGGCGAGCATTTGTGGGGCAGGCGTCTCGCCTGCCATGGCTTCGGCAGGCGAGACGCCTGCCCCACGAGGTATGCGATCGGTCGTGATGAAATAGCTCGTCAGCGACGCGAGCTGCTCGTCGGTCAGGTTGTACTTCGGCATCCGGACCATCAGGTACGGCCGGTGTGGTTTTTCGTTGCGGCGGATGGCTGCAGCCTGGGCGGCATCGGTCAGCTTATCGCCGACCGAGTTGAGTGCCGGCGGCGTCATCGCCGGGACAAGCTTGCCCAGGTCGTCGTGCAAGCTGACGACGGCATTCAGTTTGTCCTGCAACCGCGCCGGCAGGGCATTCGTCTGCCGGTCGATCCCTTCGCGGGCATGGCAAGCGAGGCAATTGAGTTCGACGAGCAAGTCCCGGCCGGTTGGCGCAACCTTTAATCCGGCGACTCGCTGTGTGTAGTACGCCTTCAATGCTCCCCGGTCGCTTGCAGACAAACGATAACCGGGGCGGGCTGTTTCAGCGGCGTTTTCACCCGCACAAGATCGCGACCAATCACTCTTTTCCCCCAGCGAGAACAGCGGCTTGCTCGCTACGAACTTGTCGCTGCCGGGAAGTGTGTGACACGAGCCGCAGCGGTGCTGTTCCACCAGCTTCGCGCCGCGTGCCACATCCCCCTGACCACTGGTCGGGGCTTTCGCGTCACGATCGGCATCGCGAGCGAGAAAGAGAGCCAGCGATTTCCGCTCGGACGCGGAGAGCTCAAACACTGGCATTCGGTGGTTGCGGTTCAGACTGGCTGGATCAGCGAGCCAGCGCTCGAAGTAGTCGGCTGGGCGTTTGGCCGAAATGTTCGTCAAATCGCCGCCGCCGAAGAGGCCGCTTTCGCCGAGTTCGCCATGCTGGTGGCAGGCGAGGCAGCCGAGCGTGAGAAACAGCCGCTCACCGTCCGCGACGGATGGTTCGGAGTTCCCCTTCCCTTTGCCCTGCTTCGTATTCCCCGCCGGCTTGGCTTCCGATTCACCACGTTTCTGGGCTGGATCGCGTAAGAGCCACGCTGCCACGTCGGCGGCTTCGTCCTTCGAGAGGTCGAAGTGCGGCATCCGGCGGACGAGCGGTGGCGGTTCGGCAGCATCCCTCGGCTTTACTCCATCGCTTGCCAGCCAATCGACGAGCCATGCCGCGTGGATGTTTCCCGCCAGTCGATCGAGCGCGGGAGCAGGCAGCGCTGAAATAGCAGATTCTTCCGCATGACAGGCCCCGCAGCGGAGTGCCGAAGCCAGGCGGCGGCCGCGCTCGAATCCGGCACTCGGCAATGACTCGCGGTCGTGAAACAAGAACCGCTCGGGAATCGGCTCCAGAACGAAGTTCGGCCCGGACCAGAAGAGCGCGAGCCGCGGCTCTTCGCCTGTTTGCTCGAACGTGATCTCCAGCGGCTGATAGCCGAACGTCAGTTCGATCGGTTCCGCCGCCAACCATTTCGGCTCTGTGACTTCGCCGGAAATCAACTCCTTGTCCGCGAGTTTGACGACAACCTTGCCGGCCCCGGCGATTGCCTTGAGCTCGTATTTGCCGGCAAGCTGGGTCAAGAGCGTGCCGCGCCACGTGGCGGTGAATTTGCCGGCTGGAAGGCGCGGATCGGGCGAAGCCGCCTGCCAATCGAACGCAACGGCTTCATCGACGCGCGCCACAGTCATGCCGGCGGCGGAGTAAGTAGCAATCAAGCCCTGGCGGTTGGGCGAGTCCGATTCATCTGCCTCGTCCTGCGCGTGAACCGAGCAAGCAAGACCGAGAGAACAAACGACCGAAAGCAGGAGGGACGAGCGGCTGCGCATAGTCCCATTACGATAGCACGGCGAAAGCGGCAATTCAGCGCGAGGCAAAGTCCCGCCGGGCCGACGGGACGTACTTTGCCGGCGGTACGCACCTATTTCTTCCGCTCAAACACCAGGCCCGGCTCTTCCGGGGGCATGCCGCGGAGGGTGAAGGTGAACTTGTCGGGACCGCCCGATGTAACGCGGCCGATCATCGAACCCTGGGCCTCGTTTTCGAGCACGATCGCGTCGCTCGAAGCAATCAGGTTCCCCTTCAACTCGACCGGCGGCTTGCCGGGTGGCGTGGCCGTCCAGACGTACTTCGACTCTTCGTCGATCGTCAGCATGATCGCCGTGTCGCCGGCCATCGTGGTCCACGTGCCGACCAGATCGGTCGAGGGCTGATCCTCGGTCGGCTTGTCGGTTGTAGCGGGGGCGGTTGGCGGAACGTCGGGCGTTTCGGGCTTCGCGGCTGTCGTTTCCGGCGGCCGGAGCGACGACAAAATCCGCTGGGCGGTTGCGTCCTTTGGCTGCAGCTTGACGACTTCCTCCAGAGCCTTGATGGCTGCATCGGTCTGGCCGATCACGAGATAGTGATACGCCAGGACGAACATCGCCGACGGATCGCTCGGGTTTTCCTTCACGAACGCTTCGAGCTTGCGGAGGCTGGCCGTGTAGTCGTCGACGTTCCCCCACAGGTTGCTCATGCTTGTCCAGTCCATGCCGGGGGCGACGGCGAGCAGCGAGTTGAGTGCCGCGGCCGCTTCCTTGTAACGGCCGAGGGCAAACAGGCTGAGCGCCCGCACCTCGTGCAGCACGGGATCGGTCGGCATGATCTTGAGGGCGCCGTCCTGCTTGGCGAGGGCATCCTCGAACTTGCCCGCCCGGAACGACTCCAAGCTGGCGTTAAACAGGTCCATCGCCTGCTGGTTTTCGGCCGTTGCCTGAGCGGTGGCGTCCGCATTGCCGCCGGTTGCATCGGCACTGACGATGTTCTGGATCACGACCGGCTGCGAGTAATCGAAGCCGGATGACCCGCTGACGAAATACGGATTCTGGTAGGGCACGCCCACGCCCCAGCCCGTGTTCCACCACGAACCCATTCCCCAGCCGATGCCGGTCCAGATGAGCGGCGAGTACCAGTTGTTGCTCCAGTGATTGTTCCAGCAGCCGTTGTACCAGGGGCGATAGCCGGGGCGGACCCAATTGTCGTGCCACCGATCCTGCCAATTGTCGTTCCAGCCGGGGCGGCCAATGCCCCAGTTGTTGCCGTTGCCGATGTTCCAGATGTTGTTGTTATCGCCAATGTGAATGTTGTCCGGCCAATTGGGGCGATTTGGCCGATTGCCTCCACCGCCGATAATGGGGCGGTCACCGCCACCACCGGGACGATCGGGCCAACGATCACCGGGTCGCCACTGCTCCCCGCCGCCACCTTGACCGGGTCGATCGGGCCGGCCGGGACCGATGATGGGGCGGTCAGGATGAATGGGCCGGTCACCGCCGCCGGGTCGATCAGGGAGCGTCGGCCGGTCGCCACCGCCGGGCCGATCGGGCAGCGTCGGACGATCACCACCGGGACGGCCGGGAAGCGTTGGCCGATCACCACCACCGGGAAGTCCAGGTAACGTCGGTCGGTCACCGCCGCCAGGACGTCCGGGAAGCGTCGGCCGATCACCGCCGCCAATGCTGGGACGATCCGGCAGCGAGGGACGCGTAATTCCGCCAAGACTGGGCCGATCACCACCGCCGAGACCCGGACGACTGCCACCGCCGGGCAACGAAGGCCGATCACCGCCGCCTGGCAACGAGGGCCTGTTGCCGCCGCCGATGTCGGGACGGCTGGGAAGCGACGGCCGAGTGCCGCCACCAATGTCGGGCCGCTGAATTCCTCCGCCACCAGCACCGGGGCGATTCACCGACGGCAATCCGCCGCTCGGTGGACGCACGTTCGGACGATTGCCGCCGATGTTACCAATGTCTGGTCGATTCGGCGCCGACGGCCTGCCGCCACCAGGATGGATGTTGCCAAGATTGCCGCCACCCCCCGGTCGCGAAATGTTGGGCGCACTGGGACGGTTTACGCCGCCACCGCCGCCGGCGGGCCGCGAGATGTTTCCTACGCTTGGTCGCGAAGCACCGCCGCCGCCACCACCACTGGGGCGCGAGATATTGGGACGACCACCTCCACCACCGCTGGGGCGAGCGCCTCCACCTCCTCCACCACCGCCGGGGCGGCCACCGCCGCCGCCGGCGCCGCCGAGCGAGGGACGTGCCCATGCTTCGCCGGCAAGCAAAAACGCCGCCGCGAGCGCCGCACCGAGTACATACGTCGTCTTCATGGCCTGCTCCTGAGCTTGCGGGTGATTTACTTGCCGGCAGCCGGCGGCTGACGGGCGATGGTGAGGTTGAAATCGGGTTCGCGGGCGCTTCCCACGATCCGATCGGTCCCCTTCATCGTGAAGTGATCTTTGTCGGTGAGAGCCACGGCAATCGTGGCCGAACCGGCCGTCGCGTCGGGATTGGTAGTTGATGACTTGATCACCCAACCGTCCTCAACCTCGGTCCACACTCCCTCCGAGAAGCCGCCGTCACCGTCAAAGAGCCATGAGCGGACCTTGCCGGCGAGCGGGTCCCAGCCGATTCGCTGACTGCTTTTCATGGCGGGCTTGCCGCCGACCGTCATCGCGTAGTCGCCGAGGATGAAATTCTTATCCTCCGACCAGCGGTAGCTGATTTTCACGACGGCGTCCGAGCCTTCGCTCACCCAGTCGCCGACGAGCCAGCCGAGCACTTGCAACTGATCGTTCGGCGTGGGAGCCGGATCGTCGGCGAATTCGCGGATCGACGCGATCAGCCACTTTCCATCTTGCGCCTTCACTCGGACCGCCGTGTAGCGGAGCTGTGCACGATTGTCGTCGCCGGCGGTGATAAAGCGGGTCCCTTCCTCAATAGCGAGGTTCGAGCCGACGGAGCGGGTCGATTCGATGTCGAGGGCGAGCTTCGCGCCGGGAAATTTTTCGAAGAACTTGGTGAAGAGCTCGTTGAGGTCTTTCGTTCCTTGCGTGACGTTCCCCACTTCGTCCACGAGTTCGCCGCGGGGCATGAACATGCCAGCGATTTCGGCCGCGCGGCCGGCATTGAACGCCTTGACGAGTTGCTCGCCGCTGGCCCGCATTTCGGCCACGGCGGCATCTTCGGTCGCTGTCGGCTGAGCTGCAGCAGGTTGGGCGGTAGCCGGGGCTTGTGCCGCTGCGGACAGCGCCAGTGCAGCCACGAGGAAAGGTACGCCAGCGGACGCCAAGAGCCAGGTGTGCGACAACATCGCAATTCCTCCTACCGAGCGAGAAGAGTGAGTCGGCAAGTTCAGAGTTTAAAATACTGCCCGCCGAGCGAGCAGGGCCTCATTGCCGCCGGAGCCGCCCCGCTAAAAAAGTTTTGCAAGCGGGCGGCTCCCGTTTGGGCAAATTATCGCGCTGTGGGCGTACGTGGGATAGTGGGGACGCGCGGATTCATCGAATCCTTGTGCGCAAAATCCTCGCGCACAAAATTGTTGCGCGAGAAGTTTTCGCGGGCCAAGTGACAGAAACTGTCCTTCACTTACGGCGCAGTCGCGGGAGTTGCGGTTTGGGCGGCAAAGTGTTTGTTCGCCCACGCGATGAAATGGTCGATGTTCGGCGAGTCGGTGTGACCGCCATCGTGCTGTCGCCAGGCGAGTTGGCCATCGAGCAGCCCCATGTTCACGTCCGGCATCTTTTCCTTCTGGTAGTCGTCGCTCGTTCCCAGGTCCTTTGCACCAAGCAGGCGAAACACCGGCCCTGCGGCAACGGCCGCCATGTAGCTCCCTTGCTGATCGAGCCATTTCGCATCGCCGCGCTCGGGAATGCCGTAGCTGATGAACGTCAGCCGCGGAGCGCAGAGGGCGATGAGTTGATGGGCATCGACCGGGATATCGCCGGCGTTCTTGCTGCCGAAGCTCGCCTCGGCCGCACCGTACTTCAGGAAGTTGCCGGCCATCCAGTGGTATTCGCCGGAGCCGGTCAGGTTCTCAACCGCTTCGCCGAAGTTACGGCGGTGCAGCTTCGCACCTCCTTCGCCCGACGAACCGACGAGGACGACTGCCAGCCGTGGCTCGAATGCCATCGCCACCAGAGCCGCCTTGCCGTAGCGTGACACCCCTTCAATGCCGACGCGTTTGGCATCGACAGCTTCATCCGTTTCCAAATAATCGAGCGCCCGCGACGCCCCCCAGCCCCAGGCCCGGAGCGATCCCCAATCCTCCGGCTTACGCGGCTGACCTTTGTTCGTGAGGCCGATGATGCCGCGAGTCAGCCCCTGGCCATTGTCGGCTTGAATGCTATTGGGAGCGAGCATCGCATATCCCCAGCCCGCTTTGATCAGTGCATCCGACTTCGACGGACCGAAGGGACCAGGCCCTTTCCCCTTCGCTACCGGAGGACCGCCGGGCGTCTTGCCCGGACCAGCTTTGCCGCCACGTCCGCCGCCGAATCCAAAACCGCCGTACATGATGAGGACCGGCACTTTTTCTTTGGCGTCCTTGGGCGTGGTGAGCGTGAGCGAGATCTTCACATCGATCGATGGGCAGGCTGAGTTATCGGCTTTCCCTTCCAATCGTTTTTCGATGCAGGGGATCTCCGCGACGGTCGTGTCACGCGTCTCTAGGACGGTCCACGTCACCTTCGGCACGTTGTCGGGAACTCGACCGATGACTTCTCGCTCGAAGTCCTCGACGATCTCCGGACGCCGCAGCTTCCACCAGGCTTCGGGCGTGGTGACCTTTTCACCGTTCTTGAGCGTCAGAGCGTCCGGCAGGTTCGGGTACGGATTGGCGAGCGATTCGTCGTAGTTCGCGCTGTTCGACGCGCCTGGATTGCCGCTGGGACCTGGCCGCAGCTTCGTGATGCCGAGCTGCTGCAGCATGTTCTGATGGTCTTGCTGCGTGGTGAAGGCCACCGGTTCAGGGGTTGTGGGCGCTGCTTCTTGCGCAATCGCATTTGAAGCTGAGTAAGCCGAAGCCAAACCAACGACGAGCGTGCCCAAGAAGAAAGTTCGGAGCATGGCGTGCCGCCTGCCGGGAGAAACCGGCATCAAGGAAAGGAGAGGGACGGACGATCGACATTTCCCCAGCGATCGCGCGGCATCGGAGACAGCGTGCGAGGCGCATTATGGCACGGCGGCGGGCGACTGCAATCAGTTGCTGCGAGATTGCATTCGCTCGCGCACCTCCGGCAGCGGATCGTCGAGCAGCAACAACCCTTCGCTGTGAGCACGGATTAGTCACCCTAGGGATCGCTAGCCCGAACGATCACGAAACACGAAATCGAGAAAACACGAAGACAAGGGAGGGCTAGTTAGCGCGTGCATTTCGCACGGCTCATGCACCCTACGAACGTGACCGCATCCGCTCGCGTACTTCGGGCAGCGGATAGTCGAGCAGCGAAAGCCCATCGCCGTGAGCTAGTTCCTTGAGCCGCTGCCAGCCGCGAGTAACGAGGCGTTCGTGTTCGCGGACATAGGCTGGGTCGAGCTCTCGCTTGTCGAACGGCCCTTCTACGGCGACTGGTGGAAAGTCGGCGTGAACGACGAACTGAGCCAGCGTCGGATTACAGCGAATATGGCGCTCGCGAGTGGTGTGCAGCGTCTCCGGATCGACCTGGCCGATGACGTAGCGCAGGTAAAGATCGCTCTCCCAGATGTTTTCGACGTCGCCGCCGCAAACGTCGCAGAGGTAGCCTTCTTCGCAGCGTGCCATGGAATGTAAATCGCCTCACCCAAGTGGAGCGCAGTCCGGAGGCAGGTTTGCCTCCGCTAACTACGTGGCAGGCGAGACGCCTGCCCCACGCTAGAAACCTGTAGTTCGATAGTAGTCCACCGTCGGTTTGAGTCCGGTCTTGAGATCGACTGTCGGTTCAAATCCCAACACCGAGCGGGCGGCGGTGATGTCGGCGAGGCTGTCGCGAACATCGCCAGCACGGGCGGAGGCAAATATCGGCTCGATTTTGCCCCCCATCACCTCATTGAGCATCGAAAGCAAATCGAGCAAGCTCGCCGCCTGGCCGTTGCCGACGTTGAACACGCGGCCGGCAGCGGCGGCTGGCGCCGCAGCAGCTTTCAGGTTCGCCTGCACGACGTTCTCAACGTACGTGAAATCCCGCGTCTGCAAGCCGTCGCCATAAATCGTCGGCCGCTGGCCGGTGAGAATCGCCTTGATGAAGAGCGGAATCACCGCGGCATATGGCCCGCTTGGATCTTGGCGCGGACCGAAGACGTTGAAATACCGGAGGCAGACCGTTTCAAAGCCGTAGCTGTGCCAGAAAGCCTGGCAGTAGTACTCGCCGGTCAGCTTGGCGACGGCATAGGGGGAGAGCGTGGACGGCAGATCGTTCTCGCTCTTGCGCGGCGACGGCTGATTGCCGTAGGCGCTGGAACTGGCCGCATAGACAAGGCGGCGAACTCCGGCGCGGCGGGCCTGATCGAGCACATTGAGTGTGCCGGTGGCACAGGCGGCATGCGTATCGAGTGGCCGCTCGACGGAAAGCGGCACCGAGGCGAGAGCCGCCTCGTGAAACACAATCTCGCAGCCGGCGACCGCGCGTGCGACGGCCGCCGTGTCGTTCAAGTCGGCTTCAACCAGTTCGATCTTGTTGCCAAACGGGGCAAGATTGTTCCGCTTGCCGGTGCAGAAGTTATCGAGCACGCGGACCCGATCGCCACGAGCCACGAGAACCGCGACGAGGTGCGAGCCGATGAAGCCGGCGCCGCCGGTGACGAGGGTGAGGGGCATTTTCAACCTGCGAGAGGCAGGTTGAAACCTGCCCTACGATGACGTGGCGATGCAGCCGAGGACGCGAGCGCCGGCGGCGCGGAAGTCGCGGACGGCGGCCTGGGCGAGAGCGGCCTCTGTTTCACCCAGGCGAATCACAAAGTACGTCGCATCGCAGAGCCTGGCAAGCGTAGCGGCAGCCAGTTCGCTCGATCGGCCGCCGTCGATCAACACCAGGCGATACTCGCTTTCGAGCGATTGCAGCGCCGCCGCCAGCCGATTGGCCGACTCGGCGACGTCGCGAAGGCGAGCCTTGCCGAAGGGGAGAACGCTCAGGCCGTCGAGTGTCATCGGCTGCACGAGCGATGTTGCGGCATCGCCAGAATCAATGGCTTCGACGAGGCCGCGTGCGTCAGACAAGTCGAGTTGACAGGTGAGCGTCCGATGGGCCGCATCGGCATCGACGACGAGGATCGACTCGCCGCGCTCGGCAAGCACCGCCGCCGCGTGCAGCACCACGTCGTGCGTTTCGCTCGCGGGGCCGATCCCCGTGAGCAGCACGGTACGGCTGGCTGATGGCGAGAGGTCCGACCAGAGCCGCTCGGCCAGATCGCGGAACGGCTGGCTGCGGGTGGGGTCGGCGAGCGTGCGGCGGACGGTCCGTTCGAGCAGCGTGGACTGGCGGGGATTGGGAGATGCAAGTTCTGGCGGAGGCGATGCCGGAGCTTCAACCGTTTTCGGAGGTGGAGGAGAAAGAGTGTCGGGAGTCTTTGGCGGAGCTGCGTCCTGCCACAGACTTTCGACTCGATCTTGTACGGCAGGCAAGATGCCTGCCCCACTGGGCGGCGGTAATTGCTCGTTGACGAAGACCGGCTCGAAGGGGGTTGCTACAGGTGGCGGCTGGAGCAGGATCGTCGGCACGCCCGTCGAAAGGTAGGCGAGCGGATTGCTCGCTTCGAGCGGTTCGATGGGGGTCGGCTTCGCAGGAGCAGCGGGCGTGCTCGCGACTGGCTTCGGCGGATCGGGCGTCGGGGTGTGGAACTTGTCGGCCAGGTGCGACAGCAGTCCCTTGCCCGAGGCCGGTTTGGCCGTCTGCTGAGGCGGTGCGACCGGCGGCATCGCGGTTGGTTCACCGCGAGCTTCGAGGTTTTTCAGGGCTTGGAGGAGGCGGCTCATGTGGGCAGGCAACAATCACGGCAGGACAAGTCCTACCCTACGGACTACTGCAAATGTCCCGCCGGGCCGGCGGGACCTACCTACTTCTTTCGCAGCGAGCTGAACAGTTGACGGTACTCCTGTCGCCGGGGGCGCGGCGCGAGCGGCTTTTTGGCTTCCGGCTCGCCTGTGACGACGATCAGATCGCGGTCGTCGCCGGCAATCTCGCGGAGCGACGCCACCGCACGTCGCGGCGGCACGCTCGGCTCTTCCGGCAGCAGCGGGTCGCTCGCCGGATCAAACGGCAGCGTGCTGGCGGCGGGGCGGATCGGATCGGCATCGCGGTCGGGCGAAGCGCGCGACTCGTGCGAAAACTCGTCTGCGACGTCGGCGAGCTTCGGCCCAGTAGTAACCAAGGCCGCGTCGAGAGCCGCGGCGATCTGCCGCCCTTCTTCGCTGGCCACTTTCCGCAGACGGGCTTGCTCCAGAATCGCGTAGCGGTCGATTACGACCTCTTCCTCTTCCCAGCCGCCGCCAAACGGGTCGTGGGCGGAGTGGAAAATCAGCTCGACCTCGGTGCCGCTCTCGTCGGCGGGAGAGAAATCGTCGGGCTCCCCTTCGCGCGGAATATCGGCCGCGCCGGAATAGGGATTGGTTTCTTCCCGCAGCGCGGCAACGCCACTTTCGATCGCGTCGAGGCGAGCCTCGGCCAAGTCGCCGACCGTCGCGAGGAACGGGCCGACTTGCGTGACGGCAGCCGACTGGGCCGATTCGGCGGGTGCGGGCGCATCGTCGAGCTGGCCGAATTCGATCACACCGCTGGTTCCTGCACTGGTTGCTGCGGCAACTCGCGGCTTCTCATGCCACGGAACCGGAAGCTGCTGTAGATCGGCCCAGGCTTCTTCAATGCCGGCAGAATTGAGCTGCTTGTGACCGCCAAGTGCAGCGAGCATGAGGGCGTGATCGCAAAGCTGGTTGACCAGCCGCGGAATGCCGTCAGTTGCCGTGTGGATCGCCCGCAGAGCATCGTCGGTGAACAGCTCGGGCGAGGTTTTGCCCCCCGCAGCGCGGCGAACCTGCTCGCGGACATAGTAGATCGTCTCGTCCCGGTTCATCGGCTGCAGATAGCAGCGGGCGGCCAGACGCTGATGGAACGATTCGAGCTTCGGGTTGGCGAGCCGCTCCTCGATCGCCATGTTCCCCGCCAGCACAAGCCGCACCCGCGGTTGGCTGTCGCGGACGAGGTTCGTGATCAGACGGATTTCCTCAAGCAGCCGCAGCGGCAGCGTGTGGGCCTCATCGACGAGGAGCAGCAGCCCGTCATTGCCGCCGCTCCGCGGTTCGAGGTGGTCAATCAGCGACAGCCGCATTTCGCCCTCATCCAGGTCGCGGTACGGCAGGCGGAGTTCGAAGAGGATGTTTTGTAGGAGCGCACGCCGCGTCGCGAGGCGAGCCGAGTTGAGCATCGCGACCAGGAAGCGGCCACGAAAATGCTGAGCGAGCAATTGGCAGGCGAGCGTTTTGCCCGTCCCCGCCGGCCCGACGACCAGCCCCGGCCCTTCGGCCCGGTCGATGACGCGGATGAGTGTCTGGCGAGCCTGCTCGAGCGATGCCGTCGGGAGGTAGCCCTCGGCAGCGGGAGCGGCGAGAAACGGACGCTGCGACAGTCCGAAGTAGTTCTCGACCATGTTTCCTTCCTACGGTTCCTGCGTGCGGCGGCGCGGACGCTAGCACCTTCGCTCGGCGCGAAGTGCGACCCCGGTGCGGTCGGTCTTGATGTCATCGACCGGCGGCGGCTTGCGGCTGAAGTGGGAGGGGTAGCGTGCGGGGGATTCGTAGGTCCGCCTTGCCGAGGCGGACCTGGTACGGTTCTGAACAGGCGGAATCATGCTTGCCACGCAACCACAGATCCCGCCTGGGAGGCGGGATCTACCCCAGAATCCGCCCCGCCACTTCCGACAACACGCCGAATGGATCGACCAGCACTTGCGGGGCGAGTGAGCGGTCGGAAAGCATCGTGAAGAAGAGGGCCGCCACCATCACCACGAGAAACAGCTCCGCGGCATGCAGTGCAACGCGGACCGCGATCGGCGCGAGAGGGCGAGTGGGTCGCAAGCCACGGCGCTGCATGGGAACCAGCATATGACCGGCCAGCGGGAGGTCGAGCAGGGTGGTCAACTCTTCGATCGAGCGAATCGCGACGGGCGGAACGAGCACGCTGGAGCCGCGGTACATCGCCAGTCCGGCAATGAGCGTAATTAGCCCCGCGCCGAGGAGCGTCAGGACGCGCGGCGTCCCGCCAACGCGGGCAATGATTTGTGCCGATTCGACCGACCACGGGATGCGGGCGATCGACGCGAGGGATTCCACTTTGGCCTGCAGTTGCCGTTCGGCCCACTGGCGAGCACGTGTTGCGGCGAGCAAGTCGGCCGCGGCGGAATCGAGCGCGGATTCGAGATCGGCCGACGCGTGTGTCGCCACGCGATGCGTCACCTCCTGCACCGGCAGCGACTGGGCCTGTTTTTCGATCGGTGGCAGGGCCGCATCGGGAGCTGGCGGGGTAAGCTCGCTCTGGAGCCGCGAAATTTGCGAGCGGAGGGTGATGACTTCGGGATGCTCCTCCGTCTTTGTCGCCAAAAGTCGAAGCAGCTCGTTTTTCAGCGTTTCCAGTTGCTCGGCCAGCCGGTTGCGGGCTTCGGAGTCGGCTGGTGGTGGGGTTGCTGCGACTTCGAGTGGGGGCTGCGAATAGATCGACTGCGGTTCGGACTGACGCGACGCTTCGGCCAATTGCTGCTGCCGCAGGCCATCGACGCGCAGGCGGTGAGCGTCTTCTGCCTCGCGGGCGGTTCGCAACTCGGCCTGAAACTGAGCCAGCCGCGACTGGCGACTCGCCTCGCGCTTTTGGGCGACGAATTGCTCGGTCAGTTGCCGGGCGATGCGATTGAGCAGTGCCTGTGAATCGCCGGCACGCGGGGCAAGCTGCTGCAGGACCACCTCGCAACGGCCACTCGGCTGCACATCGACTCGCGAGTGAACACCGCTGGCCGCTTCCTTCAGAAACTGCCGCATGTCGGCCGCTGTGATGGAATCGTCAAGGCAACCAGAAACGCGTCCTTCGACGAGATACCCTCGAAATGGCACGCGCAGCACAACCATCGACGCCAGAAACACGGCGAGCGCGACCGCGAGCGTCGCATAGGCGCGCTGCAGCCAGGGCCGCCTGCCACTCGTTCCAGTGGCAGCGCTGCTAGCGGCGGAAGTGGCGGGAGGAGGGGACATTCCTTGTCCGTGTATTTCCAGACCGCGGATTTTCAGTCCGGCAAATTCCATTCCGGTAAGTCAGCGGGCCGCTTGCGCACTGGGAGCGCACCGTCGGACCGACAATCCATCAACTCTCGTATCGACGGGGAGGGATAGGAGGCTTGAGTGACGGCAGGCGGAGTGTGCCTACCCGGACAGCTTGGCCCGGTGGCGGTCTCTAATCCCGCTGCGAGCTGGAAAATCTGGGCCATTCCCGGCAATCGAGATCCCGCCCGGCAGGCGGGATCTACCGCAGCCGCTCGGCGATTTCCTCAAGTTGTTCGGGCGTTGGGTCGGGAAGGGGTGTTTCGGCGGCGTCGAATTCAAAGGTGGGCAAGGTTAAGACAGTCGGCGAAGGGGGGCACAGCATGGCTCCCATCACCAGTGTCGATCGCGTCGATCCCGGTTCAATCCACTCGGCAAACGTCTCCGACGGTCGCCGCAGATTTTCGCCGACGTGTTTCAGACGCCCCGCAAAGAGCGTTCCAGTGAGCAGCGCAACGACCATTCCCGCGAGGGCTGCTGCGGACCGGATAAATCGCTGCCGCAGTGCCCGGAGGCCGACCGGGCAATCGCGAGTGAGCACCGTGCCGTCTTCGCGGCGATAGAAGCGAACGCAGGTCCGCCCCTCGGCCTTGCTGATGAACGCTTCCGCTTCCTCCCGCGGCATGTCGCTCAGGTTATAGACGTGCAGGTTGCACTGCCGGCAGAAACGTTTTCGCTCGTCGCCAGTCATTGCTTCCCACGAAACGTGACAGGGAGAAGCGACTTGGATCAGGTCGAGAGAGTGTTTCATGTTGGAATTCTCCGCAGGAGCCGAAAGCCCATCAGCCGCAGCGGCAGGACAGCGACCGCCGCGAGGCTCGCACAGGCAGCCAGCGCGGCAACGAGTTCGATCGACCGCTGCTGAAAATCGACATCCTGGATCCCGATCAGGTGTGTCAAATAGACGGCCAGCGTGGGAACCACCACAACGAGCACCGTTAGCCTCAACCAAACCGGGCCAGGGCGAACAACTGCAAAGATCGCTCCCCCAATGACGCCGGCCAAAGACAAACCCAGGACCAGTTGCCGCCATTCGCTGAAGGCCAGCCAGGGAGAATCGGACGACCACTCGATGCCCGTGCCGCTGATGACAAGTGACAGCCCTTCCGACCACTCCGTTCGGGCTAACAATTGCGGCCGGACGAGCTCGAGCAATCCGACCGTCACCGCCACCGCGGTGGTGGCGAGCAGCAGCGTGCGGATCGAGAACTGCGGTCGCGGCTCGGGGTGTCCGCCAGGAAGGGGATACAGTTTCAAGCCGCCCAACCGAAACGCGATAGCGGCCACACAACTCGCGACAGCAACCACGAGCCACAACCGATCGGGATCGGCTAGGAGAACCAGCGGTTCCCTGATGGCGATTGCCGCCAGCACCAGGACAAGAATTCCCGCGAGCCCGCCACGCAGCCAAGGCCATCCCGGCCCACCAATGAGCCAGGCGGTCAACAGCATGGCACCGACGAGTGGCACGGCATCCGTCAGCAGATGACCAAGCGGAACCGACTCGGCCACTCGATCACGAAACAGCAATCCCAGCGCGAAGGCGGCAACGACAACCGCCAAGAGCGACCACTCGACAGCGGTAGTCCAGCGGCGGTAGTTCATGGCCGATTCCCGGGTGCCCCGTCCGTCATTCTCACGCCCGCATTCTCTATAATCCACAATGGCGGGCCGTTTATTCCCAAAGTAGGTTCCTGACGCCATCAGGAACCAGCGATTCTGGTTGTTCGACTTCACGCAGCTCTGTCCCCTCAGGGCCTGAGGGGACTACTTTATGTATCGCGTCAAAATCTGCGGCATTACGTCGGTGGACGACGCCCTGCAGGCCGCGGAGGCTGGGGCGGATGCGATCGGGCTCAACTTCTATGAGAAGAGCCCTCGGTACGTTGCTCCTGACCTGGCGGGCGAGATCGTCGCTGCCGTTCGTCAGCAATACGACAGCCAGCGGCTGGCAATCTACAGCGTCTTCGTAAATACGACGCTCGACGATATCGTTTGGACGTTCCGCGAGGGTAACTTATTCGGCGTCGAGCAGTCGGTCGGAATCCAGCTGCACGGCGATGAGCCGCCGGAATTGCTTGCCGAATTGCGGCAGCACGGGATTGGGACGAGCGAAGATTTGCTGCACTCGCTGGGCCACGCTCCGCTGACTCCTGTCGTGCGTGCGCTGCGGCCGAAATCGCCCGATCTGGCCGATGTCGCGGCCTATCTCCAGCGGTGCCAAGACCTTAGAGCATTGCCACAAGCCGTCCTGCTAGATGCCCACGAACCGGGAGCTTACGGCGGCACGGGGAAAACGGCGGATTGGAACGCGGTCGCCCGGCATCGCGACCAACTTGGCAACTTGCCCGTGATTCTGGCCGGTGGCCTGAATCCCCAGAACGTCGCACAGGCGATTGCAGTCGCTAAGCCGGACGGAGTGGACGTGGCGAGCGGCGTCGAATCGTCACCGGGGAAGAAGGACCACGCCCAGGTTTGGGCGTTCGTCGCAGCAGCGAAAAAAGCGTTTGCGGAACCTTGACGAATAGTGGACGGGCGAATAGAATTCGGAAGTTCACTATTGCGGGGATCGGGGTCTGCGCCCAGCACTGCGAGCGGTTTGCCTGCCACGCTCTGCTAGGAATTCATGACGTTCATACGATTCATAATTCGCTTCATTCATGAATCGACGCAGATGCTTGCTGGACAACGACTTATGAACTTTGAGTTTCAGCCAAACATACACAAAGTATGAATGCCGGCGGGATTCAGACAGCGTCATCCGCAACAGCCCTACGCGCCCCGCGTAAACCGGTTTAGGATTTTGCGGTTCGCTTTGCGCGTCCCTATTCAGTTCGAATATTGCCCGGACGGGGCCCAGTGGCATGTGCTGCTGGACGCCTCGCCTCCGCCATTTTGTCAGGAGTTCTGTGATGACGACCGCCACCGAAAAGCGTTTGCCCTACAAGGTCAAGGACATGTCGCTGGCCGACCTGGGCCGCAAGAAGATCATGCTGGCCGAGAACGAGATGCCCGGCCTGATGTCGCTCCGCAAGAAGTACGGCCCGACCAAGCCGCTGACCGGGGCCCGCATCGCCGGCTGCTTGCACATGACGGTCGAGACGGCCGTGCTCATCGAGACGCTCGTTGAACTCGGTGCTCAGGTCACCTGGAGCTCGTGCAACATCTTCAGCACGCAGGACGAAGCCGCGGCCGCCATCGCTGCCAAGGATATCCCGGTCTATGCCTGGAAGGGGATGAACAACGAGGAGTTTGATTGGTGCATCGAGCAGACGCTGTTCTTCCCCGACGGCCAGCCGCTGAATCTGATTCTGGACGACGGCGGCGACCTGACGAACATGGTCCACGACAAATACCCTGAGCTGCTCGGCGCCATCAAGGGACTCTCCGAGGAGACGACCACGGGCGTTCATCGCCTGGCCCAGCGGCTCGAAGCGGGCACGCTCAAGGTGCCGGCCATCAACGTCAACGACTCGGTCACCAAGAGCAAGTTCGACAACCTCTACGGCTGCCGCGAGTCGCTGGTCGACGGCATCAAGCGCG
>CAYLLN010000083.1:0-28673 GCA_964384375.1 uncultured Pirellulaceae bacterium
ACGCTAGTGGCACGGCTGGATAGCTAAGTGCGGAAAGGATAAACGCTGAAAGCATCTAAGCGTGAAGCCCTCTCCAAGATCAGATTTCGTTGCACTTTGTGCGGGAGCCCCCTGGAAGACTACCAGGTTGATAGGCCGGATGTGTAAGCGCAGTAATGCGTTCAGCTAACCGGTACTAATGGGCAAACGCTTGGCCACATATATTCAGCGCTCTTGGAGGCAGACATAGCTTTTTTGAAGGCTCTGGCTTCCTAAGAACCTGACGGTCGTGATTTCGATTGCGAGCGTCAGAAGTGCTGGATTCGTTAGCGGCCTATAATCCGTGAACGTTCCGGCGCCATCTACCAAACAACAAATTTGCCGCGGCGTGGTTTAACCGCCCGCCGCGGTATTTCCCGGTGACCATATCCGTAAGGCCACACCTGTTCCCATCCCGAACACAGTAGTTAAGCTTGCGGAGCCGATGATAGTGCAACAAACGCGAAAGTAGGTATTGCCGGGGTTTATACAAAAAAGCCCCTCGTAGCCCAATCGGCTGCGAGGGGTTTTTCGTACTCTGTTGGAAGTGAGCCACTCGATGACGGGCGGATGAACACTGATGCGGGCGACTACGACGGCCCGATGCGATTAGGGACAATTTTCCACTGAACGCATTGCGGCGATTGCGTTCACGTGCAACTTGAGTCTGCTGGCCTATTGGAAGCCTCAAGAAGGACCTCCGAACTTACCAGCATGTAGGCGTCCAGCCAGTCGAGGGACCGCTTCTCTGCAAATCGCTCGACTTGGTGCGACCATCCAAGCGATCCCGGCGTGATTCGATGCCGACTGTCCAGGCAATCGCTAATCGCCTTTGTGAAGTTGCATCGCGCGCCGCAATCGTAGCCTGCAAGAAAGGCTACGACATTAGCTCGATCGCAAGGGCAAACATACATGCCCATCCGCGTGTTGAAGTGAATCAAGAACTTCACATCACTCGGTCGCATTTTACTGGTGGCAGGATTCATGCCTTAACGATCCCCGAGTCGTTGAATCATTCTACACATAGCGACGGGATTCCGCTCTACGTACGCGCCGGGCATCTGTAAGTTCGACTCGGTTCCGTGGCTACTTCTTTTCGCCAACGCAGTACAAGTGCTTGTCCCCCTTCAGGAACAGCCGCCCTTCACTGGCGGCGGCGGAGGCTGACGTCGGCTCACCCAGATCGTTCGTCGCGAGCAGCTTAAATTCCGGGCCGCTGTTTACGACGAACGTCTTTCCCGAACTCGCGAAATAGAGCCGGCCATCCGGCGTGACGATCGGGCTGGAGGCAACCGATACGCCGGCCAGCCGCGTCGAATAGACCTCGCGGCCCGAACCGAGCTCCCAGCACTTGAGGACGCCCGGGTTGTGCAGCCGATAGATGCGCTCGCCAACGATAGCGGGGGACGACAACCCTTCGGGGATTTGCTCGACCCGCCATTTGACGTGCGTCCCGCTCACGTCGCCGCTGCCACCTGCTTCCACGGCAATGCCCGGCCCGCCGCGGCCGCTGTCGGTAAAAATGCGCCCACCCGCCATCACCGGGCTGGTCACATCCCCCGGGGTTTTGCACCACCAAAGCTTCTTGCCGGACTCGGGATCGAGGGCCTGCAATTCGCCCGACGCCGCGACGAGCAGTTGCCGGCTGCCTCCTTGCTCGATCATCACGGGAGTCGTGTGCCCAAAGCCGCTCTCTGGGCGGGCCGCGGTCCACAGGATCTCCCCCGTTTTCCCGTCATAGGCGGAAAGCGTCGATTTTCCCCCGCTCCGATCGGCCAGGACGAGCAGCCGCCCCCGATCGACAATCGGGCTGGCCGCGATGGCGACATCGAACGCCCCCCAGTCGGGAATCTCCTTGTGCCAAAGCAATTGGCCCGTCAGATCGACGGCCGCCACGACTGACGAACCGAAGACGGCATACACCCGCTCGCCGTCGGTGGCCGGCGTCGGAGCGCAATAGCCGCCGCGCAGATCTGACAGCTTCCACGGCCCAGCCGGAATGACGACATCCCACAGCTGCTCGCCGTCGGTCGTGCGATAGCAGGTCACATGCTGCTCGGGAACGCGGCGTCGATCGTCGCGATCGGGCCAAAACGCCGTGGTGACGATCACCCGCTCGCCCCAGACGATGGGACTCGCCTGGTTGTGATCCGGATGCCCGCCCCGCACGCTCGCCGGCAGCGGCACCTTCCACAGAACATTCTTGCCCGACGCCCCGTCCCATTCGAGCGGCAAAGTGCTGTCGCTCTGCCCCATCCCAGTTGGACCACGAAATCCGGGCCAATTCTCGGCTCGGGCAGCCTGGCCGCGGGCAATCGCGGCCAAGACGGCCAAAAGATACGTCCGGCGGTTCCAATTCTTGTTCATCGCTTCACTGTGCCCTTTCTCGGGCTCTTTCCCGGCGAGGATAGCCGCCACGCTTCGTTCAATAGCTCGTGAAGGAATGTTCGCTCAACCAGCGCCAGTCGGACAAGAATCCAAGGATATTTGACGTAGTGATCGGTCATGTAGAGACAATCGGGTGCGGCGGCCAGCAGACGCTCGCGGTCCGCGAGAGTTGTCCTGAGCACCAAAGTTTCGCCGTCCTCCTTGAGGCGGGCCATCAGCGTTTTGCGCACTTTAAGGGCGGGCGTTCCATAGGACGTGCTTTGCTCGACCTCGGGCATCTGGAGCGCGAACTTGCACACGTCGGCATAGGTGACTCCGCGGCTGGCTCGCCGTTTTTGCTTGCGTTTCTCTTTGCCCTTCGTCATGAGCAACGATTTTAGCCACTACCGGCGCAACATGCCGCAACACGCTGGCCGCTGGAGAATTGTGCGGAAGAGATGACCGGCGTGGCATCGTCGGAATTCAGCTTCGCGCGTCAGCCGGGGGGACTTCGCTGACCTGCTCGTTGAGCCATTTGCGATACCCTGGGCTGATTTCGACAATCGCCGTCGCAACGATTTCCGGCTGGTCGTAGGGATGGACGGAGAGGAGCAGCTTTTCGAGCCCAGCGTACAGATCGCGGCGGGTCTTCATCGTGACGGTCCACTCGCGGGATTTCTCGATTCGGCCATTCCACCAATAACTGCTGTCGATCGGCCCGCTCACTTGCACGCAGGCAGCCAGGCGCTTGTCGAGCACCGCCTCGGCAATTTTTTTGGCGTCCGAGTGCTCGGCAGTCGTCGTCACAACCTGGATCGGTTCGCTAGGCATATCGAAAGAGGGATATCGAAGGGCGGTTGGAATGGGCGATTCACTGGCTACTCCTCAACATAGCGGTCGAGGTTCAGATGCGTAACTTGGCTGGCATCAAAACGATCGACCTTGGCCAGAAGTGCAAGTGGATCATCTATTTACAGCTCTGGTCGGCGATGGGCCTCGCCGACCTACTTTGACAAAACGATCGGGGCAGACAAATCGTCTATAATCCGGTGGCGAAGCTGTTTCTGGACACTACAAGCGAGGGATGACGATGAACGTGCAGCGACGCGGTTGGCTTTTGGCGGCGGCATGCGGGCTCGTGCTGGTGGCGAGCGGGAGGGCCTGGGCCTTGGGCGAGGAACAAATTGGCAACGAGCCCCTTTCCGACGCGAACTACGTGGCCTGGAAGGGACTGATCGAGGTGATCAACGACCCCAATCGGGTCTATTACAACTGGGTCAACGGGAACGAGAACTTTTACTTTGCCGGCGACACGGCGAAACTCAACGAGGCCCTGAAGAAATATGCCGCGTCAGGAGTCGAGGTGAAGGAGGTCGTTCTGCGGCCCGCGCCGGCCGAAACGACCACGTTCGACCGCTCGAAGAAGTTCGCGTACAACTGGCACCTGCAAATTTTCGGCGGCATTGCGGCCCATCTGACGACGCGGGAGTTCGGCGATCAGGTCTGGAACAAGCATCCGCGGATGACGGTCTATGTCGGCGGCGATATCGACCTGGCCAAGATCGAAGTTCCCAAGGGAGTGACGCTCGTCTCTCTCGACGAACTCTCGGCTCGCGCTCGCAAGGGAATCGGCAGCAAGCATCAGGACGTTCGCGGCTGGTGTGCCGGCGTGATGGCCGACCTCGACCCGCATTCAGCCGAAAATCAGGCGGCGATCGAGAAGCTGCTTGTTGACGACAGCGATTGGGTCCGGCTCAACGGCGCTGGCGCGGTCGCTCTCTTCGGCGCGAAGGCGAAGTCGGCTTTGCCGGCACTGAAGGCGTGCTTGGAGCGTCCCGACGAAAACCTCAAGCAGCGGGCCCGCGAAACGATCGCCACGATTGAAGCCGCCAAGGAAGATGCCGCGGGGGAGAAGGCTTTCCGTGAGGCGGTGGACAAGATCAACGCGTTCATCGCGGAGAATAAGCCGCGGTAGAAAGCTCTCTGTCTCAGGGTCTCCCTGGGACGAAAAGTTAGCGAGGCTCTGCCTCGCTGGAGAATCACCGAGGCAGAGCCGCGGGGTCGTGTGGTCCCAGGCTGGAGCTTGGGACCGAGGCTGGGTGACTCCTGAGCTACGACCGATAGCTCTCGTGGCACTCGGTGCAGGACTTGCTGATGATGCCGCTGCCGGCGGCGGCGGCATCAAAGTTCTTCACCTTCACCGCTTCGGCGATCGTTTTGGCACCGTCGCGGAGCTTGGTGCAGAACGCCTTGTATTCATCGTCGTCGGCATCGGCCATGCCGTCCTTCATGAGCACATCGCCAATGGCCGCGATGATCTCGGCATCGTGGGCGACCTTGCCGCTGTTCGCGGTGAATTGACCCTTGTCGGCCAGGAGCGGTTTCAGACGTGGCTCCCAGATCGCTTCCAGGTGCTGCATCAGGGGGGAGCGATTGCAGACGTCTTTCCACGGGGCCTTGGCCTCCGCCTCTTTGCCGCCGTAAGGACTGCTGCCGCTCACCAGGTCGGTCAGTTCGTCGCGCCGCAGCTTGGCTTCCTGAAAGACCTGGCTCGTGCCGACCTTGGCGTTGGCGGCAGTGCGGGAGAATACGTCACGAGCGGCGGGGGCGTCTTTCTTCCAGCGCACGTCGCTGTCATATTCGCCGGCAATTCCAAAGAGCATCGCGAGGACGCTGAAGTCGCGGCGAGCGGCCTTGTATCCCTTGCCGGCGAAGTCGCTTGGGGTGGTCACGTTCGCATCAACTTGTAGCTTGAGGGCCTTCACCTCGTCCTCGATCGTCGTCGCCGAAATCAGCCCCGACCAGCCGCTGCCGGGAATTCCCATCGGCCCGCTACCAGAAGCGGAACCGCCGGGTGTTGGCGACCCGGCCACGGCCGTTGTCGCTGCCTGGCCCAGATTCGCCGGCCGCTGACCGACGAGTCCTTCCTTGAAAGCGTCTGCGTAGAAATCGCCGTCGGACTTCTCGAACTTCGGTGGCTGAGCCCGTTTGACGACCTTTGGCGCTTTCGTCTGCGACCAGGCGAGGACCGCCGGCAAACAAAGCAAACAGGCCAGAGCGGTGAGCCAAACGGGGCGGGAGCGTTGCATGGCTGAGTCTGCGTAGGGATGGATACTACCCCGAAGCGTCAACGAAGGAATACACACCAACCCGACGCGCAAGCGAGGAAGTTCCTTCAATATAATAGAACGCATCCCTGTGCGGAAAATACTCATCCACATGCCTGACCCGTCCAAGACCAATCGCCGCGAGTTCCTGCAGGGGCGCTCGGCCATCGAGGCCGTGGGCGATGCCGTCATCGGCCGTGCCGACTTGCCAGTGCCCCAGGCAAACGACGCCAGCCGCGGCTACTTGCAGTCGATCAGGCGGCAGGCGATGGCGTGCGAGTTTGAGGTTCTGCTGCCGATAGGCAGCAGCACACAAGTCGCCCTTCCTCCCGCCGAGGCCGCCCTCGCCGCGCTCGATCTCATCGACCGCCTCGAAGATCAGCTTTCGGTCTATCGCGATACGACCGAAGTCATGGCGATCAATCGTCGCGCAGCATGCGAGTCTGTGGTTGTTGAGCCGCGGCTCTTTGCTCTGTTGGAACGAGCGATCGAATTGTTTCGCGCCACCGGAGGGGCGTTCGACATCAGTGCCGGCCCCTTGAGCAAAGTCTGGGGCTTTTACCGCCGCCAGGGGCGGATGCCCGAGACGACAGACGTTGCCGAAGCGATTGCCCTAGTCGGCAGCGATCAACTCGTGCTCGACAGCGAGCAGCGCACCATTCGCTTCGCTCAGCACGGCATGGAGCTAAACCTCGGCGCGATCGGCAAAGGATACGCACTCGACCGTGCAGCTGAGCTGCTGGAGTCCAGCTGTGTCGCGAACTTCGCGATCCACGGCGGCAATAGCAGCGTGATCTGCCACGGTCATCGAAACTCCGCAGCCTCTCCCGGCTGGTCGATCGCTCTCCGCCACCCCCTCAAGCCCGACATCCGCTTGGCAGAGTTCCGCCTCGAGAATCAAGCCCTGGGCACGTCCGGCAGCGGCTCGCAGTACTTTCACCATCAGGGGAAGCGGTACGGCCATATCCTCGACCCGCGGACCGGCTGGCCGGCCGACAAGGTCCTCTCCGCCACCGTCATCGCACCCACTGCGGAGCAGGCCGACGCACTCTCCACGGCGCTGTATGTCCTTGGCCTCGACGCTGCCCGCGAGTTCTGCATGGCGCGCCCCGAAATCTCTGCCGTCCTCGTCACCGCGCCCCGAGCCGGCGAAATCGAGCTACACCCACTGAATCTGTCGGACGATGTGTGGCAGCGGCTATGCTAGTGGTCGGTGGCCGCCATTCCGCACTTCGCACTCCGAGTTCCGCATTCGATGCAAGTCACCGTCTATAGCACTAAGCCCTACGACCGCCGCTTTCTGAAAGCCGCTAATGCGACCGCCGGACACGAGTTCATTTTTCTCGAAGAGCGACTGAATCGGCATACGGTCGCTCTCGACGATAACACGCCAGCGGTTTGCCTGTTTGTCAACGACGATGCTTCGGCCGAAGTGCTGGCTGGTCTGGCAGAGCGAGGCTGCAAACTGATCGCCCTCCGCTGCGCAGGCTTCAACAATGTCGATCTCCGCCGGGCCGGTGAATTGGGGATTCGCGTCGCTCGTGTTCCCGCCTACTCACCGTATGCCGTCGCTGAACATGCATTGGCGATGATCCTGGCACTCAACCGCCGGATTCATCGCGCTTACAACCGCGTGCGCGAAGGGAGTTTCTCGCTCGACGGGCTCCTGGGTTTCGACGTTCACGGCAAAACGGCGGGCATCGTCGGCACGGGCAAGATCGGTTCGATCCTGGGGAGCACGCTCGCTGCGATGGGATGCCGAGTGATTGGTTACGACCTGTACCCGTCCGCCGAATTTTCCAAATTCGGTCGGTACGTCGCGCTCGATGAACTTCTCCGCGAATCCGACATTGTCAGCCTCCACTGCCCGCTGACGCCGCAAACGCATTATCTCATCAATGCCGGAACGATCGCCACGATGAAGCACGGTGTGATGCTCATCAACACCAGTCGCGGCGGCCTGATTGATACGCCGGCGGTGATTCGTGGCCTCAAGTCGAAACAGATCGGCTACCTGGGCCTCGATGTGTATGAGCAGGAAGCCGATCTGTTCTTCGAGAACCTCTCGGAGACGATCATTCAGGACGACCACTTCCAGCGGCTGCTTACGTTTCCCAACGTCCTGATCACCGGCCACCAGGCGTATTTCACAGACACGGCCCTGCGGAACATCGCCGACGCCACCATCGCCAACATCACCACCTTTGCTGCCGGCCAGCCGCTCGTGAATGAGGTGACGGCGGCCCTCATCAAATCTTCCAAGTAGCAACAACGTCAAGACAGGCCCGGTCTTCCTGATGAAGACATCGGACTAAATCCAGCGGAAGAAGCAGCTGACGCGACAGCCGACAACAGCTGCGTCGCTCGGATTTCGCTGTTGCCGGACTTGAGGAATTGTGGGAACTTTGCGGGTGAGCGTGGCGCGACCCGACATCGAGCCTCGTGGAAACGCGACCAATGGTCGCGGCATTGATTTCCGAATGGAATCGGAGACATCTGAATGTCCCTGCTAGCTGACCCCGTTCTCTCGTGGTGCCTGTTCGCGGTGCAGCTATTGGGCTTGGTGAGCATGCTGCTTGCACGCATGCCGGCGACAACGTCGCTGCACAATCTTTGCCGCACGTGCTTTCTCGGATGCTTGGTGGTCGTGGGCCTGGCGACGATCGGGGCAACGATCGACTGCCAGTCGAGCTCGTGGGCCTGGTGTGCCACGGTTTTTTCTATGATGGCAGTCGGAGCAGCGGCGGATCTAGGCGGAGCGGCTGGGACGACGGCGTTTTGAGTGGGTAGAGGTCAGGAAACAGAAGACAGACGACAGAGAACAGCGACGAGCGTCTGAAGATCGCCGATTTCCGCTAGCACGCCAAGCCTTGACTCGCCGGCTGCTGGCACGTCTTGCCCTTGCGGCACAGTTTATCGCTCGGCCCGCGGAATAGGCGTTTTTGGTGCATTCGGCAGGTTCGCCAACCACGGCAAAATCGAAAAAAACCTTCCGTCCGGCACGAAGCGTTGACGACAAGTAATATCGGGTAGCCAATCCCACAACCGAGCTTGCGCGGGGGGCCAAGCAACTCGGCGGACGCTCGGCGTTCGCCTTCCCTCCTGCCCGCGCTCACGGATCGGGCTATCTCACTGGTGTGCCGACGGCATCCGCCGCCAAAGCCCCAGCTCGCGCGTGCTACCGCCTGCCCACGGGAACCGCAGGGGTGCGGCACCTTCGCACAATTGATTCAACCTCAGGAGGGGGGACCCATGCGACGTTACGTGTTTCGGCTGGCGATGCTATCGCTGGCAGTGCTTGGACCGAGCGTGGTTCGAGCCAATGACCAGGAGATCGCCCAGCAGATCGTCCAGAAGCTGCAGGCCGAGAAGCAGGCCGGCACGCTGAAGGGATTCAGCATTGATCTGTCGGTCGAAGAAGGGACCGTCTGGCTCTCGGGCCGCGTGAACAACGAGGACCAACAGGCCAAGGCGCTCGACATCGCCCGGCGCGTTTCTGGCGTGAAGCAGGTCGTCAATGACCTGAACATCGCCCCGGCCGCCACTGCCGCCAAGCCCCGCAGCGTGTTTGCCAACATGACCAGCGCCGTCAGCAAGGCGATGGGGCGTCAAACGAAGCAATACGAAGAAGTGCAGACCGCCGGCGAAGAAGGGGCGATCGGCTCGGGCGTGTCGAATGCCGCTGCTCCGACGGCAGCTCCCCGGCCGCTCGTGCAAATGGCCCAGCCCGTCGTTTCGACGCCGAGCTATCAACCCAGCTACGCTCAGCCGTCGCAACCCGACTACTACGGCCAAGCGCCGCAGGCACTGCCGGTTCAAGCGACGCGGAGCCAGATGCCGCTCGCGTTCGCTCCTGCCCGCCAGGTGCAATACGAAGGCGCGGTCGCCAATAGCGGCGGCCCGGTCCCGATGCACTTGCCCGGCAGTGGCCTGGGAATCGCCCCGGCTCGCTACGACCACCCGAACATGCCCGGCTATGCCTGGCCGTCGTATGCCGCTCACCCGAACTATGCCGCCGTGACCTACCCACGGCAATACTCGCCCACCGCCTGGCCGTACATTGGCCCGTTCTATCCCTATCCGCAAGTCCCGCTGGGTTGGCGGAAAGTGACCCTGGAATGGGACGACGGGTGGTGGATGCTCGACTTCAAAGATCGCCGTACCATGTACAACCACTAAGCGGCTGATCGAGAACGAACGACCCAGAACCCTGCGAGGCGCGAGCTTCGCGGGGTTTTTTCGTTTCTTGCCCGTGCCGTTACCGCTAGCAACGCCAACGACAGCCTGCCCTCAAAGTTTTCCCGTTTTTTCAGCACGACCGGAAAAATCCACAAGTTCGTTACAGCTTCTCACGATAAATAGCTCTGGAAACGACGGGCCGTAGTGCCCAGGGTGCATTTTCCGTTGTGAGCTTCTACCCAGAGCGACTTCCATCGCCGGTACCCCCCGGCAGCGAACACCGAGGTTCAGTCATGTCTAAGCGGACGGCATTCGCGGCCCTGAGCACCTTGATTGCAGCGATCTCGCTGACGAACACCGGCTGCTTCGTCGGCCTGACAGCCGGTCCGGATTTGGGCCCCTTGGGCATTCCGATTCCGGTTAGCCCGTATTTCCAGAAGCGGAAGGAAGACCAGTTCTGGAACCACGAACGGTACGAGCGGGCGCCGATCCTGGGCCCGATTCTGCCCGGTGGCCCGACGGTCGCCCTCGATCCGCCGAGCGACGACGAAGTCGTGCAGGCGTGGGAGAAGGCGAACCCGATTCAGGGCGGCCTGCCGTTCCTGCACGAGCGTCAGCGGAACAACGTCCGCATCGTGAAAGAGAAGATTGCCGACTACGTCGATCCGCCGCGCGTCGTGCCGCTCATCGGCCCCGTGCAGCTCCACCACGCTCACTACAAATGCACGATCTACTACACCGAAATCACCCGCGTTGGCTGGCCGGTGCCGCACACGCTGATTGACGAAGACTCGCAAGAGGTGATCTACATCGACCACAACCACTTCCACATGGTGGGACCGGTGAACACGGGAGTCGGAGCGAACTTCTAGGACTCGCCAAGCAAGGGTCACCAAATAATGGGTGGCTGTGGGTTACGCAGCGAACTACGGCCAGTCCTCAACAACATACGGTTAGATGAGGCGTAGCGAGGAACCGCAAGGTTCCTCGCTACGTTGCGTCGCAATGCGATCTTGGACTATTCGCAGGTTATCCGCCGCAGCCGCATGACGACTGCGGAGGCTCGGGTACAACCGGCCCGTCGTTCTTCAGCGGGAAATCGATCTCGTTGCTTCCCGCCTTTACTTCGGCCTTCAGCTCTGACTGATAGTTGTACTTGGCCGGGACCATCTCCAGGACTTTCGGTCGCGGCGGATCGGCGTCCTCGCTGCCGGAGTCATAAGTGGTGATGGTTACGCGGTGCTCGCCGATCTCGGCGCCTTGCACGTCGCCTCCGTAGCCCAGCGTGTACTTGCCGTCATCGTTGGTCTTGCCGAGTGAGGTCGAGCCCCCTGGCTGCACGGGCGCGAACGTGATCATCGCGTTGGGCAAGGGCGCCCCTTCGAGCGTGACCCGTCCTGTCACGCGTCCGACGTTGTCGGGGCGGTCGGGCCCGCATCCAGCAAGGAACACCAACCCCAGCGGCAACGACAGCCCGACAAACCAACGCATTGTGGCAGTCCTCATCCAGGAATCGCAGTGGGCCAGCAATCGCAAATCAGAAATTGGAGATCACCAGGTTGTCATCGCGCGTCATCAAACGCTGATACGTGCCGTTGGACGCATCCTTCGAGTCATTCAAGGTTCCGTTCACGATCGTATTGGGGAACCAGAAGTGCTGAATCGTCTGGGAAATGAACTTGACGGATCCGTCGGCGGCGACAAATTGTGCGCCCCCCGGATGCAGGCTGCTGAAGCCCTCGCCGCAACCTACTCGCTCTGCGTCCCACGTGATGATCTTCACGTCCTGATTGAGCTTGGGATGCGAGTGCCCAATCACCACGCACACCCCCCGATCATCGCTACCGTTGGTGTTGCGCACGCCCACCCAAGAGCCCGAACGGCAATTGAAGGTGTCCCGTTCGCCGACCATCAGCGTGTTCGACGTGCCATCGAGGATAGCCGCCATTCGGACAGCCTCGGAGATTTGATTCGGGCAGATTGTCGCATCGCCGGTGCAGTTGCCAAAAAAGATGCCGGAATTAGGAGCCGCGTTCACCACGTCGCGGTGTCCGGCCACGCCCATGTAGTTGCTCACGCCCACGCGCGTCGTGTTGCCCGTGAATCCCGCCGCCTGCATGCCGAGCCCGCCGCCGAAATGCCGATTCTGATGCACGAGACCCCCTTGATGCCCGGAATCGGAGGGGCACATGAAAGTCTTGAGAACGGTTCGGGCGGCATCGGCCACCCGCACTCCGTTGGGGGCCGGTAGGGACAACTGCGAGAAAAACGTGCCCCGCGATACGCCTAGGGTCTGGTGTAGCGGCGATTGTTCCATGTACGGAAGGGCCATCGCCGACCAACCCCACGATTCTTGGTTGGCCACCGGATTGTCGATCCAGCCGGAGGGAAACGACTGCATGACGTCGTGATAGTTGTGCAGCCCAATCCCGATCTGCTTGAGGTTGTTGCTGCAGCTCGATCGCCGTGCTGCTTCGCGAGCCGCTTGCACCGCCGGCAGGAGCAGTGCGACCAACACTCCGATGATGGCAATGACGACCAAGAGTTCGACGAGCGTAAACCCCCTGTAATGACGGCGCGCGCGCATGACCGACCCTCCCTACGAGTGCGATGCAAGGCGAAATCGAAAAGATCGACCGACTCGGACCGGCCTAACGCGAGCGAGCACCGACGAGAACCGCGAGAAAAGACCGACTGAACTGCTCACCCCACCAGGCAAGTCCAACCGATGCGCGTGAATCTAGCGGAGGGGAAAGGCATTTGCAATCATTGCCCGTGCAGGACCACGGACTTGAGTTCCGTCATCTCCGCGATTGCGTACTTTGGCCCTTCCTTACCGATGCCGCTCTCTTTCAGGCCGCCATAGGGCATCAGGTCGGCCCGCCACGCCGGGCCCCAGTTGATGTGCAAGTTGCCCGCATCGACGCGACGGGCAAAGGCCAGAGCGGCGTCGATGTCCTGGGTGAAGATGCCGGCAGAGAGGCCGTAACGCGAATCGTTGGCCAAGGTAATTGCCTCGTCTATTGTCGCAGCGCTCGTCACGCCGACCGCCGGACCGAAAAGTTCATCGCAGGAAATCCGCATGTCAGGACGCACGTCCGCCAGTAGCGTCGGCTCGACGAGCGTGCCGCGCCGCGATCCGCCGACCATAAGCTTTGCACCTTGGTCAACCGCTTGCTCGATCCATTTCGTCACACGATCCGCATCGCGCTCGCGGATCATCGGCCCCATACGCGTCCCTTCGGCTAGCGGGTCACCGGCCTTCAAGTTGGCGACGCGTGGGCCTAGCACTTCGAGCAGGTCGCGATAGACCTTGTCCAGCGCAATCACTCGCTGCGTCGAAATACAAACTTGCCCCGCATTGCCGTATCCGCTGGCGAGCACCGCGTCGGCGACTTTGTTCAAATCCGCGTCCGGCATTACGATCAGCGGACTATTGCTCCCTAGCTCCATCGTGACGCGTTTAAGTCCCGCGACTGCGCAAATCTGTTTGCCAACTTCAACGCTGCCGGTGAAGCTAATCTTGCGTACACGCTCATCGCGGCAGAGGGCCGTGCCCACCTCGCTGCCGCTTCCCGTTAGGCACGCAATGGCCAGCGGCGGCAGTCCAGCTTCGAGCAGAATCTCGACGAGCTTCAGGGCCGACAGCGGCGTGTCGCTTGCCGGCTTCACGATCAACGCGTTCCCTGCCGCTAGCGCCGGACCGACTTTGTGGCAGACCAGATTCAGCGGAAAGTTGAACGGCGAGATCGCGACCACCACTCCGCACGGGATTCGCAGCGTGAAGCCGAGCTTTCCCGCTCCGCTCGGCGCGCCATCGAGCGGCAGCACCTCGCCCGACAGCCGCTTCGCTTCCTCGGCTGAAAGTTCCATCGTCTCGGCAGCGCGACCGGCTTCGAAGACTCCCTCCGCCAGCGTCTTCCCTTCCTCCAAACTGATCAACCGACCCAGTTCCTGCTGTCGCGCGAGCATCGCATCGGTCGCTCGCCGCAGAATCTGAAATCGCTCGTAGCCGGGGAGCTTCCGCATGATTGCGGCCCCTTCCACCGCACCGGCAATTGCCGCTTCAACGTCTGCGAGACTCGCCTGCGGGACCGTATCGACGAGCGAATCATCGTAGGGGTGACGGACTTCGATCTTGCGATCGCGATCGTGCCACTGGCCGCGAAAATAGAGAAGCATGGAACAAGTGTTGGCGGGGTATAGGCGTTGGTGTCCTACCCATTGTACCGACGCCGTGCAACGCCGCGGCCGAACCAGAATTACCTTTGCATTTGGGCCGAGAATCGACGATCATAGACGTTGTTTGACCCTGCCCAGAATCTTTCCCGAGGCCCTCATGCTGAAGCTGCTCGACCAAGGCACGCGACTGTGTGACGGCCTTGCGCGTCGCGAGGTGTTGCGAGCCGGCGGGCTGGGGCTCTTGGGTTTGAAGCTGGGTGATCTGCTGGGGCCAAAGGCGAGTGTCGCGAGTGAAGCAAAGGCAACAGGCGGCAGTGGAACCCTCGGACGAGCGAAGTCGTGCATCGTTCTGTTCCTGATGGGTGGCCCGCCGCAGCATTCGACGTGGGATCCCAAGCCCGATGCTCCGGCCGAGGTGCGCGGGGAGATCGGACCGATTCCGACGAACGTGACCGGCCTACAGTTCGGGTCGCTCATGCCGAAGCTGGCGACGATGGCCGACAAGTTGGCCGTGCTGCGGGCCGTTTCAACCGGCGACAACGCCCACAGTTCCAGCGGCTACTACATGCTGACGGGGCGGCCGCACGCGCCGATGAATTTTGAGAACGCCAATCCAGGCCCGCCGAACGACTGGCCGAACATCGGCTCTGTTGCCGGCAAGCTGCTGCCGCCGCGCGGCGAACTCCCCCGCACTGTCCGTCTCCCCTGCCACATCTTCAACACCGACGGCTCCGTCTGGCCGGGGCAAACCGGTGGGTTCCTTGGCAAAGGATTCGATCCGTGGCTCTTCCGCTGCGAGCCGGCGTCGAAGGATTACCATATTCCCGAGTTCTCGCTTCCCGTCGATGTCCCGAGCGAGCGGCTGAGCCTGCGGCGGACCCTGCTCGATCAGTTCAATCAGCAGGTTGCGGCGGTCGATCGGAGCGGACGCCTCGGCGAGTATGACGGCCTCACGCAGCGGGCGTATCACCTGCTCTCTTCGCCGCAGGCTCGCGGAGCGCTTGATCTGGCTGCCGAGTCGCAGACCAATCGCGACCGCTATGGCCAATCGCAGTTCGGCCAGAGCTGCCTCCTGGCCCGCCGGCTTGTCGAGGCGGGAGTGCGCCTCGTGCAGGTAAACTGGCACCGCGGTCCCGATGAGCCTTCGGACAATCCCTGCTGGGATTCGCACACCAACGAAACGCAGCGGCTGAAGGAAGTGCTCATCCCACCGATGGACGCTGCGTTTTCGGCGCTGCTGATCGACTTGCAAGAGCGCGGTCTGCTCGATGAAACCCTGGTGCTCTGTCTTTCCGAGTTTGGCCGCACTCCACGGTTTAATGGCCGCGCAGGCCGCGACCACTGGGGAAGCGTCTTCTCGGTCGCCCTGGCCGGCGGCGGCATCCGCGGCGGCATCGTTCACGGCGCCAGCGATAAGCTCGGCGCCTATCCGCAGGACGGCCTTGTGAAGCCCGAGGACATTACGGCAACCATCCTGCATTGCCTCGGCATTTCGCCCGAAACGGAAATCCACGACGCTCTTGGCCGCCCCTTTGCCGCCAGCCGGGGGAATGTGCTCTCGCAGATTCTGGCCTGATATGAGCGGTAACTCGGCTGGAAACGACTCCGTTGGCAGGCTGGAAGCCTGCCCCACGCCTGCCGAGTTGATGCGGCTCGTCGATACCGAGCTGGCCCACGTATGGATGGTGCGAGCGTTCCTCAAGCACAGCGACGAAGCCGCGGAAGACGACGAGCTGGCCGAGGTGCATCGCGAGCTCTACGACTATATGCTCGCGCTGGGCGGTCCGCTGAAGGAAGGCAATGCCAACGAGTACCTGAAAATTGCCCGCAAAAAACTCGCCAAGTTAAATCGAGCGACGGAACTCTTCCTCCGCATCCAGCCGGAAATCAGCCAGCACACCAACTTTCAGATGGCAGCTGCGTCCCTGTCGGCGGCTGTCACCCGCATCAGCCAGTTGCTTGCTGCGAATTCTCCGAAAAATATTGACTACGTCCCTTGAGTCGTTAAGTTGCTTGGTAGATTTTGCGTGGCGTTGGCAAACGGGCACTAGGGGCGCTCGTGGTATTCGCCATCGCGGAACAGAGAACGGGGGCTTGCGTGACGCGCTCCTGCCGGGTTCTCGCGCTCTGTCTGGCAGGCACGTTGACCGCCGTGCCTGGGTTATGCGCGGCTGATGTAGTTTGGGAAACCAAGCTGCCGGCCGCAGCGGCTAGCGCTCAAAAGCAAGGGAAGCTGCTGCTCATCGTGCAGCACACGGGAGACTTCACGGCCGATCCGACGGCCGCGAAGGAAGCCCGACTCTATCAGTCCGTCACTTTGGCCGACAGAGCCGTCGAGGACGCACTTGCCGAGCGGTTTGTGCTGGTCTGCCAGGCCGTCGGTCCGCCTGCTTCGTTTCGCCAGATTGCCGCCAGCAAAGCGAGAACTACCACGCCGGCCAAGCCATTGGTCCTTACCTACATTTGCCTGCCGGACCAGCGGCTTCTGCACTGCATTCCGGGTTTTATATCTTCGGCCGAACTGCTGGCCGAACTGGCGTGGGCTGAGCGAGCCTACCATGAAGTTTGCAGCACACCAGCCGAAAAACAGTCGCTTGCGCTGCGCGACGCGCATCTGGCCAAACTGGCCGTTGCCGATCTCGCGCTCTTCTCGGCCAGTTTCACTTCTCGCTGGCACGAGGGAGCGCTGAAACACGGGCCGTCCACCGTCGAACTGCCGCAGGCGCTCGCGGCCGCGAAGGCAACACTCGTCCGCTCACTCGCGGCCCGCTCCATGACCGGAAGGAGCAAGCTGACGCTCTCCGCACTGGGGGCGCACGGCAGCGTCGGCGTGGAACTCACGCATCTGGCGTTGGCCGAGTTTCCGCTCGTCGATCTGGCCGACTTCGCGCGCCCCGCCTTCGAGGCGTGTGCGGAGCGGCGGTACTGGGAGTCGTCCGTTCGCGCGAGCGAAATTGCCGCCTGGTGGGCAACCGAGAAGGCGGCCGGTCGGCCGGTGCTGCTCGTCGTCGGCGACGATCCGTTTGCGACTCGCGACGAGAAGGAAGAGCTATTTGCCTGGCCGCCGCGCGCAGTGACCCTGCCGGGAGGGATTGAGCGATTTACCACGCGGCACGTGTCGCTCGAAGAACTGGCACAGCTTGTGTCCGATGCAGATCTCGACCCGCTCACCTATGCCGCGGCCGACGGGCCGCCTCGCTTTTTGATCTACGACGGCGCGGCCAAGCCTTCCGTCCGCATCTCGCGACGCGAAGGCCTGACGCGACTCACCCAGGCGATTGCTGCCTTCAAGTCCAGGGCCTTGGAGGTGAAAGTCGCCGCCGGAGGAGCCGATGATGAACGCGATTAGCAGACATTTCCCGCTGGCGGCACTTGCGGTGCTGGCCGTTGGCACTACCGCACTTGCTCAAAAACCGGACGAGCCCGTGGCAGCCATGATCGACGCGGGCCGCACGCTCTTCGAGCGGCAATGGGTGGCCGGCGAGGCGTCGCGGCCGGGAGCGGACGGGCTGGGACCGGTGTTCAACCATGTCTCCTGCGCAGCGTGTCACAAGCAAGGGGGACTCGGCGGCGCCGGGCCGATCGACGTGAACGCGTCGATGGTTTCGGTCGAAGTTCCCAAGCTCCCCGAAGCGCCACAGCGCAAAGCGTTCATGGCGGCGCTCAAGTCGGTCCACAGCGGCTTCTTTACGACGGACGGTGAAATTCGCTCGAACCTGATCCTGCACCGGTTTGGTGTCGATCCACGTTACGCAGCTATGCGGCGCGGGATTGTCGGCTCGGAAGCTCCGTTTCAGCCGACCGAAGACGAGCGGGAGCAGTTGCAGCGCGAGCTGTCGCGGCTTCCGGTGCGGCCTGTTGCTGCCGCCGCGCCGTTGAAACTTGTCGTTACCCAGCGGAATACGCCGGCCCTATTTGGCGCTCGTCAGATCGACGCGATTCCCGATGCAACGCTACATGCGCTTGCCGCCGCTCAAAGCAAGCACCCCGAAGTCTCGGGACGCGTCGCGCCGATCAACCTGACCAAGGCGGGCCGCTTCGGCTGGCGCGGGCAAATCGAGCATCTGCACGATTTCGTGCTCGGCGCGTGCGCCAACGAAATGGGGCTGGAAGTGCCCGGCAATGCCCAGCCCGCAGACCCGTTCCTGCCAGAATACAAGCCGGCGGGGCAGGACCTGAGCGCCGCACAATGCCTGTCGCTCACGTCGTTCGTTGCGTCGCTCGATCCCCCCAAGTTCGTCAAGCCCGATCATCCCCAGAAGCAGGAACTCGTCGATCGGGGGCGCAAGGTGTTTCAGAACGTCGGCTGCACGAACTGCCACGTCGAAAGCATCGGCCCGGTGAAGGAGATTTTCAGCGACCTGCTTTTGCACGACATGGGGCCGGGGCTGGCCGATCCGGTTCACGCACAGCCAACGATGGTTCAGGTGTCGCAAGTACTTATGAACGCTGATGCAAAATATGAACAAGAGGGAAAGCTGATCAGCGATGGTGCAAAGAAACCGATTGTAATGCAGTACTACGGAGGCCCGCCCCAATTCGTGATGGAGGGCGTAACCACCTACGAGACAAAGAGTGGTATTACGACGATCGTTCCCGCTTCACCGACCGACAAGAGAACGATGATTAAAACCAAGTTCGAGCCAGCCCCGACGAACCTCGCTCAGGAATGGCGCACGCCGCCGCTGTGGGGATTGGCTGACTCCGCCCCCTACCTGCATGACGGGCGGGCGGCCACCGTGCTCGACTCGATTGCCCTGCACGGCGGCGAGGCGGAAAAATCCACCGCTCGCTTTCTGGCGCTCGACGTAGCCGACCGGCTGGCGATGCTTGAGTTCTTGAGTTGCCTCAAGGTGCCGTAGCTTCTTTGGACGAGCGATTGCTTACTTTGTAAACGCATCCGCCCCGCAGATTGCTCCACGGGGCGGGTGCCGGCAAGTGCTGGCAACTTGCTGACTATTGCGACTTGACGAGCGCGACCTCACCTAGCGCGACTTGATCATGATCGTCCCGCCGTTGTAATGCGTGCGGACTACCGGCTGATGGCAGTTAAACAGCCACGGCTGCGGCTGACTGACGGTGACCACGGGGTACGAGGTCGTCACCACGGGGTAACAGATTGGTTGATAGCAGTAGCTGGGCCGGTAGCAGTAGTTCGGCTGGTAACAGTAGCTGGGATAACACCCGCCGTAGTAACCGCCGAAGCCGCCGCAGAACCCCTTGCCGCCGCCGGCCTGAGCAGCCACGGGAATCGAAACGAGGGCCAGCGCGCCGGCCACAAACAGGCCGCGCAGCAGGATGGGAAAGCGAAACATGGAATAGCTCCTGGAAATTCGAGTATCGGAAAGCCGGTCCGAAGTGGCCCGGCACTAAGAGAGCCAGGCGCAGAGGAGCGATGGTTGTTACAACAAGTTTTGTTGTGGGGCAGGCCTCTAGCCTGCCAGCTCGAATTTGCCCGGCACAAATTCGGCGGGTATGTTTAGGAGGAGCATGGCGACCCTCGCCTGCGCACTCCCTCGCAAACGCGTCGGGTTGGTGTGGTGTCCTGACCTCCGCTCCGCATTACGAAATCCGCATTCCGTACTTCCGATGAGCGTCGTCTATTTCCGCCGCTATCGCATGGAATATGACCTGGCGGCGCCGCTCTTCCCGGAGCCGGAAGCGCCGCCCGGCTATTCGCTCGTCCCCTGGAACGACCGGCTGCTCGACGCGCATGCCGAGACGAAGTACCGGGCGTTCAAGTGGGAAATGGACGCCAACGTTTTCCCTTGCCTGGGCGAGCGCGACGGCTGCCGGCGGCTGATGCACGAGATTGCTTGCCGGGCGGGTTTTGTCGCGGAAGCGACGTGGCTCCTCCAATGCCAGCGGCCCGGCGACCGGAAGCCGGAACTGTGCGGCACGATTCAGGGAGTCGCCGATATGGGCCTGGGCTCGATTCAGAACGTCGGCATCACACCCGCCCATCGGGGCCGCGGCCTGGGGAGCCTGCTTCTCTGGCACTCGCTCGCCGGCTTCAAGCGGGCGGGGATCGACCGGGTCTATCTGGAGGTCTCGGCCGACAATACCGGCGCCTGCCGCCTGTATCAGCGAGTCGGTTTTCGCCGCACAAAGGTCGTGTATAAGGCCTCCGAGGTTGCGTTCGCGGAGTGGTAAAGGTAAGAAAGCTCCAATGACCAAATCCCAATGACCAATGCGCTTGGTGGGACGAACGTGGTCATTGGTCATTCCCTCTCGCCGACCGCAACCTGTGCCTCAAAAAACATTCTCCCACCAATTCCCCTGCGGCCTCACACTCGTCGCCGAGGAAATGGATTGGCTCGAATCGGCCGCCTTTGCCCTGCTCATGCCCGCCGGCTGCTCGCTTGAGCCGGCCGATAAGCTGGGCCTGGGGAATCTGACCTGCGAAATGGCCCAGCGCGGCGCCGGTAAGCGAGACAGCCGGCAGTTCCTTTCCGACCTCGAAAACCTTGGGGCGCAATCGTCCGCCTCCGTATCGATCGCCCATACGTCGGTCGGTGGCTCGATGCCCGCCGAAAGCCTGCATGCGGTCCTGTCGATCTATTCCGATCTCGTCCTCCGGCCGCATCTGCCTGAGGATCAGCTGGAAGACGCGCGGCAGTCGGTGTTGCAGGAGGTGCGGGCGATTGAGGACGATCTCGCCCAGAAGCTGATGCTCTCGCTCCGCCAGCGGCACTATGCTGATCCGTGGGGACGCGGCTCGCAGGGAACCGAAGCGACAGTCAGCAGCCTGACGATGGCTGACGTTCGACGCCACTGGCAAACGCGATATTCGCCGACCGGGGCGATCCTCAGCGTCGCCGGCAAGATCGACTGGCCAGCCCTCCGCGATCACGTCGGCAAGCTCTATGCCGACTGGAAAGCCGGACCTGCCATAAAGATCGCCGAAACGCCGCCGCCCCGCGGCTACGAACACACGACCGTCGAATCGAGCCAGACGCACATCGGCGTCGCCCTCGACGCAGTCTCCTATGCCAACCCCGACTACTTCCAGATTCGCGGGGCCGTCGGCGTCCTTTCCGACGGCATGAGCTCGCGGCTCTTTACCGAGGTGCGCGAGAAGCGTGGTCTCGTCTATACCGTCTATGCGACGTGCCACTCGCTCAAGGACCGCGGCGGCATCCTCGCCTATGCCGGCACGACCGCCGAGCGGGCCCAGGAAACGCTCGACGTGCTCACCGCCGAGATTCGCAAGCTCTACGAGGGGATCACTCCCGACGAGATCGACCGACTGAAGGGGCGGATCAAACGGGCCCTGATCATCCAGCAAGAGAGCAGCCCATCGCGTGCCGGCTCGATCGCTCTCGACTGGTACTACCTGGGTCGCGTCCGCCCCATGGAGGAGCTTTCCGCGATCATCGACGGTCTCTCCGCCGACAGCATCAATCGCTACCTCGCAGCCAACGTGCCGCGGGCGATGACGGTGTGTACGGTAGGGCCGGAGAGGCTGAAATGGAAGGAATGAGTTGAATGTACTTGGTCCCAGGCTCCTGCCTGGGACCACACTTACCCGAGGCTCCTGCCTCGGCTCGACATCCGACGAGGCAGAGCCTCGGGATAGTTCCGTCCCAGGGTGACCCTGGGACGGAGCGAACTTGGAACCTGAAATTTGACCTTAACCATGCAGTTCCGCCATCACACCCTCGCCAACGGCCTTGAAATCGTCGCCGAGATCGCTCCCAACGCATACTCGTCGGCTTGCGCCTTTTTCGTCCGGACCGGCGCGCGTGACGAGAGCGACGCGATCAGCGGCGTGAGTCACTTCCTGGAGCACATGGTCTTCAAGGGCTCCGATAAGCGGTCCGCGGCCGAGGTGAATCGCGACCTCGACGATCTCTCGGCCAGTTCAAACGCCTTTACCAGCGAAGAGCAGACTGTCTATTACGCGACGACACTCCCTGAAGACCAGGGAAGGATCGTCGAACTCCTGTCCGACATGATGCGCCCCAGCCTGCGGCAGGACGATTTCGACACCGAGAAGCAGGTCATCCTCGAAGAGATTGCCAAGTACGATGACCAACCGCCGTATGGGGCGCACGAGAAGTGCATGGCGGCTTACTTCGGCCAGCATCCGCTGGGGCGGAGTGTGCTCGGAACCGTCGAGAGTGTCGGCGGCTTGGCTCGCGATCAGATGCTCGCCTATTTCCAGCAGCGGTACAGCCCGCGGAACATGGTTCTGTCGGCTGCCGGCAATGTGAATTGGGACGAGTTGCTCAAGCAGGCCGAGCAGTATTGCGGACCCTGGCAATCGTTCGATGCTCCCCGCCCATTGACCAAGGTCGCCCCGCTGCCCGGTTGGCAGGTGCTTCACAAGCCGCAAGCGACGCAGGAGTACGTCGTGCAGATCGCCGCCGCTCCCGCTGCCGAGGATGAAGACCGTTACGCCTCGCGCGTCCTGGGGACGATCGTCGGTGACGACAGTGGCAGCCGACTGTTTTGGGAGCTGGTCGATACGGGGCGGGCCGAAACGGCGGCCTGGGGAGCTCATGAGTTCCAACACGCCGGTGTTTATCTTGGCTATCTGAGCTGTGCTCCAGAAGAAGCGGCTGAGAATCTCGCTCGCATGAAAAGGGTGCTGGCCGAAGTGCAATCCGGTGGCGTCACCTCGGAGGAGTTGGAGCAAGCGAAGAACAAGATCTGCGCTCACCTCGTCCTGCAGGCCGAACGGCCGACGAACCGGATGTTTGCCGTCGGCAACGCCTGGATTCAGCGGCGGCAGTACAAGACCGTTCGCGAAGCGGTTGCCGCCTATCGTGCCGTGACGCTTGCCGACATCCGCGCGGTGCTCGACAAATACCCGATTTTCCAGTCCGCCACGGTGGCCGTCGGGCCGCTGACGGAATTGTCGGCGGTGTGACTCGAAGGCAGCTGTCGTTGGCGCTGCGAACCACGGTAGATCGCGGTCGCGGTACACTACTCTCAGTGGGAGGGAACGATTCCGTTCCATCCCCGGCCGTCACTCCTCTTCTCCAGGGCGATTGCCATGTCCGCCAACTTGCTCGACCAGATTCTCGGTCAACTTTCCCCGCAAGCCGTCTCGAAGATCGGCCAGAAAGCCGGGACCAATCCGGTGCAAACGAGCGACGCGATCTCGGCTGCGATTCCGATGCTCGTCGCCGCATTGTCGAACAACGCCACCAAGCCAGGCGGAGCGGAGGCCCTGAGCAAGGCGATCGACAAAGATGGCCACGGGAGCGAAGACTGGGAATCGATGCTCGAGCGGCAGCTTACCGGCGGGCAGGCGCCCGGCAACAACCGAATGGTCGATCACATGCTGGGGCAGCGCCGCGGCTCGATCGAGCAGGCACTCGCCAGCAAGACGGGCACCTCGCAAGACAGCATCGCTCAAATCCTGCAAACGCTTGGCCCGCTGGTCCTCGGCGCGATCGGCAAAGAGAAGCAAGGCAAAGGCTTGAATCCGTCCGACCTTGCTGGCTACCTCGGTCAACAAAAGTCGGCGGCCAAAGCGAAATCGGGCGATGTGGGGTCGATGCTCTTCGACCTGCTCGACGCCAACGACGACGGCTCGATCGTCGATGACGTGATGCGCCTCGCCGGGCAGTACATGGGGCCGCCGAAAAAGACCTGACTGATTGGCGTTGGCACGCCTAATCAGCAAGTCAGTTTCTATCGTCCACCGCGCTGAAACGGCCTCCGCCCATTGCCGTTGTTCGCCGCCGGCTTGGGGGGTGAAGTGAGGAGTTGCAGGTTCCCTGGACCGAGCAGATCGTCGAGCCGGTCACGCAGCTCGCGCGTCACAGAGAGCTTTGTCCGATGGCTCCGCAGATAGACCCGGCTGCCGCTTTCGAGGCTGAGCATGAGTTGCAATTCGCTGCTGCCGGGATAGGTGCGTGCAATTTCGCGAATCGTGTCGAGCGTCCCTTCGCTATGCCGGTCTTCGTGCAAGCGGACGACGATGCCGCTCGTGTAGCGTGATTCGAGCTGATCGAGCGGGATGAGCTCGTTGACGATCAGGTTCGCTTCGTCGCCGCCGCGCCGGTCGATCACGCCGCGGACGACGAGGATATTGTCGGGCGTCACGAGTTGCCCCATCTCCGCGAACTGCTCCGGCCAGACGATGCAGCGGATCGCGCCGTCCACGTCCTCCAGGTCGAACATGGCGTACCGCGACGGCTTGCCGGGCTGCGGATTTTTGGTGTTCGAGTATTTAATCGCCGACAGCATGCCGCCGAGGATCACCTCGTCCCGTTCCTTCACGCCGGAAATCTGGCTCGTCGTGTGCGAGCAGTACGTGCCAAGCGTCCGCTTGTGCTCGTCCAGCGGATGGCTCGTCAGGTAGAAGCCGAGGACTTCCTTTTCCTTCTGCGCCCGCTCACGGTCAGGCCACTCAGGAAGATCGGGAAGCGCCGACGAGGATTTCGTCTCCTCGGGCTCGTCGTCGCCGCCGCCGAAGAGCGACTTCTGACCGCTTTTCTTGTCAGCGGCCAGCGACTGCCCTGCTTGCACGGCCCGTTCGATGACGGCAGCGAGCTGTGCCCGCTTCGCGCCGAAGGAGTCGAACGCTCCGGCCTTGATCAGCGTTTCGATCGTCGCCTTGCTTGCGCCGGAGGCATCGACCCGTTCGCAGAAATCGTACAGATCGCGGAACGGACCTCCCTTCGCGCGAGCGGCAACGATCGCCTCCCCCGCGCTGCCGCCGCAGCCTTTGATCGCCGAGAGAGCGAACTGAATCTTGCCATCCGCCACGGTGAAATCGACGTTGGAGCGATTCACATCCGGCGGCAGCACGTCGATCCCCATTCGCTCGCAATCTTCCAGGTGTTCGACCAGCGCGTCCTTGGTCTTGAAGTTGCGGCCGGGAATATCTCCCGACAGGAGCGCCGCCATGAACTCGACCGCGTAGTGGGCCTTGAGATAGGCCGTCATGTATGCAATCAGGGCGTACGCCGTGCTGTGCGACTTGTTGAAGCCGTAGCCCGCGAACTTGATGATCAGGTTCCAGAAGTCCTCGGCCTCGCTCGCCTTGAGGCCGTTGGCGACGCAGCCCTTCACAAACTGCTCGCGGTTCTTGGCGATGGTCTCTTCTTTCTTTTTGCTGATCGCCTTGATGCAGGTGTACGCAGACGCGAGCTCGATACCGCCGAGCTCGTTCAAAATCCGCATCACCTGCTCTTGATAGACCATCACGCCGTGCGTTTCGGCCAGAATCTTCTCGCAGATCGGGTGGATGTACTCGGCCTGCTGGCGACCGTTCTTCACCGCGACGTAATCGGTGACCATGCCCCCTTCAAGCGGACCGGGGCGATAGAGGGCGTTGGTCGCGATGATGTCCCGAAAGTGGTCGGGCTTCATCTTCGTCAAGAGATCGCGAATGCCGCCGCTTTCAAGTTGAAAGATTCCTTTCGTCTCGCCACGCGCGAGCAGGGCGAAGGTCTTTTTGTCATCGAGCGGGAACTTGTACGGATCGACGATCTTGCCGGTTGTCTGCTGGATGATCTCGACGGCTTTGCTGAGGATCGTCAGGTTCCGCAGGCCGAGGAAGTCCATTTTCAAGAGGCCAGCCGCTTCGACATCTCCCATCGACCACTGCGTGATGATGTCGGTCTTGCCGGCCACGCGGCAGAGGGGGACGTATTCGGTCAGCGGGCGGTCGGCGATCACGACAGCGGCGGCGTGGGTGCCAACGTTACGGGCCAGCCCCTCGATTTTGCGGGCCAGGTCGAGCACCTGACGCGTGTCGGCATCGCTGGCGTAGGCCTGCTTCAGCTCGTCACTCGTTTCCAGTGCGTCGTCGAGCGAAATGCCGAGCGTTTCGGGGACCATTGCCGTAATCTTGTTGACGCGATCGACCGGCAGGCCGAGGACACGGCCAACGTCCTTGATCGCGGCCCGGGCAGCGAGCGTGCCGAATGTGCCGATCTGGGCGACGTTTTCCTCGCCGTACTTCTCCTTGACGTAGCGGATGATCTCGCCGCGGCGTTCCTTGCAGAAGTCGATGTCGATATCGGGGGCTTCCTTGCGATTCAGATCGAGGAACCGCTCGAAAAGGAGATCGTATCGAATCGGGCAGACGTGGCTCAGGTAGAGCGCGTAGCAAACGAGGGCCCCGACGCCGCTGCCGCGGGCGGTCGCCGGCACGCCGCAGTCACGGGCGTGGCGCACGAAATCCCAGCAGATGAGGAAGTAATTGGGAAAGCCGAGTTTGTTGATGACGGAAAGTTCCCGGTCCAGTCGCTCGTGAACGACGGGAGCCAATTCGCCGCCAGGACACATTTCGTCGTCGCCAGCATAGCGCTCGGCGAGTCCCTTCAGGCACAACTCGCGGAGGTAGTCTTCGGCCGTCTTCTGCTCGGGTAGCTGAAAGACAGGGAAGTGCCGCTTCCCCAGTTCCAGGTCAATGCTGACCGAGTTGGCGATCTCTTGGCTGCGTGCGACGGCATCTTCCAGGCCCGGAAAATGCGAGTACATTTCTTCCGGCGAGCGGAGAAAGAACGAGTCGTTCTCCATCTTCATCCGGTTCGTGTCGGTGCGGAACTTGCCCGTGTTGATGCACAAGAGCACGTCCTGCGCCTCGGCATCCTCGCGGTTGATGTAGTGAGCGTCGCTTGTCGCCACGAGCGGAATGCCGATCTGCCGGGCCAGATCGACGGCCGCTTCCAGCTGCAGCCGCTGGATCTCGACGCCGTTGTTCATGATCTCCAGGAAGTACCGCTCGCCGAACAGGCTCTGAAACCAACGGGCGATCTCAGCCGCTTCGTGCAGGTCCTTGCTATCGGCTCCGCTCCCCTTGAGCAGGGAGAAGCTCAGCTCGCTCGACACGCAGCCGGAAAGACAGATCAGCCCTTCGCTGTGGGCGGCGAGGATTTCCTTGTCGATGCGGGGTTTGTAGTAGAAGCCTTCGAGCGACGCGAGCGACGCGAGCTTCACGAGATTCTTGAAGCCCGTGCGATTCTGTGCGAGGAGCGTCAGGTGGTAGCTCGCCTCCTTGCTGTTGGCGGCATCTTTCTTCTCAAACCGGCTGCCGGGGGCGATGTACGCCTCGTAGCCGAGAATTGGATTGATCCCTTCCCCCTTGGCTGCGCGATAGAACTCGAGTGCCCCGTGCAGATTGCCGTGATCGGTCAGCGCCAGGGCGTTCATGCCGTGGCTTTTGGCCCGCTTCACCAGGGCGGTGATTTCGCTGGCCCCGTCGAGCAGGCTGTAGTGCGAGTGGCAGTGGAGGTGAACGAAGTTGCGGGGCGAAACGGCGGTCATGGCAAGCAAGTCCCTGCGCGGAGCATCCTGACGCGGGCACAGCGTCGTGCCGGCTCGCGAAATGCCGATTATACCGCTCACCGGAAACCGCGTTGAGGGGCAACTGACTCCATCGCTTTTACGGTGACTCGACCACCTCAAAGGCCGAGCCTTTGACCTTGCGCAGCTCTTCGTGCAGCCCGGGGATTCGCTCGTCGGGCGTGCAACTCAGGGCCCATTCAATGCCGTTGTCGGCGACGAGCATGCCGTGCTTCTTCAAAGCTTTCAGGATCGTTTGCACGTCGCGTGAGAAGCCAGAGATGTCGTAGTCGGCTTTCAGTCTCAATCGTTCTCCCATGCGGGGCAGGTTTTCGTCGGTCTTATTGCTGGCGAAGTGCGTGGCGGGGGCGACATAGGCCCGCCGCGTGTTGCGAACGGTCACTCGCAAGGCATGCTTGATTTCGCCAGCCTTTAGTTCGTCGTGACGAATGACGGCGGGGAAGATCGGCAGACCGGCCGCGTCGGCGCTCGTCCAGCCGTCCGGCCGAAGCTTGTTCGACTTGAGGTCGAAGATCGCCGCGCAGGATGCCTGCCAGCCACGATCGGTGAGCTTCGTGCTGAAGAGCTCGTACAGGATGCCGCTTTCGGGATCGACGACGATGGCGTGGCGGTCGCCCCCTAAACCGCCCGTATCACGCTGCACCTGGTTCAGCGTGAGTTTCTTGTCGGCCAGATCGCGGTTGTACCAGGCAGGCCATCCTTCGATCGGCAGATTCGCCGGCAGCGGATAGGGGCCTTTGTCGGACTCATCGGGGTACTCGACCAGGGCCAAATTGACCTTCGGCTGCGACTTGGGAACCAGGGCAAAGCCCATGTCGGTGTTGTAGCGAAGCGGCTTGTCGTTGCCGATCGAGGCAATGATCGCTGCCGAGTTTTTATGGACCGGCCACTTCGTGATGTCGGCGTTCCACGCGTTGTCGGGCGGAAAGACCTGTAGTGACTGCAAGATCGCATCGGCCTCTGGCGTGTTGAACAGGACCGGCTGCTTAAGCGGCGTCGGCTCAGCAGCCAGCGACACCAGCGTCAAAAGCAGGACGGCGAACGGAAGGAACGCGGCAGCAAGTCGCATGGCATTTCTCCAAATAGCGTGGGATTCATTCTCGCCCACGGTTTTGCCTGTATCAAACCGGGAGGCTGTATCAAATTGGGAGCCAGTGCGCTCAGCTTGATAACAGGATTTCGAGCGTGTTGCTGGCAACCTGGTCGCCAGCTCGCAAAGTCAAATTCACAAGTCCTTGCCAGACAGCGAGTTGCGAAACGCTTCAGAACTGAACGATCGGCGATTGGCACGCCGCCAGCAATACAGTCGCTCCAGTTCGAGCGGAACACAAACACAACCTCCCGCGACAACCTCGCGGGAAAACCTAAGGAAAACAATCATGAACGCGATGGTAAAGATGGTGACGTTGGCCGGTCTGCTTGGCGTGGCGATAGGGGTGGGCAATGTGGCCCAGGCCCAAGTCCGCGTGCAGCCTTATTTGCTCCCTGGTCCGGGTCACAGCGATGTCCCCCGGCTTGGCTTTCAAGGGCACTTCGATCACGGCATCG
>CAYLLN010000084.1:0-25748 GCA_964384375.1 uncultured Pirellulaceae bacterium
TATCCCAACCACCTCACGCCCACCAAGATCACTTTGGAAACCGTGAACGGCTACAAATAGGGCAAATCGAGCACGCGCGGACGTTTATGGTAGTTCACCAACAAGGTTGTCCCAGTAGGCATCCAGCCTAGTCATACTTTCCTCACTCCCCCCCCACCAACTGCACCGCGTCGATCACCACGTAGCCGTTTGTGTTGGCGTTCGTGATTTCGATCATCGCTTCTTTCTCGAACCGGTGCTTCCCCAGCGAGTGGAACAGCTTGTCGATCGTCGGTTGCTTCTTCTGGTCGAGCGTGGCCTTGCTTTCGCCCCCGGCGTGGCGGATCGTCACGGGAACATTCGTTGCCCGGTTGGCGTTGGCCGTGTAGGCAATGCGGACCTCGTACGTTCCAGGCTCCTTGAGGGCGAACTTGTACGTGGCCGATAGTTCCCCCTTCTGCTCGTTGTTGTCGTGCAGGTACTGCCCGCCGACGTAGCCGCCGATCGAGCTGCTTTTGCTCCAGTCCCCCCGCTTGGCCGCCTCTTCGTCGTCGATCACCAGGCCCGGCAGCTTGCTGGCGTCGATGCCGGCGGTCGGGCGCGGGCCGGTCCACTCCAGCACCTGCTTGTCAGCCAGCAGCCGCTCGCGGAGCTTCGTGTAATCGACCTGCTGCACGCTGGTGCCGCCGTCGATCGCCAGGGCGGCGGCCGTCGCGCACGATTGCCCCAGCACCATGAAGACCGGCTCCATCCGGATGCTGCCGTAGCTGATGTGCGTGGCCGAGAGGCAGACCGGCACCAGCAGATTCTGGCACTCTGCCCCCCTGGGGATGAGCGAGCGGTAGGAGATCGGAAAGGGGGCGAATCCGCCGACTTGCACGTCCCCCTCGTTGCGGACGTGCCCTTCGGCATCGACGTAGCGCTGCACGTTGTGCGAGTCCATCGTGTACGCGGCCAGGCCGACGGAAAAATCGGCGACGGCTCGCCCCTGGCAATGGTGCTGGTTCATGACGTAGCAGCCGACCATCCGCCGAGCCTCGCGGACGTAGAGCTGCTGCGGCCAGTTGTCGGTGTCCTGGAATTCGTCCTTCGCCAGGCCCCACGTCTGGAACTGCTTGCGGATCGGCTCGGGAACGCGCGGATGATTGGCGAGCGTCCACATGAGCCCCTGCTGGTAGTCGATGTGCTCGCGGATGATTCGCTCGCGGGTGGCGTAATCGCCGTCGGGGTAGTCGTAGTTCATCCCGATGTTGTCGGTCGAGAACGCGAAGTTGTTGTTCGCGTCGGTCTTCCGATTGGGCATGAGGACCGGGTTCCACGGCACGCGCATGTCCCCTGCCTCGAAGTTGCGCAGCAAGATTTCGTACTGCCGTTCGTCGTACTTGGCCGGCTTGGGCCAGGGGCGGCGGTTCTCGGGCCGGTCGGTCGCACAGAGGCGATAGTTATAGGCCTGCACCCGCTTGTCCCCCGTGCCGTCGGGGGCGGGAGGACCGGCTTCGACTCGCGGCAAGAGACCGCTCTTCGGATCGCCCGGTTTTACGTAGGCATCGACGGGCTTCACGAACTGGTGGTGCGTGGCGTTCTTCACCTGCACGCCGCTCAGCGTTTCGTCGAACTGGCTGTTCGCTTCGCGGCCGACGAAGTACGTCACGCCGGCTTTGGCCATCAGGTCCCCTTCATACGTCGCGTCGATGAACATCTTGCCGCGGAATACCTTGCGCGACTCCATCCGGATGCTGACGATCCGGCCATCCTGCTTTTCGACCCCCTTGGCCAGATCGAGCCGCTCGCCGCGGACGACGACGACGCCGGCTTCGTCGCAGAGCTTGTCCATGAGGGCCTCAGCCACATGCGGCTCGAAGGTCCACATCGCGTCTTCCTGAGCCTGCTCGCTCCCCCGGCCGGAGCGATATTGCTCGGGCTTCTCATGCTTCCAGGCTGCCGGGTCGGCATAGTGCTTTTTGATCCGCTGGTAGAACTCCCGGCTGATGCCGCCGATGGCCCCCTTGTTGCCGATGTCGGTTGCGCCGAGGCCGCCGGTAGTGAGTCCGCCGAGATCCTTCGTCGGCTCAATGATCACGGCCGTCTTCCCCATCCGCCGCGCCTGCACGCCAGCCGCCACACCGCCGCTGGTGCCACCGTAGATCACCAGGTCGTAGATCGGCTCGTCGTCGGCCAGTGCGCATGGAATGGCGATTAGCGGGAACAGAAGGACGCTAAGGGAACAAAGGAGGTGCCGCATGGTGAGAGAGATTGAGAGAGTGGGAGGCGAGTCGTCAGATGGTAGCCCGAAGCGTGAGCGAGGGAATTCTTCGTCAATATACCAAGCGGCCAGGAACGCAAGCCTGCCTATGAATGCTTAGCCGCCGCTCGGCTAAGGCACAATACGCACGGACTTCTCCCATCCCGTCAGTTGCGAACGGATGACGATGCGCGAGCCGGTGGGAGCGCCCTCGAGAAGTTTTGGGGCAGAAATGAATTGGCCCTCGCGGTTGGTGGCGTCATAACGTTGCACAAGGGGTTTGCCATCTGGCCCCTCCACCCGCAGGTGGAATGGCAGCACCGCCTGCAACCGCTCGCCGCGGGCATCGTGGAATTCGACACAGAGAACTTTCTTGGGGGCGAAGAGTTCGCTTACCTCCACGCGAACATCGATCGCTTCGAGTTGCACTGGCAAGATCGCATAGACCTTGGGTTCCCCCTGCGACTCACTGATAAACGGTCTGGCTTTCCCTTGCATCGCTTCGGCCGAGAGATCGTAGATGAGATCCGTGCCGGCCACTTCGGGACGATAGCCGATTGTCTCTCGAAATGATGCGTCCGACACGGTTCGCGGACGGTCCGGTCGGGGCGGCTTCTTTGCAGCAACAAACACATACTTGGCGTCGCGGCCGCCATCAATCTGCAAGATCAATAGCCGACTGGCCTCGCCGGTTTGCGCAACGAGGAGGGGCTTGTCAGGCATCACTCGTCCGATGGGCAGCGTCCAAACAAACCGCTCGAACCAAGACCGGACCTGTTGGGATTGGCGTTCGATGCGAGCGGTACGTTCATCGACAAATCGGGAATGGGGCCGTGTCGTTCGCTGCGCTGGACAGGGGACGCATACGAAAAGTGTTAGGGCCAACGCCAAGATTGCCGATCTCGCACACATCACAGCGCCTCCAAACCTTGCTGCAGAGCCGCGATGACGAACTCGCTCGACTCCGTGCCGACCGACAGGCGGATCGTGCCGCCGGTGATGCCGAGTGCGGCTCGCTGGTCGGCGGTCATGCCGCGATGGCTGGTTGTTTCGGGATGGCTGAGCGTAGTGCTGAGTTCGCCGAGCGACGGGCAGAAGGGGATTTGCTTCACGGCTGCGATGAACGCATCGGCTGCTTTGCGGCCGCCGGCGAGGGTGAACGTGACGATCGTGCCGTAGCGCGGCCCTGATGGAGCGCCGAATTGCTGCCGGGCGAGCGTATGCTGAGCGTGTGACGAAAGGCCTGGATAGTGGACCCGCTGGACAGATTGCTTTTGCTGCAGGAGGAACTCGGCAGCGGCGAGGGCGTTGTGGCAAGCGCGATCAATCCGCAGGTGGGCCGTTGCCAGACCCCGTTCGGCCAGCCAGCAGTCGAAGGGGCTGCTCGACAGGCCCCAGGCTGAGACGACTTGCGGCACGCGCTTCCAGACGGCTTCGCGACCGCAGAGGAGGCCGAGAATCACGTCACTGTGGCCGTTCATCGTCTTGGTCAGGCTTTCCATGACGAGATCGGCACCAAGTTCCAGCGGCCGGCAGAGGATCGGAGAGGCAAACGTATTGTCGATCAGCAGGACGGCCTCGTTGCGATGGGCGATTTCGGCGAGGGCAGCAATATCGGCCACTTCGAGGAGCGGATTAGCGATGGTTTCGGCCAGGACAAGCCGTGTGCTCAGTTTCATCGCCGCTGCCGTCGCGGTCAGATCGCACGTATCGACCGGCGTCACTTCGATCCCCAGCAGCTTCGCCTCGACGCCGAACAGTTGTAGCGTCTTGCCATAGATCCGGCTGCCGATGACGGCATGATCGCCCGCCGAAAGCTGCGAAAGGAGAGCCGCCGCCAGTGCCGCCATGCCCGAGCCGGTGACAATCGCTCGCTCGGCGCCGTGCAACTGACGGCACTTCTCGGAGAGCAAGTACGCGTTGGGATGGCCGTCGCGCTGATAGACGTAGCCCGCCTCGCGACCGGCGAGCAGGTCGTCGGCCTGCTGCGGGCTCTCGCACGCCCAGACCGACGTGGGATAGATCGGCGGTGCGTGCGGCGTGGTCGCCAGCGGCGGCAGCGGCAGGGGGCGCGGGCAGAGGTCGTCGGGGAGCATTTAGGTTTAGGATTTAGGATTTAGGATTTACCCGCGTGTCATTGTATCTCGTGGGTCATGGGCTGGCGCTTTGTGTATGCTGGATCGTAGATGGCGATCTCTGATCTCCGACTTCCGACCTCTGTCTCCCAACCTCCATGCACCGCCGGGCGTTCATCGCAACAACAGCCGGTTTGGCTGCGGCAACCGCCTGCCGTCAGCTCGCTGCTGCGCCGTTCGTCCCCGCCCGCGATCCGCAGGTCGTCGCCTTCGCTCCGGGCGGCACGCAAGTCGCCACCGGCTGCTCGGGGCTGACCGACAGCGGCTTTCCGCCCCGGCCACATCCCGATGTGCGAAAGTGCGGCGTCGTGGCCGTGTGGGATGTGCAGTCCGGCAAGCGGCTGTTTCGCTGGGATACGTTCGGCGACTTCGTGAAGCTCGCCTTCTCGCCCGACGGAACGCTCTTGGCCGCCTGCCGCCTATTCGAGACGGATGACGGTCTTGCCCTCCACGAGGTTCGCGTCTGGGACGCGACGACCGGCCGCGTGGTCAAAACGCTCGACCGTTGCCACCATTTTGACTTCTCGCCCGATGGCCGGCAGCTTGCCGTCCTGAGCCGGAGCAAGTGCGCACTGTATGACGTGAAGGACTGGGCCAAAGAAACGCTCGTCAAGCCGCTGGGAGGTGCAGTGTCGGTTGCGTTCTCGGCAGATGGGGAGTCGCTAATCGGTGTTGTGCGTGAAGGGGATAAGTATCGGCTGCGGATGTGCGGGAAGGAATCAAATCCGGCAGGCGAGACGCCTGCCCCACGAGAAACTCGCGAATCACTTGCTCTCGAAACTCCCTTCTATCGCGTTGCCGTTGCTGCCGATGGATCACTGCTGGCCACCGGGCACGACAACGGACATGTCGTCGTGTGGGATGCCGCCACGCTCGACGTTCGCTCGCGTCTGCAAACGGGCGAGCGGGGCCTCGCGCATCCGTTCTTCTCGCCCGACGCGAGGCTGCTCGCTGCCGGTTGCCAGGCCAATGGCGACGTGGTGATCTGGAACCTGGCCGAGCGGCAGGAAACGGGCCGCTTCACCTTTGAGAAGGGGGGCCTACGAACCTACATGGCGCGCGCTGCCGACGTGAAGCATCGCCCCGAAGAAGATCCGACGCGATTTTGCTTCTCGCCCGACGGTGAAGCGTTCCTCGTTGGCGCCTACGGCGGCATTCTCCGAGCCACGAGCGGCGGACAGGAACTGCGGCGGTTCGGGGACTAGCCCGATTGGTCGCTTTACCTGCATAGATACCAGGTGGTATAATTCCTTGGACGGCCCCAATGAGAATTGACCAGTTCATTTGGGACCTGGACGAGGATCCCGACGGCAATGTGCAGCACATCGCGGAGCACGGCGTCGATCTGGAGGAGGTAGAGGAAGTCTTGCTGGCCGCGGAGGAAGTGCATGCCAGCAATTCATCGGGTCGGCCCATCGTATTTGGGGAAACCAGCACCGGAAAACGCATCGCGGTGGTTTTCGATGTGATCGATGAAAACCCCTTGGTGATTTATCCCGTAACCGCTTACGAAACCGACGACTGATTTGCTTGGTGACGAGATGGCTGAACGCGTACGCCGCAACAGAAAGCTCACGCCCGAAGAGGCTGCTCGCGTGCGTGAGGCTCGTGCCGAGTTTGCCACGAAGCCGACAAAGGCTCAGTTTCTGGCTGCTGCGGACTACGTCGGCCCGATGAGCTTGGAAGAGTACTTGGTGTGGCGGAGGGGGGCCGGCGAGGCCCCGCTCACGCACCAATTGCAAGCGGCGATTGCGGCCACCGACGAGTCCTTGTACTCGATCGCGCAGGGGAGCGGCGTCGCGGCACCAATACTGCAGCGCTTCGTGAACGGGCAACGTGGCATCACACTGGAAACCGCCGGCAAGGTGGCAGCCTATTTGGGCTTAGCGCTACTGCCAGAAAGAAAGTAGTTGTAACCCACGAAGAAGTCGCCATTGCAACGAACTGCCAGTGCCTACCCTGCTTTCCATTCAGACCGGCCGGCCAACGACCTACGTTCACCCAACCGCTGCCGATGGCAACGGCCGCGAGTGGACGACGGCTTTTTTCAAGACACCGGTCGCCAATACAGTACGGGTTGGACTGCTCGGCCTGGATGGGGACCAGCAGGCCGACCGCGAAAATCACGGCGGGCCGGACAAGGCGGTGCTCGCATACTCGGCCGAGCACTACGGATATTGGCAAGCACATCTGTCGCTCTCCGACATGCCGCACGGCGGGTTCGGCGAGAACCTGACAATCGCGGGCCTCACCGAGGAAACGGTTTGCATCGGCGATACGTGGCGGGCGGGCAAGGTTGTCTTGCAGGTGACTCAGCCGCGGCAGCCGTGCTGGAAGATGTCGCGGCGCTGGAGGATTCCCGATCTGGCCCGGCAGGTGATCGCCAATGGCAAGTGCGGCTGGTATTTGCGGGTGCTGCAGGAAGGAGCACTTGCAGCGGGCGAGTTGCTGGAACTGGTTGCGAGGCCGCATCCGGCCTGGACCGTCGCACGGGCCAGTCGCGTCATGCATCACGAGAAGCACGACATGGCGCTGGCTGCGGAGTTTGCGTCGCTGCCGGAGCTATCGGCGGCCTGGCGAGAGTCGCTGGCCGCGCGGATTGCGAAGCGAGGCGGGTAGCTGGCTCCTGCCTCCCGACTCCTTCCCCTACGGTCGCCATCCATTCTGCACGGCCGCTTCGACGGGCCATGGGCCGAGCTTCACCTTCATCACGAGGTTCTTCGTGCGAAAGTTTCCCTGCTCGTCTTCCACATCGCGGCGGATTTCGACCTCGACCTCGTCTCCCGAATCGAGCTTGGCGATCTGGGCGGTAAGCGATTCGAAGTCGGTCACTTTCGACTGGCCGAAGCGGAAGAGCACATCGTCGTGAGCGAGGCCCGCCTTCGCCGCGGGGCTGTTGTCGTGGACGGTCGAGAGGACGCACTCGTTGTCGATCGACATGCAGCCGACGCCGAGGAACGCCCCTTTGCGGATATCGACCTTCGGAATGCCCGTCGTCATTTGAAACTTCTCGATCGCCTCGTTCGAAACCTTCGTGCCGTAGAGCTTCACGAAGCTGAGCACGGGCAAGGCTTCGAGATGCTTGAGCGCCGGATCGGAAAGCGGCGTGTAATAGATGCCGACCTGCCGCAAGCCGGGATGGCTGGCGATTGCTGAAAGGCCCGCTTCAGTGATGGCAGCCGAATGGATGTGCAGTTCTTCCAGCCCATTGATCGTCGCGGCTTTGGCGAGCCAGGTGTCCGTCGCCTTTTCACCGACGAGCACGATGCGGCCGACCGAGAGCCATGCCAGCCGCCGCAGATCGTCGTCGGTGCCGCGGAAATCGGGCCCAAGCTGCACCGACTCGACGAGGTTCTCGACAACGAGGCCATCGAACGATTGGGCTCGGACGACAATCGCGCCGAGCGACTCCAGTTCGGTGATCGCTTGGGCCGAACGGAGCTCGATCAGCTTGTCGAGCGCGGCCGTCGCACGCCGAGCGATAACGGCATTCTCCTTGCCCGCAGCCGCGGCAACGAGCGCCGCGCGGGCCGCTTCCTGCGTCGCTGGATCCGGCGACAGGCCGATCTGCTGCAGGACGTGCAGCGCCCGACTCGTCGCCTCGAGGCTGTCGCCGCGAAAGACCTCGCTCACTACCGGAACCGCCGGCTGCCCGGCCGCGATCAGCCGGAGCATTGCCGTCTCGCGAGCGAGGAACTCCTGCCCGTCGAGCTCGGCAACCCAGGTCTTCAGTTGCTCCGCCGTCGGCGGCTGGCGGAGCGGCTTCGGTTGCAGTTGTGGCGGCGGCGGTTCCTGTGCCCGTGCTTCGGCCAACACGGCGAGCGCCAAGCCTAGCGCGAGCACGGCGGTAGAGATGCCTCGGCTCATGGCGAATCAGCGGGGAACAGACAGCGAAACGACTTCCTTTACTATACCGCGCGGTTGCTGACGACGCCTAACAAGTCCCGCCGGGCCGGCAGGACCTACGAGGCGACTGCCGCGGCGGGTGCGTGCGACTCGGCCCAGGCGGCAAGGTCGGCGGCTCCCTTGCGGAGGCAGAAATCGCCGAGCGTTTCGCCCGGTTGGCGGGCCTCTTTGAAGTACGCGAAGACCGGGGCCAGTGACGCGGCAACTTCTTCTTCGGGCACAAAGTCCTTGTAGATGAAGTTCAGCCTATCGCCGAGGAGCCGCCCGCCGAGAAACACCGTGTATTTCCCACGAGCCTTGCCGACCAGACCGACATCGCAGTTGTACGGCCGAGCGCACCCGTTCGGGCAGCCGGTCATGCGGACGGTGAACCGCTCGTCGGCCAGGCCTAGTCGGGCGAGTTCTGCTTCAACCTGGTCGATGATGCCAGGGAGGGCTCGCTCGCTTTCAGTGATCGACAGACCGCAGGTCGGCCAGGCAACGCACGCCATGCTCCAGCGGCGGACGGTCGAGATCTCCTCGCTCAGCTTCACTCCGTGCGAACGGAGAATCGACTCCAATCGGCTGCGGTTTTGCGGCTCGATGTTGCCGAAGATGAGGCTTTGATGCGCGGTCAGTCGGATTGTCGGATTCAGCTCCGTGCAGGCCTGCCGCAAAGCCGTCTTGAGCTGCATATCGGACGTGTCTTTGATCCGGCCGTTCTCGACGTTCAGGCCATAGAACCAGCGGCCGTCCCGCTGCTCAGCCCAGCCGATGTGATCGTTGTGCTCCTTCACGTCGTGCTCGGGGCGGAAGTCGGCGAGCGGGCCGCCATAGTACTCCTCGACTTTCGCCTTGAACGCCGGGACGCCCCAGTTGGCAATCACGTACTTGAGGCGCGCGAGCTTGCGATCCTCGCGGTTGCCAAAGTCACGCTGCACTTTGAAAAGCGCTTCGACCGCAGCGAGCACCTGATCGGGTGTGACGTAGCAGATTTGCTTCGCGACCGCGGGAAACGTCTTCTTCGCGGAGGGCGTTACACCCATGCCGCCGCCGGCAACGAGGTTGTAGCCGACAATGGTGTCACCTTCGGTCACCGCAATCAGCCCCAAGTCGTTGGCATACACATCGACGCAGTTGTCGAACGTGTAGCCGATCGCCATCTTGAACTTCCGCGGCATGTAGAACTTGCCGTAGATCGGTTCAACGTCGTAGCCGTCGCCTGCGTCGCCGCCGACGAGCTCTTTCTCCCCGCTGCCCGGATCGGTGAGCCACGTTTCGTGATAAGCCTTCGTCCGCGGTGCGAAGTGGGCGGCAATGAGGTCTGCCAGTTCCTGCGTCTGCCGATAGATGTTGCTGGCAATCGGAGCGGGGCAGCACATGACATTGCGATTCACGTCGCCGCACGCGCCGAGCGTGCTGAGCTGCGTCGCGTTGATCCGGGCAATCGCTTCCTTCAAGTTCTGCTTCACGACGCCGTGCAGTTGCAGCCCTTGCCGCGAAGTGATGCGCAGCGTCGTGTTGCCAACCTGATCGCACAGGTCCAGTTCGTCGAGCAATTGCCGGCTCGTCAGCTTGCCGCCAGGAATCTTCGTCCGGACCATGAAGATGAACGACTTCTTCTTTTTCCCCCCCTCATCGACGCCACCAGCTCCACGCTCGTCCCGGTCGTCTTGCTGGTACGTGCCGTGGAACTTGAGCAGCGTCTCGCTCGACTTGCCAAAGTGGTCGAGGCCGTCGTACAGCTCGGGGACGAGATCGCCGCGGAGGAAGTGGCTTTGGTCCTTGATCCCTTCGACAGGGCTGGGCTTGCTTTCGGTGGGATTAGGCTTGGCAGGTTCAGTCATGGAAATTGCCTTCGGGCTTGTTGTGCAAGTGATTGTGGCCAATCGACTTGCGACGGGAACCCCGAATAAACATCATTAAGTTGACAATAATTATAATGATTCGGTCGCCGCGGTCAACGAAGTATAACGAACCGGGGCAATTCTTCCTACATTACCGATGTTTCTGCCGCATCCGTCGGCTGTAGGCCTCTAAAGCTTCGCGCTCGCGCGGCGTGAGGCTCTCCATTCCTTCGCGGCCCACCTTTTCCACCAGCTGGTCCCCTTCTTCATCCAGGTCGTCGTACGACGGATCGGGATCATGCACGCGGAGGTCGGGCTTGGCCTGCAGGCTCTTGCCCGCGGCCTTCACCATCCGCCCAATCCCCGCCATCCCCGGCATCCGGCCAAAGTGCCAGCCGAAGTACCAGTACACGGCGGCAAACGCGGCACCGGTGAGATGCACGTCGTGGGCGACGCGATCGGGACCGGCACCGAACATGTCGATCAGGACGATGAGCAACCCCGCCAGCCAGGCCGGCGTCGGAATGAAGAAAAACAGAAGGAGCGTAGCCCGCGGGTAATACAGGCAGAACAGAATCACCACTGCCGTCACCCCGCCGGAGGCACCGAGCAAGTGCGGCCACTTTTGGATCACCTTCCCCTGGACCGTGATTTCCCCTATCGGCCCGGTGATATAAAAGTTTCGTAGACTCCAGACGATCCCGCCAATCAAAATCGCCACTAGATAGAACCGCAGGAACTCCTTCCAGCCGAACCGGTCTTCTATTGCCCGGCCGAAGAAATACAGCCCGAGCATGTTAAAGCCGATATGTGTCAGATTCTCGTGATTGTGAACAAAACCGTACGTTAAAAACTGATACCAGCGGAGCGGATGCACGAGCGTATTCGGCTGCAACTCAAGCAGCCCGTTGATCCAGTTGTCGTGATTTGGATCGGTAGATTGCCCGAATAGGAAATTCACCAAGAACACGATCACATTGACCACGATGAGCTGGATCACGACCGAGCCGGCCAGCGGATTGGCCGGTGCTTCGCCCCGATAATAGTCGCGATCCTGGTAGCCCATGCCTCTTGTCGCTCCGTCTCTGGCTGCCAAGGGCGTACTAGCAAGCGCCCGGCAGCAGACTCCTTAGTATCTTACGGCGCTCGCCCAACGCCGACGAGGGCAACGGCCGCAGCGAAACAACGAACGTAGGGGAACTCGTGAGAGTTCCCGTTGCCTGGGAGCAAATGACGACTCCAGAAGTCTCACGACGTCAGAAGTCTCACGACTTCTGCTACTAAGAAAAACGACTTCTGCTACCAGCTAGTTCGCGCTCGCTGTCGCTTCCCGCGCCCGCTGCTCGATCTCTTCCGTCATCTGAGCGTTGAGCGACGCGAGCTCGCGGCTAAGGGCCTTGTTCGAGCGGTACAAATTGCTCAGTTCCGTCCGCACCTCGCCGAGGCGGCCAGTGAGCGACTTCGCATAACCGGTCAGCTCGGTCAGCTCGAACTTCACCTTGGCCAGATCATCGTTCAACTTCGTCTTGTAGTCTTCCAGCAGCATCGCCTGCCGATCGGCCTTCGCCTTCGACACCTGGATCGATGCCACATCGGCCGTGAGTGCCCGAATTCGGCTGTTGAGCTCCACAATCTGTGTGTTGACGGCGTGAAACTTGAGCTCAAAGTCGTTCAGCCGACGGCGGAAAATGGGCCGCGCGATTTTGGCAGTTCCGTCGGCAACCAGACGATCAGTCGTGGCCTTGTCGAAGATCCCCTTCTCTCCCACGGCGAATTCCGACTTCGCTCCCTCGGCGCCAGGCTCGGCAGAGCGTAAACGGTCGAGGACCGCACGGCCTTCCGAATCGAACGCTTCGCTGTCGATCGATGCCACGGCCGGCGCGTCGATCACCACGCTGTAAGGTTTCAAGAACTCGACTTCGTACCAGATGTTCTCCGGCGGATCGTTCACTTCGTCCGCAGCCTGGCCATCGCGCACAAACTGGCTGATGAACTTGTCGTACTGCGGCTGAGCCAGGCCGGTCATCTGCATCGGCATCAGCGCCCGCAGCTCCTCTTCCGTTTTGCCAGCAAACCAGTCGTGGCCATCGACGGGCATCACTTCGTACAGCGTCCAGGTCGGAGGAACTTGCGATGCCGGCGGCGGTCCGAGAACGATCGGGTTCGGATCGCGCGACACCCCTTGTTGCTCGGGCGTCTGCGGAATCACAGGCTCCACGGTGACCGACGTATCGGAAACGTTCGCCACGCGGAACTCACCCAAATAGAAGAACGGCACTTGCAGTCCATCGGCGGTCGTTGCCTCCTTGAACGCGAACAGCACCGTCTTCGGCTCAATGTTGTGCTTCACCACCGGCGCGGCGGGTAGCGCGGGATCTTGCGGCGGAGCCGTTTGAATGACATAGCCGTTGCCCGCCGGGGTCGCCGTCAACCCGCGCCAGACACGGCCGCGGTCGAGAATCGTCCGGGCCACATTTCCGCGCAGATCGACGACCGAATCACTCTTCGCTTCGACATCGGCCGGATCACCATACATGGCCAACTCGACTTCATCCGTCACTCGCTCGACATCCTTTTCCAGCTTGTCGTGCAAGCCGATCCACGCCAGCCGGGTGCGGAGCGTCATTGCCGCATACACGCCGAAGGGAATGATCGCGATGAACAGGAAAATGGCGATCGTGACGTGGAGCCAGCGCCACGTCTTCGTGTTCATGTACGTGAGGAAGATGAAGAACAAGGCCACCAGGGCCAGGAGAATCTGAAAGATGATCGGGTTGTCCATAGATCCCCGGCAGTTCCGACAGGTGGCAACAGGAGAAGCGGGACGGGCGCAAGACGGCAAGCAAAACAAGCCGAGCGCACGCCAAGTTTCGATGATAAATTGGGTAGTCTAGGGAGTCAAGTTTTGCCTTGGCGGACACTTTGCCGCAAGTCGCGCCGCCGCAGGGACTTCAGGCGTATTTGGCCCCAGCCGACAATATCCTATTCATCGCCAAAACCGGAATCGTTTATTCCTGAACGATTTGACTGGCGAACGGCCCACTTTGCCCTCTGAAAGCTGGTCGCCAGCGTCTGAGGTCCAAGGGCCGGCGATTCATAAAATGTGCGAGTTGGTGCTCGTTTTCGCATTCATGAATCGACGCAAGCCTTTATGCTTCAATCACTTTCGGATTCATCCGCGGGAGCGGAATATGAATTTTATGACTCGCGAAGTCGCTTCGCCGCAGGAGGAATGCCGAGCGTATCTCCATTCCGCCGATAAATCCGAACTTGCGAACTAGGAATTCAAGCTGTCGAGCCAAACGCTTTCCAAAACAACGCCAGCAACTCGTCCTGCGACGAGCGCATTTCATTGCGATATATTATTCAATTGAACACTATACGTCAAGCCCCTCGTATCGATCGCACCGACACTACCAAGCGCAGCGACTCTGGCAATCACACTGTCTCTGGCAATCACACTGGCCACGCAAGGTTTTCTCCGATCCGGGCATCGCTTCGCCGATTCAACTCCTGAATGGATTGGCGTCATTAGGCCCGCACCGCGGGTGCCGATGGAGCGGCGAATTTCCCTACGCTTTGGGACTGTCGCTCCGATGAAACCGCTCGCCAGCCAACCGGCTGAAATCCTCATCGTCGATGCCGACCCGTACACGCTTCTGGGGACCGCGGCGGTCCTCGACATGGCCGGCTATGTCTGCCACTGTGCCCGCGACCGGCAGGCGGCGCTGAAGGCCGCCCGCACGCTCGGTTTGGACCTGGTGATCTGCGACGTGCATCTCGGCGGCGACAGCGGTCTCGAAGTTTGCCGCGAGCTTCGCCTGATTCCCGGCATGCAGGATGTGCCGGTGATGTTCGTCTCGGCAACGCAGCTTCCCGATATCGTCCGCCGCTCGCACGAAGCGGGCGCGGCGTACTATCTGCGCAAGCCGTTCGATCCCGATGTGCTGGTCGAACTCGTCGGCAAGGCGCTCTGGCTGCCGCACCTCGTTAGCTCGCGCATGAACCGCCAACCACTCGCCGCACAATCGCTGGCCGCCTCCAACACGTCGCTCGCCGACCAAGAGCTTTCGCACCACCAGCCGCAGCTGCCGCGTGTTCCTGCTCCCGCCCGATTGCGGAGCACCATCGATGCGATCAGCGGCATTCGGATTCCGCTGGCATAAGACGAAGACCTTCTGGCAGACCACCCCACAAGTGGGACGACAGCTCCTGTCCGTGGTGGCAATGCAACGATTCTCCGCCGCGCGGTCACGGCGTCTTCACGGAGTCTTCGCACAGGCCTGTTAGCGTCGCATGTTTGCGAACTGGAAATTCGCGAACTCGAACCTCGCAAACAGAACAGGCATGTCCGATCCGCTCGTCATTTTGTGCTCGCTCGACTGGGATAGCCGCTGGTGCCGGCTCGTCGAAGAACACCTGACCGCGATCGGCCTCGGCGGCGAACGCCTCGCGCACGTCATGCCGGATGCCGGCGGACACATCACCAATCGCGGGGCACGCGGCCTGGACACAGCCCGCCTCGCGGTGCTCGTCGTCTCGCCCGAGTTTCTCGGCTCGCACCACATGATGAAGGCCGTGATGCAGAAGCTCGTCCTGCGGGCGAGCGTCGTCGTGCGTCACGGGCAGAAAGGAAGCATCGAGTTCCTCCCCGTCGTCGTGAAGGATTGCCAGTGGGGACAGTTGCCCGAGTCGGCGACACTGCAAGTTCCCCCCGACATGCAGACGCCGCTGGAGAAGCGCGACACTCGCGACATTCACAAGGCGCTGGCCTCCACCGCCCGCCGCGCCTGGATGCACCTGCACATGATCCAGGCGCTGCCGGAAGAATTGCAGTGGCAAGCGCCGGCAGATTCTGCCCTGCAACTCGGTCCGCTCGCCGGCGAGTCGCTCACTGCCGAGCACCAGGACCGCGAGGAATTGATCCACCGGTTGAGCCTGGCGTGGATGGACGATCGGACACGCATCGCCTGTGTCGTCGGGGAGGCGGGCGTCGGCAAGACAACACTTCTCGCCCAGTGGCTGCGCGTGCTTGCTCGCGACAAGTATCGGGGTGCCGAGCAAATCTTTGTCTGGTCGTTTTGCGACAGCGGTCGGCCGGGTACCGACACCGATGCGGGCGAGTTCTTTCAGCGGACCGGCGAGTTCTTCGGCCTCTTCGACGATCCGTCGCTCGCCTGGTGGGAAGTCGGCGCTCGGCTTGCGCGGCGCATCGAACAGCTCCGCGGGATCGTCATCCTCGACGGTCTCGACGAAATGCTCCGGCCCAACGAGCGGGGAGAAGCGTCACTGCGCGATGAGGCTCTGCTCATGTTCCTTCGCAAAATTGCTCAGGGGAGCGGCAAGGGGCTCTGCATCACGGCATCGCGCCAGCCGGTCGCGGATCTGGCGTCGTGGGAGGGAAAGTCGGTCGCTTCACTCCCGATCGAAAACTTCTCGATCGGCGAAGGCGTGGAACTCCTGCAAAAGCTGCGCGTGCCGGGCGAGCCCTCCACCCTTCGCGACGCTGCCGAATGCACGCTCGGCCATCCGCTCCTCTTGCGGGCCCTCGGCACGTGGCTCATCAGCTCGCACAACAAACAAACGCGCCGCACGGGCGATTTCACGCCTTTGTTTGCCTTTCATGCCAAGGAGAGACGGGCGGCCGTGCTCAGCCACGTGCTCGATGCGCTGACGAAACGACCAGAAGGACGATTTCTGGAAGTACTCTCGCTCTTCGACCGGCCTGTGCCTGCGGAAGAACTCGGCGTGCTGCTGGCCGGCCCACCACTGGCCGGACTCACTGACGAACTGGTCAAACTTTCCAGCGACGAACGACAGCGTCGCGTGGGCAACCTGCGACTGGCGGGGATCGTGCAACTCCCAGCCAGCGGCGCGATCGACCTGCATCCCCTCGTGCGCGATGCCGTTCTCGAGAGGCAATCGCCTGAACTCTCCGCCGTTCGTCAGACCGCGCACGACTGGCTCGCCGAACACTTCCGCCCGGCCGGCAATGGAATCCCGGACGGGCATTTGGAACTCGCGAAGGTGCTCCGCACGCTGAGGCATGCCGCTCAAGCCGGTTCCGCGGCTGAAGGCCCGTCGCCATTTGAAGACATCGTGCAACTCTTCGAGCAACGGATTTGGGGCGAAGAGGACGCGCTGTCGATCGGACCCGTCCGGCAGCTTGCCGCGCGAACCGGCGTGCTTGCCAATTTTCTGAATCCACAGACATCGCTGCCACGCGAAGAGCTTTCGCCCGCCGACTGTCTCCTCGTTTGCCGGCGTTGGCGGCGCGGTCTGCGGGCCGTGGGTCGCTTTGCCGAGGCGGCCTTCGTCACGGAGCGGCAGTTGCGGCTCGCCACCAAGGCCCAGCATCACGGCTTTCAGGTCGAATGCCTGCTGGAACTGTCCGAATTGCTCCTCCTGCAAGGGCGCATCAAGGACGCAACTCGCCGCGTCAACGAACTGTTCACCATCCCCGACCTCGACAAGAACCAGCCGCTGTTTCGCGACGCCGTGAATCTCTCGGCCCGCGTGCTGCACCTGAAGGGGAAGCTGAGCGACGCTCTGAACCGCTACCGCCTCGTCGAGTCGCTCCCGGTCGGCGAAAGCCTGCTCTGCGGCGCTCAGTGGTGGCACTGCGAGGCGATTCTCGACTCGGGCAACTACCCGTTCACCGAGCGGCTCGCCTGGAAAGAGTGGGAGCGCCTCGCCGACCAGAACGGCCTCGCGGCTGCCGGGCATCTGCTCGTCCTCACGCGGCTCTATCTCGCGCTGTGGAAACATTCCGGCGACGTCCGTTATCGGCAGGAAGCCCAGAAGCATCTGAAGCGGTCGGTCAAACTGGCCAAGCGGTCCGGCATGCTGGAGATGATTCTCGCCACCGAGCTCGCCGAGGCGGGACACTACCGTGCAGAAGGAAAACTCCGCGAAGCGACGGAACTGCTGTCCGACGTCTCCGTGCTCATCTCGCGCGCTGGCCTGCGGCTCCTCGCGGTCGATTGCCAACTCGAAGCGGCCCGCCTCCGCATCGACCAGGGGCGCCCGCGCGAGGTGGTTGAGCGCCTGGAAGTCGTCAAGCAGCAGTTGCAGGAACTGCTCTATGGCCGCGCGGTGCCGCAACTGGCCGAGATCGGGCAGCGTTTCGCCCCCGCCAGTGGAAGCACGGCGACCATCCATAAGCCTGCCAGCTCGTTTTGATCGACCGGGAATGCTTAGCGCCCAAGTCGCGCGCCCCGCACGTCCGATAGACCCTAGGGCCAGACACTTTGGCGGAGTGATTGGCCGTAGCAAACAAGGAAGCTGTACTGCCTGGGCAAGCTGTGCCGCGGGCGACTCCACGGAGGGAGTTTCAATGGCCGCCCCGCGCCTTCTCATAGCCGTGCTCTTCGTGACTGCCTCTGCAGGTATTGCGTTTGCGCAATCTCCCTCGGTCGAGCTGGCTGCCGATCCGGTGACGTTTGTCGAAGCGGCCAATGCCGACGCGGCGGTGGATCTCGGACACGTCAATGTCGCCGCTCCTTGCCAATGTGAGGCTTGCCAGGCCAAGGCCTCCGCCGATCTGAAAAAAGCAGTTGCCAGCGCCTACAAGCCCCTCTTTTACGACAACGACTTCAGCTACCTCTGCAATCCCAACTACTGCGATTGGCATCTGGGCGAGCATTTCAAGCAGATTCCGATCGGCGATTGCTGGACGCTCGATCTGGGCGGGCAGTACCGCGCCCGCTACATGGACGAGCAGAACATGCGCGGCCTCGGCCTGACCGGCAACGACGACAATTTCCTCCTGCACCGGACGCGGCTTTTCATGAACGGCCGTTATAGCGACTGGTTCCGCGCCTACGGCGAGTTCATCGACGCGACCGACGAGTTCAACAACTTTCAGCCGCGGCTGATCGAGGTGAACCGGGCCGACATGCTCAACCTGTTTGCCGATGCGCGGACCTGGGATGGCGACAACGGCGACCTTTGGTTTCGCATCGGTCGGCAGGAACTGCTGTACGGTGCCGAGCGGCTCATCTCGCCGCTCGACTGGGCGAACACGCGGCGCACGTTCGAGGGGATGAAGTTCTTCTGGCAAGGCGAAGACTGGAATGCCGACTTCTTCGCCGTGCGACCCGTGTTTCCCGAACCCACCCACTTCGACAGTGCTGAGTACGACGAGGAGTTCTTCGGCGGCTGGGCGACGTACAAGGCGATCCCGAATCAGACGATCGACCTCTTCACGCTCCAGTACAACAGCAACCGCGGCCTCAATGACTTTCGCTACACGACGATGGGCGGCCGCTGGATCGGCAGCGAGGGGGACTTCCTCTGGGAGACCGAAGGGGGCGTGCAGTTCGGCCAGAACACCGACGGCAGCGGCCACGGCGCGGGCTTCGTCACAGGGGGCCTCGGCCGCCGCTGGAGCGATCACGACTGGAAGCCGCAACTCATGGCCTACTACGACTGGGCCAATGGCACCGACGACCGCGGTGCAGGGAACGGCTTCAATCACCTTTTCCCGCTCGCCCACAAGTACCTGGGCTTCATGGACCTCTATGGCCGGAGCAACATCGAATCGCCGAACGTGCAGTTCACCATGCAGCCGCACCAGAAGCTGAAGGTACTCGTCTGGTACTACTATCTATTCCTGCAAAACGGGAACGACACGCCGTACTCGGTCGTGATGACGCCGTTCAACCCGGCCAATGCCCCCGCCAGCCGCGATCTGGGACATGAAATCGACCTGCTGTTCACCTACAGTCTGACGCCGCGGATGGAACTCCTCTTCGGCTACTCGCACTTCTTCGCCGGCGACTACTACAAGCTGACCCCCGGCGTGCCGTACCGCGATGACGCGAACTTTTTCTACACGCACTTTCAGGTCAATTTCTAATTTCGTGAGTCCAACGCACGGAATTACGCGGCGCAAGGGGCCTGGGTGTTCACTGGCAGTTGCCTACGGGCTGCCGTTTGTCGCCGCGGTGCCGACTGGCGGCGAGCACCTCCTCGCGGCACAATGCCACTACCGGCCCCACCTTCGCCGCTTCCATAAGGATTTCCCCGTGCGCACCGCCACGCTGACATTTCCCGCTCATTCCCCTGCCGCCTGGATCGCCTGGTTCTCGCAAGGTTTTGGCAATCAGCCCGGCTTTGGAGGCCAACCGAGTGGCGGTCAACCCGGCGGCAGCCCCAATCCGTATGCCGGCTCGTTCGGTCCGTCGCAGCCGCCGCCACGCAAGTCGAACGCCTGGATGTGGATTCTCGGCATCGTCGGCGTGGGCGGCCTGCTCGTCTGCGGCTGCTGCGGCGGGTTCGGCTATTTCGCGTTTTCGACCGGCATGACGATGTTTGCCAATGAGGCTCGGCAACAGGCAGAGCAAAATCCGGTCGTCGCGCAGCACGTCGGCCAGATTAAAAGCGTCACGGCGAACTTCATCAAATCGACGCAGGAAACCGAGAAACGGGGCTCCGGCCAGAACTTTCTGGTCTTCGACGTGAAGGGCTCGACCGGGGATGCCGAACTCGTCGGCGCCCAAGCGCGCCAAGCGCAGCCCGGCGCGATGTTTGATTCGCTTGAGCTCCGCCTGCCGAGCGGGGAAGTTATTCCGCTGCAGTAGCGGCGTGTTTTACGCGAACCCCTCTGCTAGCACGCTGTCGAACTTCGTGCCAATTGCCCTTGGTGCGATCTCTGTACATCGGTTTATACTCTAAGTGGGGCAATTGAATCTCCTCTCGTGCGCTGCGCGCTCGCAGCCGCCATTTCTCATGAGCGATCATTCCAAAATCGAGTGGACCGATGCGACGTGGAACCCGGTCCGTGGCTGCACGAAAATCAGCCCAGGCTGCAAGCACTGCTACGCCGAAACGTTTGCCGAGCGATTTCGCGGCGTGCCCGATCATCCTTATGAGCAAGGTTTTGACCTGCGTCTCGTACCCGACAAGCTACTGGAACCGCTCAAGTGGTCGAAGTCGAAGATGGTGTTCGTCAATTCGATGAGCGATCTGTTTCAGGACGGCGTGGACGACGACTACATCGATTTCTGTGTTCGCGTGATGGTGGCTGCCAACTGGCACACGTTTCAGGTGCTGACGAAACGCTCCGAGCGGATGCGCGATCTGCTGCAGTCACGGCTGAAGTATGCCGCCCAGTGCGAACACATCTGGTGGGGCGTCAGCGTCGAAAACCGTAAGCACGGCCTCCCGCGTATCGACCATTTGCGTGCCGCTCGGCCGCGCGTCGCGTTCCTCTCCATCGAGCCGCTCCTGGAAGACCTTGGCCAACTCGACTTGTCAGACATCCACTGGGTCATCGTCGGTGGAGAAAGCGGCCCCGGCGCGCGGCCGATGGTTCGTGAGTGGGTTGTGAGCATTCGGAACCAATGCCGTCGTGCGAAGGTTCCATTCTTTTTCAAACAGTGGGGAGGCGTTCAAAAGTCGAAGAACGGTCGTGAACTCGATGGCAAGCATTGGAACGGGTTTCCCGCCCATGCATTCGCTCGACCACCGTCAGCAGAAATCCGTCTTGCATTGATTCATGAATTGTCCGCTCAGCTTTCTGCCCAGCATCTGGAAAAATCCGCCCCAGCGTGGCGAACTGCAGGGTAGTTCTATGGATGACGGCAAGGTTGGCCCATGGGCCAAGAAAAAGCTGGAACAACTCGGAGATTACCTTGCCGCGTATGCCGTCATCATGGCGAAGCAAGTGCAAGACGGGTGGTGTCAAGGATTTCATTTCGTCGACGCGTTCGCAGGTCCTGGCCTGCACCAAATGCGCAGCCGCAAGACTGCCGATCCACTACAGCAGGCATTCGCGGAAGTGCAGCAGTATGCTTCGCAATATCCAGAACAGCAGGAATACCTTGCGGGATCGCCCCGTGTTGCCCTTGAGACTTTTCCCCCATTTACTTCCTGTACTTTCGTTGAAAAGTCACCCAAACGAGTCGCACAACTTCAGATACTCAATGAGGAGTATCCTGGCCGCGACATTCGCATCCGTCAGTCCGACTGCAATACCTATCTTCGTCAAGTTGTGACCAAGAGGCCGGAGTTTTGGAAGCGCAACCGAGCTGTCATTTTCCTCGATCCGTTTGGCATGCAAGTTCCTTGGTCAACCATCGAACTTCTGGGGGCCACACAAGCGATCGATGTGTTGATCAACTTCCCGGTCGGCATGGCAATTCAGAGACTGCTGCTCAGAAGCGGAGAATTTTCGGCAAGCGAGCGACAGAAACTCGACAATTACTTTGGCTCCGACGAGTGGTTGGCGCTCTTGTATAAGAAAAGGCCGAATCTTTGGGGCGAGGAGCAAACGGAAAAAGTCGAATCGTCAGGCCAGGCACTCGTCGATTGGTATCGCGGCCGTTTGAAAGCTGCATTTGGGAATGCATCACGTCCTGGCTTGATCAGGAATACAAGAAAGGCCCACCTGTACTACCTGATCCTTGCGTCGCCAAAGCCAATCGCCGCGAAAATTGCAAACGAGATCCTGAAATCCGACTAACTTAGCGTACCGCTTGGCGACTCATTGCAATTTGGCGTTTGCCACTAACGAATGGACAGCCTGCGAGAAAGTACCGCAGCAGGCGGTGCTGGGCCGAGCTGATGCCGATGCGCGGCGAGCGGGCGATTTTCAGCGGATGGCCATTGTTGGCGATGTTGGGCAGGGAAGCATCAGCGTCAGCGATCCAGAGTTCGCGTCCCTGGGTCAGATCCCAGCCGTCGAACTGCTTCGTTACGTCGAGTGCCTCGCACAAGCGCGCGGGGCCGCGGGCGATGTCGAGCAGGCGATCGACGCCGCGGCGGGCGAGCATTTCTTCGATGCCGATCAGCGGTTCGATGGCGCGAATCAGAACGGCACTCCCCAGGCCGACATCCTCCGTCACCGCGTTCAGGCACCATCGCGCGTGGATCATATAGACGTAGGCGTAACCAGCCGGACCAAACATGGTGGCGTTGCGGCGTGTCATTCCGCGGTTGGCGTGACAGGCCGGATCGCGGCTGCTCAGGTAAGCCTCAACTTCCACGATGCGACCCATCGAATGCTCGCCGCCGTTGTCGCGCACGAGGTGTTTGCCAAGCAGGTCACGCGCAACAGCAGCCGGATTGCGGGCATAGAAGTCGCGTGGCAGTGGCGGAAGGGTCATGCGGCGATTCTATCGCAAAGCGTCAATCTGGCCCGCTCGCCAAAACGTCACCCCACTTGCTAGCGGTGCTATGCAAGCGATGATTTCGCGAAGAGAATTTAAGAATCGCGTGAAGGGATCCCCAGCTGTCCAGCGAGCACGCAATTTTTCCGAAGTGACTACCAAATAACAACTTGCGACTTCATAATTCCTTGAAAATCACCTGGAAAGATGGGAAAGAACGCGCCCAACCTGCTTTCCCATAACAACTTACGACGCAATCCGCGCTTTGCGTTGACTCGTTGCGAGGCATAGCTAAACTCTTGCACCTACCAAGGATTGTGGTAGCAAGAGCCGAACATACTATATGTAGTAGGTCGCAACCTTTTCTCGTCCCTGGGCGACTTCTACAATTGTGATTGCGAAAGGGTGGAAAACCCGCAGTTCGGCAGCTCCCCGATCCGAAGTTTGTGAACTGTTGTTCCGTATTAGCAGGAAGCTGGCAACCCCTATTCCGGGGTGCCTCTTTTGCAAGGAGCTGACTCATGGCCACCGCTAGCGCCCCCCGGTCCCGTCCCGTTTCTCCCGCCCGCCCCGCCAAAATGGATGGCCTCCGCGACCTCTCGAAGGGCCTGAAAATCAAAGCCGAGTTCTGCCCGGCTGAACTTGATAGTCCATTCGACTCGGTGCAGTGGGAACTCCGCTCCGCCCAAATCAAGGACGAGAGCGGCAAGCTGATGTTCGAGCAGAAGGACGTCGAAATCCCTGCCGGCTGGACGCAGCTCGCGACGAACGTCATCGTCAGCAAGTATTTTTACGGCGAAAATGGAACGCCCGAACGCGAACGATCGGTCAAGCAACTCATTCACCGCGTCACGCGGACGATCACCGACTGGGGCCTCGCCGACGGCTACTTCGCCACGCCGGCCGACGGCGAACAGTTCTATCGCGAGCTTTCCTGGATGTGCCTCAATCAGCACGGGGCGTTCAATTCCCCCGTCTGGTTCAACGTCGGTCTGTTCCATCAATACGGTGTCGAAGGGGCCAAGTGCAACTGGCGTTGGAATCCCGACACGATGGAAGTCGAGCAGCCCGACAACCCCTACGAGTATCCGCAGGGCTCGGCCTGTTTCATCCAGTCGGTCGATGACAACATGGAGTCGATCATGGGCTTGGCCACGGCCGAGGCCATGCTCTTCAAGTTCGGCAGCGGCACGGGCACCGACCTTTCCACGCTTCGCTCGCATCGCGAAAAGCTCGCCGGCGGCGGCAAGCCGAGCGGCCCCCTCTCGTTCATGCGGGTCTATGACCAGGTCGCGGCCGTGGTGAAGAGCGGCGGCAAGACGCGCCGCGCCGCGAAGATGCAGTCGCTAAAAATCTGGCACCCGGACATCATGGAGTTCATCGAGTGCAAGTGGAAGGAAGAGAAGAAGGCCCACTGCCTCATTGAGAAGGGGGGCTACGAATCGAACTTCAACGGCGAGGCGTATAGCTCGATCCTCTTCCAGAACGCGAATCTCTCGGTCCGCGTGACCGACGAGTTCATGGAAGCGATCAAGAACAATCAGAAATGGACGACGCACTGGGTTACCGACCCGAACAAGGAAGGCCCGTCGTGGCCGGCCAAGGATCTGCTCAGTCGGATGGCCGAGTGTGCCTGGCAGTGCGGCGATCCGGGCGTGCAATACGACACGACGATCAACCGCTGGCACACTTGCCCGAACAGCGGCCGCATCAACGCCAGCAATCCGTGCAGCGAGTACATGTTCCTCGACAACACGGCTTGCAACCTGGCCAGCATCAACCTGATGAAGTTCCGCCAGCAGGACGGCTCGTTCGACGTCGAGCGGTTCAAGGCCGCCTGCCGCATCTACTTCATCGCTCAGGAAATCCTGGTCGATCACGCGAGCTATCCGACGGCAGACATCGCCCGTAATAGCCACGCCTTCCGCCCGCTGGGCCTCGGTTACTCGAACCTGGGCAGCCTGCTCATGAGCGAGGGAATGCCTTACGACAGCGAAGCGGCTTACAGCGTGTGCGGCTCGGTGACGGCACTGCTCCACGGAGCCGCGAACCTCGCCAGCGCTGAAATGGCGGCGGTCGTCGGCCCGTTCGAGGGCTTCCACAAGAACCGCGAGCCGATGCTCCGCGTCATGCAGATGCATCGCGACGCTTGCGAGAAGATCAACGATGCCGGGCCGGAATATCTCAAGGACGCGGCTCGCGACCTGTGGGACGAAGTTGTCGCCCTCGGCAAGAAGGTCGGCTATCGCAACGCTCAGGCGACGGTTCTCGCCCCGACCGGCACGATCAGCTTCATGATGGACTGCGACACAACCGGCATCGAGCCGGACATCGCCCTCGTGAAGTACAAGCAGCTCGCCGGCGGCGGCATGCTGAAAATCGTCAACCAGACCGTGCCGCTCGCCTTGGCCAAGCTCGGCTACGACGATCCGCAAATCAAGAGCATCGTCAAGCACGTCAACGAGCAGGACACGATCGAAGGGGCCCCCGACCTCAAGGTCGAGCACCTCGCCGTCTTCGATTGTGCCTTCAAGCCGGCCAACGGCATCCGCAGCATCCAGTGGCGGGCCCACGTCCGCATGATGGCCGCCGCTCAGCCGTTCCTCTCCGGGGCGATCAGCAAGACGGTCAACATGCCGTCCGACGTGACGCCGGCCGACATCGCCGACGCATACTTCTGGGGCTGGGAACTCGGCCTCAAGGCCCTCGCCATCTATCGCGACGGCAGCAAGCAGAGCCAGCCGCTCAACACCAAGTCGGAAGAGAGCAAGAAGGAAGCCGAAAAGGTCGTCATCGTCAGCAAGCCGCGGCGCGAGCGGCTCCCCGACACGCGGAACTCGGTCACGCACAAGTTCAACGTCGGTGGCCACGAGGGGTATATCAACGTCGGCATGTTCGACGATGGCCGCCCCGGCGAGCTGTTCATCACGATGGCCAAGGAAGGAAGCACGGTCGGCGGACTCATGGACGCCTTCGGCACGGCGATCAGCATGTCACTGCAATATGGCGTGCCGCTCTCGGACCTGGTCAACAAGTTTTCGCACATGCGGTTCGAGCCGATGGGTCACACGACCAATCCGGATATCCGCATCGCGAAGAGCGTCATCGACTATATCTTCCGCTGGATGGGGATTCGCTTCCTCGAGGGGTATCGCGAGCAGAACAGCGCCATCGGCAAGACGCCGCCGGCTGCTACGGAGGACGACGACGCCTCAGCTCGCATGCCCGCCGCCACGAAGGCGAGCGGGCCGCCCGCTGGTCAGGGAGCGACCGCAGTCGTCGCCTCGAAGACGGAAGCGAAAGCGACGAACGGCGTTTCGCACGGCACGAACGGTCATGCCAACGGGGCCGCAAAGAAGCCCGAGATCGAGCCAGTGCTCCGAATCGACGGCAACGGCGGCGAACCGCTGGCGAGTGTCGCCAGCCAGCGAGATCAGTTCGCCCGCTTCCAGCTCGACGCTCCGAGTTGCGACAACTGCGGCGCGATCACCGTCCGCAACGGCAACTGCTACCTCTGCCACAACTGCGGCAACAGCATGGGGTGTTC
>CAYLLN010000084.1:25848-28005 GCA_964384375.1 uncultured Pirellulaceae bacterium
GGGTTGCCCGTCAAGGAAATTGCCGGGATGGAGGCCGCCGGGCAACCCGTTTTTTGCTCTTACCCAGTTTTATGCACCGCCCCGGAGGTGCTAAATGCCAAAGCTAGCGCGAATTGCAGTTTGTCAACTTCAGTGCCACCCTGCAGTGGTAATTGCAGATCGCGACTTGCTCTGCGAGCCATTCCCGCCCAGACGGCTAAAGCCCTCTCTCGCAGATCTGTCACGTCACCGGCTTGATGTTTCCCAAATCCAGGAACAGTGCTGTGAGCGATACACTGAATGGAATAGCAATCGGCTAAGCAGTGTCTTTGAGTGGCTCTCTCGTCTTGATCCATTTCCGGACATCATAGTACTGCCGGAATGCTCAGTTCCGCTGCCTGATCTACATCTCTTGCGGACATACGCGGCGTCCCACAACTGCGTGATTTTTGCAGGGACGCACACCGTGCGCCTCCGGCGCGAAGATACAAGACTTTACGACTCGTTGAACATCAAGATTGCCGGAAAATCCGGATCGATCAGAAAGATTCAGGGCCTTCATGTCCTTCCCATCCTCGTTGGCGAAGAGACCCACCTCCATCCGAAAACAGCTCCCTCGGTCTTCGAGAATACTGATACGAGCGCGCCTGATGAAACGCTTCATCGTGTATCACCCATCACGGTAAGTCTGCGCGGGCAGCCGGTGGACCTCTTGCCGCTCGTTTGCTCCGAAGCACTGCACGTACCGTCACCTGAAGCACCATATGACGCTGTCGTGATTGTGGCCAGGCACGATGCCCCTGGCGGGTTTGATCCCATCATTCGGATGAACGTATCCAATAAACGTCCGGTGATTCTCTGCAATGACGGAGCATTTGGAGGATCAGGAATACACACCGTAACTGACAATCGAATGCTCGGCGTTTGGTGGTGGAGCCCGCCCATCAATGGATCCCTTCCACCTGGTGACAGCATATTGGTGGCCGACGTTGTGCTTGATGCCCAGGCCGTCGAGCATGGGGTCGCAAACCCAACGCGCCCCGCGTCGCTCATTGCAGTCTCGCCCATTGTGGCAGATGGTGACAAGAGCGGGATGTACTCCGTCGCACAGGAGCTGACATCAATCGTCGGAAAAGACGATAATCCAGTTCAACTGCAACTGCTCGAATCTTTACAGCAACAATTCAATCCAAACGGGCTCTTCAAGCTTACAATTCCCCACGCGAAGCAGCTCGCAAGATCAGGCACGCTCAGTCCTGATAACGCACAAAGTTTGTTAAGTTCTTGTATTGTGTCTGGTGTACCCTCAATTCGAATGTTGGAACACGAACTGGCCACGGTTTGCGCCGAGCGCGTCACACAACTATCCGACAGTGGACTAATCGACGACACCGACGCTCTCGCTACGATCGGTCGCTTTCGTCAAGAGTGCAAGCTCCGCCACGATGATCCGGCGTCCACTCGGTCCAGTGCTAGCACGATTCCACCATCCGATGCAGCAATCGACCGCGATGCTGAATCAAGGGATGTGCGCCAATTCCTGGAACATCCCCGCCAAAATATTCTGTGTATCACTGGTCTTGATGATGTAGGGAAAGATACGGTGGTCTCGATTGCCCTCAGGCAAACGGGCCATAAGAATACGCTTTGGCTTGCTTTGTCTCCAGATTCTACGATTGGCTATATTGCCGCGGTGCTTGCGCGAACCCTGCGATTTCCAGACGATCTGATTTCAGATGTGAAGGCATTCGTCAGTCTGAAGAATTCAGACCTCTTGGAACGAATTCCGATAGGAACAATTGTCGTCATTAGCCAAGCGGATGGCCTCCGCGACCATGGTCAGTGGCGCGAGCCGGACTCCCCATCTTTTCTTGTCGAACTCGGCCGCGTGTTAGGAGCACGCAAGGGAAAACTCATACTCACTTCGACAGCGCGCCTCGATCTTCCGAGTTCGGATTCGAATCTAACTCGCCGGATTTACATTGAAGGGCTTCAGCCAGAGTACGCAAAACTACTTCTTGACCAACAGATTCGCCGCGTCGGACTAGACCCGCGTAGCTACACCGACGCTCAGCGAGGCGATATCGTCGAATTGCTCGGAGGACATCCTGGTGCGATCATCCTGTAGCCGTTCACGGTTTCCAAAGTGATCTTGGTGGGCGTGAGGTGGTTGGGATA
>CAYLLN010000085.1:0-27741 GCA_964384375.1 uncultured Pirellulaceae bacterium
CCCAACGCGAAATTAGGCAAACCGATCTTGTAAAAAATCACAGCCTCGGCGTCAGGGGACTACTTTGAGGAAGCGGGGCCGACTGCGTCGACGGCTTTCACTTCACCGCACGCTTCCAAAGCCAGAACGGCATAGGCAGTTCCGGCATTGGTGATGAGATGGCTCGTGTGCCACGATTGCGAGGGTGTGAACCAGCGACCGCTTTCCCGCTGGTGGCTCTTTAGCCAACCAACGCCCCGTTGCATGGGCTCATCAGTCGCCGGAACTCCCGCCTGCCGTGCCACATAGACCGCCAGGCCAGTGGCATAGCCGTCGCTCGCGAGCGTGCTCTGGTACGAGCCGTCGCGGCCGACGTACGCGAGGAATTTGGTTCCGTAACCGGACTCGGCTTTGGCCCGGGAGACACGCGGATCGTCCTTGAGCGCGGGATCGGCCGTGTTATCGACCAAACTGGCCAGCGACCAGCCCCCGTCGGGACGCTGTGCAGCCATGAGCCGCGTGCGTACGAGCGGGGCGGAATTCCGTTGCGCCGGGCCAGTCCATTTGCCAACTGCCTCATTGGTTGTGATGTGAGCGGGCATTGGTGCTTGTTGTCACTCGCCCCGCTTCTCCTCGTGTCGCCGCTCGGCTTCTTCGATCGAGTGCGATTCGGTCAGGTCGCGCCCTTCTTCGGCAAGGCGAGCGAGTTCGGCATAGTGCTGGTGCAGGGTGCGGAGTTGGGCTTCGGTGAAGTCCTCGAGGTTCACCAGGCGATTGCTCGCCCCTTTTTGGGCCGCGATCAGTTCGTTCAGCTTCAGGTGCAGGGCTCGCGAGTCCTTGTTCTGCGATCGCTGAATCAGAAAGACCATCAGGAACGTGACGATCGTCGTGCCGGTATTGATCACCAGTTGCCACGTTTCTGAGAACCCGACGAACGGCCCCGTCAACGCCCAAACGACGACGACCGCGAGGGCGAGCGTGAACGCTGCCGATCCGCCGGCCCACTGGGTGGCAACGGTGGAGATGCGTTCCAGAATGCCTTGTCGCGACGGGGACGCAAATGGTGCGTCGCCATCGGTATGGTCGGTTTTCTGGGAGCGCGTACGCTGCATGAAAGGCTCCTCGCGTTGAGCCGCTTCAGAGGCAATTCCTATGCCTTGCAGACGGTTTCCCTGCTTGTGCATGGCCTGAGATTTGCGTTTACGTCCCGCGACATCTGGACTCGCACGGGAGAACGATCATGGACAAGCAATCTATTTGGCTCGAATCCCCCGTTCCGCAGCAGAAACTGCTCGATGCGGATCATTCGTTCGACGTGGTGATCGTCGGCGGCGGCATCACGGGGCTGACGGCGGCGTATTTGCTACAGCTCTCCGGAAAAACCGGCTGCGTGCTCGAACGGGGACGCGTGGGGATGGGGGAAACGGGGCACACGACCGCTCACCTGACCTATGTCACGGATACGAGGTTGTCCGAGCTGGTGCGACATTTTGGCAAGGAGCGGGCACGCCTGCTGTGGGAAGGGGGTGCCGCGGCAACCGAGACAATCGATTCGATCACCGACGCCGAGGAGATCGATTGCGACTTTCGCCGCGTGCCGGGATTTTTGCACGCTCCGCTCGACTCTCCCGGCACCGATCGCGAGAACCTGGAAGCCGATTACGAACTGGCTCGCGAAATGGGCTTTGCAGCTCACTGGCTGGAGCAGGTGCCGGTCGTTGGCGGGCCGGGCATGCGTTTCGCCAATCAGGCGATCTTTCATCCCGAGAAATACCTGGCGGGTTTAGCCAAGGCGATCACTGGAGCCGGCTGGAAAATCTTCGAGCAGGCCGAGATGACCGAGATGGGGGAACATGGTGGGGCGGTGAAGGTCGGCGGGCGGTACGTCGCGTTCGACGATCTCGTGCTGGCGACGCACGTGCCGCTGATGGGGAAGAGCGATCTCGTCTCGGCGACGCTGTTTCAGTCGAAGCTGGTCCCTTACAGCACCTACGCGATTCGGGCGACGCTGGCCGAGTCGTCGCTCCCCGCCGCTTCGTTCTGGGACACGGCCGATCCGTATAACTATTTGCGCATCGAACCGGCAGGTGGCGGCCGGCAGTCGCTGATCTTTGGGGGTGAGGATCACAAGACGGGGCAAGCCGGCGATACCGAGGAGCGCTATCGCCGGCTGGAAGATCGGCTGCGGCGGCTCTTTCCTGCGGCAAGCGTGGACCATCGTTGGTCGGGGCAAGTGATCGAGACGCATGATGGCCTGCCGCTTGTCGGCGAGACAGCAAAGCGGCAGTACGTGGCAACTGGTTTTGCCGGGAACGGCCTGACGCTGGGAACGCTCGGGGCGATGGTCATTTGCGATCGTATTCTGGGGAACGACAGTCCCTGGAGTGACTTGCTCGACACCAGCCGCCAACCGCTGCGAGGCGGCATCTGGAATTACCTCACGGAGAACTTCGACTACCCGTACTATCTCGTGAAGGATCGTTTTGGTGGTCCCGATGCCGACAAGTCGGGGCATGTCGCTGCGGGGGAGGGGCGGGTGATCCGCGTCGATGGCCAGTGGGTCGCTCGGTCGTGCAACGAGCACGGCGAGAGGTGCGACGTGTCGGCTGTTTGCACGCACATGGGATGCCTCGTGCATTGGAACGGGGCCGAGCGAACCTGGGATTGCCCCTGCCACGGCTCGCGGTTTCATGCCGATGGCCGCGTCATGGCCGGCCCTGCGGAAACGCCGCTCGAGGAAGTTGCCAAGGCGGCGGAGGTTGAAGTGCAAACGTGAGAGGCGTCGGCGTCGTGGTCGTTACCGATCGAAACCGAAGACCGCGAAGTCCGCGTTCTGCCGGTCTACGATGAGATCGGCGATAAGCCTGGCGCCAATCGCCGAGTACGTTGTACCGTTGCCGCCGTAGGCCAGAATGAAATACTCCCCTTCGCGCCCTGGCAACTGGCCCAAGTAAGGCAAACCATCGTGCGTGGTGCCAAACGTGCCGGCCCACTCGAAGGCCGGATCATAGGCGATTGCCGGAAAGAGTCGCCCGAAGCGTTGGCAAAGACCCGCGACTTTCCGCTCGATTCGCCTTTCATCGCGATGGTCGCTCGGCCGCTCGGAGTCGGCGCCGCCAATGATCGCCCGACCATCATCCGTCTGGCGAGCGTAAAAGTAGGGACGGGCGGTCTCCCAAATCAGGCATTGCTCGTGCCAGCCGTCAGTCGATGGCAACGGCTGGCTGGCAGCAGCATAGGTCGTGTCGAGGTCGCCGATCCTGCGGCCGAGAAACTCGCTCGTCGCATAGCCAGCCGCATAGACCACGCGCCGAGCACGGAGAGTGCTTTGCTCGATCGCGAGCTCAAATCCATCGCTAACTCGACGAACTCCTGTCACCTGGGAATGGGCGAAGGCGCGGAGGCCGGCGCGAATCGCCTGTTCGAGCACCAGCCACGTGAACTGGAGCGGATTCACCTCCGCGTTTCCTTGCGACCAGAGGGCACTTGGAGCGTCGATGGACGTGAAGTCCGCGAGGTCGCTGTTTTCGAGTAGCTGGACACGGAAGCCGAATTCCTTTCGGCAGACGTACTCGTCGTGGATTTCCCGGTCCCCACGTTGGTCGCTGGCGAAGTAGAGCGTCGGCACGCGGCGGAATCTGCAAGATTGGAATCCACCGGAAACCGGTAACTCGGTCGCAATCGCTTCCAGTTCGTCGATGGCGGACAATCCGCGTCGGTAAGCATGAACGGCACGTTCCCACCCAACGAGCTGAATCAATTTGTGGAGCGGCCGATCAATCTCGTATAGCAACAGGCCGGTGTTGGCTGCCGAGCTGCTGAGTCCAAATGCCCCTTCATCGACGAGGATGGTGTCGAGCCCCTCGCGCACGAGGGCTCTTGCGGCAAGCGCACCCGAGATGCCGCCGCCGATAACGGCCACATCGCACGCAGCATCCCCTTCGAAGCGATTCCCGCTGGGTTCTGGACCGCTGACCGTGGGCCAATAGAGATCACCGGAGCGCATCGTCTCCTCCGGTCCGACTCAGAGCACATCGCGCGCCGATCGCGGCCTGCCACACGGCGACCGCGCAGCAAAAAGCCGGCCGCAACACGTCGCCTCGCCGCCCGTGCTTGTCGCTGTCGGCTGGACCCCAGTCGTCCGCGAGGGAAGCTACGCCTCGCTGCCGGCAGTGACTCGGGCGGCTTGGGACGCATGGCGACCGGCCGCTGAACCTTGCCGCGTCCATCCGTGAACGGCCGCGGCCCACATCCATCCAGCGGCAAACTTCCCAATCTGCCGCCGCAGATTAGTCATCGTAAAACGGTCGCACCGGTCTTACGCGAAAGGTCTCGCGAATCGATTGATCTTGCCCAGAGCGTGCAGCTTGTGACGAGTTTGCGGGTTGAGAGGACTGGGGCGGGAGCGCGATTACTTCACGGCCGTAATTTCGACCGCTTTCAGGTCGATGACCTCGGCTGCCGGCTTGCTGGCCGCTTCGATCAGGAGCCTGGCCGGGCCGCGATCGAGCTTGAAGCGGCCGACGGGGAGCACGCCCCACTCGCGATTGACGTACTTGGCGTGCCCCGCCTCGTCGCGGTGTGGCAGCGGCAAGTTCTTCGGCTCGAAAGCGGGAATCTTGACGTCTCGTACGCTACCTCCCAGCGAGACGCGAAGCGTGGAGCCCGCATCGACAGTCGGGCAGGTGTACCGCAGCGACATGTCGTACTCGCCGGGTGTAACGACCTCGATATCAAACCAGACTTTCGATGCTGCATCGGTCCAGTTCGTCAGCCAGTCGTGGGCATAGCCGGGGCCGGCGAGAAACTTCAGGCTCCCGTCGAAATAGGCTTGCGGCGCGTGGAGCGTGACGGGGTTCTCTTCGGCGTGGCCGATCTGGATCGGAAAGCGGCGCAGTCCGCCAGACGCCACGTCATCCAGCCATGTTTCATACTGTCTCGATAAATCAGCCACAACTTCCGGCAACTCGGCGGCCAGGTCCTTCGTTTGGCCTGGATCGGCTTGCATATCGTAGAGTTGCCAGCCGGTGGGCGGCCGGTCGGCCTTGGCCTTTGAGCCTCCCTGTCCGCCTGGGCCGCGGAGCTCACGCACGAGGCGGTACTGCTGCGTGCGGACGGCGCCGGGATAGCGATTGGTTTCATTGATCGGATTGTGCGTGAAGAGCGTCCGCTCGGGCCACCCTGCGGAGTTGCCTTCCAGCAACGGCCGCAGGCTTTGCCCGTCGAACTTCACATCGGCCGGCGGCTCAATTCCGCACAATTCGAGCAGCGTTGGCAGAACGTCGATATGGGCGGCGATTTGCGGCACGACTTGCGGCTTGGCCAGGCGGCCCGGCCAGCGGACGAACAGCGGGACGCGGCAGCCCCCCTCGTGGACGCTCGTCTTGCCACCGCGCATGCCGGCGTTGAAGTGCTTCACGCCGGCCGTCCCGCCGTTGTCGGTCAGAAACAGAACGATCGTGTTGTCAGCCACCTTCAGTCGGTCGAGTTCGTCCAGCAGGCGGCCGACGTTTTGATCGACCGAGGCACACATGGCGTAGAACGCAGCCAGCGTGTCGTCGAGTCCGAGGGACTTGTATTCGTCGAATAGTGCATCGGGGGCTTGAAATGGCGAGTGCGGGGCGTTGTAAGCGACGTAGCAAAAGAACGACTGCAGTGACGCTTGCTTCGTCTGCTGGATGAACCGGATCGCCTCGTCGGTCAGCACGTCGGTGATGTATCCCTTCGTGGGTTCGAACTTCGCACCGCGCAAGAGGGGCGTGTCGAAATAGTTGTTCCAGTGGCCGTTGTGAAAGCCGAAGAACTCGTCGAATCCCTGAGCGGGTGGAGTGTAGGGCCATTGTTCGCCGTTGTGCCATTTGCCGAAGCAGCCAGTCCGATAACCAGCCTCCTTGAGCAACTCCGCGAGGGTCCGCTCCTCAGTTCGCATCGTCTCCTTGCTGTGGGTGACACCCCAGACTCCGCAGCGAAGCGGATATCGGCCGGTCAAAAGAGCCGCTCGAGTCGGCGCACAGAACGAGTTGACGAAGAAGCGATCGAACCGGACGCTTTCGCGACCGAGCGAGTCGATCCGCGGCGTTTTCAGCGTCGGATTGCCGTGCAGGCTGAAATCGCCGTACCCCTGATCGTCGGTGATGATGAGCAGCACATTGGGCTTCGCTCGATCAGCAGCGGCTGCTCGGAGCGTTAGGGCGACCGTGAGAACGCTCGCGAGGGCGAGCCAAAACTGTGGCCAAGCAATCATGAGCGGATGCTCCAGCAAGAATAGGGAAAGCAACGTGAATTCTCTGCAGCCGTGAGACGCCTCGCAATATCTTCAAGGGCTGCCTATTCGCCGGCCAATCGCCCAAATCTCCGGCAAGCCGGCGATTTGTTCGCAACCGCGCCCGGCGACAAGCGATAATCGGTCAGAATGCCGTGCAACCAAGCTGCGGGGAGACTCCGGCCCGTGGGACCGATCATTGCTGCCGCGATTCGCAAGGCCACCGTCTGGCTGGCCAAGCGGGGGAAGGGAGTGAGCAAGCACATCGGACACCACACGCACTCGGCTGCCAATGCGGCGGCCCGCAACTCGCGTTATCTGGCCCGGGCAATGGGCCGCTCGCCGCACTCGGTCTTTCGCGATCCGCGGCCGAAGAAGCTCATCGAGCGTGCGCTCGCCAGCCCGACGCGGGCGGATGTGCAGAAGAACGGCTACGTCGTCGTCGAGAAGGAATTCAATCGGATGATCGGCAAGGCGGGCGAGACCGGCCTGAAGGTGATCATCGACCCCCGGACCGGCCGCATTGTAACAGCTTATCCGATTCGCCTGGGCGTATTTGCGGCGGTCGGCGTGCTGCCAGAGACGGTGGTTGGGGCCGAGATCGACGATCGCGTTTCGAACACCATCGACAACATCAATCGGATGATCGACGAGTACGAGCGAACGCATCCGGAGCCGGAGCCCAACATTGTCGAACTGATCATCGACTTTCTGCTCGATCCGACGCCGGCCGGCGACCGCCGCGAGGACTTGTACGTGCAGATCCATAATCTCGTGGCGTTTCAGACAGACGAGCTGATTCAGGAGTTGGAGAAGGCGATTGGAACGCAGCTCAATTCCGATCAACGAGCGCAGGTGTCAGCACAGTTTCGCGATGCGGTCGCTGGTGGTTCGGCGGGGACGCTCGACGAATAGACGCGTGTTTCGTTGGGCTCAGACCCACGTAAACGGCCGGTCCCGGAGTGGGCAGCAGTTCATGTCGATATTGGCCCGCGTGTAGGCCAGGCCGCGCTGAACCGGCACATAGAGCCTGGCCCCCTTCGACTGATTGCAGCCAAAGTCGCCGCGCACTTGCGACTTGCAGAGGATCATCATGTTCTCGGCCGCCTTGGCCTCGGCATGTTTGTCCCACAATTTGAACTGCCGATCGGGGACGAGATGATCCACGTCGAAGTAGGCCCGATCGGTGTGACAGAACAGGCAATTCTCGCAGTAGAAAATGAGACCCGCGGCATGCAGCGATTCGAAGGGGATTGCGATCTGAATGCCATCGATCCGATGGTCCCGCAGCCAATGGGCGTTGGCTTCAAATGCCGAGTCGCGCTGCAAGTCGGTGAAGTTCTGGCGGTCGGCCATGAGTTGCTTTCGCCGCTAGTCGGTTCCATCAGCCGATCATCACCATCGGAAAGCCCAGGATGATCGTCCCGCCGTGCGCGGTGAGGTCACCCATGCGGGCTGCGGGTTGGCCGCCGATCAGCACTGTCATCGAACCCATCGCAATGACATCGGGCGGGCCGACGCAAGTCACCATGTCCCCCACGCGAGCTGCCGGCATGTTGCCGATCATCACCGTCGGCAGGCCGAGCGCGATCGGGCCGCCGACGTGCGGCACGAGGACGGTGACCATCGGGCAGACGTGCATGTCCAGAATGCGGGCGGCAAACATGGCAGGTTCCTCTTTCGTCGCGTCCTATTTCGTTTCCGCCGCGAGCGGCTGAAAGCCGATGGCCGCCAGCCGCTCGTCGATCGACTCGGCGGCGAACAGTTGCCAGCGGTCTGGGGCGAGGGGATCCTCGAGCAGCACGCAGGCAAACGGGTCCATCAGCCGCTTTACGAATGCCGGCTGATAGTGGCTGAGCAAAAAGGAGAGGATCGACGGCCAGCAAATGCCGACGACGCGGTTGGCATCGGCACGCGCCGAGTTGCGAAGCGCCGCATAGGCCGCGTCACCGGCTTGCTTCGCGAAAAAGCAGGCCAGGCCGTCGCGTCGCCATCCTTTTTGTACGAGCGCTGCCACGTCGGGTACTTCGCCTGGCAAAAGAACAAGCGGCGAAACTTGCGCCGCTGCCTCGCCGAGCCAATCGAACAAATAGTGTGGCTGCTTCAGGCTCCGCAGCGATTCGTCCTGCAGGCGGCGGTTGTCAGCCAGGAAGTGGGTCGGCGACTCCGCGGATAGCGCAGCTGCCAACTCGGCAGGCGGAAACGAGTCGCAAGTTCCTCCGTACCGAACCAGGCCCGTGTCGCACGTTACCTTTTCATGGGTCGCGTTTTTCGGCCGTTTGGCAGCCTTGGCGGCCGCCGGTTTCGCCGCGACGACTTCCGCCGGTGCGTTGGCAGCGGCCCCCTCGACGTGAATGACGAACCGGGAGCCTCCCGCCTGCACTTCGTCACCGTCGCGCACAACGGCGAGCTCGACCGCCTGGCCATTCACGAGAGTCGTCCCCTGGCGGCAGAGGTCGCGAACACGGCAAACCTGCGAGTCGGTTTCGAGTGCGAACTGCTGCGGTGCGAGCTGGCTGTCGCCGCGCACGCAGACATCGGCCTGCGACGTGCTGCCCACCTCCAGCCGCTGGTTGCGTACCAGGTGGAACTTCCGCCCCGCGAGCGGACCGGCGACGACTTCGATCACGATTCGCATGGCAGTCGTCGCAGGAAAAAGAGTAAATGCTGAGGGAACGAATTCACTGGAGTCGCGAGACTATGGTGCGGATTTCTGTCCCGTCTTGGCGTTGTCGGCCTCGACCGGTTTTTCGGGTTGGGGTTCTTCCGGCGGCTTGGGCTCGTTCGGCGTGCATCCTGCGCCCGTGCCAGCCGCGCCGCCGCTATTGATCAGCGTCAGCGGCACGCCGTTGATCGCTACGCCAGCCGGCGAAAGGTCAATGAAGCAGCCGCCCACTTTGAGCGACAATTGCAGGCCCGCTTCGAGGACCATCGACATGCCGGCCTTGATGTGAATCGCCATCCCGGATTCGACGGCCATATTCATGCCGACCTTGTGTTGCAGATCCTTCGTCGTCGTGAGCGAGTCGGTCCCCGTGATCTTCGTGTTCTTGTCGCCGCTGACGGTCAGATCGCAATCACCGCTGATTTTCTCGGCCCGGCTGCCGAGCACAATTTCGTGCTGATCCTCACCGATCTTGCGAAGCTCCTTCCCCTTGATCGTCTCCTGCACGTTCCCGTCGATCTGCACGTCCTTGTGCCGGACGATCTTTTCGCGCACGTCGTGAGCCACGGTCAGATGCCGGTCGTTGCCGATCGACTGCATCTGGTCGTTCAGCACGCGAAAGTCGTGATTCCGCTGCGCGTGCATGAAAATCTGCTCTTTGCCGGCACTGTCCTCGAACCGCAATTCGTTAAAGCCGGAGCCGCCGGGGGAGCTATTCGACTTGAAGACGGTTTTGGTCTTTTCACCGGGCAATTCATACGCCGGCATCTGCGCAGCGTTATAGACGATGCCGGTGATCAGCGGCCGATCGGGATCCCCTTCCAAATACGTGACGACCACTTCCTGGCCGATCCGGGGAATCGTCATTGCGCCCCAACTCTTGCCGGCGATCGACTGGGCGCAGCGAATCCAGCACGAGTCCTTGTCGTCCTTCTTGCCGAGACGATCCCAGTGGAAGTGGACCTTCACGCGGCCGTACTTGTCGCAATAGATTTCCTCTCCTGCAGGGCCGACCACGACTGCCGTTTGCACACCATGAATCAGCGGCTTTTCAGTGGTTCGTTCGGGGCGGAACGCAACGGAGTCGGGAATGCAGGTGAACGAGTTGCGGTAGTCGCCGGTTGCGGAACCGCCCGTGTAGGTAGCGCCGACGCTGGCCCGGTGCCGCACGCTCGTCACCACGTACCCCTTCCCCTGCTCTCCGGCGTTGTGGTGTTTTTCCAGCGTGAATTTCAGTCCCGGTCCAAAGCCGCGGCAAACACTCTGCCCCTGCACGACGTTGTAGGCCGCTTCTTCCTCCTCCATGCGGAGCTTGACTTCCGCCTCTCCGATGTTCTTTTTCTTGTACTCCCCGGGGAAGTCGAACACTTCGAATTTGTCGGCGGTCGGAATGCCGAGGGTGCTGTTGGTTGTCGTAAGCAGGCTGGTGGACGGTGTTTCAAAGTTGTAGTCGGTCTGAGCCCACTTGCCGCTCCGAAATTCGAACTGGTGCTCCCACGCGCGAATCTGGTCGGTCTCCTCCGGCTGCGACAGGTTCGAGAGGAATTGCACCTTCGAATCCGGGCAGGCCTGGTAGACGCCCTTGTGGTCCCCCAGGACCATCTTGTGCGAACCCTGCGCGTGCGTGAAGTAATAGAAAATCCCTTCCCGTTCCATCAGCCGCGAGATGAAGTCGAAGTCCGACTCGCGATACTGCACACAGTATTCCCACGGGTCGTGAGTCCCTTGCAGGTTGAACTTCGCTTCCGCCGAAAAGCCCGCGTCTCCGAGCACTTCCTTGATGATGTCCGGGACCGATTTGTTCTGAAAGATGCGGCAGTCGGCCGTGCGCGTCAGAAACCAGAGCCACGGAACGACTTCGGCCCGGTACAGGCTCAAGCGATCGGTCGTGCCGGCGTAGGCGAATCGCTGCACGATGCCGTTGAAGTAGCGCGGCGAGCCGTCCTGAAACTCGACCGAGAAACTGATGTTCTTGCCGATGATGCTCTTGTCCGAGATCGAAGACTTCTCAGACAGGAACTCAAGCTGGTAACGGAAGAGCCGCGAGATTTCTTCGTGGCCAGAAAACGACGTGAGAAGCAATGCGTCTTTACCGAGCGGCGTTTCCACCGCGATAGGACGCTTCTCTTGCGTGAATTCCGACATGGCGAGTTAGGCGACGACCATCCCCAGAGAAGACCAGGACGTCAAAAAAGCAGATTGGCAAAGCGACGTAAGGCGGCCCTCCGAGAAGCGCTCCGAGGGCCGATTCATGCGGGCTGCAATCGTCACAGGGCTACTTGCTCGATCCCTTGGCCGGATTGTACTTCGACGGGACGTTCCCCTCCTTCTTGCCCGTTTCGGGATTGATCACGATGTAAGTCCATTCCACCTCGGTGTAGCCCAGCGAAATCTGTTCCGTCGGCAGCGGAGATCCGCTGGCGTTGCCGTGGAAGCTGTAGCTTGTGACGATCACGTTCTTGAGCTTGTAGGTCAGGTAAGGCTCCTGCTTGTTACCAATCGTGGTGCAGAGGTGAATTTCGACATCGGGGAAGAAGGTTCCGTTAGCGCAGGCCTCTTGCAGCTTTGTCGAGGACTTGTCGAGCTCGCGGACGAGGACGATGTCGCCGAGCGACGTACTTCCCTGCGTGCGCTGCTGGTCTCGGGCATTCATCGGAATGCTCCGCGAGATCGGGGCGCTCATCGATTCGATGAGAATCCAATCCTTGTGGTCGGCGTCGGTGGCCTGGCCCTTAATGTCGCCAAGTTTTACGAAAGCGGGCATGGAACAACCTCCAAAATGGTGAGTGCGAACGAAAGTGGTTTGGTTAGCTCAGCCGCGGCAAACACTTGCCGCGGAATAGCATTCAAGTCTCGATATCAACTCTTCCCCTTCGCAGGGTTGTATTTGCCGGGAACATTTCCTTCCTTCTTGCCGGTTTCGGGATTCAGAACGATGTAGTTCCATTCGACCTCCGTGTATCCCATCGTCACTTCTTCCGTCGGCAGGGGATCGCCCGATGCCGTACCGTGAAAGCTGTAGCTGGTGACGATCACGTTCTTGAGCCTGTATTGCAAATACGGCTCTTGCTTGTTGCCGAGCGTCGCGCACATATCGATTTGCACCTCAGGAAAGAACGTGCCGTTGGCGCACGCTTCCTGGAGCTTCGTCGAGGACTTGTCGAGTTCACGGACGAGGACCACATCGCCGAGCACCGTGCTACCCTGCGTACGCTGCTGATCGCGGGCGTTTTCGGGGATCGAACGATAAATCGGAGCGGTCAGCGACTGGATGATGATCCAATCCTTGTGTTCGGCGTCGGTCGCCTGACCTTTAATGTCGCCGAGCTTCAGGAATGCGGGCATCGCCAATCTCTCCCAGGGTTACTTGGGCAGCCGGTCCACCTGGTAGGCTGCCGAAGGTCGCAGAGGTTATCGGGGGGCGGCCCGTTTGGTTGCCAAAAATCTCGAAATCCGTTGCTCTACAGAAAGAAATCCCGGCGAACCGCGAAAAACGGCCAACTTAAGCCAGAAAAACTGCCTCTTCGGCGTCCTTGGTCCGCTTAGAGCTGGCCAGCCAGCTATTGCGGGTGAGCATGCTCTTGCCGCCCCCTCGGGCAGCCAGCTGAGCCGTGGGAACCTCCTCCCGCCGCAAAACCGGCTGCACCTCAAATTCCAGGGCCGGCCCGACATAGAGCCGGACGAGGTCGGAGAGTTGCCGTAGTTTGGCTTCTCCCGGCATAAAACTAAGGAACTCGCCGTAGCGCATCGGCCCGAGGCGGATGCGGAAGCGGGTTTGCACGTCCCACACGCGCGGCCCGACGACGGAATTTCGGCCCAGCGAGCAGTACGCTCCTTGCCGCCGCTCGCCCGACGGCATGGCCGTGCGCTGGTCCGGCGGCAGTGTCAGCCAGCGGCCGGAGAACTGCAAAACCGCGGCGGACTGGCGAAAGTGCTCGCTGAGCATTCGCGCAAGGCCAACGGCCGAGCGGGCCGCATGGGTGAAATGTCCCGCATAGTAGAGCGGCGTCTCGTCAGCCACCTCCATCCGGTTTGCCAGCCGCTCGGTTCCCAGGCCAACCAAACAGCGGAGCACGAACGTAAACGGATCGTCCTCTCGATCAGTTACGTCGTCACCCGCGGTCTGCCGCCGCAGTGCGACTTCAAGCTCGAACGGCAGACGGTACTTCCGCCAGGCCCGATAAAACAGCGAGACAGCGCGATGCTGGAAGATGTCGAAGAATTCCGCGAGCGCCGGATCCTGGTTCTGACGCCGCGCGATCGCCTCGGTCGTGTAGTGATGCGGCAGAACGCCGCTGGGACCGATCAACCCGAGGAACGAAACACTGAGCTCGGCAGGCAGCGGCGGGGCGTTGGTCCCCAGGCTGCGGCGCACGAGCGATCCCATCGCCGCTGCAGGAAACGACGCGCCGGCCGCTACGCGAAACCGGACCATCTCCTCATTGGGGCGTGCGTCCTCGCCGATGGGCGCGGTCGTCGGCTCGCCGCGAGACTTCGTTTCCCAAGCAATCCACTCGAGGAGGCGGACCGCCTGAAAAAAATCGAACTCGTAGGTTTGCTCCGCCAGCCGCTCGGCTACAGGAGGATGCTTTCGCCCGTGCGTTTGGGCCATCTCCAGGGCTCCTGTTGTCCGAGGCGTTGTTTGGATTGCACGACCAGCTCGGTGAACGAATTCACGGCGACATACATGCCGAGGAAGCGATCGAGCACGCAGGCGAGCAGATATCCGCCGAGTCCAGCCAGCCGGCTTTCGTCGATGGTCACGCGCACGAGCATGCCGAGGCCAAAGCCGCCCGTCCGCCAACCGACGCGGCGGACAACGCGCTCGGATCGGACTTCAACGATCGACTCGATCAACGCCTGCGACTCGGCTGAGTTACGGAAGTTATAAAGCTGCAGAATTTCGCGCAGCGCTGCGGCACCGTCCTCGCCCTCGGCCAGCGAGAGATGGTTGAGCGTCAGATGCGATATAAGCCGCCAGAGAGCTCGCGGTCCCCATTCGGGGCGCTGCGTGCTTGTGGGTGGCACCACGGTCACGACGCGTCCGATGGGACCGGCCCCATCTGGCAGGCTCAACAGGGGCCGCGGCACTCCACCGGGTCCGACGCCCCCTGGCAGGTGGCTCGGCGCATCGCCATTGAAGCAGGTTGTGTCGGACCGCACGGTCCAGCCCGCCGGCTGCGATGGGCGAAAGCCGAGATCAACGAGCGAGAGAAAATGGTCCTGGCGGATGCGCTGCGGATCGGTCGGATCGCTGCTCGCCCCCGCACGTTGAGCGACATGCCAATACGCCTGATTCGGCGATTCATCCGCGCCGTGCTTCCACGAGAAAAACGGCTGGAACGCGACCACTTCCTGCTCTGGCGTGATCGCTTCGACGGCATTCACCGAGTAAATCTCGCAGCTCCAAGGCCGGCGAGCATCGGGCACAAGCTGGTACTCCGCTTCGGTTTGCGTCAAGGTGAACGGATCGGCCGCTTGGTCGAAGAGGTTGACGATTGGTGTGCAGCCCAGACGCAACGTGTCGGCGGTGATGTCGCGCTGCAAGTCCACATCCCCCCGCGAGAGCAGCAAAAACAGATCGAGCGTGTCGCTTTGCGCCGGGCCTAGTTTCCCGATCGCCCATGCCGACGATCCCGGCTGGCCGAGGTCCAGATCGACAAACAGGTGCTTTTGCGGGAAGGCGAAATACTCGGTTAACATCCGATAGGCCGGCAACGTACGGGCGTCATCGGGCAGCAAGGCCTCCTTGCGCTCGAAGCCGACGGTGCTCAAACACGACGGCGGCAAGACGGTGAACTTGTCACCCTGAGAGCCATAGGCAACGACGACTTCCAGCACCTCCGTCGCCAGCATTTCGAGCAGGCGATAGACGTTCGTGCTGTTGCCGCGATGCAGATAGAAGCGGAGCGACGGGATCTGAATCTGCCCGATCTTGGTGGCGGAAGCAAACGTCTTGAGTTGCACGTGCAATACGGCCTGCGCCCGCGAGGCTTGCGGAGAGGCGGGAATGCTGAATGGTCGTCGCGCGAGCCGCGCCTGGGCCACTCGGAGCGGCCAGAGCGTCATGTCATAGGCCGTGCGGTAGCGGCACATCTCACCGAACGACGTATCCGGCTCGGTTTCGATCGCCGTTCCTCGCGCAACGGGATACCCCTTGAACAGCTCGTGCTGCGACGAGTCGAGTTCCATCTGCGCGATCGACAGCGACGGCACCGGTCGCATGTAATGCGGATAAAGAACGCCGAGGAGCGACTGGGTCAGTTCCGGAAAGTCGTCCTCCAACTTGTACCGGACGCGGGCGTTCAGAAACGCGACCGCCTGCACGAGCCGCTCGACGTGCGGATCGCCCGTCCCTTCCGGCCCCAGCTTCAGCCGCGTCGCGACCTGTGGGTGACGCTGCGCGAACTCCGCCCCCAGCGCCTGCAGGTGCTTCAGTTCGCGCTCGTAATACGGGAGCAGTTCGTCGCTCATGAGCAGTTACGCCGCCGGTGAATCGCCGGCTTTGACGGTGACCTTTCCTGAATTCGGCTCGAGGATGGTGTTGAAGCGGACCCGTTCGTGCCACGGTTCGACGTTCAGAATCGCTTCGATCTGAAAGCGGAGTGTCCGGTCCACGCCCGGCTCGCTTTGCAACGGGCGAACGTGAATGTTCGACAGACGCGGCTCGAACTGCTCGATCGCCCGCCGGACAGCATCGTAAACGAGCGTTGGATCCTGAGCGGCCTGCAAATTGCCGCCGGAGAAGTCAGGGAGGCCGTAGTTCACGAGCGAGCCAGCGAGTCCGTCGGGAAGCATATCAGTCGAGGTGCAGCGCCAGCGCGTGTTGAGCAGGTTTTCGAGATCGCGCCGCACGCTCTTGCGCATTTCACCAAGTAACTGATAGTTCCGCGAGCCGGCCGGGCTGTTTGACACGGACTCCCCTCCGCGCAGCCGATCGAGCAGCGACGGAGTCAGCGGGTCGAATTGTCCGGGCGAACGGTTCATATCCGTAGCAACACGAGCGGTTGATCAATCCTCACTAGGTCGCAGCGGGCAAGCGATGGACGAGGCGGAGCGAGGCGGAAAGCGCGTCGAGCTGATAGTGCGGCAAGAGTCGCATTTCCAACCGGTACGCTCCCGCCTGGCCGGGAATTTGGGAGACCGCCACCTCGGCCTGACGGAGAGGATAGCGAGCCTTGACCTCCGGGCCGGCCCGGGCGTCGTCGGCAACGTATTGGCTGATCCAGCGCACGAGGAAGTCGTTTACTTCATCGACCGATTGGAAGCTGCCGATCTTCTCGCGGCACAGGACCTTGAGGTAGTGCGCGAAGCGCGACGCGCAAAGTACGTACTGCAGCATGGCCGACATCCGGGAGGTCGTGTCGGCCTCGGCATCGGCGAAAGCAGCCGGCTTGTGGATCGAGGCGTTCGAGAAAAACGCGGAATACTGCGTTCCCTGGCAGGCACAGAGCGGGATAAACCCCAAATCGGAGAGTTCGCGCTCTTGAGCGCTGTCGATCACAACGTCGGTCGCTGTCTTGAGCGCGATCCCGTCGCGATCGGTGCGAAACGCATCGACGGCCAGCCCCGTGACAATCCCCCCCGTTTCGTTCCCCCGTTCAAAGCCGCGGATGTCGGCGAACCAGCCTGTATCGACATACGCCCGCAGCACGACCGACGCCAACGCATAGGCGGCATTGCCCCAGAGATAGCGGTCGTGCTTCTGAGCGTCGGCTACTTCCTCCTCGAACCGGAAGCCGTCCTCGCGGTTGGGGTCGAGCCGATAAGGTCGCCGCATCAGCACGCGGGGGAGCGTCAGGCCGACGAAACGGGAATCGTCGCTGTCGCGGAGCGATCGCCATTTGATGTAGTCGGGACGCTGCAAATCTTGTTCGAGCGACAGGCCAATCTCCAGCCGCTGAAAGTCCGCCAGGCCGAAGAACTCCGGAGCGGCAGCTGCGACAAACGGCGCGAAGGCTGCCGCAGCGACCGAGGCGACAGAAGCGAGCGTGTCGAGGTCGTTCGGGTGATTGCGGAATTCGTAGTCTCCGACGAGCAGCCCAAACGGATGTCCCCCCGCTGCGCCGAACTCCGATTCATACACCTTTTGCCACAGGACCGTCTGATCGAATTCGGCGGCACTCGTGGCATCGTCCCACAGCTCGCGCTTTTTTACGCTCAGCATGCGAACGACGATTCTCGCATCCTCCCCCTGCGAATAGGCCCGCTCGACCTCGTCAGCCGCCTGCTGGCACAGGAACGACAAGCCGCGCCACGAAGACTCCAGTCGTTGCCAGCGAGGGTGGTGCAGGATCGCGTTCACCTGCTCCGCGAGCAGGTCGTCGATCCGGGCGATGGCCACGTCGAGTTCGCGACTGGCGACTTTTGCCGCAACCCGTTGGCTCCCATACAGAACCTTCGCGAGCTCCAGCCGGGACTTCGCCGCCCGAATCTTAGACGCCAGATCGCCGCCGCCCACTGCGCTAGGCGCCGCTGCGATGGCAGCTTGCCCCAACAACTGATCGAGCAGCGAGACCGCTTCCTCGCCGCTTGTGGCAGACTCGCGCTCGAGCGTGACGGTTGATGGGCTCTCTGGGCGCACTGGCATCGAGCCCTCGCGCGGGGATTCGCGGGGCCTGCATCGAGCCGGCCCCAGGTTCGCGATTCAGCGACAAGCGGGGAAGTCTGTCCGACGACCTCGCTTAAGCCTTTTTCGGAATGCTCGCCACCATGCTCACGGCAGCGTTCAGTTCCTCGAGCTGCAACCACGGCCGCAACAAGCAGCGGGCGTTGTAAGCGCCGGGCTTCCCGGGGACTTCCTCGACCGTGATTTTGGCCTCGGCCAGCGGATACTTCATCTTCATCTCGGCTGAAGCTTTCTCATCGGCCAAGATGTACTGGGCGATCCACCGATTGAGCCAATCTTCGCAGTCCTTCCGTTCCATGAAGCTTCCCAGCTTTTCGCGGCCGAGAATCTTCAGGTAATGGGCGATGCGACCCGACGCCATGATGTATGGCAGGCGGGCGGAGAGAGCGGCGTTCTCGGTCGCCTTCGGATCGTCGTACTTCTTCGCTTTTTGAGTCGTTTGACCGCCGATGAAGATCGCCCGATCCGAATTCTTGTGATACACGAGGGCCAGGAAGCCGAGCTTCGAAAGCTCTGCGTCGCGGCGGTCGGGAATGAGCACCTCGGTCGGAACCTTGACCTCGCGATCCCCTTCTTCGCTCGTGAAGACGTGGACCGGCAGATCCTCGACCACGCCGCCGTTCTCGTAGCCGCGAATGGCCGTGCACCAGTTCGTCTTGGAGAATGCATCGGTCAGCCGCGTCCCGTAGGCATACGCCGCATTCATCCAGGTGTAGTGCTCGTGCTCCACCGGCTTGTGATTGCCATTCTCGTCAAGATCGACTTCTTCAAACTCGAATTCGTCGATCGCCCGCGTTGCCGCGCCGTAAGGGAGCCGAGCCAGCACGCGCGGCATCGTCAGCACGACAAAGCGCGAGTCTTCCTTCTCGCGGAATTCGCGCCACTTGATCCAGTCCTTGCCCAGGAAGATCTTTTCCAGGTCGCGGACGCTGTCGTTCACCTTGGTGAAGCTGTCGAAGCCGAACATCCGCGGCGACGAGGCGGAAATGAACGGGCAAAAGCCAGCAGCCGCCACTTCCGACATCTGCGACAGGACGCTGATGTCGTCGGGGTGATTGCCAAACTCGTAATCGCCGATGAGCGCTCCGAACGGCTCGCCGCCCGCCTGACCGTACTCGCGGGTGTAGATCTGCTTGAAGGTCTCGCTCATGTCGAACTCGACCGCTTCCTCCAAGTCCTTCTGCAGTTCTCGCTTCGTGACCTGCAGCATCTTCAGCTTCATCGTGGCGCACGTTTCGGTCTTCATCACCAGGTGATTGAGACCGCGCCAGCTCCCTTCGAGCTTCTGAAACTCGGGAGCGTGCATGACTGCTGAAAGCTGCTTGGAGAGCTTCGAGTCGAGCTCTTTGATCGCAGCGGCGATCGTCTTGGTGAACGATTTTTGGTACGTCACCGACCCTTGCAGGGCCTGATCGATGAGGTTCTGCACCAGGTCTTGAACCTGCGTGCGTTCGACGGTGCTGGGTGCGCCGTCCAGGATGCTGTCGAGCAAGCCGTCCACCGTGGTGACGCTGGCGGCGACTTCCGACGCTTCTTTGCGGGCCTTGGCCATAACGGAGTTCCTGATCTCGCCTGACGAATGAATTGGAAAGTGATGGGACTAGGACGACGGCTTATCGCCGCCAAGCCCCTTGATCTTTTCTGCGTCCTTGAGGATTTCCGCCAGCAGGTCTTCGGCCCCGTCGATGCGATCGACGGTGCTCTTCAGATCGCGAAGTTTGTTCCGGATTTCGAGAAGCTGCTTGAGAGCCGGCACTTGATCGACAACACGCCCCGGCTCGAAATCCTTCATCGAGTCGAACTTGAGAGAGACGGCCATTTCCGAGCCATCGCCGGCAAGCGTATTGGCAACCTTATAATTCAGCGTGGGGCCGATCCGCTTCATCACTTCGTTGATGTTGTCGCGGTCGATCTCCAGGAACTTCCGCTCCTTGAGCGGCTTCATCTTCGTATCGCCGGCATAGTCGCCCATGATGCCGAGCACGAAGGGGAGCTCCTTCACCTCCATCGCGTCACCGGTATAGACCTCGTACGTGATGTGGACGTGGGGCTTGCGGACACGCTTCAGTTTTTCGTGGATGGATTCTCGTGCCATAGCGGCGATCTCCCGAAGGGATGTGGGCAGCCCACGGCGGCTGCGGGCTTATGCTACCAAATTGGAACGACGTTTACGATGAATCCTGATTCTCCGACGGCTTGATTCCCACCAGGCGAAAGAACTGCCGCTGGGTATCCTCGCTGTCGATCAGTTCCTTGAAATACCTCTCGGGCGAGAGCCGCCCGCGATACACGATCAGCCGAATCTGTTCCGCCAATAAGCTTAGCGGTTCGGTGCGGGCGAAGAAATCGGCGATGCGGGAAAGTTCGCGAAACGCCTGTTCTCGGTCGGTGAACTGCCCCGCGGGTGCAGCGACCGTTCCACTGCCTGCTCCGCCGGTCCCCTCGGCTGCTTCCGGTGCGGCCAAAAGCGAGGCAATCACATCCTTGCCCGTGTGCTGCAAGCACCGCTGAATCTCATCGAGCCGCTCGCGAACCTTGCCGAGCGAAGGGGCGTGCATTGACAGCTCTGACGGCAACTGGTTCTGAAACACTTCTTCCAGTCGGGTGGCTGCCGCGATCGAACGGTCCAGGTCGCCCAGCACACCGAGCAGAAACTTCGGCTGTGACTGCGCGGTACCGATCACACTCCGGGCAAACTGGTCGATGGTGATCGCCTTCCGCCGCTCGCGCTCCTCCGGCGGAAGGTTGTCCTTGTCGGCCTGAACGGCTTGTTGATATTGCCACAGAGCGTAGTCGCCGGAATCGCCCCCCGAGGTGATGGGAACGCGTGCCATGGGACCGGGAAGTGCGTCGTTCCACTTGTTCAGGCGGCTGAGGAGGTCGCCGACGATCGACTCTTCGTCCGGCTCGGCAACGGCAGACTTCGCGCGGAAGAGAATGTCAGGCCAATAGTTCTCGGCCAGGGTGGCGACGACTTGCAAGCCGGCCGCCAACCCCGCCAGTCCGCTCGCGCGAACCTCCGCTTCGACGAGCAGGGCGCTTACTTCCAGATCCTTCGATTGCTCGCGCAGGATCGTTTGGCACTTTTCGGAGACCGATCGCCATTGCGACAGCGCCGCGTACGTCGGATCGTTCCCCAGATCGCCCGCTTTGCGCTCTTCGTAGGCCGCTTGCTTGGCCAGGTCGCGCACCTCGCGCAGCGCGTCGTCGATCGCGTCATCCGTCCGGAGGTTCATCCCGACGGGAGTATCGCCCGCGAGGGGAGCGATCAACTCGTCGATCGGTAAAGGCGATTCGTCGGACATGCGCGATCGGTGTTTCCAGTTTGCGTCGCGCGATCCGCCCTAGAGCGCAACGTCAGGATTGGCTTCTCATGGAACCCTCCTGGTTCGCTCGAAATGACGCCTCCACTCCTTCGTCCATCTTTCGTTGAGCGGCAGGGGGGAACTTGCGAACTGCCGCAACACTTCGGGCTATCCGAATCCCTCGGCCTTTAGCGAAAGTTCCAATTGGCGCAGGACGCGGGCGTGCAAACGGCTCGCCCACGACTTGTCGCGCCCTTGCAATGCAGCCGCGTCCTTGAGCGTAAGTCCTTCGTAGTACGTCGCTTTAATCAGCTCCGCTGCCGCCTTGGGCAGCGTGTCGATCATTTGCCGCAGGCGCGATTCCACCTCTGTCTGCATGACGGCACTCTCGGCGCTGGCGGAAGGATCGGCGGCTTCGGCAGCGGCGGCGGAACCGGTTATTCCGACGCTCCGCTCCAGTCGATCAGCTGCCTGCAGATACCAGGCGGCATTGTTGGTGAGCGTTCTTTCGACCTCGCCGCGGGTCGGCTCGCTGGTTTCCTCCTCGTCAGTCGGCTGATACTCGCGCGCCTCGAACTTGTCGCGGCGGAACCAGGTCATCTGCGAGAGACCATCGAGAATCGCCCCGCGAATTCGATAGTACGCAAACGTGCTGAACTTGTGGCCAAGCGCCGGATTGTAGGCCCGCGCCGCTTCCGCCAGTCCCACGCAGCCGTAACCGACAAGGTCGTCCAGATCGACGGAGCGAGGTAATTGCTGATGGATTTTCCACGCCAAGGCGCGAACGAGCCCCAGATAGGTCGCCATCAAGATGGGAGCCTGTTCGCTCATAGGACGCTGGCCGAGCCGCCGCGCAAGAGCAAGCAGCAGGCATCCGATTTAACAAACGAACTGCCTGGCGCTTTCTTAGCCGTAGCGTAGTGCCGGTGCGGGGCGCGGGCAATCGGCTATCTGGTCGGTCGAACTACTTGTGCAGCTCGCGAGCGCCCTGCTTCAGTCCGTAGAGGAGCGTCACTTCACTATCGGTAAGCGGTCGATCGAAGACGGCCAGGTCATCCAGATGACCCACATAGGAGGCTCCTAATACCAAGAGCACCCGTTCGGGAGCCCAGCCGAGCGTGAGTTCCCAGTTCTCGATCGTCCCTTGCAGCTTGCCGTTGATGAAGAGACGGCCGATCTGCGGCTTGCTTTTGTCGTTGACGTTTTCGAGCGTGAAAACGATGTGAGTCCATGCTTCGCGCGAAAAGGGGGCGCGGGCCACTTGCACCATGGGGCGTTTGTCAGCCGGAATGGCATCCCACGGCACATTGTCCGGATTCCAGATGTGCTGCAGCGGCCGAACTGCGTAGCGAAAGTACCGCGGCGTTTCGTCCTTCGACCATTCGAGAAAGATGAACCCTTTTTTGCTGTCGTCGCCGACAATCTGCACAGGATCACAGTAGCCCCGTTCGAGATCCTCGTCGGGACTGAGCCGCAGCCAGGTTGAAACCGTTGCGTTCCAATTCTTGTCGTTGTAGCCGAGCACCCCTTCGTTCTTGAATGCCGGGCGAAAGTCGTTTTTCTTCGTAAAGTGCAGCGCCCCGCCAAACCGGCCCGCGTCAGCAGCAAGTCGTACCGCCTCGGTCGGCATTGCCGGGACGAGATCCTTTCCTTGCTGGACGAAGCACGTCTTGTCGCCGCGCGAGAAATCCGCCGTCAGCGACTCATCGAACGATGCGTGCAGCGTCAGAGCCTTGGCGAGCCGATCCTTGCTCTCCTGCTCCGCGGCGCTCTGCAACTGCTTTCCTTCGTCGGCGCTGATCTCGCGAACGAAAATGTTCCGCCAACGGATTTCGCCGCCGTGCGTTTGCAACATGATCGGCCCCTTGGCCGGGAGCGGACGGCTCCGATCCCAGTAGTTCTCCATCACGGCGTTTTCCACGACCGGTCTGCCGTTGAGCCAAACCCAAGTGCGGTCGCCGATCTGGCGGATGCGGAACTGATTCCACTCGCCAAACGGCCGGTCGGTCAGCACGAGCGGATCTCGCCCGGATGTTCCCGGTGTGTTGTTGAACAGACCGCCAGAACCCAGATGCGGCTTGCGGGTCGGGCGTTTGAGGTCAAATGGCTGATGCCAGTCCCAGATTTGCACCTGGGGCGTACCGCGCAAGTAAATGCCGCTATCGGCCTTCGCCACGGTCTTGTATTCGATCAGGAGTTCGATATCGCCGAATTCCTCATCGGTGGTCGCGTATGGTCCGCGGCCATCGTTCACCAATTCGTCGTTCTCGACGGTCCAGTACTTGGAGAACTCCGCCCGTTGCTCAGCGAGGTTGGCCTTCTTTTGTTCCCCAGTCAGCTTTTCCGAGTTGTGCGGGTTGTGTCCGTACCAGCCGGTGAGATCTCTGCCATTGAAAACCGCGCGAAATCCCTGCGGCGGCTTCGGTGGTTCGCCAAAGACAACGGCAGGAAGCAGGAGCAAAGCGAACGCAAGGATGCTTGTCTTCGCAGAGTTCGACATTCCCCGTTTCTCCAGATGACGGCTTGGGCCAGGCAATCGCCAAACGACGATCGGCGACAAAGCATTGCGCGCAGAGCGGATCGAGCCGCTCGACGGCATCGCTGCTGCCGGGGTATTTTGACCGCGTACCAGATGGCCGTTCAAGGAGCGTGGCGCAGAATTAGCGCAGCAGCTTCTTCAGCTCTGCGTCGAGCTCACCCGCGTGGATGTTGCGGTTGACGACCTTGCCGTCGCGACCAATGAGGATCATCGTGGGCAGCGTCAGGATGCCCATTTCAGTCGCCAGCCGTCCTTCGAGTCCGCCATCTTCATAGACCTGTGCCCAAGGAAGAGCCTTGTTGCCACGGAGAAACGCGGTAGCTTCACCCGCCGTGTTGTCGAGATTCACTCCGACCGGCACGAAACCGTCTTTGCCATACTTGGCTTGCAGACCGCGGATCGTTTCAAGGTCCTGCTTGCACGGCTCGCACCAGGTCGCCCAGTAGTGAATGAGCACGGCTTTGCCGCTGCTCGCGGCCAGGTCGAACGGCCGGCCGTCGATCGTCTTCCCCTTGAGCGTGATCTTCTGCCCGACCGATTCCAGTCGCCGCTTCGCGCCGGCAGCTTTGGGGGCAAGGTCGCTCTTCGGGAATTCCGTCGTGATGCGGCCAAACCAGGCGATCGCTTCCTTCTCTTTGCCCGAGAATTCCTGGCCGATCGCCAGTTGCAGCATTGCCTCGGCGGCATCGGGCGCGGTGTCGTGATCCTTGACGAACTCTTCCAGATCGACGAGCCATTTCGAGTTGATCTTTTCGAAGTCGGCGTCTTTGTCTTGCAGGCTCAGGTTGTAGTCTGCCGACATACGGCGGAACTTGATGTAAGCGGCAAGGTCCGCCGAGTCCGGCAGCTTGGAGACTTGCTCATACAGCCCCTGCAACCGCTTTGGCCCTTCGGGAAACACCCCGGCTTGCACTGCCGCACTAATCGTCTCCGCGTACTGCCGAATCCAGAGGTTGCGGTCCTCGGCCGATTCGGCGAGCTTCACAATCTGTTCCAGCAGGTCGGCCCGTTCGCCATTGAGCCGCGTTTGTTCGGTCTTGCTGGTTGCTGACGCGATCGACTTGTCGAGCTTTTCGAGCGTCCCGATTAGCTTTTGCATCTCGGGATTGATGTTGCTGCCTGGCACGGGATCGGTCGTTTCCGGGCGGGCATTGATCGCAGCCTGGAAGAAGTAGCCGACGGAAGCCGCTGCCGTTTGTTCGCCCGCCAGGTTCTTCGGCAGGTCGAACACGCGCCACGTGTCGCCGATCTTGACCATCGTGCCGATGACGAGTTGGCTGTGCTTGCCGTCGGTTTCGACGACCGTCGTCACGTTGTCATAAACGACAAGATCCTTCGACGAACCACTCGTTCCCGCAGGAACGATGCCCGGCCGGCTCGCGCCGAAGTGCAGCCATTCCGACTTGGCGCCGACAAGCTTCTGCTTTGTCGCTACATCGCTGAACGTCGAGGCTGCTGAGCTGATTTTCGTGGCGATCTGCTTCTCTTGGTCTGCGGCCAAGCCGAGATTCTTTAGCTCGTCGGCCGTGATGAGAATGCGGCGGAAACGGCTGGAGTCTTTGTCGCGCAGAGCGGCGACGATTTCAGCCGTCGCTTCTTCGGCGGAAAGCGTCTTCCACGAGTCGATCCGCTGGTCTTCGTTGTCGTCGAGGCCCCATCGGGTGCCCGAAGTGCCGAGCCAGCGATATTGATCCGCCTTGTTATTGAAATTGGCGTCGATATCGCGATAGGTTTCGATGCCGTCTTTGTAGTAGCACCACTGATCGACCTTGTTGTCGCCGTTGGTGTCGAGGAACCGGCGAAGAACCTGGCCGGCATCGGTTTTCACGACCCAGCCGGTGATGCCTCCGACGGTTTCCACATCGACGACGGCCTTGGCGATCTCGGCAGCCGTCGGGCGGTCGTAATCGACGTCCGCCTGCACGGGGGCGAGCTTCAGGGCATCGGCCGGGGTCGGCTTGGCGGCAAACGCCGTTGCGGCGAATCCGAGAATGGTGACGGAAAGTGTTGTCCGAACAAGGGTTGCGTGCATGGCGTCCTTTCCGAGAGCATGTAAGCGAAGAGCGGCTCGGCGAACCGAATTCCAGTTGGAGGCGTCCAAATTCTAGCCGTGACCGGCGAGCAATGCAGCCCGAATTTGCTGGCGCAAGAGGAGAAGCATTACCGATAATCGGCAATCGTCGGCACGACTCGCCAGCCGGAGTTTGTTGCCAGCGAATTGCCATAAGCTATTGCGGTAACAATGGTTGCAGCGAATGGCGGTCGTCGTTGGCAGAAGCAAGAAAGGGAGCCTTGCCCGTTTGACAGCAATTGGCGGACGCTTAAAATCGAGTGTTTTGTCCCAAACTTGCGCGGCTAGCTCAGTTGGTTAGAGCGCGTCGCTGATAACGACGAGGTCGGAAGTTCGAATCTTCCGCCGCGCACTTGCTGGACGGACGGGGACGTAGCTCAATTGGGAGAGCACTGCCTTTGCAAGGCAGGGGTTGCCGGTTCGATCCCGGTCGTCTCCACTTGCGGTCGCAAGTGACTTGCGGCAACGGGTTTGAGAGCGGTCGAGATTCTCAAACTCAGGGCCCCTTGTCTTTCGATCAAGCACCGATATATTAAAAGCCGAAGAACAAAGTCGCGAAAAAAGAAGCAGTAGTTGGCAGGATGGAAACGAGGCCCGCGGGCAAATTGATTCGACTCGAGAAATATTCACCCCGAGTTGACAGCCCTATCGCCTTGCTCTAAATTCAGCCGCTTCCCCCTGACGGAAAGTTCTCGACAGGGAGTGGAGCAAATCACCTGGGTGCGAAGCAGCGTTGGCCGCCGTTTGCGGTGCATTGCTGCTTCCTGCCCAGTTGCAGGAGTGGCTGATCAGCCCGTTTACACGGTTTGGTCAGTTGCATTGATCTTTGACAATTTGGTTGTTTGGGTAGATGGCATCTTCGTGAGCACGATGCCGATCTGCGAGGCAAGTCTTCGGACAAGCTTGGTGGAAAGGTGGCGTGTGTCACGGTTTCTTAGTTAGCGCATACCCGGCGGCAGCAAAGTCTGGGGCAGCAATGTCCTGGGTGGAGCGGCTGTGCGGGTGAGACGAAAGAAAAGCTATCGTTACTTGAATGAAAGATGTTGCAGCGTAATGGCTGCAGCGGATCAGCAAGTAGCGGCCTCGTATCCGACTGGAGGTCTAATAATGAGAGTCGCAAGACTCGAGTTATGAGATTAAGAGCATTGGATATTTGTGGTCAAGCTACTAAGGGCGCATGGGGGATGTCTTGGCGTTAGAAGGCGATGACGGGCGTGGAAGACTGCGAAAATCCTGGGGTAGCTGTCAAACAAGCGTTGATCCTGGGGTTCCCTAATTAGCAAGCACTGAATCCATAGGTGTTTGCGGCCAACCCGGAGAACTGAAACATCTCAGTACCCGGTGGAAAAGAAAGAAAAATCGATTTCGTTAGTAGCGGCGAGCGAAAGCGAAACAGCCCAAACCGCGGAGGTTTTCCTCTGCGGGGTTGTAGGGTCCTTCACATGAGAGTTACAAAGCTGGTGATTAACCGAACGGCATGGAAAGGCCGACCATAGCGGGTGACAGTCCCGTAGGTGACAGTTAGCCAGTCTCTCGAGGGATACCTGAGTAAGTCGGGTCACGTGAAACCCCGACTGAATCTACGGGGACCATCCCGTAAGGCTAAATACTCTCTAACGACCGATAGCAAACTCAGTAGAGCGATCGAAAGATGAGAAGAACCCCGTCGAGGGGAGGATAGTGAACCTGAAACCATGTGCCTACAAGCGGTCGGAGCACTATGGCCTTGTGCCACGTGTGACGGCGTGCCTTTTGCATAATGATCCGGCGAGTTACCGTCAGCGGCCCGGTTAAGGTCTTACGGACCGGAGCCACAGCGAAAGCGAGTCTGAATAGGGCGAATATGTCGCTGGTGGTAGACCCGAAACTGCGTGAACTACCCATGGGCAGGCTGAAGCGCGGGTTAAACTGCGTGGAGGGCCGAACTCGTCTGGGTTGAAAACCGGTGGGATGACCTGTGGGGAGGAGTGAAAGTCTAATCAAACGCAGAGATAGCTGGTTCTCTCCGAAATATATTGAGGTATAGCCTCGAGCCACTACGTGACGGGGGTAGAGAGACTGAATTGGCGTGGGGGTCATTCCAGACTACCCAGCCGAGCCAAACTCCGAATACCGTTGCGACTATCTCGGGAGACAGACTCTGAGCGATAAGGTTCAGAGTCGAGAGGGAAACAACCCAGACCATCTGCTAAGGTCCCAAAGCAATACTTAGTCACTAAGGAAGTGAAGTTGCTGAGACAGCCAGGATGTTGGCTTAGAAGCAGCCACCATTTAAAAAGTGCGTAACAGCT
>CAYLLN010000086.1:0-27517 GCA_964384375.1 uncultured Pirellulaceae bacterium
TCCAGAACGCGATCGAAGGCCGCCGGGAACTTCGAGTCCCGATCGTGCTGCACGAGCCGGATGCGGAGTTTTTGCTCGCGGGCAGTTCCTGCTGCGTGGCACCGGCGATCACGAGCAAGATCGAGCGAAAGATCGAAGGCATTTTGGTGACGAGCGCAACTTGTTACCGGTCCAGGTGAAAGCGTCATTTTTGCACCGCTGTAGGCCATCCGCCAGTCGCGAGAAATGTGCTTTGGACCGCAGCCGCGCTCGGCAATTAATCTGCCATCGACGAACGAACGGCGTTTGTAATTCGGGATACACCACCTGATTGATGAATGTTCAGGAGATTTATACGGATGCGGGAAGGAGGAATGAAATTCATACTCGACTTCCAGGGGAGAAGTCGTAACTGACTACACGGCAATAGGTTCTGGCGAGTCATCACTGCCGGCTGGATGAAAAGTCGCACAAAGTATGAATGCGGACGGGACGGGAAGGGGCTGTTCAAGGGAGCCGAGGGCAAAGGCGGAGATGCTCCAGTTGGGGAGGGAGTCCCTCGCTGACGCGTCGGGTTACCAAGCACCCTCGCTGACGCGTCGGGGACAGAAGGAACCTCGCTTGCGCGTCGGGTTAGTGTCATGTCGTGGGCTTGGTCCCGGCGCCGAGGAACTCAAGCAGGCGGTCAACGGCGGCGGAGCGGCGCTCTCCCTTGCGGAGCAGGACGCCGCTGTGGATCGGGCGGACCTGGCGGCCGAGGCTGCGGATGGCGACTTTGCGGCCGGCGGTAACCCCCCCCGAGCCGTGAAGCGGGACCACGGCTACGCCCAGGCCCGCCTCGACCATGCGGACGATCAGGTCGGTGTTCGTCGCTTCGATTTCGACGTGCGGCGTCAGGCTCGCCTGCTGAAACGCCTCGACGATGTGCTGCCGGCCGGTGGAGCCCCGTTCATAGACGATCAGCGGATAGCGAATGACGTGAGCGAGCTTGATCCCGCGCCGCCGCGAGAGCGGATGCCCTTCGGGCGTGATCAGGCTCCAGTGCATCGAAAACAGGTGTCGGTATTCGAGTTCCGGCGACGATTCGTACGGCGCGGCGACGCCGAACGAGAACTCGAGCGAGCCGAGCAGGGCCTGCTCGATCTCCCGTTCGGTGCGGGCCGACAGCCGCACGTGAATATCGGGATACGCGGCATGAAATCGCTGGACGGCAGCGATGAGGACATAGGCGATGAGGTACTGGCTGGCGACGACGTCCACCTCGTGTGGACCTTGGTTGTCGCGAAAGAGGGTGCAAAGTTCCGCGGCCCGGTCGAGGAACGCGGCAGCATGCGGGAGGAACTGCTCCCCTTCTCGCGTGAGAGGGGTTCGCTTCCGGAGGCCGCGGCTTTTGCGATAGAGCTCGACGCCGAGCCGCTCTTCGAGCGCTAGGAGGCGGCTGCGGAGTCCCTGCTCGCTGATGAAGAGCGTTTCGGCCGCGGCGCGGAGGCTGCCGAGCTTGGCGAGCTGGACGAACGCAGCGACCTGGTCAGTGGAGAGGGAGGGGAGAGGGGTGTCGGGCATGGGGTGGCTTGATGGATGGTTGGCAGGCGGGACGCCTGCCCCACGGCGAGGTCCGGCCCGGCAGGCCGGACCTGCTTGAAAAACAACAAAATCCGTTATGTACGATGATACTTACAATTTTTCCCGTGATGTAGCGGCGGGTAGGATTCAGGCGAACTTCGACCGTCCATCCCTTCCGGAGGTTTCTCTCATGGCGACTGCTCATGCTCGTCGGACGTTTCTGAAAGCCGGCCTGGCACTCACCGCTGCCGGGTTCGTTCCCGCGCCGCTTCTGGCTGCCAAGCGGGCCGCGAGCGACCGCTTCATCGTTCACGAATGGGGTACGTTCACGTCGCTGCAAGACGAACAGGGCCGCGAACTGGCCGGCATCAACATCGACGACGAGCCGGTGCCGAACTTCGTTCACAACCTGAATCCGTTCCTCGTCAGCCGGCCGGTGTTGTCGAGCCTGCACTGGCAGTACCGGAGCAAGGGAGCGCCGCGGCATCATCCGCAGATCACGATGCGGCTGGAAACGCCGGTCGTTTATTTCTATCCGCCGGTCGGCCAGCGTGAAGCGATGCGGCTGGATGTGTCGGTTCGCTTTCAGGGTGGCTGGCTCACCGAGTTTTATCCCAAGGCCCACGCCGAGACGCCCGGCCTGAAGGAAGGGCAGTTCGATTTCGGCAAACTGACGCCGGAGACGACGAGCAGCCTCGCGTGGAACGATCTTAAGCTCGGCGGCGAAGGGGCGTTTCCCGAGACGAGCGAGCACGTCTGGCTCGCCCCGCGGAAGGTCGATGCGGCCAACGTGACGAACGTCGATGGCGAGAGCGAGCGCTACCTCTTTTATCGCGGCGTCGGACATCTGCGCAATCCGCTCCGCGCGACGATGGACCGGAAGGCGGGGACGATCGCCCTGCACGCGAACTTCGACCAGGCTCTCGCGGGGAGCGAGAAGGCACGAATCCCGCAGCTGTGGCTGATCTCGGTGCAGCAAGACGGCCGCTGTGCGTATCGGCAGATCGACGGTTTCGACGTGACGCGAGATACCAAGGAGCAACTGGCGTCAGCGTCATACCGCTTCGAGAAGAGCGACTATGCGGCCGGCAATCGCGACAAGCTCGAAGCGGCGATGCACGCGGCGCTTGTTGCCGACGGGCTCTTCGACGACGAAGCGACGGCGATGCTCGCCACCTGGCAACGGTCGTACTTTGTCAGCTCCGGCCTGCGGGTCTTCTATCTCGTGCCGCGAGCCTGGACCGATCACTACCTGCCGCTGTCATTGTCGCGCGAAGCGGATGTGAACCGCGTGATGATCGGCCGGCTCGAGCTGATCGGCGATGAGCAGCGGGCAACGCTCGACCGGATGTCGGACGTGGCGGTGTCCGACGGATCGTGGATCGAGAAGATTCCCGAATCGGTGGCCCGCGAGAAGTTTCTGGCCGGCCGAAGCGACTTTGGCAATCTGGGGATCGAGATTCCGGCCGACTTCCAGATGTATCTGTCGCTCGGCCGCTTCCGCAATGCACTCGTCGCGCATCAGGAGCGAATCAAGCCGACCGCGAGCCTGACAAAGTTTATCGACACGTACGAGCTGCACCCGTTCCGGTTTAGGTCGTAGGCAAACTCCGAAATACAAATGTTGCGTTTCTTCGCGTACTACGAAGACTCGTCGCGAATTCGCTCGACGGCGCAGCGTCTTTCGAATTCAGCGCAAAGATCGCAAAGTTAACAAAGCCGCGAAGAGCGAAGGACATGTCCCCTTTGCGGCCTTCGCGACTTTGCACCTTTGCGTTAAGGGTCTTCGCGAGGCCGTCGAATACCACGCCAGTTGCTGCTGGGAAGTGTTGGGCGCCGATCCATGGAACCGCTACGCGGTTAAAAGACCGAGCCGCGGCAGATCAATCCGTGCCGGCTAACTTATCCCACCGATACCCGCGTTCCGCTGGTGTTTTCCATCCGCGGTGAGTCGGGGGGCTGATCGGAAGGATCGGGAAAACGCGAAGAGAGAAAGACGTTTTCCCACCAGCGAGCCGGGCGAAGGCGCGGGTCGGTCATGGGGACGACACGCTGCTTGCCGCGGCGGGTGACGACGGTCAGGTGGCCGTCGGGGCGAACGGCCAGCACGCGCCAGTACTTTTTGACTTCGTAGAAATACCCCTCGCCGTTTCGCTCGGGGGTGACCGCCTCGGCACGGGGGCCGGGATGCCGGCTGTGCTTGTTGGCGGTGTAAACAACGCGATCGCCAGGTTGGTACATGCCTCCGGTTCCTACCTTCCCACCGCCGGAATGAGCCGGCGACTGCCGATCCTTGACGGAAACTCCACAGGTTGCCGCCTGGTTCGGCCTGAGCCATCCGGCAGGTCGGGCTTGACTGGCACTGCGCTTGTATGGCACTGGGCTTGTGTGGGCCGCGACCTGCTGCTCCGCTGTCATATTATTCGTCCAGTCCCGGAGCATCAATATCCAAATTGCGTCCAGGCGGGGCGTTTCCTTAAACTTAGCATTTACTGACGACCTTTTGCCTCGCCGGGTTTCGACGATGAACTCCACGTCCGCCAGCCTGCTCGACCGAGTGCGGAGCAATCCGCATTCCGAGTCCTGGCAACGGGTCGTGCAAATCTACGAACCGCACATCCGGGGCTGGCTCCGGCGGCACCAGTTGCTCGACCAGGATGCCGACGACGTGGTGCAGGAGGTGCTGGTGATCGTCAGCCGGCGGGTGAAGGAGTTCGAGCATAACGGCCGGGTCGGAGCGTTCCGGGCCTGGCTCAGGACGATCACGGTCAATTGCCTCCGGGACCACTGGCGGAGCGGCAAGCGCCGGCCCAGCGCTCGCGGCGACACCGACTTTCAGCAAACCCTTGCCCAGCTTGAAGATCCGTCGAGCGGACTGTCCAAACTTTGGGATCAGGAACACGACCGGCATGTGACGCGGCAGCTGCTGGAGATGCTCCGGAGCGACTTCGAGCCAGCCACTTGGCGGGCCTTCGAGCGGACGGCTCTCGATGGCCTTCCCGCCGCCGACGCGGCTGCCGAACTGGGGCTGACCGCCAATGCCGTCTTCATCGCCCGGTCGCGGGTGCTAGCCCGGCTCCGGCAGGAGGCGGCCGGGCTGATCGACGACGAATGACGGGCGGCCGGGTCGCCAGCCGGCTGCCAAAAAAATTGTCCCCCCTGCTGAAAGGTTTGTCGCCCGGCGTGACATACTGCGTATGCGAGGAACGCAACATGCCAGTCACAGAGCAAGCCCATCCGACCTCCGCCGAGCTTCGCGGTTTCGCGCAAGGCCGCCTGCCGCCGGGGGCGATGGCCCAGGTCGAGTCGCACGTGGCCACGTGCGATTCGTGCTGCCAGCAGCTGGCGAAGATGCCCGACGATACGCTCGTGCAGCTCGCCCGCGAGGCGGCGACGCAGGGCTTTCGGACGGACGAGAAGCGAAGCAAATCGGCTCCTAAGCCGCCGCCGGACATTCCGCCCGAGCTGCGCGATCATCCGCGGTATCGCGTGCTCGGGCTCGTCGGCGTCGGCGGAATGGGGGCGGTGTACAAGGCCGAGCATCGCCTGATGAAGCGGCTGGTCGCCCTTAAGACGATTAGCCCGGCATTCCTCTCGAACGCTGCCGCCGTCGCGCGCTTTCGGAACGAGTTCCAATCGACTGCCCGCTTGTCGCATCCGAACGTCGTCACCGCCTTCGACGCCGATCAGGCCGGCGAACTGCACTTCCTGGTAATGGAATTCGTCGAGGGGATGCCGCTCGATCGCCTTGTGGCACAGCGCGGTCGGCTGCCAATCGAGCAAGCCTGCCAGGTCTTTCGCCAGGCAGCCGAGGGGCTGGCACACATTCACGAGAAGCGACTGGTTCATCGCGACATCAAACCGCAGAACCTGATGGTCGGTCGGAGTGGCGTGAAGATTCTCGACTGCGGCTTGGCTCGGCCCGTCAGCGATTCGCCGACGAAGCACGACCTAGCGCGGAACGATCCAACCCAGCCGCACGCGACTGCTGCCGGCATGATTCTGGGGACGCCGGACTATATCGCTCCTGAGCAGTGCGCCGATGCCCGCTCAGCCGATATTCGCTCAGATATCTACAGCCTCGGCTGCACGTTCTATTTTGCCCTGACCGGCCAGCCGCCGTTTCCGCACGGCTCGGTCGTGCAAAAGCTGACGGCCCATTCGAATACCGAACCGGCCTCGCTCCGCTCGCTCCGTCCGGAGGTGCCCGCGGAGCTGGAACGGATCGTCGGCAGGATGATGGCCAAGGAACCGTCGAAGCGCTATCAGACGCCGAGCGACCTGGCTCGCGATCTGGCCAAACTGGAGCAAGACGCATCGGCAGATGGCGCGGCGGCACTTCTAGCCGTCGAACCCGCTGCTGCACCAATGCCGGTCCTAACCGATCGCCTCTTTGACGTTTCGCCCGACGCTCTCGGCAACTTGCCGGTCGTGCAAAGCGCAAGATCACCCAGCAAACCGGCATTTCGCGCTCCGTCGCTCCCCGTCGTGCTGCTGGCTAGCGTCGCGGCGCTCGTGCTGGCCATTCTTGCATTTTCGCTGGCAGGTTTCTTCAGCGGCCCGCCCGATCGACCGGTGGCAAAGAATCCGCAGATCGTGCCGACGTCGATTCCCGCACCTTCAAACGCCCCCATCACGAAGCCGTTGCCGAAGAAGGTGCTGATGGTCATTCCCAAGCACGGACTCTGGTACGCGGATTACGCCAACGTCAAGGCATCGCTTAAAGCTGAAGACATCGAGCTGGTTGTCGCTTCCTCGGAGCTCGGCGAAAGCACGACTTGGGAGGGGTCAGACAATGGCGTGGTCTATCCAGACATCGTCCTCACCCAGCCCGGCAATCCCGAGGAATATGGCGCGATCATCTTTGTGGGGTATGACACCACCGAATATCATCCGGGCCCCGGGGTTGGCGATTGTGTTGGCAAGATCATTGAGGCGTTGCGTGATCGTGGCCGCCTAATAACAGCGATCTGCGCTGGCCAAAGGGCGTTGGCGGCCCACGGCGCCTTACGTGGGAAAGAGGTGGCCTTCTCGAGTCACACGGAACAAGTCGGCGGCTATGAGAATAGCGGTGCGAAATTGCTTCGTGGGAAAAAAGTGTATCGGGACGGGCAGGTGATCACTGCTGCCTCCGAGCACGACGCACGCGGCTTCGTCGATGCGATTGCCGCGGGGCTGCGCGGCGAATAACTAGGTCGTCAGCGTCCCCTTCGTGCTCGGCACGCCGGGCATCCGCGGATCGGCTTCAACGGCCATTCGCAGGGCGCGGGCGGCCGACTTGAAGATCGCCTCGCTCACGTGGTGGCTGTTGCGGCCGTAGTGAACGAGGACGTGCAGGTTGCACAGAGCGTTGGCGGCAAAGGCCTGCCAGAAGTCCTCGACCAGTTCGCTGTCGAAGTCGCCGATTTTTGGACTGGCGAACTCGGCCCCAAACACGAGGAAGTAACGGCCGGAGAGGTCGATTGCTGTCGTGCAAAGCGTCTCCTCCATCGGCAATGTGAAGTGTCCGTAGCGGCGGATGCCTTGCTTGTTGCCGAGGGCCTGCTTTACCGCCTGGCCGAGGCAGATGCCGACGTCTTCGACCGTGTGGTGTGCATCGACGTGCAGATCCCCCTTGGCCTCGACGTTAAGGTCGAAAGCCCCATGCCGGGTAAAGAGCTCCAGCATGTGGTCGAAGAAGCCAACGCCCGTTTTCCACGAGCCGACGCCTGTGCCGTCGAGGTTGAGTTCGAGCTTGATCTGCGTTTCGCGCGTCGCGCGGTCGATCGTGGCGGTGCGAGGCATGATTCAATTTCGGATTTCAGATTTCGGATTTCGGACTTGTTTGGTCATTGGTGCTTGGTTATTGGTCATTTGCCATCGATGCCAACATGGAAAGCAAGGCTTCAATTTGCTCGTCCGTCCCCACACTGATTCGCAGCCCATCCAACCAGCCGGGATAGTTCATATATCGGACCAGAACGTGAGCCGCTTTGAGCTGTTCGTAGAGCGGTTTGGCGGGACGCTTTGGATGCGTCGCCCAGACAAAGTTAGCTTGCGAGCTTATCACGTCGAAGCCGAGTTTCGTTAATCCTTCTGCAAGCCGGCCGCGGGTGGCAATGATTTTGCGGCGGTTTTCGGCCAGCCAAGCCGTGTCGTCGATGGCCGCGGTGGCCGCGGCGATCGAGAGCGCGTCGCAGTTGTACGAGTCCTTCACCTTGATGAGCTGCTCGATCATCTGCGGCTGACCGGCCAGATAGCCAAAGCGCAGTCCCGCGAGTCCATACGACTTGCTTAGCGTCCTGCTGACCAGGATTTTCTCGTTCTCCTTGACGAGGTCTATACACGAGAAGTCCGCGAAATCGACGTAGGCTTCGTCCACCAGAATCGGACACGGGAGCCGCTCGGCCAGTTGCAGCACGGCTTCGCGGCTGATCATGGTGCCGGTCGGGCTATTGGGATTGGGGAGGAACACAAGCTTGAGGCCCGCAGCTGCGTCGCTGAAAGCCGTCGGTAGCGACCAATCGGCATTGAATCGCACCTCTTCCCACTTCGCCCCCTGAAGCTGAGCCAGCGTTCGATAGAGGATGTAGCTCGGATAAGGCAGCCGCAGCAGGTCGCCCGGACCGACAAACGCCCGCGTACAGATCGTGAGAATGTCGTCGCTCCCGTTGCCGCACAGAATCCACTCCTTCGACGGCAGGCCGTGCAGCTCCGCGGCGCGTGTCCGAAAGGCATTGGCCATCGGGTCCGGATACTTTTGTAAGCCGCGATCGAGCACCTCCTCGATCGCGCGGCGAATGCCCGGCGGCGGCGGATAGGGATTCTCGTTGGTGTTGAGCTTGATGAACTTGCTCACTCCTTGCGGCTGCTCACCGGGAGTGTAACCAGCCATCGCAGCAATTTCGGGGCGGACGTACACGAGAGGTCGGAGGTCAGAGGTCGGAAATCAGGAATTGCGAACGGCAACGCTCGCCTTGTGGGCCGTCAACCCTTCGACATCGGCCATGCGCGTCACGTCAGGGGCGATGGATTGCAAGGCATCGGCGGAGTATTCGATCACGCTGCTGCTCCGGAGAAAATGGTTAGCGGAAAGTCCCGATGCCCAGCGGGCCGTGCCGCCGGTGGGAAGGACGTGCGACGGACCGGCCGCATAATCGCCCAAGGCCACGGGGCTGTAGTTCCCCAGGAACGTCGCGCCAGCGTTCTTGATTTTTGGCAACAGCCGACCGGCATTGTCGATGGCGATGTGCAGGTGCTCGGGAGCGATCAGGTCGGTGATGCGGCACGCCTCGGTTTCGTCGCGCACCAGAATGAGGCAGCCAAAATCGCGGAGGGATTGAACCGTTTCTTCGCACCGCGAGAGCTTGGCAACCTGCAGCTCAAGTTCGCGAGCGGTCGCTTCGAGTGTCTGTTCGCTCCAAGTAATGAGAATGCCTGCGCCGGGGGCATGTTCGGCTTGCGCGAGCAGGTCGGCTGCTGTGAAATCGGGGCGGGTCGATTCGTCCGCAATGACTACGACTTCGCTCGGGCCGGCGATCGAGTCGATATCGACCTCGCCATAGACGTGCCGCTTGGCCAGCGCGACGAACAGATTGCCGGGACCGACGATCTTATCGACCTTGGGGATGCCGCTCACTCCATAGGCCAATGCCGCAATCCCCTGAGCGCCGCCGACGCGATACACCTCGCGGATACCCAGTTCGTGGCACGTTGCGAGCACCACCGGGTTGTTCGCACCAAACTTGGTTGGTGGAGCGATCACTGCGATCTCTCGCACGCCGGCGGCTTGTGCAAGAACCGCCGTCATCAGCACGGTCGAAGGATAGGCCGCTGCGCCGCCGGGAACGCAAATGCCGACGCGGGCTAGTGGCGTATAGCGCTGCCGAAGTGTGACGCCAGGGCGAGTCACTTCCACGTCGCGATGCAGAATCGCTTGCTGAAACTCTCGAATGTTGTCCCGAATCCGGCGGATCGTCGCCAGAAAATGCGGATCGGCCGCGGCATGGGCGGCAGCCAACTCGCTCGCGGAAACACGCACGGTTTCGGCGGTCAGTTCCGCCTTGTCGAGCTTGCGGCTGTAGTCGAGCACTGCCGTCAGTCCGCGTGACTTCACATCACCGCAAATTCGCTCGACCACTTGCTGCGGAGAAAGCGGCTCGCCGAAAACCTCGATTGTCCGCCTCCGGCCCGCTTCGCTCACGACGTTGCCTGCCGGGCTGAGCTTCTGCCGCAACGCATCGAGCGCAGCTTTCACGTCCCCCGTGCGAGTGTCGATACGCTGGATCGTGAGCGGAGTCATCATCAATGGCTTCTGGCAGCGAAGCGGATGCAACATAGAGGACAACGGAATCTGCCATTGTGTTCGCGAGTTGCCGGCTGCGGAAGGCGGTTTAGCGGCGGCCGGGCCGGCCGTAGATATCGACGAGAAACGCCACGGCCTCTCCAGGCCCAAGATTCTCGATCCGGTGCGGCACATCGGCCGGATAATGAGCCGAATCCCCGGGCCCCAGTTCCGACGACTCCTCGTCCGACACCAACCGCACGCGCCCCTGCTCAATCGTCAGAAACTCGCGGGTTCCTTCAAAATGTGGGGCACTCACGAGCGAGCCGCCGATTTTCAGTGTCAGCTCGTAAAACTCCACGTCCTTTTCCAGATGCAGCGGCGAGAGGGTCCGAATCCGGCACTGATCGTCGTCACGAAAGAGGGACGAGCGGTCGGTTGACCGCACAACATCGATCCGCCCCCCTCCGGCTGGCACATCAACGAGGTCGCCGAGCGACATCCCAAACGCTTGAGCAATGCGAAAGGCTACTCCCAGCGTGGGGTTTGCCGCTCCGCGTTCAATCTGGCTCAGCATTGATCGGCTGACGCCGGAAAGAGACGCAAGTTGTTCCAGCGTCAAGCCTTTCGACTTGCGTAGAGAACGAACGCGGTCACATACCATTTGGCTGAGCGGCTCGGCTACAGGTGCTTCCATCGCAGATTCCACAATAATGGAATAAACGTCTTGCAAAACGGAACCGACTTTCTAATATAGCAGAGTCGAAGTCCATTTTCTAGAAAATCTACCGCATCCATGACCACCGCACTTCCTCGTTCGATGACTGCCGTCCGCAAGCTCAAAAGCGAGGTCGGACTCTGGCTGCAGAACGACACGCCCGTGCCGAGCATCGGCCCGCGCGATGTGCTGGTCGCGGTCACCCACGCCGGCATTTGCGGCACCGACCGGCACATCTATGAATGGGATGCCTGGAGCCGCAGTCGCGTGCAGGTCGGCATCACCACCGGCCACGAGTTTGTCGGCCGTGTTGTCGCAGTCGGCAGCGCCGTCACGCGAACCGCCGTCGGCCAGCGAGTTAGTGCCGAGGGGCACATCGGCTGTGGTGTTTGCCAGCCGTGCCGCACGGGGAACGGCCACATTTGCGAAAAGGTCGATATTCTCGGCATCGACACCAACGGCTGCTTCGCCGAATACGTTTCCGTGCCCGAGGACAACATTTGGCCCGTGCATCCCGAAATTCCCGATCACATCGCAGCGATCTTCGATCCGCTCGGCAACGCGATGCACACGGTGATGGCTGCCGGCGTGAGCGGGCGCAGCGTCCTCATCACGGGCGTCGGCATCATCGGCCTGATGGCGGTGACAATCTCCCGCGCCGCCGGCGCGGGGAAGATTCTCGTGGCCGACGTGAGCCCGCGACGCTTGGAACTGGCCAAGAAGCTGGGTGCCGATGTCGCCTACGATTCGCGCGAAGACAACTGGTCACAAAAGGCCCGCGCCGAAACACACGATCAAGGACCTGAGGTCTTCCTCGAAATGAGCGGCAACGCGAAAGCGATCCGCCAGGGATTTGCTGCCCTGAGGAACGGCGGCACCGCGGCTTTGCTCGGTTTGCCTGCGGAGCCGGTCGCCCTGGACCTGCCTAACGACATTATCTTTAAGGGAGCCACGGTCCTGGGAATCAATGGCCGCAAGATGTTCGAAACCTGGTATCAGGTCGAAAACTTCCTGCTCTCCGGCCGACTACATCTCGACCAGATCGTCACCCACCGCCTGCCACTGGCCGAATTCGACTGCGGCCTGAAACTGATGCAAGCCGGCGAAGCGATCAAAGTCGTCCTCGAAGTGCCCCACCAGCGCGAACTCCCATGCCAATTGCCCGATTTGACACGCGTGCAAAAGATCTGCTGACCTCGCTTGCCGATTCCCGGCAACTCAAGCAGTTCTACTACGTCACCGGCCCGCTCGGCGCGACCGCGACGATCGAGGGTCGCGGCGAGGTGATCGTCCTCTGCTCGAACAACTACCTGGGGCTGGCCAATCATCCGGAGGTCATCGCCGCGGGCATCGCGGGACTGAAGAAGTACGGCGCTGGCACCGCGTCGGTCCGTTTCATCTGCGGCACGCTCGACTGCCATCGTCAGATCGAGCAGACGATCGCCCGGTTCGTCGGCACGGAAGCGGCGCTGTCCTATGTAAGCTGCTGGAACGCCAATGAGGCGGTGTTTCCGACACTGGTCGGCCCGGACGACGTGATCCTGTCCGACGCCCTGAACCACGCCAGCATCATCGACAGCATCCGCCTCGTGAGTAAAGCGATCCCGCGCGAGGTCTATCCGCACAGCGACCTCGCCGACCTCGAAACCAAACTCAAAGCCCATGCCGGCAAGGCCTGCCGCTGGGTCGTGACCGACGGCGTCTTCAGCATGGAGGGGGACGTCGCCAAGCTGCCGGAACTGGTCGCCCTCTGTCGGCAATATGAAGCGTTTCTTGTCGTCGATGACTCGCACGGCATCGGCGCGCTGGGCAAGACGGGGCGCGGCACACCGGAACATTTTGGACTGCACGGGCAGATCGACATGCTCACCGGCACGCTGGGCAAGGCGCTCGGCGGCGCAGCTGGCGGCTATGTGGCAGCAGCCCCGCACGTGATCGAAATGCTGCAGCAGCGAGCCAGACCGAGTCTCTTTTCCAACGCCCTGCCGGCTACCGTTGCCTGCAGCGCGAGGAAAGCCATTGAAATCGCCGAGCGCGAGCCGCAGCGAGTCGCCAAGCTGCACGCCAATGTCGCCCGCATTCGCACCGGCCTGACAAAGCTCGGCTTCCACTTGCACGATTCACCGACTGCCATCATCCCGATCATGATTGGCGACGAAGCCGACGCCATCGCCAAAAGCCGCCGGCTGATGGAATTGGGCGTGATGGTGATCGGCTTTGGCTTCCCAGTCGTCCCCAAAGGTCAAGCCCGCCTCCGCGTACAAGTCTCCGCCGCCCTCGAAGATCAACACATCGACCGGGCGCTCGATGCGTTTGCGAAGCTTTAGACCGCGTTGCGCCGCCGCGGAAACATGATGTTGCTCGGCCGGGCATCGAAGTAGTGAATGCCCAGGTTCAAGAGCGCCGCTCGCACCAGCCGCACTTGCCGCCACTCGTCGTCCGAGAAGAGTTCCCGTTCGATGGCTTTCGCTTCGGCCATCGCTTCCGCGGTGTATTCGGGCGGAGCATTCACATAGGCTTTGCCGAAATCGAGGACGCATGGCGGCGAAACGATCGTCATTTCGATGGCCAGATGGCGATTGTCGTAGTCGAGCAGTTGGGGAACCGCAAATCCGACGAGCAGGCGAACCGAGTTTTCCGAGAGACGTCGGTAGCAGTCGCGTTCTCGTTCGTACGTCTCGTTTCGACTGAATACTTTGATCGCGGATTTGCGTGCCGTTTCCCAGACATTGCCATCAATTCCATGACCGAGTACGCTAGCTAAAGTCGTCCCCCAGTCGCTCGCAACCTCGCGAGCACGCATCTCGATGTTACGGAGAACCTCGGACATGCTCACCAGTTCCGGCGGTTATTCAGCAGAGGTTGATCTGCAATTGGTGCTGCAGGGAAAGTCGTTCCCCTTGGCGCAGGTGGGGCCATCGTTTTGTATTCTGCGCAAGGCGATGGAATTTGAGCCGTGCTTGGGAGAGATTGTCATCATCGTGGACGGCGATGCCAAGCGAATTCCCGCGCACTTTCCACAAGGGGGCTCGGCATCCGATTCGCTCGTGCCATACATCGAACAAGCCCCATCGCCGGCCGATTCCGGTCTCGTGGCCGCCGCCCGTTAATCGTCTCAGCGACGTTCCGTTTTGTCCGTCGGCACTGGACAATCGCGATGGCCGAGCTCTCGGTGTGACCGCAAGCTGAAATAGAATCCAAGCGGCAGGCCTCCCGCGCAGCTTCCGCTCCCCGCCCGCTGCGGCTAGAATCCGGCCACGGGTGTTGGCGTATCGCCGCGCACTGTGATGCCGTGCATTTGTGACGCGGCCAACGTGGGGATTGCAAAGGCAGGGCCATGATTCGCACCAAGCTGTCGGTGATGATGTTTCTGGAGTTCTTCATTTGGGGCGCGTGGCTGCCGCTCATTTTCGGCTATCTCCCCAGCCTCGGCTTCTCGGCCCTCGAACAATCGTGGATTCTGAACGCCTTCGCGCTGGCGTCGTTCGTGGGAATGTTCTTCAGCAACCAGTTCGCCGACCGCAACTTCGCGGCTGAGCGGTTTTTGGCCGTGAGCCAGTTCATCGGCGGCCTGGCGATTCTAGGACTGTTTTTCGTGAGGCCCGGCTGGACCGTGGACCTCGGCGGCTATTCACTCAGCCTCAGCTTCTGGTCGTTCTTCCTGCTGATGCTCGTCCACTGCCTGTTCTATGTGCCGACGATTTCGATCACCAACTCGATTCTGTTCGCCAACGTGACCGACGGGGCCCGCGACTTTCCGCTGATTCGCCTCTGGGGGACGATTGGCTGGATCGCGGCGAGCTGGCCGTTCGTGTTCATCCTGGTCGATTGGGCCGGCGTCGATGCCAAGCTGGCCGCGTCGCCCGAAGCGGAAGGCTTTGTCGGCTGGCTCGGCGCGGTGTTCGCCACGCCGCTCACGGGCAGCGCACTTCAAGAGGGCGTCCGCTGGACGTTCGTCGCCTCGGGCATCGCCTCGCTATTGCTTGCGGCCTTCAGCCTGACGTTGCCGCACACGCCGCCGCGGCCGGCCAAAGTAGGCGAGAGCCAGTTTGCCTGGCTCGAAGCGGCCAAGCTGCTCGCTCTGCCGTTCGTATTTGTGCTGTTTCTCGTGACGTTCGTCGATGCGGCCGTGCATCAGTGCTATTTCATTTGGACGAACGACTATCTCAAGTCGGTCGGCATTCCGGCCAACTGGGTCATGCCGGCGATGAGCATCGGTCAGATCGCGGAAATCGGCACGATGGCGATCCTGGGCTACGTGCTGAAGAGTCTCGGCTGGCGAACGACGATGGTGATCGGCATTCTCGGCCACGCGGCCCGCTTTGCCGTCTTTGCCTTGCTGCCGATGCCATGGCTCTCGGTCGGCGTGAACGTGCTGCACGGCGTCTGCTATGCGTTCTTCTTCGCGACGGTCTACATCTTCGTCGATGAGTTCTTCCCCAAGGACGCCCGGTCGAGCGCTCAGGGGCTGTTCAATTTCCTGATTCTCGGTGTCGGGCCGTTCGTGGCCAACTTCATCTGGCCGATGGTGGGTGACGCGGTGCGGACGGTCGATGTCGTGCCGGAAGTCCGTTACGACAACGGCGCCCCGACGATCGTGATTTCGGGAATGGTGAAGAACAGGTGGTCCGCGGGGGGAACGATCGTAATTGTTGGCAAGGGACCTGATGGTAAACGACTTGAGCAAACGGCGACTCTGGATGGCGATAAGCTGGTGGCCGAGTTTCCCGATGTGGTTCCGGGCAAATACGATTTCAAGTTTGAAGTCACGCGATACTTTATGATCGCGCCCAGCATGCCGGCCACGGTCGATATTTCCGTGGAAGTGCCGGCCAACAAGCCCGAGAAGCCGCCGGAGCCCGCGCACGCGAAGGTATTCGACTTCGAGAAGCTCTTCCTATTCCCGTCACTGACGGCACTCGCGGCGGCGATCCTGCTGCTCCTATTCTTCCACCCGCCGAAGATTTCGGTGCCGGAGAAGGTGGGACACTGAGCGAGATGGATAGGCTTCCGCCCTGCCTTAGTAGGCCCCCGACTCCGTCGGGGCCGGCCTCACTAAAGGCCGTCGCGCTGCCGAGCAGCGGACATCTCAGGCCCTCACGGAGTGAGAGGCCTACTCTGGGGACCGCCTTGTCGGCATTATGCTAACTCAGAGCGAACCCCCTGCCCTCCTTGCCCCTCCTGCCGCCATGCCCACCTCCGAGCCGTTTGCCACCACGCGCACGCACATCGCCGGCGCGAGCATCCCCGATCTGGCCGCCCGCTTTGGCACGCCTACCTATGTCTATGACGCGGCCAAGATCGTCGAGCGGGTCAACGACCTCAAGCAGTTCGACGTCATCCGCTACGCCCAGAAGGCCTGCTCGAATATCGCCATTCTGAACCTCGTCCGGAAGCACGGTGTGGTCGTTGATGCGGTGAGTGCGGGAGAGGTGCATCGGGCGATGGCGGCGGGATACAAGCCGGGAGTACTCCCTCATCCCGAGATCGTCTATACGGCCGACATCTTCGACCGGGAGGCGCTCGATACGGTCGTCAAGCTCGACATCCCGGTCAACTGCGGCTCGCCGGACATGATCGACCAGCTTGGCGAGCGGGTGCCGGGGCGGAATATCACGCTCCGGATCAATCCGGGTTTCGGCCACGGGCACAGCCAGAAGACGAACACCGGCGGCGAACAGTCGAAGCACGGCATCTGGCACGAGCAGCTCGACGATTGCCTGCAGCGGGCCGATCGGCACGGGCTCGCCGTGACCGGCCTACACATGCACATCGGCAGCGGCACGGACCTGGAGCATCTCGCGCAGGTGTGCGGCGCACTGGAAAAGGCAGCCGCGGTCGTCGGCCGGACGATCACCACGATCAGTGCCGGCGGCGGCTTGCCGATTCCGTATCGCACCGGGCAAACGTATGTCGATATCGACCAGTACTTCCAACTTTGGGACGCGACCCGCAAGCGGCTGGAGGCGAAGTTCGACCACCAGATCTCGCTCGAAATCGAGCCCGGGCGGTATCTCGTGGCGGAAAGCGGCTACCTCGTCGCCGAAATTCGGGCGATCAAGCGGATGGGGGGGAACACGTTCTATCTGCTCGACGCGGGCTTCAACAATCTCGCCCGGCCGATCCTGTATGGGGCGTATCATCCGATGTCGGTGTGCCCGGCGGGTGCCACTGCTGGCTCGCCCAGCAGTGCCGGCGGCAGCACGGGTGGACAAGCCACCCGTGGCACCCCGGCAGCCATGCACGACGTCGTCGTCGGTGGGCCGCTCTGCGAATCGGGCGACATCTTCACGCAGGAAGAAGGGGGCTTTGTCTGCAAGCGGAGCCTCCCCGTCGCGGCCGTCGGCGATTTTCTCATCATCGAACGGGCCGGCGCTTACGGCTTTGTCATGGCCTCGAACTACAACAGCAAGCCGCTGCCCCCCGAAGTGCTGATCGAGAACGGCCAGCCGCGTCTCGTGCGTGCCCGGCAATCGCTGGACGATTTGATTCGGGGCGAAACCCTGTAGGGTGCATAAGCGAAACGCCATGCACCGTCGCGTGGCTGCACAAATCGCGGTGCATTTCATTGCACTCATGCACCCTACCTGGGCGTGTTATGCTGTTCGCTGCCGCTCCCATCTATAGGTGCTTCATGCGCATTGCGTTGCCGCTTCTTGCCACTGTTCTCCTTATGTCCACCGCATCCGCCCAGCAGCCCCCCACCGAGCAGCTTAACGACCTCTATGCCGCCGAGTGGGAAACGACGCTTCGCGAAGCGCCGACGTTCGCTTCACACCTTGGCGACCTGCGCTACAACGACCGCTGGACCGACGTCAGTCTGCCGGCCATCCAGCGGCGACACGCGCACCAGCGCGACGTGCTAACCAAGCTCGCGGCCGTCGATCCGAGCGGTTTGTCGCCGCAGGACCGGCTGAACTATCTGCTCTTCAAGCATCAAACGCAGACCGACATCGAGGAGTTTCCCTTCCACTGGTGGCTGGTGCCGCTGAACCAGCGCGAGGGAATTCAGGACGAAAACTCGCTGGCCGATTCGCTCCGGTTCAAAACCGTGAAGGACTATGACGACTGGATTGCCCGGCTCGTTGCGTTTCCCGCATACATGGATCAGACGATCGCCCTCATGCGCCGCGGCATTGAGGAGAAGATCGTGCAGCCGAAGATCGTCATGCGGCGCGTGCCGGATCAGATCAAGCGGCAGATCGTCGAGAAGCCCGAAGAGAGTCTGTACTACAAGCCCCTGAAGACATTTCCCGACGACATCCCCGCGGCGGAGCAAGAACGATTAAAGACAGCCGCCGCCAAGGCGATTGCCGAGGGCGTCGTCCCTGCGTATCGCAAGTTCCACGCCTTCTTCACGCAGGAATACCTCCCCGCCTGCTTCGATGAAGTCGGCGCGTGGCAACTTCCGCGCGGCGAAGAGTTCTATGCTCTCCGCTGCCGCGTCTTTACGACGACGAAACTGACGCCGGACGAGATTCACGCGATCGGCCTGAAGGAGGTCGCCCGCATCCGGGCCGAGATGGAGGAGATTCAGCGGAAGGTCGAGTTCAAAGGGACATTCCAGCAGTTCCTCGAAAGCCTGCGGACCGACAAGCGGCACTATTACGAGACGCCCGAGGAGCTGATGGAAGGGTATCTGGCCCTCTGCAAGCGGGTCGATCCGGAACTGCCGAAGCTCTTCCGCAAGCTGCCGCGGATTCCGTATGGCCTGGAGCCGATTCCGCAGCATATGGCCCCCGACACGACGGCCGCGTATTACCGCCCGCCGGCAGCCGACGGCTCGCGGGCGGGGACGTACTTCGTCAACCTGTATCGCCCCGAGATGCGGCCGAAGTACGAGATGGAGGCCCTCTCGCTGCACGAGGCGGTGCCCGGCCACCACCTGCAAATCGCCCTGGCGACGGAGCTGGAAGGGGTCCCCGAATTCCGCAAATTCACCGGCTTCACGGCCTACGTCGAGGGGTGGGCCCTCTATGCCGAGCGGCTCGGGGAAGACCTCGGCTGCTACCGCGACCCGTACAGCAAGTTCGGCCAGCTCACCTACGAGATGTGGCGGGCGGTGCGGCTGGTCGTGGATACGGGGATGCACCACAAGCGGTGGACGCGGCAGCAAGCGATCGACTTCTTCAAGGAGAACACGGCCAAGACGGAGCTGGACATCACGAACGAGGTCGATCGGTACATCGCCTGGCCGGGCCAGGCCCTGGCCTACAAGATCGGCGAACTCAAAATCCGCGAATTGCGCGCAAATGCCGAGAAGCGGTTAGGCGACAAGTTCGACATTCGCGAGTTCCACGACGTGATCCTGCGCAACGGCGCCGTGCCGCTCGACGTGCTGGAGCAGGTGGTGGAGGAGTGGGTTCCAGAGAGTCATAGCAAGTAGGCTGAGCCTCGTTCAATGCGAGATTGCAAGCGAAGATTGTTGCGAATCCACCCATTGTGGTGTGGGTGAATGTTCGATCGGGTTTCCCTTCTTGTGGGGAGGTCGTAGTTTCCCAGGAATTCGGACGGCAAATTGTCAGGGCAGAAGCTCCGGAAGCCCAAATACTTACAGAGCGGTAACATACGACTTGAAGGTCGAAAATGAGATTCTTTGGATCGCTTTTGTTCATTGCAGCGGTGGGTCTTTGCTGGACGCCGGTGTTGCACGCCGCCGTCACGTTTTCTGGAACTGGGGAAAGCGAGGATGAAGGTGTCTTCGCGTCGGCATCGGCTGTTTTCACCATCAATGGCAATACTTTAACAGTAGTCCTGACAAACACGTCGTCCGATTCTACCCCTGCAAATGGTCAGGTCATCACGGGTGTTATCTGGGACTTCAACCCTAATCTGGCTGGCGCCTTGACTTACGTCGCAGCATCCAATCCCACACTCACCGTTGGAAGCAACATTTTCGTTGATGGTGGCGGAAGTGGGGCGAACCAGATAGTAAAGATCGACAACACTACGGCATTGGGCGGCTCTTACTCGAATGATCTAACCAATACTAGCCTTGGCGACTTCGGTGTCTCGACGACAGGGGGTAACGGCATCTTTGGGGCTGGGGCCATTACTCTGGGTAACGGCGGTCCGAATTATGGACTGGTCGCGGCTGGAACTTTTACTGATGGTGGTTCGGCTCATAACAAACCGAATAGTCTCCCCTTCGTTCAAACTTCGGTGACCTTCACTTTCACGTTCACCGGCACCCTGACGGAGGCTCAAATCGTTGGAGCCAAATTTCTCGTGGGTACGGGCGGTGATTACTTCGCTGCTACGGAACGCGATCCTGTGAACGCCCCACTCATCCCTGAACCCGCCTCGCTCGCCATCTGGTCGCTCGGCGTCGTGGCCGCTGCCTTCGGTGCTCGCCGGATGCGGAAGCGGAAGTAAGTTCAAGATCGCCAACACGAAACACCTCAGGCCGGGGCTTTTTCCCCGGCCTTTTTCGTGCGCGCGTGGTTCACTGTGCGAACCACGCGCGTTCATGCCTCTCCGCTTCCGATTGATGCGGGGAATCAGGTGACTTGCGGGTTCCCCTTCTTTATTTGCTCAGCGGCCCGAACTGCGTTTCGACTTCGCCTACGTTACCATTTGCTCTGTCTCGTTCGCCGCGTGGACAGTGATCTGGCCGGCGTCTTCCAGCTTGCGGACGACATCGACGATCTGCTGCTGGATCGCTTCGACCTCGGAGAGTTTCACCGCGCCGAGCATGTCGATTTCTTCGGTGAGCATGGCCGAAGCCCGCTGCGACATGTTCCCCATGATCTTTTGCTTCAGCTCGGCACTGGCCCCCTTGAGCGCCATGGCCCACTGATTCGTCTCGACGTTCTTCAGCACGTTCTGAATGTCTTTGTCCGTCAGCTTGCACAGATCGTCGAAGACGAACATGAGCCGACGGATTTCCTCGACGAGGTCCGGATCTTCCTGCGAGAGCGATTCGAGCAAGGCCCGCTCGGTGGCGCGATCCGAGACGTTCAAAATCTCGGCGACGCTGTTCACGCCCCCGGCTTTCTCAAACGACTGGTTCATCAGGTTCGCCATGCGAATTTCCAGACCCCGTTCGACTTCCTGAATCACCTCCGGGTTTGTCTGCCCCATCTGGGCCACGCGGCGTACGACCGCCAGTTGCCGATCGGCGGGAAGCCCCTTGATGATTTCCGCCCCGTAAGCCGGCGGCAGGTGCGAGAGGATCAGAGCGATCGTCTGCGGGTGCTCGTCGATGATGAACGTGAGCAGGTTCTGCGGATCGACCTTCTTCAGAAAGCCGAAGGGGAGGGCGGCAATCGACTGCTGCACCACGTCGAGCGTTTGCGTCGCCCCTTTGCCGAGGGCCTTTTCGACGAGGGCCTTGGCCACGTCGAGGCCACCGCCGGCGAGGCCAAGCGAGTTGGGATTCGCGTCGGCAAAGTCGCGGATGACCGATTCCTGTTCGTCGCCGCCGAGGCGGCCGAGCTTGGCAATCTCGATCGAGACGACTTCGACCTGTTTGGCCGTCAGTTTTGAGAGAAGCTGCGCCGCCTGCTCTTCGGGCAAGCTCATCAGCAGGATCGCGGCTTTGCGGATTTCGGCGGACATAGCAGGCGGAATATCGGAGAATTCCGCCAGCGTGTCGAGGGAGAAACGCCGGAGTCAGTTCCACTCGCCGTGGTGCTCGGCTGCTTCGGGCAGCTCGGCGGACGTTTCCCCGGTGACTTGCTGCATCAGCCACACATCCAGATCGTGCAGCATCTGCGTTGTCAGCTCGTCGCCACATGGATACTGCCGAAGCGTGACCGCGAGGCCGGCGGCGTGGAAGAGCGAGAGCTCCTGGCAAACCTGCTCGATGGGGTAGTTCTGCGAATCCCGGCAATGGGCGATAAGGAGCGGGAATTTGCGAAGCTGGGGAAGCCTGGCCAGCGGCGATTCCCCCTCGGGAAAAGCGCCGCCAATCGAAACCGCCGCGGCAAATCGCTCGGGATGCCGCAACGCAACGCGCATCGCCATTGTTCCGCCCGATTCGTAACCGGCGAGATAGATGCGCTGCTGGTGGATGTTGTATTTAGCACTCGCCCGATCGACGGAGTCGAGAATCCGCTCAGCTGCAAGGTCGATCGCGTCGGCCGTTTGTGGCCAGCAGAACCCGCGTCGCGAGTCCTGCACCGGACCGCGGACTGACAGACCGACATAGTTCCTCATGCTCACCAGGGGCATGATGCGGGCGAGCTGCCGTTCGTCGCCGCCGGCGCTGTGTAGCCAGACGACCAGCGGATACGCGTAATTCTGTTCGTAGTGCAGCGGAGCGAAGAACGAGAACGGGTCGCTCGATCGCGTTAGCTTGGCGATGCCGACGCTGGCGTGCGGTGCATCCGGGCGGCGCGGACGGGCGGGCGGAGCAGGCTCGGCGAAGAGTCGGTTCATGGGTCTTGCGGCGGGTTGTCAGGAAGGTTGGCCGGTGGCGATCGCTGAATAAGCGACCTTGATGCCGGCAATCAGCTTTGTCTCACGTGCGTCGCAAACCGGCGCGAAAGCCGATCGGCAAGCAACATCGCAAGACAAAAGCGGCAGGAGCAGCCGTGTGCTGGCCGCGAACATGTCGCGAGCGAGCAGGCTGCGAACGATCGACCGCGTGGTGGAAAAGGCTGCGGCCAAGGATGTGGGTCCGTTATCAGGAAGGTTGCCGCCTGCCGCGGGTGGCCTAGCGGAACTGTCCTCTCGCCGGCCTTTGTGCGAACGACATCGGACAGGCCAGCGAGCGGGAGTTGTACGGCAGCGACCGGGGGAAGTCAACGTCAAGGAGCCTGGCGTGCTAGCTTGGTTTGGCTAACAAGTCATTCATTGACTTGACAAGCGATTTGACGGCCGTGACGCTGTTGTCGAACGCCGCCTTCTCTTGCGCGTCGAGCTGCAGCTCGACCACTTTCTCGACTCCCTTCGCTCCGAGGATCACCGGCACGCCGACGTAGTAGCCGCCGACGCCGTATTCCTTGTCGCAATACGCGGCACACGGAATCAACCGCTTCTTGTCGCGGACGATCGCCTCGACCATCTGCGCCGTAGCGGCTGCGGGTGCGTAATACGCGCTTCCCGTCTTGAGGAGCGAAACAATCTCGGCACCGCCGTTGCGAGCCCGATCGACGATGGCGTTGAGCTTTTCTTCCGACATGAGTCGGCGGATAGGAATGCCGCCAACGCTTGTGCAACTGGGCATCGGCACCATCGTGTCACCGTGGCCACCCATGAGCAGAGCCGACACATCTTCGACGCTAACGCCCAGTTCCATCGCCAAAAACGTGCGATAGCGGGCCGTATCGAGCACGCCCGCCTGGCCGCAGACGCGACTGGGCGGAAAGCCGGTGACCTTGAAGACTTGCTGCACCATCGCATCGAGCGGATTGCTGACGACGATGACCACAGCGCCAGGGCTGGTCGCCTTCACGCTCTCGGCAACTGAAGTGACGATCTTCGCGTTCGTGGCCAAAAGGTCGTCGCGACTCATGCCGGGCTTGCGGGCGATGCCAGCCGTGATAACGACAACATCGCTGTTCGCGGTGGGACCGTAATCGGTGCAGCCGACGATATTCGCATCAAAGCCGACGATCGGCGAAGCCTGCATCAGGTCGAGAGCTTTCCCCTTGGGCATGTTCTCGGTCATCGGCACATCGACCAGGACGACATCGCCCAGTTCGGCAGCGGCGCACCAGTGGGCACACGTGGCCCCCACATTTCCCGCTCCGACGATCGTGATCTTCGCGCGACCCATGAAGTTCTCCTCGTAGTTCGATGCAAAGCGAAGAACCGAATATGGACTTATCCCGCGGGGCGTCAAGGGGCAGCCAAAGTGCGTGATGCATCAACTACTCGCAACTTCGCGCCAGGCCCTTGCGGAATTCGGAAATGTAGCGCAGCCTCGCGCGTCTGAAACTGGCCCGATCGCCGCTTAGCGGGTAAAGAGGTGCAACATGGCCTGGCAGGATACCTTCGCAACGCATTTCGGCCCCGGCGCTCTCTGCGGCATTACTACCGGAGATTGGCTGCGCCTGCTCGCGGCCAATCGCTTCGCGGTCGATTGGCCGTACTGGTTTCGGGCCGGCGCGATCACGAGCGCCAGCCTGCAGAATTCGCTCTTCTACTGGATCGAGCGCTGGCGCTACGACGCTGCCATTCGGGCGGCCAAGCCAGAGCCGCCGCTCTTTGTCCTGGGCATCTGGCGGAGCGGCACGACGCACTTGCACAATCTGCTCGCCCGTGACCGGCGGCTGGCCTATCCCGATTTCTTCGAGGTCTTTTATCCGCACACATTCCTGACCACCGGCTGGTTCAACCGCAGCGTCCTGTCCAGATTTCTGCCGGAGAGGCGACCGCAGGACAACGTGAAGATGGACCTGAACGATCCGCAGGAGGACGAGTTTGCGCTCAATTGCCTCACGCAAATGTCGTTCGTGCTTCTCTGGACGTTTCCGCGGCGAGCTGAACAATACGAAAAGTACCTGACGCTCCGCCGTATCAGCCGTGAGGAGCAGGAACGTTGGAAAGCGGCCTTGCGGTCGTTCGTTCAGAAGCTGACATACCAGCACGGTCCACGAACGCTCGTCCTCAAGTCGCCGGCCCACACCGGCCGTGTGCGACTGCTGCTGGAGGCGTTTCCCGATGCCCGCTTCGTCCACATTCACCGGCATCCTTACGAGGTCTATCAGTCCGCCGTTCACACGACCAAGAAAGTGATCCCCTGGTGGACGCTGCAGCAACCCGACCACGAGGGCGTTGAGGAGCGAACGCTCGCCGAGTACGCCGAAATCTATGACGCGTACTTCGAGGATCGGCATCTGATCCCGCCCGGCCGACTGCATGAGTTGCGTTACTCTGACCTCGTGTCCGATCCGATTGGCCAATTGCGAACAACCTACGAAGCACTCGGCCTGCCGGACTTTGCCGAAGCCGAACCAACCGTGCAAGAGTACCTGGGCACGATCCGCAACTACGAGCGGAACAGGTTCACGGAGATTGAGTTACCGTGGAAGGAAGCGGTGAGAACGCGATGGCAACGGTGTTTCGAAGAGTGGGGATATGCGGATTCGTAAGCATTCTATTTCCGCCCCAAGACCTTGGTTTCACCGATGAATTCAAGGGCCAAGACGGTTAATTCCCCGTGAAGACGAGCCAACTCTTCATCTTCGGCGGTAATCTGAGCCGCATGGATCAGACGATCACACCGCAACGACAGACAACTTCGCACGTCGCGTACCGCACCCTCGGGGTGATTACCCTTGGCATCCTGGCGGCAGGCGTCGTGTGGGCCAGTGTGCGACCGCGCCATCCGGGGAATTCCACGGTCGAAGTCATTGGTTCTGATCACAATACGATCGCAACTGCGACTCCTCCCGGCGCTAGCACGAGTGAGTTTGGCTGGCCGAATCTGCTCGGGCCGCAACACAACAGTACTTCCAGCGAGTTCGGGCTCAATCCCGTTTGGCCGGCTACAGGGCCTCGCGTCGTTTGGCGGGCGAGCATCGGTGAGGGATACAGTTCGCCGGTCGCCGAGGGAGATGACTTGGTGGTCTTTCACCGGCCAGTCAAGGATTCTGTCGCGTCGATTCCCGACGACCTGCAGCCGGGCGAGGTCAATCACGGCCCGGACGAAGTAGTCTCCTGCTTTGCGGCGGCAACGGGCAAGCCGCGATGGGAGTTTCGCCATCCCACAAATTACCGCTGCAAAACACACTACAGCAGTGGCCCTTACGCGACGCCGATTCTGGCCGGCAACTATGTTTACGCTTGCGGCACGGAAGGGAACCTCTATTGCCTCCAACGGTCGGACGGCACCCTCGTCTGGAATCGCGAATTGTGGAAGGACTACGGCCTCTCGCAGCAGGGTTTCTTTCCCGTGACCGGCAGCCCGCTGTTGACCTCTGGCCGCCTGATTCTCAATTTGGGCGCGAAAGACGTGGGAGCTGGCATCATCGCCTTGGATGCTGCCACGGGAGAAACGCTTTGGCAAACGACGGACCACGACGCCAGCTACGCCACTCCCTGTGCGGCGACGATTCATGGCCGCGAGTTCGTCTTCGTGTTCACGCCGCAGGGGCTCGTGGCGCTCGATCCGCAAACCGGCAGCCAGTATTGGGAAGTCAAATTCCGCGCAAACAATCCCGAGTTTGTGAACGCCACTTCCCCCATTGTCGTGGGCGACATCGTATTCGTCTCTGGCCACGCGCTCGGAAGCTTGTGCCTCCAGATTCAGCCCGACGGCTCTTATCGGGAGCTGTGGCGCGATAAACGCCGCAACTTCGACAGTCAATACAACCCGCTCGTTGCGGCTGATGGTTGTATCTTCGGTTTCGCCGCTCTGGACGACACGTTTCGCTGCATCGAGCTAAAAACGGGCGCATTGCGGTGGAAAGGTCTGCGCGAACTCGAACGGGGAGCGATGATTGCGGCCGACGGACACTTTTTCATCCTCGGTACCCAAGGAAACCTCGCTTCCGCCCGCCTCGATTCGCGGGAACTTACCGTCGTTTCCCAGACGAAGGAGCCGGTATTCGCCGCCCCAAGCTATTCCTTTCCGGCATTGCATCGCGGACTGCTGTATGTTCGCAACGAGCGTGAAGTAGCCGCTCTCGACCTGCGGAAGTAGCTGCCCGAAGAAGCAGTGGAAAGAGTTTGGAATTTCCCTGCGCGGTAATACAGCCCAATGTTCTGCAATTTGGGCTACTCGCACCTGAAAGATTAGCGCTCTTTCCACGTTGCGCTAACAAACGCTGCCTACTCTGGGCCGCATTGGCTGAACGACCTTCACTATCGCTCGTCAACACGGCAGCACCTCACACGAATCGAACCGAATCAAAGCACGGCCTCGGCGGTCTGCGCGATTCCTTAACACAACACTCACAGGAAGTTTACCAGTCGATCACGCCCGCTTTATTTGCGTGGCGACATTGGAACCAGATTTTTCTTTGCACCTGTCCGAGGAGAACGCCAGCATGGCCGCATGCAACTTGCACCGACCGCATCAAACTGGCATTCGACCAGCCTTTACGCTCGTCGAATTGCTGGCGGTGATCGCGATTATCGGTGTGCTCGTCGCGCTGCTTCTCCCCGCGATCGGTCTCGCCCGCGAAGCGGCTCGTGACACCGCTTGCAAGAGCAACCTCCGCCAATTCGGGCAAGGTTTCCACACGTATGCGGAGCAGCATAAGGAAGCGTTTTCCTCGGGAGGCTTTGACTGGCTGCGTGACGGAGCGATCACGGAAGTTGGTTGGGTAGCCGACTTAGTGAAGCTCAATTTCACGGTGGGCAAGCAGCTCTGCCCGTCCAATCCCGCCCGCGGCGCCGAGGCGATTGAGCAGGCGCTTTCACTGGACACGACTTCCCCGTTGTTCATTGCCACGTCGAAGTGCGTGAGCGTGGTGGGCCCGCCACCTAGCAAGCTGCCAGATGGCTCCCCGCTTTACAACGCCTGCCGCTATATCGCCGACGATTCGATCAGCGGCAAGCCGTTTTCAGGGGGTGACACTGCCACTGCCAACCCCGCCCGCGGCGAATACGTCAAAAACGAGGTGCTGCTCAAGGGGTTCAATACCAACTACACCGCCTCGTGGTACTTCGTTCGCAACGAATATCTACTCGACAACTTTGGCAACATCCGCAACGGCAAGGCCGGATGTGCAACGCCCGCTTTTCTCGACCGGGTCAGTTCCAAGGGTCCGCTCAAGCGGCCCGACGTCGATACCTCAACGACGCCGGCCAATCTGATCCCGCTGCTCGGTGACGGCGGACTTTCTGACACGATTCTTTCGGTCGAGTTGAACGACCTCCCCGCAGGAACCCCGCTCGTCGGCCCGGTCACTCGTGGCCCGGTGCTGCCGGCCACGCTTAATCCGCCCAGCGGGCTCTCCGTTCCGGGCAAGCCCGCTTGGTGGCCTGTATGGCGGAGTTGCCTGCAAGACTATCGCCAGTTCGCGACCGTCCATCGCAAGAGCTGCAACATTCTGTTTGCAGACGGTTCCGTTCGCGGGTTCTCGGACCTCAATGAC